>JBKECI010000044.1:0-14736 GCA_047974405.1 Paludibacteraceae bacterium | reverse complement strand
GAACAAAAATAATCAATTTTTTTATCTTTTCCTCTTTCGAGTGTAGTGCAGGCGTAGCCGAAACGGAACTCGGAAGAGGAAAAATGCCATCAATAATGTTGTGAAGCTAATCACTAATCACTAATCACTACAACAATGAATATACTTATCACAGGCGCTTCGCGGAGCATCGGACTTTTTCTTCTCAAAAAATTCAAAGAAGAAGGACATACTGTTTTTGGAACGTACAATGGTACAAAACCCGAGACAGACGTAGTCGAATTTTTGACCAAAGTAGATGTTGCAGATACGAAGGAAGTACAAAACTGGGTAGAAAAATCGGCGGATGAAGACGATGAAATTGTGCTGATAAATTGCGCAAGTATCAATTACAATTCGCTTGCCCGCCGTGCCGATGCGGATGATTGGATGAATCTGATAAATGTTAATTTGGGGGGTACATTCAGGACGATTAACGCCGTTTTACCGCTGATGTACAAAAAACAGTTCGGACGAATCATCAATTTCTCGTCCATTGTGGCACAAAAGGGCGTAGTGGGAACAAGCGCCTACGCCGCATCCAAATCTGCTCTCTGGGGAATGACCAAAACCATCGCGACTGAGAACGGGCAAAGAAACATAACCATCAACAACATCAATTTGGGATACATCAATGCAGGAATGCCCTTGAATGATGTACCGGATAAATTACGGGAGCAAATACTGGAACAAATTCCGTCCAAGAAATTGGGCGATTTGGAAGATGTCTATAAAACCGTGAAATACCTGATTGATACAGAGTATATTAACGGAACTTCCATCGACTTGAACGGGGGGCTTTATTAGTAAAAATATTTAAATCTCAGAATTGCAACAACCGTTACCGTAATTTGCGTTACAATAAAAAAATATATATCTTTGCATCCTAATAATCTGTTGGTGTTATGATAAAGTTTTACGACAGGGAAAAAGAGATGTCTCTCTTGACAAAGATTGTACACAATTCACTTGATACAGCCCAGATGACGTTTGTCGTAGGTCGCAGACGGATAGGAAAAACGGCTTTGCTCATTCACACATTTTCAGAAAAAACGTCGCTTTATTTTTTTATTGAAAAGAAAAATGAAGTTTTGCTCTGCGAAGAGTTTGTCGCAGAAATTAGTAACAAATTGAACGTGGATATTTTTGGCGAACTTCGTACTTTTAAGGATGTATTCGGGTATTTGATGAATTTGTCACAAAGCCGGCCATTTACGTTGATTATAGACGAGTTTCAGGAGTTTCGCACAGTAAATTCGTCTATTTACAGCGAAATGCAACATATTTGGGATGCCGGCAAAGATAAGAGTAAGATTAATCTGATTTTGTGCGGATCGGTTTATTCGCTGATGACACGTATTTTCGAAAATTCCAAAGAACCCCTTTTTGGCAGAGCTACTGCCCGATTAAATATTAAAGCGTTTGATATAGATACGATTAAGGAAATTATAGGCGATTATAAGCCGGATTTTAACAACGAAGATTTATTGGCATTTTATCTATTCACGGGGGGAGTTGCCAAGTACGTGGAACTATTGGTAAGCATTAATGCGTTTTCACTTGAAAGTATTGTAAATGAAGTGTTTTCCGAAAACTCGTTGTTTTTGGAAGAAGGAAAAAATGTGCTGATAGATGAATTTGGCAAAGATTACGGGAATTATTTTTCAATTCTTTCGCTGATTGCTTCTTCCAAAACATCACGTGCCGAAATAGAAACTATGTTGGGGATGAACGTAGGTGGTTTTTTGGATAAATTGGAAAACGAATACGGATTAATAACTAAAATTCGTCCTATATTCTCAAAGCCGGGAAGTAAAAAAGTAAAATATAAAATCAACGACAACTTTCTAAACTTCTGGTTTCGATTTATATACAAATACCGTAGTGCAGCAGAAATTGAAAATTTCGATTATCTGAAAGATATATTGATGTGCGATTACAAAACGTACAGCGGACAAATTTTGGAAAGATATTTCAGGGACAAATTGATAAAAGAAGAAAATTTATCTCAAATCGGTTCGTATTGGGAAAGTGGCAATCAAAACGAAATAGACATTGTGGCAATCAATGAGTACGAAAAACGGGCAATAATTGTGGAAGTAAAACGTCAGGCGGATAAAATCAATCTAAAACAGCTTGAAAACAAAGCCAAAAAACTTATTCAGCAACATTTGCCGGACTATACCATAGAATATCGTGGATTATCAATGAACGATATGTAAACGGGCAAAATATTTTTTAAATTATTTCGTACTAAATTTGGTGTTGTTGATGATTGATTAAGAATATATTAATAGGATTAATGAAGTTGATAATCCGTATTTTTTTCTCAAAATATGAAAGACTTTTTACCCTTACAAAAACAACCCCTTCCCAACCACGTAGAACGCTCGTTTTACCAAGCTTGGAAGCGGACGACACGAGAACACGGCTACACCGGATTTATGGCAATGCCCCGATTTTTGTACCGTAGGTCAATGGATCATTTCTGGCAGGTGGTTTCGCGTGTGGTACCGTATAGTGGTATTCGTGTAAAACTGCACCGCTGGCGTGGTGTGAAAATTGGGAAAGGAGTGCATATCGGTCCGATGGTAACGATTGACGATGTTTATCCCAACTTTGTAGTGATAGAAGATAATGTATCGCTGGCGGGACAAAATTTTATTCTTACGCACAACAAACCGTTGGAATACCACAAAAACCTGTCCGAAGCATTTTTAGCGCCCGTCATTATCAAAAAAAACGCGTGGATAGCCATCGGAGTAACCATTTTACCGGGAATAACCATCGGCGAAGGCGCTATTGTGGCATCCGGTTCGATGGTAACCAAAGACGTACCGCCCAATGTTATGGTAGGGGGAGTACCGGCAAAAGTTATCAAAGAATTTGAGATGAAAGACGACGTGCCGGTCGGATTCAAGAAATAGAACAAGCAGCAATGAAACAATTAGTACGCAACGTAAAAATCATCGGTACAGGCTCATATGTGCCTGAAACAATCTATACCAACGAATACTTAGAGACCATTGTAGATACCAATTCGCAATGGGTTTACGAAAATGTCGGGATTCGGGAAAGGCGAGTGGCGGCAGCAAATCAAGCCACCAGCGATTTGGCGGCGGAAGCGGGGAGACGCGCCGTTGAAGATGCCGGATTGAAACCCGAAGACATTGACCTAATCATTGTGGCAACCGCCACACCCGACCGCAAGGCGCCATCCACAGCGGCATTTGTACAACACAAATTGAAAGCGCGTAACGCTGCGGCTTTTGATTTGGCAGCCGTATGCAGCGGTTTTTTGTTCGGAGTGTCGGTGGCATCGCAATACATCGCTTCGGGTGTTTACAACAATGTGCTGGTTATCGGTGCCGATACATTTTCCAAAATAACCGACTGGAGTAGGAGAGACGCCATATTTTTCGGAGATGGCGCCGGTGCGGCGGTGATTTCGCACGCCAACGTTACCGAAGGATTTCTGGCTTACCGACTATACACCGACACGTCTGAAGAGATGCTGGGATTTACCGTACCGGCAGGCGGTTCCGAAAATCCGCTGACGGAGTCGAATATGAATGAACAGTATTTTCGGATGAATGGTAAAATGGTCTTTCAATCTGCGGTAAAAGTGCTTCCCAAAGCCATTAACCAGGTACTGGCAGATACAGGATTGTCTGTAAATGATATTGATGTGATGATTCCGCACCAGCCCAGCATCCGCATTCTGCAAAAAACGGCAGAAATTATCGGACTCCCTTTTGAAAAAGTGATGACCAATATGGACAAATACGCCAATACTTCGGGGGGAACGATTCCCATCTTGCTTGACGAAACCAAGAAATCGGGGAAACTGAAAAAAGGAGACATTGTGCTTTTTGCGGCTGTGGGTAGCGGATGGACTTACGGTGCGGCACTTATCAAATGGGCGTAAATTTTACAAAAAAAATAGAACAATTTTGACCGAGCTAAAAAATACCTGCCTGCTAACCAATGACGTGGAAACCACTTCCATTGTCAATGGTGGCTTGCGTGCCGAAACCGGTATAAAGGTGTGGAAAGAAGGGATGCCCCGCTTGCTGGACTTGTACGCCAAATATGATGTAAAAGCCACTTTCTTTTTCATTGCCGATTTTGCCAAAGAGTGTCCCGAAATTGTACGGATGGTTCAACCCTACGGACACGAAGTGGCTTGCCACGGCTTGACGCACGACCACCGGCAGGCGTTTGACGCGATGAGTCTCGATGAGCAAAAAAGGCATCTTTCCGAAGCAAAAAAAATACTGGAAGATATTGCCGGCGAAGAAGTGATCTCGTTTCGCGCGCCGGCGTTGCGGGTAAACGAATTTACGTCGCAGGCATTGGTGGAGACGGGCTTTAAGATTGACAGTTCGGTAGCGCCACAACGCATCGATATGTTTATGTCGCTCGGCAGTAAGAAGAAACTGGCGTGGCTCAAAGCGCCGAGAACACCCTATTTTACTGCCGAAAATAATTTGGCAAGAAAGGGAAACACCCCGTTATTCGAGATTCCGGTATCGTCTTTCGCTTTTCCGTACATCGGGACGTTTATGCGGATTTCTCCCGCGTTAAACAAGGCAACACGGCTTTTTTTATACCGCGAAACAAAAAACACCAATAAACCCATCAATTTCCTTATTCATCCCAACGAACTGATTGAAGAAGAAAGCCTGCATCTAAAAACCGAAAAACGAGCCGGAAATTTTGTCTCTTATCTGCTGTCAGACGTGCTTCGCCGCCGGCTGAAACAGAAAAATCTCGGACTAACTGCCCGAGACCTGTATGAAAATGAAATTGCGTTTTGGAAACAGAAAAAATATGATTTTTCTACCTTGAAAGAATATAAGCTATCTCATTAACTATTCCTGTAGTCTCTTGAGCATATTATATGCTTTATAAATGCCCAATTCTCCGGCTTTGCTAATATCTAGATTCCCCGATTTATTGTCGTTGAGGTGCAAAAATGCAAGCCCTCGGTTGAGGTATGCTTCTGCAAAGTCAGGATCAATTTCAATAGCTTTTGTATAGTATTTTATAGCAGATTTATAATCGTTTAACGATGAAAAAACATTTGCTTTGTTGAAATAGACAAACGCAAAATCAGATGTCAATTCGATAGTTTTATCATAGTCGTGCATAACCATCTCAAAATCAAGTTTATATTTGTCTTCAGCAGACAACTTATCTTTGCCTGCTTTTTGTTCGGGAGACGATGTGTTATTATTCTGATATTCAATGAGTTTAAATCTTATATTGGCGCGGGTAAAATAGGCTTGATAAAAACTATTTGCCAGTTGAATCGTTTTATTCAAATCTTCGATAGCACTATTAAAGTCTTGTACCAAGGCAAATTCCAATGCCCTTGCAAAATAAAGATCAGGATTTTTGGGCGTATCCAAAATTTTAGCGTTAAGTCTATTTATTTGTTCGAAATGGACGTTGATAAGTTGGGCTGTTAGAGAAATTTCATTATTTGTGATTTTTAATGCTAATGGTAATCTCTTTTCACTATTATATTGAGATATGGATGGATAGTATGTGTTGGTTCTTCTTATTTCATCATCTTTTGAATAATATGTCAGCACAAAGTTTTTTTCATTTTTCACTTCGGTATAGGTGTCTTGGATATTCCCGCGTATCCCTTTGCCGTATTTATTCTCACTGTCTTTTTCATTAGAAAAACTGGAGTTAAATTTATCAAAAACAGTCAAGTCTTTTTTAATTAAATCACTCTCTCTTGTCTCTTTAGCTATCCGGTTCTTTGCCTCTATGGTTTGTTTCTTTTTGTAATAATCTTTGTTCGATTCTATTTCATAGCCCAGATAGTTGTATTGCGCTGCTTCTCGCTTGTATCCTCCTTTCTTTTTGGCTTCGGCAATTCCATAGTAAGCCGGAACAAAGAAGGGATATTTTTTCAAAATAATATTGAAATCTTTTATGGCGCCATTCAGGTCTCCCACTTTTAGTTCCAGATATGCCTTTTTCAGTCTGGCTTCGTAGTTTGCCGAGTCCATTTCTACCACTTTTGCTAAGTCGCCGATGGCGTTATTATTGTCGCCCAAGTTGGCACGTAGCAATCCTCGGTTATAATATGCCAATACGTTTTTTGGGTCGTATTTTATCCCGTTGTTGTAGTCTTCAAGAGCTTCATTAAAGTTGTTGCGTTGCACATTAAGTATTCCTCTGTTAATGTAATCGCCCACAAAAGTCGACTTACGCTTTATGGCTTGACTATAAGCTTCATAGGCACCATTTTCATCGTTTTGTTGCATTTTGAGTAATCCCAAAACGCTGTATCCGGCTGGGTTTATGGTATCTGCCGATACAAATCTGTTAAAAGCATCTATGGCGGCAAGGGTATCTTTCTGCTCAAGCCGTATTCTCCCGATTTCGTAATCGATACCCGGTGCTTTAGGGTCTAATTGCCGATAAGTTATCAAATCGTCAATAGCCCCTTCGTGGTCGTTATTTTTCTCTTTTGCTTCTACTCGGTTGGCTATGACGGCTTGGTTGTTGGGGCTAAATTCCAGCGCTTTGTTAAAGTCGGTAATTGCTTGGCTGTACTTCCCCATTTTTTTTCTGGCAAAACCACGAGCGTAATATGCTTGGGGAACAAACGGATTTATTTCGATAGCTTGTGAGCAATCTTGTTCCGCTCCCAAAAAGTCTTCAAGATTTATTTTTGCAATACCTCGATACATATAAGGTTCGGGCAGGTATGGTTTAATTCTGATTACCTGATTAAAATATTGTATAGAAAGCACATAATCTTCAAAATAGAGTGCATTTCTACCAATATTCAATATCCTATCGGTATTCCACTGCCCGTAAGCGGAAGATATATAAACCGATGATAATATGATAAAAATTATTTTTTTTAAATGGAAGTTCATAAATATTTAATCGAAAAATATAAAAAGATATTAGTAGCATCCGCCGGAGAATCCATATTCGACAGGCACATCAAACTGGTCGTTCATGGAGTATCCCAATTTGCTGTCAGCCATTACTTTTTTCATATACAAAGCCCATATAGGGAGTGCCATAGCCGCACCTTGCCCTTGTGCGGTGCTATCGAAGTGGATGTCTCTTTCTTCGCCTCCAACCCAAACTCCCGAAACCAATTTGGGTGTAAATCCCATAAACCAACCATCGGAATTGTTGTTGGTGGTTCCTGTTTTACCTCCTACTGGCATATTTAGTCCGTATCGTGTTCGGATTCGCGCTCCTGTACCTTCACTTACTACGGCGCTTAGCATATACACCATTTTGGCTGCCGTCACTTCACTGATAATTTCTTGCATCACGGGAGCGAATGTCCCTATCGTATTTCCGTTATTATCTTCTATTCGTGTTACATAAAGTGGATTAACGCGAATGCCTTTTGATGGGAAAGTGGTATAGGCATCTACCATTTCTTCCACCGAAATTTCGCAAGGTCCCAAAGCCAGCGATACGACGGGGTCAATCTGTCCGCGTATTCCGAAAGAGTGCATCAGTTTGACTAATGCTTCGGGAGTAAAGCGTGTCATCAGTCGTGCCGAAATCCAGTTGTTGGAATTTGCCAATCCCCATCGCAACGAGACTTCTTCTCCCATTCGTGCCGTAGAGCCGTTTCTTGGTGTCCAAGGTCCCGACGAGGTGTTGATGGTAATGGGAGCGCAGAGTTCCTGGTCACAAGGAGACATTCCTTCGCTCATAGCCAGGGTGTACAAGTAGGGTTTTACGGTAGAGCCTACTTGGCGTCTTCCCATTGTAACCATATCGTATTTGAAAGCCGAAAAATCGGGTCCTCCGACATAAGCTTTCACATGACCGTTGCTCGGGTCCATAGACATAAATCCGCATCGGAGAAAGAACTTGTGGTACCGGATGGAGTCCATTGGTGTCATCACGGTATCTATCATCCCCGAATAGCTGAAAACTTTCATGTCGGTTTTGGTGCTGAAAGCTTTTTCTATTTCAGATTTGCTGAATCCGGCTTTTTTCATTTTGATATACCGTTCTGTTTGTCGCATAGATCGGTTCATCGTATTCTGAATATCATTGGTGGTCAAGTTTCTCGAAAATGGAGCGTATGATCTTCCCTTTTTTTCTCTAAAAAATGATTTTTGCAATGCTTGCATATGTTCTTCCACTGCTTCTTCGGCGTAAGTTTGCATTCGGGAGTCAATGGTTGTGTATATTTTTAGCCCATCTGTGTAGATATTGTAAGGCTCTCCGTTCGATTTTTTATTTTTATTACAAAATCCGTAGAGCGGATTATTTTCCCAAGCCCATTTGTCGTCTTCGTATTTTTGTTGTTGCCAGTCGGCATAGTTGCTACGGCGTGGCTCTTTTGCCATCAAAATTTGGCGGAGATATTCACGAAAATAGGGTGCTAATCCTTGTTGATGTCCTATACGTTGAAAATGTAGCGTAAGTGGCAATTTTGATAAAGAGTCTTTTTGAGCCTTGCTGATGATTTTGTTTTTATACATTTGATAGAATACCACGTTGCGTCTTTCTTGTGTTTTTTCGAGGCGGCGCACAGGGTTATAGAGTGTAGGGTTTTTACACATACCTACCAGTGTGGCAGCTTCTTCGATTTTTAAATCGTCGGCAGTAGTGTTGAAGTAGATACGGGCGGCAGATTTGATTCCCACGGCGTTGTAATTGAAATCGAATTGATTTAAATACATTGCCAAAATTTCTTCTTTGGAATATAGTCGTTCTAATTTGACGGCAATAACCCACTCTATGGGTTTTTGAAGTATCCGTCGGAAAATTCCGTTAGCTTCGGGAGAGTAGAGTTGTTTGGCAAGTTGTTGGGTAATGGTGCTTCCTCCTCCGGAGCTTGACGAGCCGGTAAGTACTCCGTATATGGCTCGCAATACTGCTTTGGCATCTATGCCGGAATGTTTACGAAAACGCTCGTCTTCGGTGGAGATAAGAGCGTCAACTACATCTTTGTCTATTTCGCTGTAGTTGATGACTATCCGGTTTCCTTTTTCGGCGTAAAAGCGTCCGATAGATTTTATGTCGGATGAATAAATTTCGGTAGCAAGACTGTTTTTAGGATTTTGGAGTTCGTCAATATCCGGCAAGTAGCCTATCCATCCGATGCTTATTAGCGTGAAAATCAGAGAGACGGTAATTAATCCATAGACGAATATACGCCAGAAATATTTTTTAAATTTGCCAAATCGTTCGGTAGATTGAGCCATATTGTTTTTCCTTTTGAAGATTACATTGTGGTGTGTATATAAAACACCATTTTGTTAAAATTATTTTTTCTACATATTAAAAAATATCCAAAAATAATCAATTTCAAATGATTTTTGGTTACTCGATAACAAAATTTATGGGTTGGCGGATAGTTCCAGCGATTATCAACCTTGCTTATTAGGTAAGTTTTTCCAGGTCTTCCCAAAAACGGGGATACGATTTTGAAACTACACGTGGATTTTCTATTTCTACTGGATACTTTAGCGATGTGGGGGCAAAAGCCATTGCCATCCGGTGGTCTTCATAGGTAGAAATGACAGGAAGTTCTTGTTTATTGCAACGCTTGCCGTCCCAAAGGAGCTTGTCTTCGTCTTTTTCGGTAAGTATGTATCCCAATTTTGCCAATTCGTTTTTCAGGGCGGCTATCCTATTGGTCTCTTTTATGCGGAGGCTTTGCAAGCCGCTAAATTCAAAAGGGATATTGTTTAGGCAGCAGGTTACAACAACGGTTTGCGCCAAATCGGGTACGTCAGTAAAGTCGTATCTGAATGCGCCGTCAAATTTATTGAACACTGCGGCGGGGGTAAGAATAGTTTCGCCATTGTCGTTAAATTCGGTGTTTACGCCTAAATTTTTAAATATGTTCACTACTTGCCTATCACCCTGCAGACTATTTTCCCGTAATCCTTTCAGCGTTATACGCCCCTTTTTTGCTATGGAGAGTATTTCGTACCAATACGATGCCGCACTCCAATCGCTTTCTACGGTATAAGGGATGGGGTTGTAAGGTTGTGGACGAATATTGATAATATTGTCTTGGAAATCTATTTTTACGCCAAAATCTTTCATTATTCCGGCGGTCATCAAAATGTACGGTTTAGAAATAATATTTCCGGTGAGGGTAATTTTTAAGCCGTTTATCATATAGGGTGCAATCATCATTAACGCCGAAATATATTGGCTACTGACCCCGCCATTCAGGGCGATATTGCCTCCTGACAATGCACTGCCAAATATTTTGAGTGGTGGAAATCCTTCTTTTTCAATGTATTCTATTTTGGCTCCCAACAAATTGAGAGAATCAACCAGTATTTTTATGGGGCGTTGCTTCATCCTTTTGCTACCCGTTATTTCCCATTCGCCGACCGTTTTTGCCAAAAATGCCGTTAGGAAACGCATAGAGGTACCTGCTGCCCCAACGTCAAACTTATTGGAGTTGGAGTCAAACGCTTTCAGCATCACATAGGTATCGTCACAGTCTGATAAATTTTTTATTTGATACGGGCTGTAAGATAAAGCGTTTAGTACCAAGGCTCTGTTGCTGATACTTTTGGATGCGGGGAGTTGAATTTCGATATTTATATTGTTGAGGGTAAAGTGGAGTTGTTTGCTTTTTAACATAAAAGAAATAGTATTATCTATTTGTTTAAAGAGTATTTATCAAGTTTTCACTTGTATTCTAAATTTTGAATCAAAAATACATAAAAAAAGCTATTATGCAATAGTATAATAGCTTTTTTATAGAAAAATCAGATTAAAATCATCTTGTTTTTTCTGTATTTTCAATTAAATAAGATATTGAAATTTTGAATAGCATTATCCACTATTTAAAATATTAATGATGGTGCCGATTGATTATATTTGAAAAAAATGAGACGAATTTGTTAATAAAAATGATATTTTATGCCAACACCTAAACCTATATTTGCTTGCTGAAAAGCATATCGACCAATAAGTTGAGGCTCAAGTTCTAATTTTGAGTCCAATAAGATACTATGAGACAGCTTAAATACTGCGTTTATATTCAGATTGTTATCTTCTACATTAATTATATCCGACTTTCCGGCCAAATCTTTCCAGCCTGTAAAAAAAACTAAATTTGGGCCAAGAGTAACATTCACAATTTTACTATAGTATTTAAAATTTACCGGAATCGAAAAATTATTAATTTTAGTATTGTCAGCGGTATGATAATTATTCATCCAATCAAATCCAGATACAAATCCAAAATGATTAGATAGTTTTTTCTCAATAGATACTCCATAGCACAGGGTATTACTGTCAGAGATATTTGACTCAGCAGATAAATTTATTCCAATGTACATATTCTGTGCATACATGGCGGCTGAGTACAAAAAGAGTACTGATAAAATGTTTTTTTTCATAATTGTGTTAGTTTTTTAAATCGATAGTGAAATTAAAGAAATTTTGTCCTGTAGGATCGTATATGTGTGGTACAGGATCGTAATACGAGACTGAATAATACCCTATGTGATCGTTATTGGCTCTTGCAGGGATAGTGTATGTTGTTGAAACGGTTATCCCTGTATTTTTGTCTGTAACTGAAATGGTTTTGGTTTTTGATTTATCCGAACCGGAGTCTTCTTCATCCCAATAGTAGGTTATGTAATAATTTATTGATGTTGGCACCCAATTAATTACACTTGTGTTTAGATATTTGTTGTTACCATCATACCATCCACTATCATTGTACTTAATTTGTCTTGGAGACAATAAATTATTAAAATATAAGATTGTAAGTACTACTTCCGGCTTACCTAATGCCCAACTTTCATACCTTCTCAAATTATTCTGACTAGTGAATCGTGCATGCGTTATGTAGTCAAACATATTATTGTCATCTCTAACTGATGAAAGTGTTGCTTCCGTTTTAATTTTATGCAAGACACTGTTTTTTTCGTTAGTTGTAATTGTTTTTGTTACATAGTATAAATAGTATTCATTCTCAAAAAAGAATGTTGTGTTAATTGGAATATTTCTATTGGTGTCTTTTTTACTTATTGCTATTATTCGTTCGTTGTCACTTATTACTATGACTGGTAATTGGGGGGCATTTGTCGAACTGAGTTTGTACTCATTTCCATATTTGTCATAAGCTGTAATATCTGTCTCTATTTGATCATCGAAAGAACTTGGAATAAAGGCGACCAAAGTGCTGTCATTTAGTATGTTGTTGCTTTGTCTGCCATCGGTATCTGTTTCTACTGCGTTTGGAATAGATATCTGTAGAAGTGGATAGTCTTCTTTTATTTGTTGGATGAAATTGTCAAAGCTAATACTTGTAGAATCAGTGTCTTTAGAAACCCTTTTTCTTAATGAAACTAAATTTTCTTCTGTATTTTGCTTTAATATTTTAAGAAAATCAAAAGTACTGACTAACTGTTTCTCTGAAGTGCTTTCTGTTGAATTTTTAATTAATTTTGAAAAAAGTACATCAAAATCCCCATCTTCTTGTAAAAGAGCTTTCTCTGAAAGTATTGTCTGTACTTCTTTGTTGTCTAAACTCTTAGCTATTGACTTGGCAATTATTTGATAAGTTAAATCCTTGTCAAGATTGGCATTTACATCTAAAGGCTGTGTTTTGTCAAAGAGTGAATCCGAACAAGAAATGAACAACAACAAAAGTAAGACATAGATTAAACCTGCCTTAAATTTAGATAAGATAGATAGATAGATAGATAGATAGAGTTTTCATGATAATAAGATGATTAAGTTAATAAAACGATTATTTATAAAAAGAGTTTCAAAAATAGTAATATTTTTTAAAAACTCAATATACTTAAGTAACTTTCGTTTATTTTATGAATTATTAAGTTGTGGGGTCGGTATTTTAAAACTATTAAAATTTGATATGTTAGCCCTAATTATTTTATGTTAAATTATTCAGAAATTTAGTTTAATGCTATTAAAATACAATATCTCATACGACCGTTTTTGCCAAAAATGCCGTTAGGAAACGCATAGAGGTACCTGCTGCCCCAACGTCAAACTTATTGGAGTTGGAGTCAAACGCTTTCAGCATCACATAGGTATCGTCACAGTCTGATAAATTTTTTATTTGATACGGGCTGTAAGATAAAGCGTTTAGTACCAAGGCTCTGTTGCTGATGCTTTTGGATGCGGGGAGTTGAATTTCGATATTTATATTGTTGGGGGTAAAGTGGAGTTGTTTATTATCATACATGGTGTTGTTCAAATGAATCAATGTTTTATATGCTCTTTTTTACGTAAGAATGATTACTTTCACAGTTTTTTCAATTCATCGATTAAAATGTCGTTTTCTTCGGGAGTTCCTACGGTTATCCGGATACAGCCTAAGCAGAGGGCTATTTTATTCCTGTTTCGGATGACAACCCCTTTGTTTATCAACTCTTGATAGGTTTTATCGGCATGGAGTACTTTAACTAAAACAAAATTGGCATCGGTAGGGTAGATGTGTTGAACAACAGGAATCGTCGAAAGATTGTGTGTCAGCCGCTTTCGCTCGTTCAGCAGTTTGTTTACCCAATCTTCGATTTTATTCTTGTTTTGCAGTGTTTCCATAATGTGCTGCTGGGTAAGAATATTGATGTTGTACGGGTATTTTATCTTGTTAAAAACATCAATAATCTCCTGTGAGGCATAGGCCAGCCCCAGTCGGACTCCGGCGTTTCCCCACGCTTTGGAAAAGGTTTGCAGTATTATCAGGTTGGGGTAATTGCTCAACTCGTCTATAAAACTTTTTTTGTTTGAAAAATCGATGTAAGCTTCATCAACGACAACTATTCCTCGAAAATTGTTTAATGTTTTTATTATCTCGTTTCGATGTAGGCTGTTGCCTGTGGGGTTGTTTGGCGAGCAAAACCAGATAGCTTTGGTTTTGTCATCTGCTTTCGATATTATTTCGTCTGCCGAAAACTGAAATTCGTCGTTCAGCAATACTTTTCGGTATTCCACATCATTGATATCGGCGCACACCTTGTACATGCCGTAAGTGGGTTCAATAGCTACAACATTGTCGATACGGGGCTCGCAAAATGCTCTGTAAATAAGGTCAATAGCCTCATCGCTCCCATTTCCTAAAAAAATATTTTTGTAGGAGAGACGTTTTGTTTCAGCTATCAGTTTTTTCAGTTTTAGTTGCAATGGGTCGGGATACCGGTTGAAAGGTGCGTTGTAAGGATTTTCGTTTGCATCTAAAAAGACAGAAGCCTCTCCCTTGTATTCGTCTCGCGCGCTTGAGTAAGGATGAAGCGAAACGATGTTTTTGCGAAGTAGTTTTTCTAAGTTCATATTTTTTCCGGTCGATTATGTTAAAGGTATCAAAATGTTGAGAAATTGGACTTTTATCATGAAAATTATTTTCTTTCTTTCTTTCTTTACGGTATAAATGTTAGATAGTATGAGAAATTATAGATGTGCTGATGACCTATGACTAAGTTTTTATTACCTGCTTATTCCTTTTCCAATCTTACGCTTACGGCGTTGGCATGTGCTTGTAGTCCTTCACTTTCGGCCATTATAATGATGGCGTTGCTTATATTGCCAAGTCCCTCTTTTGATAGTTGTTGAAATGTGATTTTTTTCGAAAAACTGTCTAAATTTACTCCGCTGTACATTTTGGCATATCCGTTGGTGGGTAGGGTATGGTTTGTTCCCGAAACATAATCTCCTGCACTTTCGGGGGCAAAGTTTCCTAAAAATACTGATCCTGCG
>JBKECI010000043.1:0-6777 GCA_047974405.1 Paludibacteraceae bacterium | reverse complement strand
GTATTGTCGCCGTTTTTTATTTTTTAATCAAATGAATGTATTTTTGATCACATTCAGCAATTTTCACATAGTAATTCATTGAATTTCCGGTATTTTGTATTGTAATTTCATTTTTGTAGAGTACGCCTTGAATTTCTTTTGGCAACTCAACACTATCATCAACTTGTTCGCCTTCTTCATCAAGAGCTCCTTCATTTTCGCTCCACTCAATATTTTTAAGCGTTAAATAGTATCCATCTTTTTTATCATTAAGTTCAATTTTAGCATCATTGGTTAATTCTCTTGTGTTTGTTTTTAACTTATATCTTAGTTTTTCGTTCTCTCTGAACAGCATTAGCGTAATACCACAATTTAATTCGTTCTCTTCCATATAATAAATCCCCTCAATTTCAAACAGCATTTCTTCCCGTGAGACCTTATGGTGTTTTGATAGGGTTGGATATTTATCGTTGGATATGGTATTATTTTTCTCTTCAATTGATTTTTCAGCTGTTTTTGTCTTTTTTGTTTGGGAGCAAGAGACTAAAATCAGAAAGAAAATGATGAAAAAGACTTTCATTTGTTGTGTTTTGCAAAATTTACGACTAACGAGATAGTTTCAGGGAAAGTGGAGGGATGTTTTATTACAAAAAAACTATAACGATGGCTTGTCTCCGTTTTTTTGATCGAGAAACGATGTTATCTGTTCGCTTATCTGCAACATCCCTTTAACGGAAGGATGCCCTTCCATGGTGTCGATATTTTCTAATTTTATACAGTCAATATTGTAGTGCCGACATATTGTTTCAACGCTTTTGTTTATCTCTTTTTTCAAACTGGAATTCAACACAAAATAGATTTCGACATTGGGGTAGCGGGCAGTCATGAAATCAAGCATATAAGCCATTGCTGGACGAAAGGAGTACAAATCATTCTTTGTCCATCCGCCATATTTATACTCTCCGACAGGAGAATTTGCCCAACTGTCATTGGTAGCTCCAAAAATCAGGATAATATCCGGGCAGCCAAGATTGTTCATACGGGCTATGAATGAGCGGTCGGAATAATCGACTTTGTTATACCCCGTATTGCAAATGGTAGAGCCGGAAAACGAGTTGTTATTGCACAAGCGAAAATTGTTCTTTTTTATTAAATGGTGCCACCATGTTTGGGTGGCAGCAACTACGTCGGTACGATGTTTTGGGGTACTGAAGTACCACACGTGGTTGGTGTCGGGCTGCAAAAATCCTTCAAATGTGGAGTAAGAGTCGCCCAAAATAGATACTGATTTGCAATTTTGAGCCAATATGGTAAAGCTTAACACACTATATAAAGAAAACAAGGCGATAAAAAATATTTTTCTCATAGATTTGATTTTTAAATTTCATATTATACAAAGTTTGTTTATCTGAGCAGGGTAATGAGCGTATTAAACCACCACCCCCAAAGGAGGTAGATTTTCAAATTGAATTAAATTCGTTTCAAACGAGGATGATTTAATTCAATTTTGGAGGGGTATGTTTTATTTTACTTTACTTTACTTTCGTTTTTGTTGATGTAGTCTTTCCAACTCTTGTATTCTGACTGCCCCAATGGTTTTCCCATTTGTAAAAAATGACAATAAGCTGCCGCCAATCCATCGGTAGCGTCCAAATGTGGTAGCATCTTGTCCGATGGTATTTTCAGATAGCGCTGCAACATATCCGCCACCTGTTCTTTGGCGGCGCGTCCGTTTCCGGTAATAGACATTTTTATTTTGAGCGGAGCATATTCCGTTATTTCTACATTGCGATATAGAGCTGCCGACATAGCTACACCTTGCGCTCGACCCAATTTTAACATCGATTGTACATTTTTCCCATAGAAAGGTGCTTCAATCGCTAAACAGTCGGGATGAAACTCGTCAATCAGCGATAGTGTTCTCGAAAAGATTCGTTGTAGCTTAATGTAGTGATCGCTGTATTTTTTAAGTTCCAAGATTCCCATCGCCAACATTACCGCCTCGTTTCCTTGTACACGTATTATCCCGTAGCCCATAACGGTTGTGCCGGGGTCAATGCCCAATATCGTTTTTTGTAATTTCACTAATCTATGATTTCCATAACGGTAGAAAAAGGGAGTACGTCTTTTCCAAACAGACCGGATATCTCGTTTTGTAACTCTTCGGCGTGCAATTCGCTCCAAACGCCCAGCATCTCCAAGTCTTTGATTTTGAACTGAACAGAAAAAGATTCGGTGTTGTCACTATTTTCAGGAAATAGAATTTTGGTCGTTTGGTAATAGTCAAATTTTCCCGTCTTATTCATATAAGGGATATGAGTTTCATTTATCCAAATTTTCCATGCATTTTGCCGGTTTTTATCCACTACGTACGTTGTATTGTATATTAGCATAGTTTAATGTGATTTATTGTTACAAATGTAACTATTTATTTTGAAAAAAGAATTATCTTTGTCGTCGATTTTTATTCACGGGGGTTTAGCTCATCTGGCTAGAGCGCGACACTGGCAGTGTCGAGGTGACCGGTTCGAGTCCGGTAATCTCCACAATAGTAGGGAGTATCCATTTTTTTGGATACTCTCTTTTTTATTTTACCCTTTTCGTTGTATATTTGTGCGTGAACAGAAAAATAATTCATATTGATATGGATGCTTTTTTTGCATCGGTAGAGCAGCGAGACAATCCCGAACTGAAAGGAAGACCAGTTGCGGTAGGCTATGATGGAAAGAGAGGAGTAGTAGCTGCTGCCAGCTATGAAGCACGCCGATACGGGGTGCGTTCTGCTATGGCATCGGGTATGGCAAAGAGAAAATGCCCACAAATTTTGTTTGTTTTACCCCGATTTCAAGAATACAAAAAGGTTTCTTTGCAAATAAGGGAAATACTGTTGGAATATACAGATAAAATAGAACCACTCTCATTAGATGAGGCTTTTTTGGATGTTACCGAAAATTTCAAAAACATATCATCTGCCACATTGATTGCCAGAGAGATAAAACAAAAAATTGTAGAAAGAACCCAACTTACAGCTTCAGCGGGTGTCTCGTACAACAAGTTTTTGGCAAAGATAGCCTCCGACTACAACAAGCCCGATGGTATTTTCGTTATTCCACCCAATAAGGGAGAACGTTTTGTTGAGCAACTTAATATCGAACGATTTTTTGGAGTGGGCAAGGTAACTGCCAAAAGAATGCACGAATTGGGCATCAGCACAGGGAAAGAGTTAAAAAGTTTTGATGAAAAAACCCTCAAAAGTTTTTTTGGGAAAGCCGGTAGCGAATATTATCTTTATGCCCGAGGTATCGACAACAGGGAGGTAATAAATCAGCGTATCAGAAAATCGCTTGGAGCAGAGAGAACATTTCAGGAAGATATATACAAAATGGAAGAAATTCTATACCAATTGGATTCTGTAGCAAAAGAAGTTGCAAAAAGAATATTGCAAAGTTCGTTTACATCCAAAACATTGGTGTTAAAAATAAAATATTCAGATTTTTCAACCATTACGCGGAGCAAAACGATACCGGTCGTTATCGATAGCTATCAATTGATTTTTGAGACGGGAAAAGAACTCCTTTCTAACGTAAGTATTAGTGAGTCAAATAAGATACGATTGTTGGGACTGGCGTTAAAGCTGTCGGAGCGCCCTGCCTTCGTACCTTCCGATTTTCCTCTTCAGCTCTCATTTGATTTTGGAGAATATCTTTGAATAGTAACTCTTTTGGACATCTTTCCACAGTCAAATAGAGTGTTTTCTCCATATTGGCGTATCGATTTATTTTTGGTACCTTTGCACGCAAAAATATTTTTACCCACAGTATCGTTTTGAGATAAAACGATATTGATAAAGAAAATCATATTAAACCTGTTTCAATTGTCTGCACAATCTGGAACAATACAAAAAAATAATGGGAAATATAGTAGCTATCGTAGGACGCCCTAATGTAGGCAAATCCACCCTCTTTAACAGATTAACCAAAAGTCGCCGCGCCATAGTCAATGAAGAAGCGGGTACTACACGTGACCGTCAATATGGAAAAAGTGAATGGAATGGACAGGAATTTTCGGTTATCGACACAGGGGGTTGGGTGGTAAATTCCACAGATATTTTTGAAGACGAAATCAAACGACAGGTAAAATTGGCCATAGAAGAGGCGGATATTATCCTGTTTCTGGTGGATGTACTCAGCGGCGTTACCGACTTGGATGTTCAAGTGGGGCAAATTCTACGTAAGGCAAGCAAACCTGTGATTTTAATTAGCAATAAAACCGACACGTATGATTTGCAGTATCAGGCTGCCGAATTTTATAAATTGGGATTGGGCGATCCTTTTATTGTTTCGGCAATCAACGGGTTGGGAACCGGTGAGATGATGGATGAAATAGTGAAACATTTCAACTCCGAACCAACAGAGGAAATAGAAGTTTCACTGCCCCGCTTTGCTGTTGTCGGACGTCCTAATGTGGGAAAATCGTCACTCATCAATGCTTTTATTGGCGAAGAGAGAACCATTGTTACCGAAATTGCGGGAACTACGCGAGATAGTATTTACAGCCGTTTCAATAAGTTTGGACACGATTTCTATTTGGTAGATACTGCCGGAATCCGCAAAAAAGCCAAAGTAAATGAGGATTTGGAGTATTATTCAGTCGTGCGTTCTATTAGAGCCATTGAAAACTCGGATGTCTGTATTTTGATGATTGATGCTACGAGAGGCATTGAAAGTCAGGATTTAAATATCTTCTCTCTGATCCAAAAAAATAAGAAAGGGTTGGTTGTAGTTGTAAATAAGTGGGACTTGATAGAAAACAAAGAGAGTAATGACATTAAAAAGATAGAAATGCACATCAGGGAGCGTTTGGCTCCGTTTGTCGATTTTCCCATTATTTTCACTTCAGTACCCGGCAAGCAGCGTATTTTGAAAGTGCTTGATACGGCCGTGCAGGTGTATGAAAACAAGCAAAAGAAAATAGCCACCGCCAAATTGAACGAGTTTTTTCTTCCTCTCATTCAAAATTATCCTCCGCCCGCCCTCAAAGGGAAGTATATCAAGATAAAATATGTAACACAGTTGCCCAATACGCAAATACCTACTTTGGTGTTTTTTGCCAATCTTCCTCAATATGTAAAAGAACCTTATCGTCGGTTTTTGGAGAATAAACTTCGATCGAAATGGGACTTTAATGGTACTCCTGTGCAAATATTTTTGAGGCAGAAATAGAAAATGTTTTTATTTCAAAACAGACTGTGTACTTGCTATCTGTTGTTTTATGATTAATTCTACTTTTAATGCGTTTTTTCTAAAATATATTACAGTTATACGAATAATTTTATTACTTTTGCATTCGCAAAAATAAAAATTCGGGATGTAGCTCAGTCCGGTTTAGAGTACTCGTCTGGGGGGCGAGTGGTCGCTGGTTCGAATCCAGTCATCCCGACAAACACAAAACGCTGATAACCAACAGGAAATGATTGTCGGCGTTTTTTTTGTTTTCGTAAATTTTGTTAAACAAAACCACCCTTAATTGTGTTTTTTGTATATATTTGTATTTGTTTGTACTCTATAATATTAAAATTTTAAGCAAAAAATCATAAATAGTTGTGTGGTCGACAACAAAATAAGAAATAACAAGTATCAAAATAACTGAAAAAAATATCTTAACTTTGAGATAAATCAGTCCAAAGTTTGGGGAGTAGCGTAGTCGGACATTGTTCCTACGCAAGAGAAAGAATTATCTGAAAGCAAAGATACAACACATACTTCTGAAAAGCAAGAAAATAGGGGGGAAATTATCAGACACCCAAGAATTAGATGCAAACATAGCATCCCAAAACCCCAATGTAACTCCTACTGACAAGCAGAAAGAAACGAGCAATTACGCCAAAGTCCGCGTAAACCTGCAAGGGTGCAACATTACCATAGAAAACCCCAAAGGGAGTAGCCGTAGCGGAAAAGATGAAAAGGGTAATGCGTGGAGCAACGAAATGAAAAACCACTACGGCGAGCTGGACGGAACGGTTGGTTACGACGGCGACCCGATAGATGTGTTTATTGGCGATAATCCCAACAGCGGACAAGTATTCGTTATAGACCAAGTGAACCCCGAAACGGGAGCCTTTGACGAAAGCAAAGCAATGTTGGGTTTTGACACGGCAGAACAAGCCAAGCAAGCCTATTTGGGCAATTACGACAAAGATTGGCAAGGATTTGGAGCAATTACGCCCGCAGGCGACAACTTCAAAGCGTGGCTTTACGATGGTGCAAAACAGCGCAAGCCGTTTGCGGCGTATAAAGACACGCCGGAGGCGGTAGAGAGTGTAAAACCGAAAATTGATATTAATCCAAAATTATCCGCACAACCTTACGCCGGGCAGGATTTACGGCAAATAAACGAGCGCTTTAACAGCGAACTCCAACAGCAGATAGACGGTACACTCGCCCAAGAACACGTGTACCGGTTGGGGATGCCGGGCTGGAAATTATTAAATGCAGGTATTGATGATAGTCCCATTGAAATAACAGCCCAAAGATTAAAAGATAAATCTGCACAGGCAGACCATCCGTTTGACCTTTCCGAACTAAAAGATTTGGCAACCGCCATTCAAAATCCGATAGCCGTATTTGACAGCGCCACGCAAAAAGGAAGTTATGTTGTTCTTACCGAAATAGAGCATAACGGAAAGAACTTTGTTGTAGCTATTGATGCAAACAAGAAAAAGGGAAGTATTGAAATAAACGACATTAGAAGCATACATTATCGTTCAAATAACATACATATTGCTAACTGGATAAATTC
>JBKECI010000042.1:0-74909 GCA_047974405.1 Paludibacteraceae bacterium | reverse complement strand
GGACAAAGCAGGCGCTCCACAGCGCGAATGTGGAAACAGCCATTGCTTTTGCTCTTACCCGGTTGGGAAACAGCTCCGATATAACGACCCAAGTGATTGGAGCCAAAGTCATTGCATAACAGGCAATAGCCAAAACAACCAGAAACAACATCCCCGCTCCGGTCGCTTGAAAATAGAATCCGAGACCAAGTACGGCATAGATGGCGGTTAATCCGACGGTACCTGTAATCATCAATGATTTTCTTCCCAGTTTATCAACTGTGAACATCCCCACAAAGGTAAATACAACATTTACCACTCCGGTAATTACAATATTGAACAGCATATCCGAAACATTGTACCCGGCAGACGAAAATATTTCTTGCGCATAGTTGAAAATAACGTTGATGCCACACCATTGCTGGAGTACGGCAACCACAATTCCGATAATGGTAATTTTTGCCATCTTACCCCGAAACAACGATTTAAGGCTTGTGTTACCATCGTTTTTGATGCTTGCTGCCGAGAGAATTTCGCCAACTTGCCGTGTCGCGTATTCTTTCCCTCCCAATCGAGCAAAAACAGCCAAAGCCTTTTCAGACTTATTGTTGATGGTCATCCAGCGCGGACTCTCCGGAATAAAAAATGCAAATAAAAAATAGAAGAAAGCCGGGACGGCGCACATCCAAAACATCCATCTCCATCCCGTCTGAACATTCCAGGACGTTAAAAAATCTTCGGCAGGGATAATGGGTTTAGAAATACGCCAATTTACAATTTGGGCTGATAAAATGCCCAAAACAATCGTTAATTGGTTGATAGAAACAAATTTCCCGCGTACCGATGCCGGAGATATTTCCGATATGTACATAGGCGAAACCGTGGACGCAATACCTATGGCAACGCCACCGAAAATCCGGTACAAAATAAGTATGGATATTGTACCTGAAAATCCTGTCCCAACAGAAGCGGCAATAAATATCAACGAAGATATCAGCATCAACGGTTTTCTGCCGTACCTGTCGGCAAGCGAACCGGATATGGTAACTCCGATAAGACAACCGAGTATCGCGCTCCCCATTACCCAGCCTTGAACGTGTGCAAGACCGCCAATGTGGAAATAGGCTTCGTAAAAAGGTTTTGCTCCCCCAACGACTACCCAGTCGTAGCCAAAGAGAAAACCACCCAACGCAGCTGTTAAAGAGATTAGAAGCAGATAGGTGTGGCTGATTGGAGACGTTGATGTGTTTTTCATAAAATATAATTAAAAAGTTGCCGTCAAGACAGTAAAATTATTAATGCAAAATAAGTATCTTTATCCGGCAGAAAAAATGTACATTATTTTTGAAAATATGTAAATACTTATTATTTAAATGGCGTTATATGTTTTTTTACCTATATTTGCGTGCAGTAAATGTAAAAAATATTTTTTTTTAGAAAAAGTTTTTGATTACCAAGAGAATCTCATTCAGCATTGTGTTTCGTAACTTTTTTCGGTTTGGTAAAATAACAATCTGTCAATGGAAGAAAAAATAGGAGAAGGTTTTAAGGGTGAAAGAGCCATTATTCTGCCGTATAATATTCGCAATTTACTTGCGTCAAATTCGATAACCAAACGGCTGTATATTACTCATATCGGTTATTATCCCGCAGCAAAACACCATTTCAGAAGGAGAGATGCCGGTGCAAACCAGTATATTTTAATCCATTGCGAAAAGGGAGCCGGCTGGATTGAGTATAACGATGAAACTTTTCGGCTCACGCGCAACAAAACGTTTATTTTGCCGGCAAACCAGCCCCACGCTTACGGGGCAGACAACAAAGACCCTTGGAGTATTTACTGGATGCACTTTACAGGTTCCGACACAGAAATGTTTTCTCAGATTTTCAGTAAAATAATTGATACTTCCGAATCGCACAACAGCAGAAATATAGATAGGGTGCAGCTGTTCGAAGAAATTTTTCAAAACTTGGAAATGGGATATAGCTCCGACAACTTGGAATATACAAGTTTTTGCCTGACCTATTTTTTAGCCTCCTTCAAATATTTAGACCAGTATCGCGAAATAAAAACGGTCAAGGAACTTGACATTATACAGAAAAGCATTTTGTTTATGAAAGACAACTTGGAGAACAAGATTACACTTGACGATATTGCCCGCTCCGTAGGCTACTCAAGCTCTCATTTCAGCAACAGCTTTATGAACAAAACCGGTTTTCCCCCTATCGACTACTACAATCAGCTAAAGGTACAGAAAGCCTGCTCATACCTCCAGTTTTCAAATCTGAAAATTAAAGAAATTGCATACAAATTAGGCTATTACGACCCTTTTCATTTCTCAAAATCGTTTAAGAAAGAGACGGAATTAACCCCTAAAGATTATCGCAAAAAATATAACCCTTGAAAACGGTTGGGAAAGATGTAGAGTAGTTTGAAATGTAAACAGGGTATGTATAAGACTAACGATTTATATCACTTTTAGCCTTGATTTTTGTTTTGTAAAATACAAAGTTTCTATTTGAACTATTAAAAAAGCCTTATGTTTATGCCTCTAAAACACTTATTAAAACGCATTTAATCAGATGTTTAAGTTTTCTTTTGAGTAGGATGTAAACAGTTATTTTGAATCCTTAATATCAGTAACCTCACTTTTGATGTGTCCGGCTTGCAGATAAGTAGTTAGCGTGTCGCCAACAGAGACTTCCTGTGGCGACAAAATACGTTTGCCATTTGCCACGGTAATGCTATATCCTTGTTTTAACAAATACAAAGGAGAGTGTACCGCAAGCTTGTTGTCGAGTAGTTGTAGCCTATTTTTTTGTTCCTTTAAAATATTGTGTGCCGAATTTTTGAGCAAGATTTTATATCTTTCCAATTCATGTTTCTTTTTAATATACCCTGTTTTGGAGGCTTGTTTGAGTTGGAGGGCTATCAGTTTCAGCTTTTGATATTCGTCGTTGGTACGTTTGACAATAGCCGTTCGGATATCTTCGGCAAGTTCAAATAACTCGTCCTCACGTTTTGTCAAAATATCAACAAAAAAATCGGCGGCAGCAGTAGGGGTTTTTACGCTGGTATGCGCTACTTTATCTAATATGGAAATATCTCGCGTATGCCCGATGCCTACAATAATGGGGAGAGGAAATTGAGTGCAGTTGAGTGCCAAATTGTAACTGTCGAAACAGCTCAAATCGGTAACGGCACCTCCTCCTCTTATTATAATTACCGCATCGAAATATTCGTAATGGCGGTATATTTTGTCCAATGCACCAATGATAGATTGCTCCGCTTGTTCGCCCTGCATAATGGCAGGGAATAGTTTAGTGTAAAACACGAAAGGGGAGGAGTGCAACTGGTTGTAAAAGTCGTCGTAGCCGGCTGCTGTGGCCGATGAGACAATGGCAAACCGACGGGGGAGTAGAGGGAGCAATAGCTGTTTGTTCATATCCATTACTCCGTCGTTTTCCAATTTTCTGACTATTTCCAACCGCCGAGCAGCCATTTCGCCAATGGTAAAGGTAGGATTGATATCTCGTACAATTAGGTTAAATCCATATTGCCCACTGTAATCGACTATGACGGCTACCAAAATATTAATCCCTGCCTGTAGCGACTGTCCTGTACTCCCTTCAAAATAGGGTTTCAGCATCCGGTATGTACTTGCCCAAATTACAGCTCTCGATTTGGCTACAATTTGTTCCGTATCCTTTTCTTTTTCAATTAACTCCAAGTAGCAATGTCCGTTGTTCTCTCTACATTCGCCAATTTCGGCACGTATCCATACCTGACGGCTGAACTGCTGGCGAATGACTTTCTGGATTTGTGTGGTCAGTTCCGAAAGTGAGATAGAATCTGTCATTATGATAAAGAAAAAGAAATTATTGCACTATTTTTTGTTTTCTATCCATTGGCGGGCATTTACAAATGCCTCTATCCAAGGGGTAACTTCATCATCATTTACCCTCTCGGCAGGATAGCTTGCACACTGCCACGGGAAAATAGCTCGTTCCAAATGTGGCATCATAGCCAAATGTCGCCCATCGGAAGAGCAAATGCCTGCTACGTTAAAGTCGGAGCCGTTCGGGTTTGCCGGATAAGAGTCATAATTGTATTTGGCAATTATGTGGTAGCTGCTCTCTCCCATCGGGAGTGAAAATTTTCCTTCTCCGTGTGCTACCCATGCTCCGATTTTATGTCCGGAAAGCGACCCGAACATTATCGAATTGTTTTCGGGAATCGCCAGCGAAATAAAATTGCTCTCAAATTTGTGAGAGTTGTTGTGCAACATTTTGGCAGATTGCTTGTGTTCGGGATTTACAAGGTTGAGTTCTACCATCAATTGACAGCCGTTGCAAATTCCCAAACTCAGGGTGTCTTCGCGTTTATAGAAATTTTCAAGAGTAGTTTTAGCTTTTTCGTTAAACATAAATCCACCCGCCCAACCTTTGGCTGAGCCAAGTACATCGGAATTGGAAAAACCGCCGCAAAATACGATCATATGTATATCTTCCAACGTTTCAATCCCTGCTATCAGGTCGGTCATTGTAACGTCTTTTACATCGAAACCTGCCAAATAGAGTGAATATGCCATTTCACGCTCTCCGTTGGTGCCTTTTTCTCTGATGATTGCCGCCTTTGTTCCACTCGCTTTTCTTTCGGCTGTTAAGTTGTATTGCGATAGTTTCCCTTCAAAAGTTTTCGGGAATTTGAATTCCACCGGCTGATTTTTGTAATTTTCAAAGCGGAATTTGGCTTGTTTTTCGCCGCTTTGTTTAGCGTCAAGGAGATAAGATGTGCGGTACCACCCATCTCTGAGTTCGTCAATGGAAAATGAATATCCGACTTTCTTTTTGTAAATATCCATCCGTCGTTCTTCGATGGGATATCCGATTTTTGCAAAACCGATTCCGTTTTCTTTCAAAATCTTTTCAGCCAATTTGCTTTCCTTTATCTGTACAATAATTCCCGGATTTTCGGCAAAAAGAATTTTTATTAACGAATTTTCCGACAAATAATCCAATTCTATTCTCATACCTCCTGCTGTATTGGCAAAGCACATTTCCAACAGAGTTGTTATCATACCTCCTTCAGAAATATCGTGTCCGGCGAGAATAAGATTTTTTTCGATTAATAATTGAACGGCGTTAAATGCGTCTTTAAAATATTCAGCATCCGTTACGCTGGGGGTTTCGTCTCCGATTTTGTTCAATGTTTGTGCCAATACGGAGCCACCCAATTTGAACGTATCGAAAGAAAAATCGATATAGTAAATGGCTGTATTCTTATCGTTTACAATAACAGGATTGACTATGTTACGTATGTTTGTAGCCTCTGCGGCAGCAGAAATAATGACAGTACCGGGGGCAAATACTTTGTCGCCATTGGGGTATTTTTGAGTCATCGAGAGGGAGTCTTTTCCTGTAGGAATATTGATTCCCAAAGCACATGCAAAATCGCTGCAAGCCTCTACCGCACGATAGAGCCGGGCATCTTCTCCATCGTTTTTACAGGGCCACATCCAGTTGGCAGAGAGCGAAACGCCGTCCAAACCATCTTTCAGCGGTGTCCAAAGGATGTTGGTAAGTGCTTCGGCAATGGCAAGAATCGATCCGGATTCCGGATTTATCAAAGCAGAAAGGGGTGCGTGTCCTATGGAAGTGGCAATGCCCGATTTGCCTCGATAGTCCAACGAAACAACTCCCAAATTGGCGAGTGGAAGTTGCAATGCTCCCACGCATTGCTGTTGCGCAATCTTTCCTGTAACGGAGCGGTCCACTTTATTGGTTAGCCAGTCTTTGCAGGCAACCGACTCCATTTGGAGTACATTTGTGATGTATTCCGATAGCATTTCCTCTTCAATAATGACCGGAGCAAATTTGTCGTGGATAGAATTGTCGGTAATTATAGTACGCGGAGGTTTCCCAAAAAGATAGTCGAGAGGTAAATCGAGGGGATTTGTCTCTGAGTTTTCTGCCGGAACAGATTGGAATACCAAGCGGTGGTCTCCCGTAGCTTTTCCTGCAATATACATCGGAGCGCGTTCGCGTTTTGCTATTTTCTGAACACGTTCAATGTCTTTTTCTTTGATAATCAGCCCCATTCTCTCCTGGCTTTCGTTACCAATTATCTCTTTTGCACTCAAGGTGGGGTCGCCAACGGGAAGTTTTCCAGTCTCTATCACCCCCCCCGTAGTTTCTACCAGTTCCGAGAGGCAGTTTAGATGCCCGCCTGCTCCATGGTCGTGGATGGAAACTATTGGATTGTCATCACTTTCGGCCAACGCGCGTATTACGTTTGCCACCCGTTTTTGCATTTCGGGATTGGCGCGCTGCACGGCGGTGAGTTCAATAGCATTGTCGTACTGCCCTGTTTCAACCGATGAAACAGCTCCGCCTCCCATCCCTATGCGGTAGTTGTCGCCCCCCATTACAATCACTTTGTCTCCGGTTTGGGGTTCTCCTTTCAACGCGTCTTTTTTCTTCCCGAATCCAACTCCTCCCGCAAGCATTATTACCTTGTCGTATCCATATGTTTTGTTGTTTTCGTGGTGTTCAAAGGTGAGGAGCGAGCCACAAATGAGTGGTTGCCCAAATTTATTGCCAAAATCGGACGCACCGTTGGAGGCTTTGATAAGTATTTGAGAAGGGGTTTGATATAGCCAGGCACGGCTTGATGTTTTAGTATGATTATTGTTGAGACGTGGGTATGAGGTCATGTACACAGCCGTTCCTGCTATGGGCAAACTTGCTTTACCTCCTGCAAGCCTATCTCTAATTTCGCCTCCCGTTCCTGTAGCAGCGCCGTTAAAAGGTTCGACTGTGGTAGGAAAATTGTGTGTTTCGGCTTTGAGCGAAATAACAGATTCTATTTTTTTTGTTTTGAAAAAAGATGATTCTTCTTCGGTTTTGGGTGCAAACTGTTCGATTTCGGGACCTTGATTAAACGCCACGTTGTCTTTGTATGCCGAAACTAAATTGTTGGGATTTTCTTCCGATGTACGTTTTATCAGTTTGAAAAGTGAGAGTTCTTTTTCTTCTCCATCAATAACAAATTGTCCATTGAATATTTTGTGGCGGCAATGTTCCGAATTTACTTGAGAAAATCCGAAAACTTCGCTGTCGGTAAGTTTTCTTCCCATTTTTCGCCCGATTTCGTTTAAGTATTCGATTTCGTCACTACTTAGAGCCAATCCTTCTTTGTCATTGTATAAGGCAATATTGTCGATATATTGAATGGGCTCCGGCTGCTTACTGACGGTAAAAATATCTTGGTGTAGCTCGGAGTAGGTGCGTTGTAGCATAGGGTCGAAAAGCTCTTCCGGTTTTTGTACAGTGATGGTTTCTGTTTTTTTATCCTCGTTCAGCAAAGAAAGATTTAGGGGGATAAATTCTTCAATTCTGCTTATCCCTTGTATCCCCATATTTTGGGTGATTTCTACCGCGTTTGTACTCCATGGGGTTATCATTTCTTTACGTGGACCTATAAATTCGCCCGAAATTTTTTCTGAATTCAGCCATTTGGCATTTCCAAAGAGCCATGTGAGTTTCTCTATGTTTTGTTTGTTTAGAGACTGGGTTGCCTGTACTGCATAAATGATTTGGTGGGAAGTTTGAAAAAAAAGAATCGTCATTGTAAGGTGCGTTTAATGTGAGACTATTTTTGAGATGCAAAGATAATGATTTTTGATGTGATATTGTAGAAATGGCAAGATGAGTTTTTGTGTTTGCCCATATCATTAGAAACCATTAAATTTGTGACTTGTTTTTTTGAAAAAATATTTACCTATGAAGAAAATTATTGTTTTTATTGTCATTGTATCGTTTTTTGTAAATGGTTTTGCCCAAAGCTACGGTCGGGTAGGGGGTTCGTATTCGATTGTATCTGTAAATAGGATGATGCGTTTGGGGGAGACATATCCTTCTGATTACGGAATAAGGGGAACAGGCACAATGTCTTTGGGTTTGGAATACCAATATCCGTTAAATAGTTGGTTGGGGGTCGAAACCGGATTGAACTTCTCTTACCATAATTTTACAAAAACTGTTTCTAATACCACAACCGGCGAGCTGCTCCGAACAAAAAACGATGTAAACCTGATTAATGTCCCGGTGGGTTTCAATATCAATTTTCTCCAATATGGATTTATACAGAGCGGTGTGCTGCTTGATTTGCTGTATCAGCCGGGTTTTGGGTCGTATATGGGATGTGGAGTCCACTTTCAGTCGGAATACGGATTGGGGGTGTTTGTAAATCCCTATATCAAAGCCCATTCGCTACTTCCTTTCAACTTCGATTTTAACACCGACAGGATTATTGACACGGGAATAAAGATAGGAGTAACCTATTCTGTGGACTATTTTTTGCAAAACAGGAGGTAGAGTGATTCAAAATAGGGTAAATCGTAAAACAAGTTTTAAAAATAAATCGATATGACAAAAGCGGTTTTTTTCGATATTGACGGTACTCTTAAAAGTTTTGAAACCCATAGTATTCCCGAATCTACTGTGCAATCAATCAAAAAATTGAGAGAGAAAGGTATTAAAGTATTTGTTGCCACTGGGAGGACTCCGGAAGCCGTAAAGGTATTGGACAATCTTTCAATAGACGGATATGTATTGTTAAACGGGAGTTTTTGTCTGCTTTCAACCGGTGTTGCGGTTTACAAACATACTATCTCAAAAGTAGAAATAGAAAAACTTATCGAATACGAAAAAGAGAATCCTCTGACGTGCGTGATTATGGCGGAGAATATCACTTTTACTAATAAAAAAGATATTCAGGTGGAGCGTTTTATCGAGTTGCTCAATTTTCCCGAGATTAAAGAGATATCTTTGGTAGAAGCGCTGAATATGGATGTGTTTCAGGTGGTACTGTTCTTTGAGCAAGAGAAAGATGCGGATATGTTGAGGGTACTCACAGGCTGCGACGCTTTGCGATGGCATGCTACTTTTGCCGACTTTGTACCCAAAAACAGTCACAAAGGGATAGGCATAGATAAAATGATAGCACATTTTGGTATCTCGTTGAGCGAAACTATGGCGTTTGGTGATGGTGGAAATGATATTTCGATGTTGCGGCACGCAGCTGTTGGGGTAGCGATGGGAAATGCCGGCGATGACGTGAAAAAAGCGGCAGATTATGTAACCGACACAGTAGATAATGACGGAGTTTACAAAGCGTTGAAAGCGTTTGATTTGTTATAATTTGGATAAAATTCCTAATTCTTACTTACTTCACCGTTAGTCAGAGTATTAAATTTGCAAAATTCCCAATTCTTTCTAATTTTTTAGAATATCTTTGATTCATGAAAATTTTGGTTATCGAAGACGAGCAGCAGTTGCTCGATAATATCAAGGAATCTTTGGAAAAAGAAAAAATCTTGGTAGAAATAGCTGCAGACTTTAATAATGCTATAGGAAAAGCCTTGATCTACGATTACGATTGTATTTTGCTGGACATTATGTTGCCTGGCGGCAACGGTATCGACATTCTAAAAGAATTAAAAAAAAATAACAAAACCGACAATATTATCATTATTTCTGCTAAAGATTCGTTGGATGATAAATTGTTGGGGTTAGAACTGGGCGCCGACGACTACCTGACTAAACCTTTTCACCTATCAGAACTTAATGCGAGGATAAAGGCTGTCATCAGAAGAAAAAATTTAAGCGGTAACAATATTCTTACTTTCTTAAATGTAAGTTTAGATATCGATGAGCGCAAATTGAAAATAAATAATGAACTTGTCCATCTCAATAGAAAAGAATTTGATGTGCTGTATTATTTTTTAATGAACAAAAACAGGCTGATTACCAAATCTGCCTTGGCAGAATATGTCTGGGGAGACCATTCGGACGAAGCTGACAATTTTGACTTTATCTATTATCAAATCAAAAATTTACGTAAAAAACTCAACGATTTCAAAGCAGATATAACCATTGAGGCCGTATATGGTGTGGGCTATAAACTTATAGAACAATGAAATTGCTCAACCAATCCATAAAGTATCTTTCCATAGCCTTGTTGCTCGTGGTGGCTTTATGGTCCGTTGCTTTTTACTTTTCAATGTTCAATCAAATTAAGGATTCTATTGATGAAGAACTCGAACATCAAAAACGATTGATTATTCAAAACGCATTGGTCGATTCCATAATCACAACAAAATCCGATTTTGACGAAAGCCTATACACGCTCAAAATCATTGATGAGCAATCGGCTCTTGCGGTCAAAGACCAATATTTAGATACCGAAATTTTGATGCAAGACGCGGACGACCCAATGCCTGAACCGGAACCCGTACGGATGTTGGTTACCGTCTTCAGAGCCAATGACGCTTACTATCGGCTAAAAATAGTTAACCCCATCATCGAGCAAAACGACCTCTTAAAAGCTCTGCTTTGGAATGTTGTTGGGCTTTATATCATATTGATATTGAGTGTAGTATTGATAAATAACGTTATTCTTAAAAAACTGTGGCAGCCCTTTTATACTTTTTTGGAGCAATTAAAATCTTATAAAATTGACGATTCAAACCCTTTGCCACAAACCAAAACAAAAATCAAGGAGTTTAAGGATTTGCAACAGGCGGTAAATGATATGAACCAACGCAGTATACATGCTTATAACCAACAAAAGGAATTTACGGAAAATGCTGCCCATGAACTGCAAACACCACTTGCCATCGCAAGTAATAAAATAGAGCTGTTATTTGAAAATGAGGATTTAAGCGAAAGTCAGGGACAAAAGCTAACGGAAACCTATCAAATTTTGCAACGGCTTACCAAACTCAATAAATCGCTACTGCTGCTGTCAAAAATCGAAAACAAGCAAATTTCAAACCTACAAGAGATCAATTTTAACCAACTCATCCAACAGATCATACAAGAGTTGGATGAAGTAGCATTGTACAAGAATATTACTGTTACGGTTGATGATAAGGGAGCGCTGGTTTATAAAATGGATAAACTACATGCTCAAATATTGATAACGAACCTTTTAAAAAATGCTATTTACCACAATATTGAAAAAGGTAGGATTGAGATTGAGATAAACAACAACCAAATAAAAATTTGCAACTCTGGAGATAAAAAAACTTTGGATAAAAGCAAGATTTTCAATAGATTTCAAAAATACAATGCTTCTCATAATTCAACAGGGTTGGGCTTGGCTATTGTAAAGGGTATATCATCGCTTTACAGCATAAAAATAGACTACTCATTCGGTGAACAAAAGCATTGTTTTCAATTGAATTTTCAGAAAAAGGGATAAATTCCCAATTCTTTCCAGAATGTCTCCTTAGTTTTGCTTTATAATTTTAAAAACAACTAAAATGAAAAAGCAAATTTTAAGTTTGGGAATGCTGCTGTTTAGCGGTGCGTTGTTTGCGCAAGATATTCCTACAAATCAAGTACCCTCAGTCGTTATAAATCAATTCAACTCGGATTTTCCAAAAGCTAAAGACGTGGATTGGGAGTTGAAAAACAATGTGTATAACGTAGATTTTGAACAGGGTTGGAACAAAGATTTTGAGGTATGGTACGCTGCCGATGGCAAACAACTAAAAGTAGAAGAAGAAATAGCCAAAAGCGAGCTGCCCAAGGTGGTAATTAATACAATAAAAAAGAACTACCCTTCGCACAGAATAGATAACGTCGAAAAAATTACCGAAGGCAATAATATTAGCTACAAAATAGAAATTGAAAATAGAGATTTGGAACAAATCCTTTTTATAGACAAAAATGGGACATTAATTAAATAAAAAAGAGAATATGAAATGCCCGTTAAGCAACAAATCGGAAACTGACCGAAAATGATAATTAGGGTATTTTATCTAACTATTAAAAACGATAAATATATATCAACAGATGAAATCACTTAAATTTTTGAGCCTATTGTTTTTCGTAATTATCGTAGCATCATGCGATGACGATAACATTTTATCCCAGAGCGAAATCCCAACGAAAATTATGACCTATAAAACGACCCACTTTCCTGAAAATGGGATTGTAAGGGCAATCAAAGATACCGAAAGAAATACAACTAAATACGAATTGTATTTGTCGGGAAATTTTGAATTGGACTTTAATTCGGCTTGCGAAATCATAGATATTGACGGTACAAGCCAACTCCCAAACTCAGTAATCCCGCAAGCTATCTTGGATTATGTATCGCAGAATTATGCCTCCAATGTCATTACCGATTGGGAATTGGAATTGAACCACCAACAGGTAGAATTAAACAACAGCGTAGAATTGGAATTTGAAATGAACGGTACATTCATACGAATAGACAACGATTAAAATTCTAATCGCACCCAATACCTAGAATTTTGTTGTACCCCTTAGTAATACGTAGTAATCACTAAATAATAACGATTTATATGTACTTAGGACTTAGCAGAAGTAGAATAAAATACGAAGTATTTCAAATCAAAGCGGGGATTTAGCATAGAGAATTGCCTTGTAGAGAAAATAAACTGTATTCTTTGCTTATTTTCGTTTCCATTTTCAGACATCGCTCTCATCCTTAAAGTTTCCGTATTTGTCTTACAATGTAGGAGACGGTGCTTATCCTCTGATTGATAATTGTTTCGTTGTTTGAACCGTATTTAGATAAGTCTATTTTATACCATCGCTTTGGAGAAGACCGGTGGTGCTTAATTTCACAATCAGATCGAATGCTTTAATCCATTCAGGAGATGGGACTAGTACTTAGTCCCATCTCCTGCTTTTCGGAGACGTTTGATAGTAGAATCTGGCAACTAAGACGGCTATTTTTTACCTTTCCTAATGATCTTTGTATTAACACCAAATGCTCCACTAACAATACGGCTGCCACCACGGCTCAATAATTTGATCTTCATCCCCAAAACAAACGACCTTGCTTCTTCTCTGTTTATTATGTCATGATTTCCCTTCGCTGACCATAAAAGGTATGCTGTGAGTGTAAAAGTAGTAGGTTATTTTTATTACCGTTACTAAGGGGACAAATCTTGTGATTTTAGATAAAAATGGTTATTTAATCTTATCTAATAATCAGTAATTCATTCTTTTCATCGGAAACCAGACTGATAAAACGTTCATATTCTCTGAGGATGTCTATTATTATTTCATTTTTAGTCATATATTCGATATTATTACCTTGCCGCCCATCGTTGAAGTATGTAACAGGAACATATGCCGTATCGGTATCTATATCGGGTGCATTGTCTTCATTGATTAGGTATTCCGATATATTTTGCGCCTCGCACATGACCCCGTAACGAAAATTTCGCATCACATTGTGCTTGATTACCAGTTCCACAGATAATTCGTTATCCTTTCCCTGTGTGATGTCTGCATCAATGTTATTATGGTTTAGTTCCTCCTTCACATCTTCAAAAGCTTCCAAAACTGTTTCATTCAGGAACATTCTTATATCTTTCTTCCTCGAAAAGGCCAGTATCCTGCTCAACCGTTCCTGCCATTGACCCCCATTCCAAGCCTGACTTCCATAGGGTAATTTTGCATTATGAAACAAGTTGTCAGCACGTAAGGCTTTCCACAGGCAAAAACAGAGGAGAAGCATGATTAAGCCAAAAGGTAGAGCAAAAATGAGAGTCATTGTTTGCAGTGATTCCAGACCTCCCGATCTGAGCAATGCCAATGAGAGAATGACCAGCAATACTCCCCAGAATACATTTTGCCATTTGGGTGCATTCCGTTTGTCGCCTGATGCTATACTATTCATTACCAATATCCCTGAGTCGGCAGAAGTAATAAAAAAGACCGCAATCATCAGTATAGCCAAGACATTAAGTACAGGAGTTAATGGAAAATATTCGAAAAAGTTAAACAATAAGACATCCGCGTTGTTTGCCAGTGAACTGAGTATCCCATTTGCCTCAAATTTATCTATCCATACGGCACTGCTTCCGAATACAGTCATCCACAAAAAATTGAATAAAGACGGTATCATCAAAACAGCTATGATATATTCACGGATAGTACGTCCCTTCGATATACGGGCAATAAATAATCCGACAAATGGAGCCCAAGAAACCCACCAGGCCCAGTATACAATAGTCCAACCCGAAAACCAAGCTTGGCCTTCGGTCTCGTAAGCAAATGTATTGAATGTCAGATGAGCTAAACTGCTGATGTAATAACCCAGCCCTTCGCTAAATGTACTCAGGATATATATTGTAGGCCCGGCTATAAGGACGAATATCATCAATATAAATGCGAGGGACAGATTTAGTTCGCTTAATTTTTTCACCCCTTTGTCCAATCCTGTCAGGGTAGAGGTTACAGCAATAACCATCACTACGATAACAATAATTGCCTGAAAGATGAAACTTGACCCGGATAATACTCCTATCTTAACCAACCCGGCATTGAGCTGCACAACACCAAATCCCAGAGTAGTAGCAATACCAAAAAATGTACTGCAAAGGGCAAATGTGTCAACAATGCTCCCGACAGGCCCGTTTATTTTATCTTTCAACAGAGGGTATAGCCCACTGCGTATTGCTAAAGGCAATTTATATCGGTATGCAAAATAAGCAAGTATCAATCCCATAACTGCATATATTGCCCATGCATGTATTCCCCAATGAAAGAATGTATATAGCTGTGCCTCTTTCGCTCTCATTACTACATCGTCGGTTGCCGGATTGGCATAGTGAGAGATAGTTTCGGCTACACCGAAATACATCAGCCCGATTCCCATACCTGCAGCAAACAACATAGCAATCCATGAGAAGAAACTATATTTGGGTTTACTCGTGTCTGCTCCCAATCTGATATTTCCCAATTTACTGAGTGCGATAATGATAAGGAACAGAATGAAAATAGTAACCATCAGAACGTAGAACCAACTAAAATTATTGAAGAAGTAAGATTTTAACTGTGTCAGTAGCAGACTTGCCTCAGAAGGAAATAAACCGCAATAGAGCGATACAATAAGTATAATTATTAGCCCCGGAAGAGCCACCGATTTTGTAAATGTTGTTCTCAAGTTAAGTTCCTTTTTAAAGGAATTTTGTCGTTTTCCCATGTTTTTATTTATTTTTCTATTTAATTCTTCGGGTTGAACTATAAGAGTCCGTTTCTTAAAAATAATAACCAATATTTATATTAAACCTGCTATTCCATCTGGCATTCTCTGCACCGTTGCCCAAGCCGTTACCAAAATCCGACGTAAGCCAAGGCTGATTCTTTCCGATGGCCAGATCTACATATGTATAAATAGAGCCGGATGATATCAGCACTCCCGGCACAAGATGATGAGTGTTGTAGTAGCCTTTTATTCCCTTATCCACCATCGAATAATCGAGATAGGGCTGAACCGACCGGATAAACTTTCTATTGACAGGTATAGTGTATGCTATGCCGCAAGTATAGACCATACCCCGGGCGGTGACATCGTAGGCTGCACCATAGGCTGCCATTTGCAAGGCATCGAGAGATAACCCTTCATCATTTTGGGCATTATAATTATACCCGATGATTTCGGCCTTCAAATTCCATCTTTGATAATTGAGTACCGAGTGCGCTGCCCAAGTCAGCCCCCAGTTTCTTTTGTTTAGTGTCTCATTGTAGATACTACCCAACTGTCCGGATAGGCCAACCTCTATTATTTCATTGATCCGGTAACGTATGCGTGTGTTAAATTGATCCAGTTCCCGTATAGATGCACTACTCCCGTGTTCTCCCACAAGCCCTGTTGTGGGAACAATAGCATACGAAAAACGGCTGTTTCCTACAGCATTATCTTCATACTCTGAACTTAGGAACCCTTTTGGTGCAGCCTGTCTGAAATATGCCATATCAACAGATAGCTTCTCGATCTTGTATTCAGTACCTATACCGGTTGCGTAAGTATCTTCCAGTCCCATATAATATGGAAGTTGGAACCACCAAGAATGAGATGCCGACGGCGCTATTCCAAATGGTTTTTGGAAAACTCCTAATTTTGCATACCAATTATCATTTAACCTGTATCCAACATAGGCATGATGTATAAAGTGTACTTTTGATCCGGGATAAAACCGATACTGAAAGCTCAGGTCAAAATCATCGTACTCGGCATCGGCCGACAAGAACCATGTATCAAGTTTCATATAGGCATCTAAGGCTTTATTCGATAACTCATAGTTTTCCGAGGCAGTGTTAAAGCGTACGGCTCCACCTATTTTCAGATGTTTTTTTCGGGGAACTTTATCTGATGCCAAAATATTATAACCGGGAAACGAGACAATAAGAGTAATAAACAACAAAAGTCTTAACATATTTTTTAAAATAATCTACATTCTCACATATGAGAATGAATGGAAATGTATGCCGTATAAGCACATTGGATATAGCCACACAGCAAAGCCTATCATCACAAATGATATAAATTGCCCTCAGGTTATATGAGATTAATAAAATGGGTTCAGAGTATACAAAGAAAGGTAAATAGGTAATTGTAAAACCTACCCTGAACAATATCGGATTCCCCAATATCGGGGACAAAAGTAATAAAAATATAAGCCCCTCAATGTTAAAAGTTGTTATCTGGCTGATCTGCAATATTATAACCCGAAACGTGTCAGATAAATATGATCAGATAAGAAGTAACTGAAAAAATATTTTTATTTTTGACTTTCGGTTAGATGTGCTATCAAGGATATATTTCCATTGTATCTGACATTTTACAGTGTCTTATAAAGTTTAAAAACAAATGACAGGAGAAAAGAAAGAACCCATAGATAGGGTAGTTCAACCTATTCAGCGATTTATGTTAGAGGAAAAATCCGAAGGTATACTCCTCAGGCTGAGTGTTATCATCGCTATGATTCTGGCTAATTTCCCTTGGTCGGAAGATTATTCCCATGTATTGGGGCATAAACTGGGATTTATATTTGATGGTATTCTATTTTTTGAATATAGTATTCATCACTGAGTCAATGACGGACTGATGGTTATTTTCCTCTTCGTTGTGGGCTTAGAACTCAAAAGGGAGATTGTAGGAGGAGAATTGTCTAATCCTCGCAAATGTCGGGAAATTTTGAGTTGGACTTTAATTCGGCTTGCGAAATCATAGATATTGACGGCACAAGCCAACTCCCGAACTCAGTAATCCCGCAAGCTATCTTGGATTATGTATTGCGAAATTATGCCTCCAATGTCATTGCCGATTGGGAACTGGAATTGAACTACCAACAGGTAGAATTAAACAACAGCGTAGAATTGGAATTTGAAATGAACGGTACATTCATACGAATAGACAACGATTAAGATTCTAATCGCACCCAATACCTGGAATTTTGTTGTACCCTGCGCAAAGCAAATATTGAAATCTATATTGAACGGTACCGACACAGATTATGAGGTATTGTAAGAATAGTTGAAAAGAAAAAAGGCAGTCTTTGAAGATTGCTTTTTTGTCTCTTTAGGAGAAATTTTAACTTTGCTTTTACAGGACAAGTAATAGGCAAAGCCATATGCTATAAGTGCATAGTAACGGGTAAAAAAATGATGTATTAGAGATTATATAAATTAGAATAATATATATCTGTCTATCAAAAAAATAAATCGATATATCTTTTTTCTATGGGGAACTAAAAATGAAAATTACAAATTCTCTAAATCTCCCTTGCCCAAAGGGGATTTGATAAATTCCCCCTTTGCAAAGAGAGTAGGGGGGATTGAAACAATCTATCTCCTGAGAAAGAGATAAGAGAAGTTGGACTATTTTACTGACAATAAGAATCATAACAAACTAATCTGTATAATGTCTATTATATAACCGGCATAGTAGACGATAGCGGATTTTACAAAATGTTGAAAGTTGTTAATTTGTTGTAAATCATATGATATGGGTGTCTCCGTGATGCGTAAAATACTTCTATCTCCAACTTTATCAACAATTTACTTGTTTTTACCACAAATTGTCTAAAAAAAACAACTATCTTTGTTTGTAATATTTTGATTTTGTTGCCATAAAGGCAAGTTTTTTATTTTACAAATAGGTTTTATACGACAATCAACGATAACAATTTACCTGTCAAATTTTTGTTGCCAATGAAAAAAACACTGTTACAAGTTACTGTCATAAGTTTTTTGTTATCCGCCATTCAAGCTCAAACCACCGACTATCCTTTTCGGGGGGTACCGTTCAATCAGGTAAAACTAACCGATAGTTTTTGGTCATCTCGTGTAGAGACCAATCGTATATCTACCATTCCGACATCATTTCAAAAATGCGAAACCACCGGGCGTTTGCAAAATTTTACAAATGCAGCCAATAAAAGTGGAAAGTTTTTGACCACCTTCACTTTTGACGACACCGATATTTACAAAACCATCGAAGGGGCTTCCTTTTCGTTAACGGTACACCCCGATCCTGTTTTAGACAAGTATGTGGACAGTTTGATAATCATTGTCGGTAAAGCGCAGGAACCAGATGGCTATTTATACACGGCGCGTACCATCCATCCCGAAAAACCATTTGGATGGGCAGGAAAAGAGAGGTGGGTAAACGAATCGCAACAAAGCCATGAACTATACAACTCGGGACACTTGTTTGAAGCGGCGGCAGCACATTATTTGGCCACAGGAAAACGGAGTTTGCTCAATATCGCCTTAAAAAACGCAGACCTACTTACCCAAGTTTTTGGGTCTGGATTGAGGGACGATACCCCTGGACACGAAATAGTGGAAATGGGATTGGTACGATTATACCGAATTACCGGAGACAAAAAGTATTTGAATTTGGCAAAATTCTTTATTGATTGCCGGGGAAAACGGATAGACAAAAATAGGACTTACTGGCAAGACCACGCCCCCATAATCGAGCAGCGGGAAGCTGTAGGACATGCTGTGAGAGCAGCCTACCTCTATTCGGGAGTAGCAGACGTAGCTGCATTGACTGGCAATAAGGAATATCTAAATGCGATAGACAGTATTTGGGAGAATATGGTTTCGAAAAAATATTATATCAATGGGGGTATCGGTGCCAGAAGCGATGGCGAACGCTTTGGAGATAACTATGAGTTACCAAACAAAACTGCGTATAACGAAACTTGCGCTGCCATTGCAAACGTATATTGGAATTTTAGAATGTTTGAACTCCACGGTCAGTCAAAATATATTGATGTACTTGAGCGCAGTTTGTACAACAATGTACTCTCGGGCGTAAGTTTGGACGGAACCAAATTCTTTTACCCTAATCCCTTGGCTTCCGATGGAAATTATACGCGTCAAGCGTGGTTCGACTGTTCGTGCTGTCCCACCAACTTGTGTCGTTTCTTATCTTCCGTAACCGGCTATATTTATGCCCAAAGAGCAAACAACCTGTATGTAAACCTATTTGTAAGTAGTAAGGCAACCATTATCTTGGAGAAAAAACAAAAAATAGAAATAAGCCAAAGTAGCAATTATCCTTGGGATGGAAAAATTGAATTCACCATAAATCCCACTCGCAAATCCCAATTTTCAGTTCGTTTGCGAATCCCCGGATGGGCAATAAACAGACCCGTTCCGAGTGATTTATATACGTATTTGAATAGTAAGAACGATAAATATAAAATTTCCATCAACGGAAAAAAAATATTGACCTTCGAAGAAGATGGATATGTAGTAATAGATAGGGTGTGGAAAAAAGGAGACAAAATTAATTTGTATATTCCGATGAATATCAATCGAGTAATAGCCAACGGAAAAGTGGTAGCCGATAGAGGGCAGGTAGCGTTGGAGCGAGGTCCAATCCTGTTTTGTCTGGAAAGTGTCGACAATTCATTTGAACTGAACAGAATGATTATACCCGATGTCAAAGAGTTGAGATTTGTACATGACAAAAGTATCTTTTCCGGAACTTATACGATACAAGGGGAGGGAAATGTGATAAAACCCACTGCCGACCAACTCTCTTTGGAAAACGAGATAGTAACTTTTAAAGCCATACCTTATAATGTATGGGACAATAGAGAGCCAGCTAAAATGCGGGTTTGGCTACCAAGGACAGTAACGCAGTTTTCGTTGTCTAAAGATTAACTGGTCGTTTGCCATCTCAAAAAATCGCTGTAACTTGCCCTGTCAAAGGTAAATTGATAAGTAGTAACAATAATTTAGACAAGGCGTAAATTGTTAGGTGTTAATCGTAAAGTGTCAAATTTGATAAGATATTGTTAGTCTGTATTGTATGTTGTTTCCTAAGCGTTTCACGTCTAATAACAAGTGTCTTGTGAATAAGTTTTCTCCTTATTGGATAAGAAATCAATTGAAAAGTTTATGAACGTGCAGGAAACCGACAAAGAAATAAAAGCCAGGGCACAAGCCTCTCAAAAATATGATGAAACAGGATTTTGGTTTTACAATGGCTTATTGGGAGTTAAAGCTGGAGGGAAATGGGGTTTTATCAACGATGAGGGTCGGTTGGTCATCCCTTGTCAGTTTTCCGACCGACCTATTTTTGAAGGCAACTACGCTCGTGCTTATATAGCGCGCCATTGTTGCGGTTTGATTGATAACAAGGGAAATGTAATCATTCCTTTTGAATACGATAATGTAAAGCCTTTTGACGAGGAAGGTTTTGCGCAGTTTGAAACGGGTATTTACTGGGGGACAATCGACCGTAACGGAATAAAGCATATTTCTCCTAAAATGAAATTTCAACAAATCGGTCGTTTTGTAAATGGCGTTGCACCGGCTAAAATAGATACAAAGTGGGGATTAATTGATACAAAAGGAAATAAAATCACTCCTTTTCAATACTATGAAATTGAGAATTGTACCAACAATTTGTTTTATGCCCGATTAAAACCTCGTTTGTATGGTTATCTCAATCCCTTTGGAGAGCCGCTTTTTCAATTGTGGTTCGATTGGATGGGCAAATTTGATGATAACGGACTTGCTATTTTTGCCTTAAATAAAAAATACGGGATTGCTCACAAATCCGGTGTGTTTTTGTTTCCTCCAATATATGATGGCATTCAATGGGATAGGGAGGAGAATTGTTTCAATGCCGTGATGGATGGTAATCTTTTTGTATTGGAACCATCTGGTGTTATTCGGCAAGTTTGCTACGAAAATAATCAGTTGGATAAAGACTTTCTTGAAAAGGTTATCAACTGGACATTGCCTGGATTGACATTTTATTACAGGGATACAAATTCCCCTGTCGATGTAGATCAGATTTATAAAAAAGGAAGAATTATTCGGGCGGGCGCTTTTATTGATGTAACCACCAAAGCCCAAAAGCCAATAAGTCGCCTTCGTTTTATTGTAGCCTCAGCACATACCGCAAGGCTTTTTGAGATAGAAGATATTTGTCGGCAAAATCCCGATGTGGCTACATGGAAACTTTCCACACTTCATTACAATTCTTATTTTAAAGTAATGGATGTTTATCGGGTAGGAGAGCAATATCAGGTGTTCTTGTTGCATTTTCCCTACAAAGCAATTCCTTTGTTTATGAATGATACCACTTTTGTTTTTAAAGTAGGAGGCTCTTCTGAAGATTCCCTTGTAGATATGGCTCGCGAGAGTTTTGATAGTAAAATACGAATGGAACCTTTACAAACTTTAGATGAACAGGAATGGATTAATCGTACTTATATTCCGATTGGACTAAGCGAAGAAGATAAAGTCCTATCCTTAGATTTTGCTTATCCCGATTTGGAAGAAATTGTTTCATTGGGCAATCTGATTAGAAAATTGGCCGATGATACGGATGATATAAATGATGCTTAAGCTTTTGAAATAATCAAATTTCTAATAAAGGTAGCGTTCCTTTTAATCAGTTTCCTCGAAGATGTTTACAATGCTGTTGATTTAAACTTATTAGACTGAGTTTTGGATAGGGTAAAATAATCAGTATCACGAAACAAGTGTGCAACTATAAAATCATACGCTTAGGCACTGGTGACTATAGAGAAAGATTATCGGACAATGATTTTTTGGTCGTTGATAAGATAAATTCCCTTTGACATGGCTATACGATTAATGCCGGCATCTACTTTTTGCATATAAATCAATTTTCCTGAAAGGGTATATATGACGATATTGACAGATTCTTTTGTTGTAATCTCAACAGATTCTCCTTTGGTGACTATTTGTATATTATCGTTCCGATACTTTTTTACACCCAAAGACTTCAAAGGCTCGTAGGTCAGGGTAAAATGGTCTGCACTCCACCATTGATTTTTCATCGTTGTAATAAACCCGATTCTCAAATTTTCCCCTCTCCGTATTTCTATCTTTTCTGTGGTAATCTTATTCCAACCGTCGGGATATGCGCTGTTTGGTGGAGGGGTAATTCCTGTTCCTGTAAGCATTGCAGATGTTGAGTCGGGAGAGTGGTTGTCTATCATATAAAGTTTCATTTTTCCTCCGATAGAACATCTTAACATAGCGTTCAAAGAGTATGAACCTTCGGGTAGGAAACTCAGGTCTTGATACATCTCGGAGGTATAATCGGTGCTGCTCCATTTGTTCCAGTAGTTGTTTGACGAAATACCGTCAAAAGCCCCTCCCGATGAGAAGTCAATGTTGTTTGCTGCCCAACCGTAAGTGTCGTTTCGCAAGCAATCGGGATTTATTATTACCTTTCCTGCGTCGGCGGTAGTTTTTTCCTCATTCCACACAAAAAGTTTCAAATATCTTTCGTCCGAAATGTTTTGCATATTTTCTTTGAATTTATCATATCCTTCGGTAAGTACTCCTTCAATTGTTCCTATATATTTGAGTTTAAATTCGTCTGCTCCTGCCCACCGGGCACTCATTTCTCCGATATTCTTTATTCCTATCCGTAATTTTCTGTGTTTTACAGCAATATAGGCAATCGTTTGCCGTACTTGAGTATTCAACTCGCTATCGTTGGTTACGGGTGCAAAGTACTCTATACCATCTGCTTGTGCATATAGTCCTACATGTCCGTTTACGCTACTGCCCGCTACACCATTTGTGCTATTGAAACAAGCTGCTGAAAGCTCGTAAACACCTTCTGCCAATTCTGTTACATCCTGATAATAATCGAAATACATCCCTATTGGCGAAGAATTCCATACTTCCAGATAGGTGTCATTGGTAGCTTTGGTATATCCATTTGCTGCAGATTTCAAACAAGTCCATCCTTCCACTGTAGTTTTGCTTGCTGTAATAATATTGGGGTTGACCAAATATCCCAACCCGATAGTATTGCTGTATGTTTCGCCCCCCGAGGTAGTGGTAATATACAATCGGAACTCATCATTTTCTGGATTGATTCCGCCCAAATCAAAAGAATAAGTGTTTGTATTGGTATCGAAAGTGGAGCGATTATTTTCAGTGTAAAAGTTTTCAAACGTACCGTCACTTTTTTTACGTTGGATAATCAGTTTGTCCGTCATATCTCCATTGTCGTTGGAGACGGTAAACACTATTTTACCATCCAACGAGTTGATTTTGGCTTTCAGCGAAACCGTTTTCAGACTGGGGACCCACCACACGGGTACAAACTGTACGTCGGCATTGTATGCAAAAGTAGATTTATTGTCTCTATAAACTTGTCCTGCAGGTGTAACCCAACCATCGTCGGTATTTATCATTGCGCGATAGTACGAGTCCCAATTGTAGATAGAATATCGTTCCACAAAGCGACAGGTGTCAAGTACGTTGAGAATCTCTCTGATTGTATTTTTATTTTTTTCGAGCTTGTCGCCGTAGCCTGATGGCCAGCTTTCGGTAGTCCATGACGCACCGTTGTTCCATTCGGTAATCCAAATGGGGCGTTTGGTCTTGTCGTAGATAGACTTCAACTGACTGTACCATGAGGCGGCATTGGGCGCTTCGTTTGTTCCCCAGTAGCAGTGCATCACTACAAAATCGCATCGGTAAGCCATATCGTTGCAGTGTCCTATATATTCTGTGAGCCAACTTGCATCGGTAGGGGCAGGAGAACCTATACGCATGCCAGACGGTTGAAAGTCGGGAGTTTTGGTGCAGGCAGTCCAAGCACTGATGACTCCGCCACACGAACATTTGTCGGAAGTGTGCTGTTCGGAATGTTCCGGCTCGTTGAAACTGAGTACGTGTGTGCTGTTTATTTGTCCATTGATTTGACTTGTTGATGGCCAATACAAGTGTCCTTTGATGGGGATATACTCTGTATCACTTGTGCTACCTCTGTCTGCACTCCACGTGTAAAACCATGTAGCTCTCATTTTTTTACATTCGGTAGCGATGGCGGCATTGCTTGTTGTGCTGCACCACCCTTTTTTGGAGACATAATTCCATTTTTTGATGTGGACGGAAGATATTCGTCTGTTGAGCGCTTGAGGTAATATGGGGATATTTATATCTTGATGGTCTGCCACGTAAACTCTACTGTATCCACCACCGTTTGCTCCACTTGCAACGGTAGCCATATAGCCTCTTTTCAGCGTGAAACTTTGAAATGCGTTGGATGTGTTGCCTAGTTCATTTGCCCCTAATTTCAGTTCGGAAATATCTCCGCCGTAGTTCTCATTGCTGAATCCTGTAAAAGGTTTTACCACACTACTGTAAGGCATTATCAGCGTACCGTTCAAATACACTCCTACCCTTACATTGTAGTTGTTTATGGCTTTCGATCCATTTATGGTAAAGGAGGAAAGATAATTTTGGATTGCATCGGATGGTAAAGTATTGTCAAGTATTACCCAAGCTTTATCATTTGCTAAGTCTATGGTGGAGTTTAGCAAAGCGTCTGTTTCGTTCATTATATGAAAATCTACGGGTGTTGAAAGTGTCAAATTTTGTTTCTGGATAAAAACGGCATGCCTTACATTGTTTCCGTATTTATCCGTTACAGGGTCTCCTTGACTTACGGCATTGGAGGCACTTACAACTTCGGGGATATAAGAGTCAAGTGTAGTTGCTCCCAGCAAACTCCATTCGGGATTTGTTCCATTTGAGGTGTACGTGGGTACAGAAAAGGTTTTTTTTGTTCCTAAAAAAGTATTATTCCTATAAATTTTTATCGTATTTTCCGTAAATGCAAATTGATAGTCGGCAGGGTCTGTTAAAACTGTTAAGTTTTCTGCAACTATCTCATCATCAATCGAAATTTTGTCTGGAGCTATCTCTATTATCGCTCCTTTTCCCTTTCCGTTTCTTACCAGTACGGAAAACTCTCCATCGCCGGCAAATTTCAGTCCGTTCAAAGCCAGAGTAAACACATCGTTCACGTCAAAGTTATCCCCCGTAAGCAGAGTTTGAGTGTCTGTGGCGAAACATTCTAAAAGGGCAGACTGCAAACTTTCCAATGATTCGATGATTTCTGCCAATGTTTTTGCAGAAGCATTGTTGTAAGTGGCTTGCGCTATCAATGTTTGGTTTGATACTTTTGTCCGTAAATTTTCGAGATAGTTCTGTTGTTGCGACATTCGCATCCCTTTTTTTATACTCCGCTCCAAAACACTTAAATATAACTGCTTTCTTCCCTGCTCCAATCCATTGTCGGCATCAACGATTTGCCATTGGGTTGGAGCGTTTTGCAGTTTGTCGTAAAAAACACTTACATAGGTATCGTTCTCTTTTCCCGTATCACAGCCGAGTAGCTTGGAGGGCGATTTTTTTGAAGATATACTCCCTTCCGTTCCTGTGGTAATGCTCCAAAGATAATTATCGGTAACTCCTGCTGATGAAAATGTTACTGAAAATGAATTGGCAGTACTCGCAGTAAGATATTTGCCGGTACTTTTTTGTTTTAGATAAAAATATTCGTTTGTTCCGGTAGTTTCGGCTACAAAAATATAGCTGTCGCTATTAGGATTAATACCTAATATGGACAAGCCGGGGGTTCTATCCGCCTTTTGTCCTAAAACTCTGCCGTAATGCACATTATACAAAAAGTACTCTTTACCTGCCGTCAAACTACTTTTTGCAGCAAGAAACGACCATGATGATATCATTCCTATTAAAACAAACAAGATATGAGCGTGCTTTTTCGTGTGCATATTAATTGGTATTTGTATTACAAAAAGCAAATATAGAAAGAGGAAAATAAAAATCAATGGAGTATGATTTGTTTTTGTATTCTATGGGATGTTTTTGACTGAATTTTACACTAATTCTATTTTCTTTTGGCGCTAAAAAAAACGGGAAAAGGTAAGGGGTATGATTTTTGTGTGCAATTTTTATAGTTTAATCAAAGTCGGCATGTTTTTCGAAAAAAAAAATAGGTAGAAGAAATGACGTCTTGCACAAAACAGATAAGCAATGAGTACAAAATCAATAATCAACCATTTGAAACAGACTAAAAATACGACGGGCAGCAGCGACTTAAACACGCAATTACCCAATCTGACCTTTTGTGTGATAATGGATTTGCTGGGTATGGCAACTTACGCGCTCCCTTTTACGGGCGAATGGGGTGATATGATATGGGGACCCGTCTCCGCTATGATATTTTACCGTAGCTTTAGAGGTATGACAGGAGCCGTTGGGAGCGTGGTAAGTTTGATTGAAGAACTTGTACCTTTTTTAGACTTTGTGCCTACCTTTACCATTGGATATTTTTATACCAAGCATCAGATAAAAAAAAATACAAAGGCTGTAAAGTAAGAAGAATAATATACCGGATTTTTTTACTTTTAAAATAGCCTATGTGGTTCTTTAATGGAAAGCAACCAAATGTATAAAAAGGAATCAAGTTTCTACATTGCTGCAAAAGCTTGATTCCTTATTGTGGGCCCAGCTGGGCTTGAACCAGCGACCCCCTGATTATGAGTCAGGTGCTACTAACCAACTGAGCTATGGGCCCCTCTTCTTCGGTTTGCAAAAAATGTATTATCTTTGCAAAGCGACTGCAAAAGTAATAAATTTTGAACAATAGAAAAAATTATCGCTAATTTTTTTAATAAAATGGATAGTAAAAAGGAGACAAAAGCAATATTTTTTGATTTGGGAGGAGTAATTGTTGATTTGGACTGGAAATTATGTGTAAATAACTTCAAAAAGATTGGTGTACCCAATATGGATGATTTGATTAGTACAACACTTCAAAGAGGGTTTATCTTGGATTATGAACTGGGGCTGATTACTGCCGAAGAATTCAGAGACAAAATACGCGAAAATGCTTTACAGCCTGTAACAGACGAGCAAATAGACTATGCATGGACTTCGTTGCTGGTAAGCATACCGCCTGCAAAATTAGATTTATTAATCAAACTGAAAAAAACATACAAGGTATATATGCTGAGCAATACCAATACACTATCGTATCAATATTGCTTAGACAATATGTTTAATGTGGACGGACATTCCGTAAATGAATATTTTGACAAATGCTTTCTCTCTTTCCAAATGCACTTGAACAAACCCAATGCAGATATCTTTGAGGCAGTACTTGCAGATAGGGGATTAATCGCAGAAGAGTGCCTGTTTTTGGACGACGGACTTCACAATATTGAAACAGCTGCGAAAATAGGTTTTAAAACAATGTTTGTAGAACCCTACTCAGAATTGAAACCGGAAGTTTTTGGAATGTAATATCTCGCAATTCTCATCCATGTATATTTTTAAACAAAACGATATAGTTCCTTGGGGTGGTTGCGTGGCAACAGTCGGTTTTTTTGACGGAATCCATGCCGGACACCGTTTTTTATTACAGGAACTTAAAGAAATTGCGCAAAAAAACCATTTAAATGCCGTTGTAGTTACTTTTGACAAACACCCCCGAAAGGTGTTGCAAGCAGCCTTTCAGCCACAGCTTTTGACTACGCAAAAAGAAAAAATTGCATTGCTGTCGGCAACAGAGATAGACGCTTGTGTTGTGTTGAATTTTACTGAACAACTCTCTCACTTTTCGGCGTATGAGTATATGAAAAATATTTTGCAGGAGCAACTGAAAGTAAAAGTGTTGCTCGTGGGGCACGATCATCGGTTTGGTTACAACCGCCAGCAGGGTTTTGACGACTATGTGGAAATAGGCAATAGTCTAGGCATAAGCGTGTTGAAAATAGGACAGTTTGTAGATAAAAGCTACCCTCGGATAAGCAGTTCGCAAATACGGAATTTTATACAGGAAGGAAAAATCGGACAGGCAAACAAGATACTTACCTATCCCTATTCGTTGTCGGGCAAAGTAGTTGCCGGCAATCGTATAGGACACGAGATAGGATTTCCTACCGCCAATATTGTGCCGGAAGAAAAAGATAAAATTGTTCCCGCGACAGGTGCATATGCTGTAAATGTACTTTATGCGGATAAAATATATCGAGGGATGATGAATATCGGGTATCGACCCACCCTAAAAGCCGGTAATGATGTGAAAATAGAAGTTAATATTTTTGATTTTGATGAAAATATCTACAACAAAACAATCACAGTACAATTTTTAGAATATTTACGGGGCGAAATAAAATTCAGAAACTTGGAAGAACTTAAAAAACAACTGCACAAAGATAAAGAAACTGCAATAAGCATAGAATAAATTTGTAAAATGTATATATTTACAAAATATAAAATATCCCGAATATGAAAAAAATACTATTAATTATGTTAGTATCAACAATACTGATAGGATGTAACAACAATACTTCCAACAACGACAATCCATTCTTTAAACCCTATACAGACCAATACGGAACTCCCCCTTTTGATAAAATAGGGTTGGACGACTATATGCCGGCTTTTGAAGAGGGGATAGAACAACATCAACAAGAGATAGATTCTATAGCAAACGATACGGCGGCACCTACATTTGTAAACGTAATCGAAAAGTTGGAATTTGGAGGCGTACTTCTAAAAAAAGTTTCTTCGGTGTTTTTCAACTTAAATGCAGCCGACACCAACAATAATATGGACTCATTAGCGCAAAAAATAACGCCAATGTTGACCGAGCACGGCGATAACTTATATTTGAACGACAAAGTATTTCAAAAAGTAAAAAAACTTTATGACGAACGCACAACTCTCGGACTAAACGCCGAACAATACCGGCTTTTAGAAAAATACTATAAAAACTTTATCCGCAGCGGAGCAGCACTAAACGATGGACAAAAAGAGAAACTTAGAACAATAAATAAAGAACTGAGTAGCTCAGAACTACTTTTTGCTCAAAATGTGTTGGCAGAAACCAACGCCTACCAAAAGTTTGTAATTGACAAAAATGAATTGAAAGGACTTCCGCAAAGTGTGATTGACGCTGCCGCCAACGAAGCAAAGGAGGCAGGAAAAGCAGGACAATGGCTTTTTACCACACAAAAATCGAGTTTTATCCCTGTATTGCAATATGCCGACAACCGCAAGTTGCGCGAAGAATTACTGACGGCTTACACCACACGTTGCAATCATGACAATACCAATGACAACAAATTGGTAATAAATAAAATCATGAAACTGCGAGTCGAAAAAGCGCAATTGTTGGGCTATTTGACCCCTGCCGCATTTATTTTGGACAACACAATGGCAAAAACACCGGAAACAGTTTTCGCGTTTCTAAATCAAGTATGGAAACCATCGGTAGCCAAAGCCAAAATGGAAGCCGCCGAACTACAAAAAATGATGGATATTGAAGGAAAAGGAGAAAAATTGGAGCCTTGGGATTGGTGGTATTATGCCGAAAAACTTCGTAAGCAACAATACGATTTGGAAGAAGAACAGCTGAAACCATACTTCAAAATGGAAAATGTTCGCAAAGGGGTATTTGACCTTGCCCAAAAACTCTACGGACTCTCTTTCGAGAAATTAAATAATATTCCTGTGTACCACAAAGATGTGGAAACATTTAAAGTTACAGACAAAGATGGTTCTTACATCGGGATACTCTATACCGATTATTATCCCCGTGCGGGAAAAGGCGCCGGCGCATGGATGAATAATATAACCGAACAATACATCAAAGAAGGGATAAATTACCGCCCTATTATTGTGAATGTGGGCAACTTTACCAAACCGACTTCTACCAAACCATCGCTGCTGACTATGGACGAAGTAGGCACAATGTTTCATGAATTTGGACATGCTTTGCACGGATTACTTGCCCAATCGACCTACCCGTCGCTTTCGGGAACAAACGTAAAACGCGATTTTGTGGAACTCCCCTCACAAATTATGGAAAATTGGGCTTTTGAACCGGAAGTAATGAAAACCTACGCGTTTCATTACAAGACCAATGAATTGATATCCCAAGAACTGATGAACAAAATTCAAAACTCCTCCAAATTTAATCAAGGATTTAATATGACAGAGTTACTCTCTGCCTCCTTACTCGATATGGATTACCATTCGATGAAAGATACGGCAGCTTTTGATGTAAATGAGTTTGAAAAAAAGATAATGAACAAAATAGGTATGATACCTCAAATTATTGTACGCTATCGCAGCACCTATTTCAAGCATATTTTTGATGGAGGTTACGCTACCGGATATTACGGCTACACTTGGGCAGAAGTACTTGATGCCGATGCTTACCAAGCTTTCAAAGAGACAGGAGACATTTTTAACCCCGAGATAGCTGAGTCATTCAGAAAAAATATCTTGGAAAAAGGAGACTCGGATGATCCGATGATACTCTACCGAAACTTTAGAGGTAAAGATGCCAATCCCGACGCCCTTTTAATAAGGAGGGGCTTAAAATAGTTTAGAGACAAACTCTTGTCAATAATAAATATTGAATGAAACTCTCTTTACAAAAAATCATCACACCCAATATTTTTGTTGCAACTCTGACTTTTGTTGCAACTATTGGGTGTTGGATACTATTTTATTGCCTGCATCCATTTTTTGACAACGTACAATACCGTTCAATTCCGGCAGAAATTGGACGTTTTTATGCAATATCTCCCTTATTGGCAAATCTATTGAGCCTGTTTATAGCATTGCTCATTTCGTTGCTTATAGCCCATATCAATCACAGGCATACTTATATTAATACCCGAACTTTCCTTGGCACATTTATTTTTTTGCAGATTTCCACAGGCTTGGCAATTACCCACAGCGATTTCATATCGTACCTTTCCACACTATTGATAGTTTTTTCTATCCACTTGTTACTAAACAATTACGACAATAAAAATGGAGTGGAAATAGTATTCCTTAGCTTTATTTTTCTCGGGACAAGTATTTTTCTTGTTCCAGAATATATTTTGTTTATACCCTTTATCTGGATAGCCCTTTATCAAATAAAATCTATTTCGCCTCGAATATTCTTTGCCTCCGTAATCGGATTTATAGTTCCTTGGCTATTTATTTATTTGTGCCATTTTTTAGAAACCAATTCGTTTAATTATTCGCCCGATTTTATTTTCGTTTTCAACAACCTCTCCCTGATGTACCTATACGATATTTCCCTTTTCACATATTTGTTGGCAATGGGAATCATATTGCTCTTTGTCATCTTTGGGATGTATTCAAGAATGGGGAGGGAGTCTGTCAAAACTCGTAGAACACTCCATTTTTTTCAAGTGATGGGGGTTGGATTACTACTGCAACTGATATTTTTTTCCCAGAGCATCATCGCATTTTTGCCATTGGGAGCAGCCATTTACGCTCTTTTGGGTAGTTATACTTTTACGCATAGGCATTCGTTATTTTATGTGATATTATTTATCATTCTCAGTTTTGTCGGTTTTATATTTTCCATATATCAACTTTTATTTTATTAAAAGAGAAGAGTATGGAAAATTTTGCAGAATGGGGATATTGGGGGCTGTTTATAGCATCTTTTCTTGCCGCCACAGTTATCCCTTTCAGCTCCGAAGTAGTATTTTCTGCGCTCGTCTTCGGAGGGCTCGATACGTGGATGTGCGTGTATGTTGCTACTCTCGGAAATTGGTTGGGAGGGATGTCTTGCTACTACTTAGGGTATTTGGGTAAAATAGAATGGATAGAGAAATACCTCCGCGTAAAACATGACAAAATGCTGAGATTTGAAAAAAAACTACATAAGTACGGCGATTGGTTCGCATTTTTTTCATTTCTACCGGGCATTGGAGACATTATTGCTGTAGCCTCCGGATTTTTTCGGTGCCGCTGGTGGATAGTCGCCCTGTCGATGTTATTTGGAAAATATTTACGATATGTCGTATGGATGTATCTTAATGGTTTTTTTATGTAATGTCGTAAAACGTTCTATTTTTATTTCGTTTTTTTTGTAGATTTGTAGTAAACTATTCATCCCTTAAAAGATACCATTATGAAGAACAATATTTTATTTATTATTCTCCTCATTGTTTCTCTCCATCTTACAGCTCAAACACGTAGGGAATATCTCCTCGAAAAAAATTGGAAGTTTTCGAAAATAGACGATGTAAATCAGAAAAACTCTGATTTTGATGACACCCAATGGGAATCGGTAACTGTGCCTCACGACTGGGCAATTACCGGACCTTTTGGATTTTATGATGTTCAAAATGTAAAAATAGAGCAAGATGGGATGAAAGAGGCCATGGAGCAAGCCGGAAGAACCGGAGGACTTCCTTTTATCGGCGTGGGATGGTATCGAAACATCGGAAATCTACCAAAATATGAAGAGAATAAACGTGTAACACTGGTTTTTGACGGAGCAATGTCTTATCCGCAGATATATGTAAACGGACAAAAGGCGGGTGAATGGGGATATGGCTATAACTCCTTTTATTTGGATATTACCGATTTTTTAAACAAGGACAATGCGCCCAACGTACTTGCCGTTCGTCTCGAAAATAAGACAGAGCAATCTCGGTGGTACCCCGGAGCAGGACTTTATCGCAACGTTCATGTGGTAATAACAAATAATACACATATTCCCGTATGGGGAACTTACATTACAACTCCAGAGGTAACCGGCAAATTTGCCAAAATAAACATACGCACTCAAATAGAAGGAGACAAAGAGGGAACATATACACTCTCCACAGCTATTCTGAACAACGATTCGAAGCAAGTAGCCAAACAAGAAAATTCCTTGTCTGCTTATGGCAAAAACGAATTTGTTCAAGATATAATTATCTCAAACCCCACTCTGTGGGACATTGAAAATCCGGTGCTGTACAAAGCCGTATCAAAACTGTACAATAACGGAAAATTGATAGATGAATACGAAACAACTTTCGGCATACGAACCATTAAGATAATTCCCGATCAAGGATTTTTTCTCAACGGAAAGCGAGTGATGTTTAAAGGGGTTTGCAATCATCACGACTTAGGACCGCTTGGCGCTGCTGTAAACGATGCTGCCATTCGCCGTCAAATTCGCATTTTGAAAGACATGGGAGTCAATGCCATCCGCACATCACACAATATGCCTGCTCCCGAGCTTGTAAAAGCATGTGATGAGATGGGAATGATGCTTATGCCCGAGAGTTTTGACGAATGGAAAATAGCGAAAGTGAAAAACGGATACAATACACTTTGGAACAAGTATGCCGAAAATGATATTGTAAATCTCATACATCACTATCGCAACAATCCATCGGTGGTTATGTGGAGTATCGGCAACGAAGTACCCGACCAGGGGAACAATGAATACGGACCTAAACGAAACCGTTTTTTGCAAGACATCTGCCACAGAGAAGACCCTACACGTCCGGTAACAAATGGTATGGATCAATCTCGGAAGACGGTTTACAATAATTTTGCGGCGCTATTAGACGTTCCCGGGTTTAATTATAAGCCCCATTTTTACAACGAATATTACAAAGCGCTCCCGCAACAAATTATTCTCGGCAGCGAAACGGCATCAACCGTAAGCTCCAGAGGCGTTTATAAATTTCCGGTTGAAAGATTGTCGATGAAACAGTATGACGATATGCAAAGTTCCTCTTACGATTTAGAACATTGCAGCTGGTCCGATTTGCCCGAAGATAATTTTATTTGGGAAGGAATGCCTTCCTATATCGGCGAATTTGTATGGACAGGGTTTGATTACCTGGGAGAGCCTACTCCATATTACAGCAACTGGCCCTCACATAGTTCGTATTTCGGAATTGTAGATTTGGCAGGGATACCCAAAGACCGCTATTATCTTTACCGCAGCCATTGGAATACACAGGAAAATACGCTTCACATTCTTCCCCATTGGAACTGGAAAGGGCGTGAAGGAAAGGTAACTCCCATTTTTGTATATACCAATCACCCTTCGGCAGAGCTTTTTATCAACGGGAAAAGTCAAGGGATTCAGAAAAAAGATTTGAGTGTAAACCCAGACAGCACCAACAACAAAGACGCCCAAAGAACATTGGCAAGGCAGAAAAAATACCGCTTAATGTGGATGGATACAAAATATGAACCGGGAACGATAAAAGTAGTCGCCTATGACAACAAGGGAAATGTTGTGGCAGAGCAAGAGGTGAAAACAGCCGGAACTCCCTATAAAATCGTACTCAAAACAGATAGAAACAAAATAAAAGCGGATGGTAAAGATATTGCCTTTATCAACGTAAAAATAGTAGATAAAGAGGGTAATTTTTGCCCCGTTCAGACAGACGAGATTACCATAAAGGTAAGTGGAGCCGGCAAATACAACTCTATGGCAAATGGAAACGCCGCCGATTTAACCCCGTTTCAATCAACCAAAATGAAACTCTTTAGCGGACAGCTTACAGCTTTAGTCAAAAGCTTAGAAAAGAAGGGAAAAATTCAAGTAGAAGCGTATGCTAAAGGGGTAAAATCAGATAAAATTATAATTGATTCTGAATAAAATATGGCAAGGATAAACAAATCCAACCCAATTTGGATACCTCGCCTGCTCTTGTCATCACTTTGTCATACGTATTACACGATATCGAAATATAAAAAGGATTATTTTGTCGTGAAATATTTATGACGTTTGATATTCAAAACAAAAAAATAATGACTACCAACAAAATTTTAGTTGTTGATGACGAAGAAGATTTGTGTGAAATTCTTCAATTCAATTTAGAAACAGAAGGCTATACCGTTGATGTGGCCTATTCGGCGGAAGAAGCTCTCAAAAAACAGTTTTCAGACTATAAACTGATACTACTGGACGTGATGATGGGAGAAATATCCGGATTTAAGATGGCTCGAATGCTGAATGATAACCCTAAAACGGCGCAAATACCGATAATTTTTCTTACAGCAAAGGATACGGAAAACGATCGTTTAACCGGTTTTAATATTGGCGCCGATGATTATATTTCAAAACCATTTTCTATTCGTGAGGTGCTGGCAAGGGTCAAAGCCGTGCTAAGGAGGGTAGATGCCAAGAACGGAGACAAGGCAGGGCAAAATTTGAAATATGAAAAGCTGGTATTGAGTTTAGCAAATAAAAAAGTAACATTGAGCGATAAAGAAATACCTTTTACCAAAAAAGAATTTGAAATATTGAAACTATTTTTGGAAAACAAAAATCGTGTTTTTACCCGAGAAGAAATACTATCCCGCGTATGGTCTGACGAAGTGATTGTTTTGGACAGAACCATTGACGTGAACATAACCAGACTTCGAAAAAAAATAGGCATTTACGGTAAAAATATCGTTACTCGTCTCGGATACGGTTATTGTTTCGAGGAGTAATGCCACTGTATCTTTGAATAGAGTAATGTGAAATAGGATAAAAAAACATAAATCTGCTAACAAAATAGAGTTCAATTGCGTCTTTATAAAAAAATATTTTTGTACTTTTTCGGTATGATTTTTTTGCTACTGGCGACTGTAACTTTTGTGCAATATCAGCGAGAAAAAGACAGTAATACACGCCTTTTGGACGTGCAACTCGAGAATTACAACGAAATTGTACATCATTATATCAATGAAAACAGCTATTCGTGGGGTAATCTGGAACAACTTGTAGCACTGTTTCCCGATTCAAATCTGCGCGTTACAGTAACCGACACATCGGGTACGGTTCTTTTCGATTCATCCAAAGACCCCTCCAAGCTCGAAAATCATAAAAGCAGACCCGAATTTCTGAGCGCTCTGCAAAAAGGGGGTGGAAAAGCCATTCGCCATTCGGTTTCTACAGGCAGAGATTATTATTATTACGCGACAAAATTTCCAGATATATTTGTCAGAAGCGCTCTACCCTATACACATGGACTTGAAACTTTGCTTCGAACCAATCTGTTTTTCTTCTATTTTATGATAGCCATTTTGTTGTTGGCTATCGTAGCACTCTATTTTATCACAAAAAACTTTACACGATCCATTGACAGGCTAAGACTTTTTACGCACAAAGCTCAGGCCGATGAGTTTGAGGATGTGAAATGGGAATTTCCGAAAGACGAATTGGGAGAGATTAGCCAAAATATGGTAAATTTGTACAAGCAGCTGGCAAAAACAAAGGACGATGTGAATAAAGAGAAAGAAAAATTGATAAAGCATCTTCAAATTTCTCAAGAAGGATTGGGAATCTTTTCTGCCGACAAAAGAGAATTGCTTGTCAATTCGCATTTTATACAATACACCAATTTCTTGACCGAAAAGCAAAAATCAAATTCCGAAGATATTTTTGGATTGGAAGAATTTGTGGAAATTGATAAATTTATCAACGAAAGCTTAATTAACAAACAGCTAAAACGCAAAAGAATTGTCATAGAGAAAGATGGAAAAATGTTTGTAACACAATGTATTGTTTTTCAAGATGATACCTTTGAAGTGTCTATCAATGACATTACTCAGCAAGAGCATGAAAACGAACTTAAACGCCAACTGACACAAAACATCTCCCATGAACTAAAAACTCCTGTCGCATCTATCATGGGCTATATGGAAAGCATTCTCGAAAATCCTGACATAGATGTAGTACGGCAGCGATTTTTTATCGAACGCTCACTACAACAGGCACAAAGGTTGAATTCCTTACTGCAGGATATTGCAGCCCTAAACAAGATAGAAGAACATCGAAAGGCATTTGACAAGGAACTGTGCGACATCGGAAACATTGTTGGCGAAATGATAGGCGATGTAAGTCTACAGTTGGAAGAAAGAAACTTTTATATAGATATTCATTTGCAACCCGATATAAATATAAGAGGAAATGTATCGTTGATTTACTCCATCTTTCGTAATTTGATGGACAATGCTTTGAGTTATGCAGGGACAGGCATCAACATCGAAATCAATTGCTATAGGGAAGATGACGAATATTATTATTTTACCTTTTCAGACAATGGAATAGGTGTTTCGGAAGAACATTTAAACCGTATTTTTGACCGGTTTTATAGGGTGGACAAGGGAAGAAGTCGAAAAATGGGAGGTACCGGACTTGGTTTGGCTATCGTAAAAAATGCTGTTTTATACCACAAAGGAACCATTACAGCCAAAAACACACCTGGCGGCGGTTTAACTTTTGTTTTTTCGCTCAAAAAAGGGAATTTAGATAAAATTAAAGGGGACGGCAAATAAATTTACGTCCCCTCTTTAACCTCTTTACCAGCCTTTTATACACGTTTTTTGTGTGTGCAAGTTACCTATTCTACACTAAATTTGTAATTGCACCACTCGTCGTATTTCTCTTCGGGACGCAGTATTGCACTCGGGAAATGTGGAATATTGGGCGAATTGGGAAAACCTTGAGCTTCGAGGCAAATAGCATGCTGCACATCGTAGGTTTTACCCTCTTTCCCTGTTATCTTTTCCTGCCAATTGTCTGTATATATTTGCACACCCGGCTTGGTAGTATAAAGTTCCATTTTTCGTCCACTCTCGGGTTCATACACATATCCGGCAAGCGCCAGTTCATGCGGTTGCGATTTGCGAATTACAAAATTATCGTCCATTCCACGATTGGCTTTGTAAACCTCGTTGTAAATTCTTTCTTTCAACAAAGCCGGTTTACGAAAATCATAAGGGGTTCCATCTACTTTTGACACCTCTCCGGTGGGGCAGGTAAACTCGTCTAGCAATGTGTGAAAGTCGGCATTCAGTTGTAAATACTGTCCATCAATATTTCCCTCGCCAGCGCCTCTCAAGTTAAAATAGGAGTGATTGGTCAAAGCTACAAGTGTAGGTTTGTCTGTGGTGGCTTCGTAATGAATTTTCAATTGATTATCATCCGATACTTCGTAAGTAACGGTAACACTTACATTACCGGGGTACCCCTCTTCTCCATCGGGAGAGAGGTAGTGAAACACCAAAACACTTTCTGATACGGAAACTACTTCCCATATTTTCATATTAAAGCCTTCTATGCCACCGTGCAAACTGTTGGGACCATTATTTACGGGGAGGGTATATTCTTTGCCGTCCAATGTGAACTTGCCGTGTCCAATTCTATTTGCAAATCTTCCGCAAACAGCACCAAAATAAGTCTCTTTGGTAGTAATCTCTTCCAATGTGTCAAAACCAAGTACGACATCTGCCAATTTTCCATCCCTCCCGGGAACAAACAATCGCACTACCTTGGCTCCGTAGTTGGAAATGTCGGCAGACATACCCTGCCGATTCTTAATGGTGTGGAGGACTACTTTTTTACCGTCTATCGTTATTTCGTTCATGATGAATTTATTATGTACAGCCGACTCCTGTCTAAGGGAAGGGGAGTTTATCTGTTTTTTTATTTTTAATAGAGATTATATAAGTTAGTATGATATATGCTGTATCTCAAAAATTTAAATCGATACATCTTTTTTCTGTAGAGAACTAGCGGATGGAGATTATAAATTTCAATTCCCCTAAATCCCCTTTCGCCAAAGGGGACTTGAGAAATTCTCCCTTTGAAAAAGGGGGAAGGGGGGATTAAAATAATCTATCATCTGGAAAAGGGACAAGAAAAATAGGAATATTTTACTGAATAATAAGAATCATAACAAACTAATCTGTATGATGCCTAATGAATCTGAATAAAATTATCCTATAATTTTTGTGGCACCGTCACCAATTTCGGCAATGTAGAAGTCGGGCTTGATACCTATTTTAGTTTCGTATTCTTTTCCTACTTTTTCGATAAATTCGTCTATCGCTTCATCTTTGACCAATGAAACGGTACATCCGCCAAATCCACCTCCTGTCATACGCGAGCCTATTACTCCTGCGATTTTCCATGCAGCCTCAGCCATAGCATCCAGTTCGGGTCCGGTAACTTCGTAATCATCTCGTAGTGAAACATGCGAGGCATTCATCAAATCTCCGAATTTTTCTAAATTGCCGGCTTTGAGAGCCTGTACGGCATCGGTAGTGCGCTGAACTTCACCTACCACATGGCGGGCGCGCTTATGAGCTATTTTATCGGCAATGGCTCCTTCCACTTTTTTGAAGTCTTCTTCTGTCAGTTCTGCTAAATATTTGATAGGGCGAACTTTGTTAATCTCTTCTACTGCTTTTTTGCACTCGGCAACACGTTGATTGTATGCGCCAGAGTCCAATTTGTGGGGACTATGGGTGTTGGAGATGACCACTTTTACACCTTTCAGCTTTACGGGAACCAAGTCAAATTCCAACGTGTCACAATTCAGAAAAATGGCATGATCTTTTTTGCCTTGCGCGCTTGCAAATTGGTCCATAATTCCGCAGTTTACAAGGGCAAATTCGTGTTCCGCTTTTTGCCCGATTTTAGCCAGTTCTGTGCGGTTGAGATTGGTGCCGAGTTGGTCGTTTAGAGCATAGGCGGTTACCACTTCTAACGCGGCAGAAGAAGACAATCCGGCTCCATTGGGTACATTTCCCCAAATGAGCATATCAAATCCGTAATCAAATCCCAAATTGCGTTTGAAAAATTGGGCGATAACTCCCAACGGATAGTTTGCCCATGATTTGTTTTCGAGCCGCTCCGTAACTTTGTCCATCGAAACTTTTACAACTTCGGGTTGATTTAAAGAGCGAAATTGAATGAATTTTTCTCCGTTTTTGCGAAGGAGCAGATAGGTTCCAAAACTAAGAGCGCAAGGGAATACAAAACCACCATTGTAGTCGGTATGTTCTCCGATTAAATTGACACGTCCGGGTGAAAAATATACGGCTTCAGCCTCGTGTCCGTACGTTTCTTTAAATGCTTTTTTCAATTCAGATACTTCCATTGTTTTTTTTGATATTAAATTTTTTAATAGATATTTTATGTATTGGTATTATGTTTAGAGTCTCTTGCAAATTTAGCAAAAAAAAGTATTCAATTTACTTTGATATTCAATAAACTTTTATTTTTCGCCTATTTTAAGAGAATTTTACCCTTTGGGTTACGGCGCTTGGTTGTCAATAGTAATAATTTTGTCCACTACATACCTGCTGAATCCTCTCCAAGGGACGGCTCCGTTGTATTCTTTGTAACGAAGCTCCATATTTCTCCCACTGTTGAGCATCAATGAGTCGGCTATGGCTTGATTGGCTACCGAAAACTCAAATTCGTTGGACTGAACAGCTGCGCCACTTGATATTTTGCTTGAGGAACGAAATCCCGACTGTATCAATTTACCCTCGTAGGTTTTGAATATTATCCCTTTTTTTACAATGTAGTTTAGCTCTCCCGATTTTACACCTTCGCCAAACACAAAGAAAAATTTGAAATAAATAAACCCTGCAAGCGCTATGGCAAGCACAATAGAGGAAATGACAATAAATTTTTTCATACGTAAAATGTATCTATTTTAAATAATTAGAATTAAAGAATGCAAATATAATAGATTTTTTTCTTCAATACTGATTTTAGATTTAGTTTTTTTGAGAGAGGACATGAGTGATTATTCTAAGTTTTAACAAGCAATTGTACTATTATCAAAGACATCTAAAAATGCGCAAAATATGCCGTCCAACGAAGAATTTAGCCGATTTTGCGCATTTTTAAATATTTTTGCTTTGAAGAGAAATATAGCAATACTTTCTCAGAGGTGTAGAAACTTTTTACTCTAACTATGGTCTATTTTTTAACAATTTTTGTAAAGAAACTCTCTCCTCTGACAATATAAATACCTGCAGGGTATTTGGTCATATTTACTTGTATGTCATCGCCGTTTGACACTGTATGTTCAAGCATTATCCCCTGAAACGTATAAAGAGATATTGCGCTTCCGCCCGGCAACCCTTTTATCATAAGTATATCGGAAACGGGGTTTGGTCCATATTGAATAGTTGTACCGCTTTTATGATCTGCAATTCCCGAATATGCCTCTCCAAGATACTGTAAGTCGAGAAATGCCAGCCGCTGAGAGAGCCAATCGGAAATATAATTCATCTCGGAAGCGATATTCTTTACCAACCCGTATTGTCCCCATTTATCAACTTCTCTACCGTCTGCTCCACTAAGAGCAAATAATGAGGCGTAAGTTTGAAATCTGTTCATAATTGTGTCAAAACTAAACGCACCGCCCCGCAATTGCAAATATCGCTCTTTCAATTGTTGGGTTTGCCAGCTGTTTACATTCTGCCTTTTGAGGCGCAAGTAAAGATTAAGCTGCCCGTGTTCGTTCTCTATAAGGAAAGTATCTAAGTTTTGTTGGGGCTGAGTGATATTTTTGGAGCCATCCCACCTGATACCCCACGTACCATCCATATCCCAAGGGGTGATACATACTTTATTCGAAACCGTCTGGTCGTAAATGGAGGTATAAGTATTTTTGCCATGATTATCTGTTGCCAACATCAAATCGTTGAGCAGATAATAATCAAGATATACAGGTAAGTCAAACACATCGCCCACTTTTAGATTAAAATCGGCATCGGAGGTGTAATATTCGTTGGGAATCAAAAGTGCTTTGTACAGATTATCCCACATAATTGGTTCTCCCTCGTCAAGTTCGGGGTATTTGCACTCGTAATTGTTCCACGCTATGTTCGAGTTATTATACATTGAATATGTTTTTTTTCCTCCGTAAGGGTATCCCATCAATACTGCATTGCTCCAGCCTACTGCTTTGAACAACGTTCCGCGCTGCGTGTAAATGGTTTGGTTATTTGCATCGGTTGTCGATTTCAGTTTTTTTAGTTTCAATTGCTTGCGGTCTATTTTTTCGGTCATACAGTATAAGCCGTGATATACATCGTTGATAAACAGTTCTACAAACCGTCCCCGCGTCCCGTTAATCATTTGAGGCTCGTCTCCAGCCCAGTAAGGTTTGGTCGAAAAACTGTTCCAAATATCAGTGCTTACGCGGTTTCTCATCCGAGCCGGGTCGATGTACATAGCGTCTAATATCCAGTTGTTATCGTTTCGCAGCGAAAAAAATGACCGGTCGTCCGAGTCGGTTCCAGTGCTGTTTCTGATGTTGAGTGCAAACGATTTTTTATCAAAACTCAACGAGAGCGCTCCACGTGTTTTTACATTAGTAAGGATTACTTCTGTAGAATCGCTCTTCTCAGGCTCTGTTACTGCTACCCTGCCAAGCGTGTACACGGTACCGATAGCACCGTCAGAGTATAATTGCACCAAGGGAAGGCAACTGAAATGGAGTGTACCAGACATCAAACTGCTGTTGCCATTTTTGATTTCTACCGAAAAGGAGGTGGATGCTGTAACATTGTCAAATTGGAAAGTTGCCCCCGATTCTACCTTTACATTGTTGATATACAAAGTGTATGAGGTATTTACTGGAACGTATTGAATGGTTTTGCTCACACTTTCACTCATAGTTTCGGGTATAATAGAAATATAGATTTTTTTACTCTGCTTATCTACTGTAGGTGTTTTTCCGTCAAAGGTAAGTGAAAGCAAATAGGGTGAAAATGGGTCTAAAGTTCTGCCGGCGTTGGGTAATGGGACGGGAGTTTCGTCAGTAACGGCGTTACCCGACAAATCGTAAAAGACGAAGAGTTCGTTATCGCTACCATTACCGGAATATACACCAACCGGATACAGAGAATTGTATGCCGCATTCCTTTTGTTCCATACCTTTGAGTTGTTCACGGCAGAGCGGATGATGTAGTAGCATAGTCCGTTAACCAATTTGAGTTCGAGTGTAAACGAGGTGGAATTGTCGGGCTGCAATGCGTCGACCAAAACGAGGGCAGATCTTTCTGAAACCGCTCCCGAATTGTATTGTATGTATTGACCGGTAGAGGCGTTTTGAAATGCGTACTGAGTATCCGATACATTGATAATCTTCCAAAAATCTGTTGCCAAAGCATTTTCTTCATTTCTGTCTGGGCTATACGCCAAGGGGTAGGTGGCGTTTCCCAAACTTACTACTCCGGTGGCAGTGTTGCTCAATGTCGCAATCAGGTATTGCGCCTGTGTAAATATAGGTTTTGCCTGGGCTGCCATTATACAAAGAACAGCAAAACATAATGAAATTAAAGTTTTTTTCATTGTATCTGTTATTAAATCAATGGAATATATTTTATAAAATCAACTATAGAATCAATACTGTGTCTTTTTTCGGTGATAAAGGTAGGATAACCTTTATAAATATTTGGCTTACAGCAAAGAATTTAACGTTTCTTGCTGTTATTATTTTCTCTCTTATGAGAATATTATACAGATTAATCTATTAGATATTATACCGATTAGTTTGTTATTGTTCTTATTATCAGTAAAATATTCCAAATTTTCTTATCCCTTTCCCTGAGGATAGATTATTTCAATCCCCCTTACCCCCTTTGCATAGGAGGAATTTTTCAAGTTTCCTTTGGTCAAAGGAGATTTAGGGGAATTGAAATTTATAATCTTCATCCGTTAGTTCTCCACAGAAAAAAGATGTATCGATTTAAATTTTTGAGAAACAGGCATATATCATTCTGATTTATATAATCTCTATTATTTATAAATCAATTACGATACATTTTATTTCTGTATGGCAAAATTAAGTTTATTCAATTTATTCCAATAGCCTCGGGTAAAATCGGGAATGGCAACCGGCATAGAGTTGTTTTCAAGTGAAATTTCGGATAAAGGAATTGCGCAGCACCATTCTGCCAGGTCGTACACATCCATATCCAACGGTAAACCGTTGTGCAAACAATATATGAGCCGAAAATCCATAATATAATTTAAGTCTTTTGGATTGTCTGTATCCTTTGTGTACTTATCTGTGTGATATACAATGGGATGTGTGTATTTTTCTATTAACATGTCTTTGTCCGCATCGGTTATAAAAGTGTCTTTATCCCATTCGCTTTTTCTGTTATCGCAAACTATTTCGCCAAATGTTTGCTTATCAAAACTATAACCTTCTATCGGATATTTATTGGCAAATCCTTTGGTGCCAGTAACCTGATACATCCGATTGTAGGGGCGGGGTGAAACTACGTTGTGTTCTATCAAAATCGATTTGCGATTTGCGGTGGAAATCATAGTCATCGTATGGTCTCCATTCTTAAAATCTTTTATCGCTTTATTTGTAGATTTTTGATAATGACATAAATTGCCAACCGCTTTTGTATCCATCGAGACTAAATACTCCAATCTGTCGCCGCGATGTATGTTTAGTATCTGGCAGGCAGGTCCCAAGCTGTGCGTGGGATACAAATCACCTCTGTGTAAATGGTTGTATTCGGTACGCCACTTGCTCCAAAATGGTTGCAGTTGGTGAATGTAGGCTCCCTGACAGTGTATTATTTCTCCCAACAATCCTTGCTGTACCATATTGAGTGTGGTGAGTTCAAATGAATCGTACACACAATTTTCGAGCTGGATACAATGCCGGCGTGTTTGTTCTGCAGTGTTTACCAAATCCCAAATTTCTTGTATGGTCAATGCGGCCGGTACTTCAATGGCTACATGCTTGCCATCTTTCATTGCCTGTATGCCTATGCGGGCATGAAGTTTCCATTCTGTGGCTACGTACACCAAATCTACATCGGGTAGCTTGGTTATTTTTTGCCATGCGGTTTCTCCATAAAATACAGATGCTTTGTGCTTTTTTGCCTGCTCCAATACGAGATTGCCTTCAAGCGTGTTCTTTTCATACAAATCACAGAGTGCAACTATTTCCGTGTTTGGTATGCAAAGCATGCGTTTTATGACTGCAATCCCTCTGGTTCCCACTCCTACAATTGCAATCCTAACTGTAGGTACAGGATTGCATGCAAGTTTTAAAACATCTTTTTGTCCTTTGGGTCGTTTAGGTATTGCAAGTGTTATTTTCCCTTTTGCTATTTTATGATTACTACTTTGTACCTTTCCAAAGAGACGAAAAAAAGGATTAAAGGAGATTAAAGACATAGATTCGCGCTGTTGGACGTCAATTATTGGTTTTTTATGTGTTTATCGTTTTGTTTTCTGTATATCCGCTTCCTTATTGCTCAATATTTGACTTGTTGAAGGTCATATTTTTTAATAGAAATTTCCGTCAAATTTGCAAAAAACATTGAGTTTGATATATTTCTGTGCTTTTTACAAATTTGGCGGAAAGAGAATATCAAGAAGATACAAAGGTTGAAATAACTTTATTGCAAATAACTGTTGTTGCTATTAACAATTTTATCTTTCGAATGTAAGTCCTTTCAGTTTATCCCAGTTGCCTCTCGTAAAATCGGGAATGGCAACCGGAGCCGAATTATTTTCAAGCGATATTTCTGTTAAAGGTATCAAACAGCACCATTCGGCCAAGTCATACACGTCCATATCCAATGGTAATCCTTTTTGAAGGCAATACATCAAACGATAGTCCATGATGAAGTCCATTCCTCCGTGTCCGCCTACTTTTTTGGCAAGCTCCGAAATGTCTGCTGCAATAGGATGGATGTATTTTTTCATCAGTGATTTTCTGACAGAATCGGGGACAAAACTGTGAGCATTCAAATTTTCGTGATTAGGGGCTACATCATCGTCCAACACCGAATTATCCAAGGCGTAGCCCTGTGTCGGGTATTTATTGGCAAAACCTTTGGTGCCTGATATTTGATACATGCGGTTGTAAGGGCGGGGAGAAGTAACGTCATGCTCTATGAGTATCGTTTTTTGTTTTTCGGTAGAAATCATAGTCATCGTATGGTCTCCATTTTTGAAATCGGTTACGGTTTCTCCCGTTTTTTCTTTGATGTAAGCGGGGTTTCCGATGGGTTTCGTATCCATCGAAACCAAGTATTTCAAGCGGTCGCCTCGGTGGATATTCATTGCTTGGCAAACAGGACCCAACCCGTGTGTGGGATATACATCGCCTCTATGCGTGCGGTTAAATTCCATTCGCCAATCATTCCAGTATTGTTTCCAAAAAGGTTGTAGCCCGTGTATATAAGCTCCTTCGCCGTGTATCACTTCTCCCAACAATCCTTGTTGAACCATATTCAAGGTGGTGAGTTCAAAAAAGTCGTACACGCAGTTTTCGAGTTGCATGCAATGTTTGCGGGTTTGCTCTGAGGTATTTATCAAATCCCATATTTCTTCCATTGTCATAGCTGCCGGCACTTCAATAGCTACATGCTTACCGTCTTTCATCGCTTGTACTCCTATCGTAGCGTGCGATTTCCAATCGGTAACGATGTAAACCAAATCTACGTTGGGGAGTTTGGTTACTTTTCGCCATACAGAAGTGTCTCCGTAAAATTCGAGAGCTTCTGGTTTGCCTGCTTTTGCCAATATCCGATTGGCAGATTTTGTGTTTTTTTCCAATACATCGCATAGCGCCACTACTTCTACACCGGGGATGTGAGTCATACGCCCCACAGCTCCCGGTCCTCGCATTCCCAGTCCTATCACGGCAACCCGCACTGTGGGTATAGGATCACAGGCCAGTTTCAACACGTCTTTTTGTCCGGCAGAACGTTTGGGTGTGGTAACTTCAATAACTCCGTTTGTTTTTTTGTAACGTTGAGTTTTTTTCTTTGCAAACGAGGTGGATGTTATAAAAACTAAAGCTAAAAGTAAAATAAGATTTCTTTTCATATGTTTATTATTTATTTTTTTTATTTTCGATTTCTGGTATATGGGAGGAGATGCGTCAGAGCAACTGTGGTTGGTCTAAATGCATTTGTTGTTATATGTTCTTTTTTGTAATCGTTTTATAGTTGTTTTTGAATATAATTGTTCATTTCGTTGTAGTTTTCTTCTATGCTTTGCAAAAGTTTGAACTGGGCTTTGGAACGTTGCAAATTATGTTGGGGATTGTTTATCTTATAATAAGTATCTCCATTAAGATAGTCTGCCAAAAACCGTGTCAATTGCATATATGTGAGTAGTTTGGCTCCAAAAGGGAGTAGCTCTATTTCGATGGGCAGGAGAAAACTTTTTGCCGATTCTAAATATCCTTTGGTGTACGATTTGAATATTTCCATATTCAGGGATACATTTTCAAGGTTGGTGTCATCTTCTTTGCCTGTATTTCCTGCCGTACGCATAAAGTCGCCAAAATCAGACATGACAAATCCCGGCATAGTTGTATCCAAGTCTATCACGCACAATACGTGTCCGTCATTATCAAAAAGCATATTGTTCACTTTTGTATCGCAGTGGTTGATTCTTTTAGGAAGTTTTCCTTCGCGATAGAGCCTTTCGCATTGACACATTTCCACAGCGCGAGATTCTATTTCCGACACGAGATTCTCCACTTCATTCAATCTTCCTGCCCTGTTGCTTTTAACAGCCTCCCGAAATTGTTCTAATCTAAATTCCATATTATGAAAATTGGGAATGGTTTCTCCGAGTGGTTCTCCGGGAAGGTCAGAAAGCATATGTTGGAATTTTCCAAATGCCTGTCCGGCATAATAAGCAAATTCGGGCGTTACGCTTTCAAATGTTTTCGATTCGGAGATTAAAAGGGTTGTTCTCCAATAGCTATCTCCATCAAAGTAATACAATTGTCCATTTTTAGCTGGAATGATGGTCAATGTTTTACGTTCAATGTTGGTTTCTTTGTTTTCAATTAGTTTGGTTCGTATATGGTTGGTAATGCGCAAAATATTATTTTGCAAAAGCTCTATATCGGTAAATATGTGATGATTTATTTTTTGTAAAACAAATTCATCTTTACTGTTTTTTAATGACACACGATAGGTAGAGTTGATAAGTCCTTCTCCAAAAGGGGTTATTTCGGAAATGTCTCCCCCTATGTCGAAATTTGAAACTACGTTGAATAATATTGGTTTCATATTTTAATTTTTGATAATTAGATTTGATTTAATGTCTGTAGAAACGGTGGGGGTTTTTACGTATAACATTCCATGTTGGGCATCGTAAAACCATGCGCTTTCTTCCTTGTCAAAAAAGAGTTTTGATTTTGTTTTTTTTACTTTTGCGCCGTTGAACTTCACCTTTTTGGGTGGATTATTTGTTTTTATATCAGTCAAATAGGTGCGTTTTTTCAATCGTCCTTCAAAATCGCCTTCGGCGGCATTTATAGTCAGATTAATCGTACCTTGCTGCTCTGCTGATGATACGTCAAATCGAGTCGTGGCAAAAACTCCCTGCCGATGTTCACGGCTAATTCCGTCATCTTCGTACATGGTATAAGAAGAGTCTCCGCAAGGATAAATTTTGAGTGTCAGCGTATCGGTGGGACGTTCCCAATCGTACATCATTTTTTGATACATCGGGAGTATTGCTCCTGCACGTACAAAAAGCGGCAGTTTTTCGAGGGGAGCAGAGTAGTTCATCAATGTTGTTTTGCCTTTATAAGCTGTTCCGTCCCAGTAATCAAACCAAGTGCCTTCGGGAAGATAGATGCTGTCGCGTTTGTTTTCAGGCTTGTACACCGGCGCTACCAGCATATCTTTGCCCAAGAGAAACTGATATTTGACAGCCTCCCCGTAAGTAGCAGTATCTGCCGGATATTCAAGTATTAGTCCACGAACAGCAGGCACTCCCGTTTGATAGGCTTCGTTACAGAGAGTGTACATATAGGGGGTAAATTGTTGTTTGAGTTGGAGATATTTTCTGTTGATGCTTGTGTATGGTTCACCAGAAACCCAGGGTTGGCGGTCTTTTTTTGCCCAGCCAGACATAGTCATCAATACCGGAGTGAAACATTTCCACTGCAAATCGCGTACATAAGTAGAGTCGCTTCCTCCAAAAATACCATCGATGTCGCCTGTAGCGCTGTTTTGGGCCGAAAGTCCGGAGCCAATAAGGGTGGGGATATGCCAGCGAATATAATTCCATGTGCCGTATTGGTCTCCCGTCCACAACACCGAATTTCGATGCGAACCCGTCCATCCACATACCGACCACACAAAACCGCGTTCGTCGCTATTGTTTTCAATCCCTTCATAGGCTTGTTTCATACCGTCTAATGCAAATTTAAATCCCGGCCCAACCCATGCAACATCTAACTTGGCAAGGCGGGTGCCATATTCTCCTATTTCTCGTGCCATTTTTTCCACCCCATTTTCAGTCCAGAGTCCGGTATAAAATCCCCGTTTCTTAAGTTCGCTGACCACATAGCCCAAATCGGTATAACCGCAACCGTATCCGTCGTTGGGTAAAATCCATCCTCTCGGCATATTGTTTTCAATGTATTTGTCTGCTACCAAACCTATGACACTTGGTGTGAGTCCGTCAAACCCTGTTGTGGTAGTTCCTATGGTTTTTCCTGCTTTTGCGCCTCGGTTATAGCAATTGGCATCGCCCATACTCAAAGCCCACCGGGGCATCAAAAATGGCTTTCCGGTCAGATCGGTATAGTCTCCGAGTGTTTCTTTCAATGAATTTCCTACAAAATAGTAGCAATCGAAACGGCTTTCTGAATGGGTAAGTTTAACGGTATCGGTAAAAGCATATTTTCCTTTAGCATAAGTGTTTCTTACTGCGCCGTAGCCGTTGTTGCTCATATAAAATGTGGCGGGATTAGGATTTCCTCCATCTTCCCAATTGTAATCAATGGTCATTTTTATGGTTTTTCCGCGATGCGAAAAACGTCCGTTTTGCATACCGCCGCCAAAAAACTGTTCGTCCTTTCCTCTTTTCAGGTATTGCATCGTCTCTTTTCCATAGGTTATTCCTTGTGTTTCTTTCCAAATCAATGTGGTGTTGTCTCCTTTGTACAGCTCAAAGCGCAGGGGAGTCTTGTAACTGCGAATTGCCATTTGAGGAGTTCTTATTAGGTAATATTTGCCTTCATCGGAGTAATTACATTCTATCGGCTCGCTGGGAGTATTGACAATAATGTCGTTTCCGGCAGGATTGGTAAATTCACCATCGTAAGCCATAAGAATACGAAATATATCATTTCGAAGAATTTGAATTTTGAATTGTGCGTTGCTGCACACAATATCATAAGTATTGCTCTCTTTTTTTCCAAAACTAAGAATGTTTCCCACAAGGCAGGCTTGAGAATAGAGCTCCAGATTCAACGTATCGTTTGAACGGCGTAAATCGTTTTCTACATCGACATAAAATTTAATTTTATGTATTCCCATATCGGTAAGATTGATATCGGGAAATATCACTCTTATCGTATCTATGATATTAATTGGTTGGCGTTTCGATGCGCTGACAGTAATCTTTTGAAACGGACGTTTGTCCACCTGCAGGTAGCAATCAACGTTGGAGGTAATTGGCTTTGAACTGAGATTTACGAATCTAAACTGCAATGTGTCTTTTTGTTTAAAATCATTTCCTTCTGTTTTGTGCGAAATCATATCTAACGCTTTTATATCGGTATCAAAGGCTTCGGACAGTTGTATGTCGTCCACCATCCAATACCATTGATACATTCCTCTCCACAAGAATCGCAGATAAACCGTTTTTTGTTCGGCAGCTACGCTTGTAATGTTAAGTTCCACGTTCATTGGATTAGGACAGTCTTCTGCCGAACTTATATCGTTGCGCACGTCGTACTCTTTCCAATCTGTCCCATTATTGCTTATGGCTACGATAAGTCCTGATTTTTTATCGGATTGCTCCCATTTGCTACTCCAAAAGAAATTTTGTTGAAATTTGAGTACAACAGATTTTTTTGTAGAACAGTCGATAGCGTTGGTTTGAATATAGGCGTTGGGATGTATGCTTTCCTGTTTCCATTTATTAATATTTTTTCCTACTCTGACTCCGGGTGCAAATTGCAAATGGTACCCTCTACTCTCCGAAGCGATGGGAGGAGCCTGATAGTTTCTACCCGGAGATCCCGGATAAGGTTGGTCTGTAATGAACCATATGACATTGCTATCGTTGAGGGCTACGTTTTTCCAGTTGGCAGGTATTTCGTTATTGTCAAAATTTTCTTTCCAAAACACTTTGTTTTTAGATGTTTGAGCATGTAAAGCGGTATTGAAAGCTACTATAATAAAAAATATACTTAGTTTTTTCATAAAAAGTACAATAATGTTTTTGCAAAGTTGAATTAGTTTCTGATTTGAACTTTAGTGTTGATTAAGCAATTGATATATTTTGGTTAAACAACAAGTTCATCTTTTTTTAGTAAATGTTTTATGAGTTATTCCCATCCCGGATTTTGTTTTAAAACTCCGTTTGAGTTATCTATATCTTCTTGTGGAATGGGCCAATAGTAATCTTTATATATATCAAACACACGTGTGTCTCCCACTCTGATGTGGTCTGAACTTGTCCAAATAATTTGTCCGGTATTTATATTTACTTGCCCAGTACGCACACCGTAAACAGGTCCGTTCATTACACTGCCGGCTGTGTTCCATCGTTTTATATCATACCACCGTAAGCCTTCAAATGCAAGTTCCACACGGCGTTCGTTCCGAACACGCTTTCGGAGGCTCATTTGGTCTATGTCGGTAATGTCGGGCATATTTGCGCGGCGGCGTACTTTATTGATGGCATCAATCGCTAGTGGAAGATTTTTGTTTTGCTCTATCAATGATTCGGCATAGGTAAGCAACACTTCGGCATATCGAAATACGATGAAACTCACCCCGTCTATTTCGGAGGAGGGATCGCCACTTGGCTCTTCGGAGAGTGGAGGGCAATATTTACGCATACTGTATCCGGTACGGGAAATGTTGGGACTTGACGAATTGAAATACTCATCGGGTTTATTTGTATTTTGTCCCAAGCTATTGAATATCCTACCGTTCCACATAGCGCCGGGGTAAATGATGGTGGAGTAAAATCGGGAATCTCTGTTTTTAAAAGGATTGTCGGGGTTATATGCTGGATCTTCATAAATGGGCAAACCGTTTTGGGTTTCGTACGCATCTACCAAACTTTGTGTGGGAGAGAGTGAGTTCCAACCTCCTTCGGGGGAGGTGTAAAATGCAACAATGGTGGAATGGTAAATAGGAGGAGTATAGCACACTTCCAAAATTACCTCTTTATCTCTGTTTTTATTTGTCTGATGTTTTTCCCAAAAAAGAGCTTCGTAGGCATTGGGTATTTCCTGCGTATTTTGAAATAGATCATATATTCCTAAGTCCATAATTGCTTTTGCGTCTTTTTCCGCATTTTCATAATCTTTAATAAAGAGTTCTACTCTTGCCTTTAGAGCCAGTGCCGCCCCTTTGGTAACTCTCCCTTTTTCTTGGGTAAGGGGAAGAATACTGATAATGGAATCCAACTCACTTATTACGTACGAAGCAACTTCCGATTCAGTTTTTCTGGGGTAGTTTAATTCTTCTCCGCGAGCCAACACCTTATCGCCAATAATGGGTACTCCACCAAAAAACATCATTTTGCGGGAATAATTAAACGCTCTCAAAAAGCGAACTTCCGCTTTCATCACCTCTTTTTCATCCTTATTCATATCTACAGCATCCACATTTAGAAGAAAATAATTTGCCTCCCGAATCCCTTTGTAGGTAAAATAGGTCCGAAACAGATCTACAAATTTATACTTTACGGAGGCATTGGCTGTGCCTAATGCTATGTATGATACTCCCTGATTGGTAAATTGATTGTAGGCATTGTCGGTAGCTCCATCTATGAATATGGTGTTTCCATCTTCAAAAAAACCACTCATAGAACTGCTTTGATATACTGCCGACAGATTGGAAATCGCTGCATCACGAGATACGAAAAATGTATTTGACTTATATGAATCTACTGCCTCTCTCTCCATACCAATGCAAGAGCTTAAAAAAAATAGTGTTATCAGATATATGTAGATTTTATTTTTCATATGAATTTTTTTTTCGTATTTTTTTTGAATAGAATTTTGTGTCAAAAATACGAAAAACCGGAATGTGTTACAGTCTTTTGTCGATATATAAAGAGTGTTTACCTTTGATATAAACTGCTTTTACAAGAAAAACATGCACCTTGTAAAAAACAACTCGAAAGTACTTAAATCGATACGATTACGCTTTACTGTTTTTGATATTTATTTTACTTTGGTTACGCAAAAAAAAGAATTGAAATCGCAAAGAAACCTATATAGATGCTTGTGTGGCTTTTTTGTGCACTCAAAGATGTTGGAATAGTTACCATCTATTTCAACAGCAGTCAATCTTCGGTTTCGTATTGTACTTTAAATAAACATCTCGAATCTCTAAAATTTATACCGGCAGATTAATATATGACAAAAATTATACTTTTCCCTACATCAGATTTTTGCTTATCGGCATGTTTCACATTATTGATGGATAACTTATTTTGAAACGGCGTAGTGTAATGTTTGGTGTTAAATTTATTTTTTTTTTGAATGCTGAGATACTGTTTTCATTATCAGCTGTATAGATTTTGATCTGATAGTTTCGTTTACTTTAAATTTGTTTTAATTCTAAAGCAAGTATGGCTTTGGAATAATTTTTGTTAAATTTGAGATGTTTCTGTTTTTAATTATTTTAACAAATAAAATCAGAAAAAGGCGGAAACCGAAAAGCCATACGAGTAGGTATATTAAAATTATTTTACATTATGAAAAAACTCTTTGCAGAATTCTTCGGTACATTTTGGTTGGTGTTGGGTGGTTGCGGAAGCGCCGTTTTAGCAGCCGGAATCCCCGATTTGGGAATTGCTTATGCAGGTGTTGCCCTTGCTTTTGGTTTAACAGTATTAACCGGAGCGCTCGCTTTAGGTCATATTTCGGGTGCACATTTCAATCCTGCGGTAACATTTGGCTTGTGGGCAGGGGGTAGATTTTCCGGAAAAGAAATTCTTCCATACGTTATTGCTCAGACGGTTGGCGCTATTGTAGCAGCTGCAATTCTTTACGTGATTGCTAATGGAACAGACGTTTTCTCCATCGACAACACTCAGCCGGGTGCTTTTGCCGCTAATGGATACGGCAGTTTATCTCCACACGGATATGGTTTGGTAGCCGCCATGGTTGCCGAGTTTGTCATGACATTTATGTTTTTGCTTGTGATAATGGGAGCTACCGACCGTCGTGCTCCAAGCGGATTGGCAGCAATCGGCATTGGTTTGGCTTTGACACTTATTCACTTGATTAGCATTCCGGTAACCAATACTTCGGTAAATCCGGCCCGCAGCATCAGTCAGGCTTTGTTTGCCGGCGGCGATTACATTGGACAGTTGTGGATGTTTATCCTGATTCCTATTTTGGCAGGTATGGCTGCAGGGATAGTTTACAAGGCTGTGTTTGAAGAAAAGGCATAAGGTTTTCTTTGTGTATTATGAAATAAAAACAGTAAACAAAAAAATGAATTTTGTTTACTGTTTTTGTCTTTGATTAAAAAATAACCTCTTTGACGGTACCATTTTTCATTGTGATTCTTACCATTTTTTTTTCGTTGTTGATAGTTACTTTTTTTATCGGAATCAATTCGTCTTTTGTCCAATTATCACTCGACTCTTTCCAAAGTTGCAAGGTAATATAAATTTTACTGTGCTGTTTTGAAGTGTTAAACGAGTCTTTCCAATTGATAACCATACTTTTCTTGCTTTGGGGATGAGAGTTTTTGGTATCTATAAATTCGAGTTTCCCTTTGTTTTGCCACGAAATCATCGCCAGTTGATATTTACCGTTATCAATTATGCCGACATATTGTCCTTTTATTTTTTTTGTTGTGTATACTATGGGCTTATCCAATTCGGGTAGAGCATAGTGTCCCAACCTCAATTCCGTATTTTGCGAAGTTGTGAGTTTATCTACCCTCAAAATTCCGTTGGGGAGAGGGATGTCTGCCAGATTAAATTTGACGGTAGAATCTGTTTCTAACTCGACATTTCGATAATAAATGTCGTTTTCAAATTTTTTGAATGTATAGAGTCTCAAAGCTTCCCATTCGTCAGAGTTGTTTTTTACGAGATAATTCATAGCCACTTCTCCTTGTTTCCCATCAGCTTGCCAAGGGAATGCCGAGTTGTAGGCAAGCCGGTTGTAATTTTCGCTACTTCTGAACTTTTGCCAGTCGTCTTTTACTTTGCTGTAGCACCATGCACGTATTTCTGCTGCTCCTATGTTAGGGTAGTTGGTTATTAAAATACCGGTTCCTTTTTGAAAATGGTTGTAAGTTTTTCCTTTCTCCAATTTGGTTTCCCAAGCTCCCGAGGTTTCGGTCTTGGTCCAAAACGGATTATCTTTGGGGATAAAAAGCCCCAGAAATGCTTTACCCATCCAATAGACACTGCCTCTGCAGCTGTAAATTTGCACAGCCGGCTCATAAGCACCATAAAAACCGAGAGTAGGGACGTTGTCTCTCAAAAAATCGGGATTTTGGAGAAATTGCAGTAGCGTGCTTGAAGCTGTTTTGCGCATCCACCCCAAATCTACGTCTTGAGCCGTTTCGAGCCCCATGAAAGGAAATATGCCGATAGAAGCAAAGCGGTATGAGATACTTCTCCCCCACATAATCATTTGTCCGTTTTTTGAAAACATATAAGGATAGTTTGTTTGAGACTCTTTGAAATTGTCGATAAACTTACGGGCATACTGTGGATAATATTCTTTCCCAAAATATTCCGCCCATAAAACTCCGTAAAGTTGAAAAGCCCACATGCTGTAATAATCGTATGCCGGACTGTCATTGTACCATCCCTCGCCACGATAATCGGCAAGGGATTTTTGCAAATATTCTTCCAGTAGTTTTTCGTTTACGGCATAGCCTTGAGACTTGAAAAAACTCAGTACAAAAATATTAAAAAACCTCCAGTTGGAAGATATAGTTGGTCCATCGCCATAGCTTATCATAACTGCTGCCAGCGAGTCTTTTTGCGATTGCGAGAGGGGATTCCAAATAATTTCGGGAATGGTAAAAAGAGAGATGCCCAATGCGCCGAACTCTACCAGATTTTGGCTTGGACCACCGTTCGTTGCGCGAGGCTTTATATAACTCGGGCTGTTTGTGTCAAACAGCTTGCAAATCTGGTGTCGGTAGTAGTCGCCTACACGTATGCCGTTTAGTACCAAATCCGGATTCTCTTTTAGCAATGGAGCGGCAATAAACAGGGTTCTGCACAGTCCTTCCATTTTCTCGGTAGGAATTTGGTTGTCGTTATGCGGATAGCTTTTCCCTTCTTGTTTCGGAAACTTCATCGGGTCGTCTATAGAGTGGATGTAGCCAAACGCTCCACTCAGCAGATATTCGGCGGCATCAAACCAATGCCGGCGAGTCATTCCCGTATAAGGGCTTAATGTGTAATCGGGGTTTTGGACTTTAAAAACATTGAATAATGGCGATTGATGTAAGTCTTGAGCAAAAAATGAACCGACCAGTGAAAATACAAAAATAAGTGTGAATGATTTTTTTTTCATGATAAATGACACTATAATGAACTTTAATTAACCAAAAGTACTCATTTTTTTTTGTTTTTATAAAAAAATAAGGTCAATCAAGTTCATTATAGTGTCAAAATAATCGAACGCAAGTAAAATAACAGTATCAAACTATCAATTTGTCTTCGGATACTGCAAGCCTATTTTTGATATACCCGCACATAATCAATTTCATACCGCTGTGGAAAATGGGTAGCGGAGGGATTACCTCCATTATTTCCGCCAATTGCCATATTCAGTAGCAGATAATGAGGTTGTCTGAAAGGCTGAGAACCGTCGGGATTTTTCATCAATTCGGTTTGTACAACATGGAGCAATATATCGTCCAAATAGATATGTATCGTATCTTCATCCCAATCCATACGCCATACATGGAATTTATGTATCCAGTTGCTATCTTTTTCTGTAAAATATTTTACAGGTAGGGTTTTACTGTTCCATTTGGCAACATACTGTTTTTGAGTTCCGGTAGCAACGTTTGCCAGCAAGTGTGGAACACCGCCAATGGGATAGCATTCCATGATATCGATTTCACCGTTGCGGGGCCATTCTCCCTGTATGCCGAGTGTCCATATTGCGGGCCACAATCCTAGTAGTGTATCTATTTTGGCGCAAATTTCGAAACGCCCGTATAAGAATTCTCTTTTGCCGGCTGTATTCACACTAGACGAGGTGTATTCGGCATACTCTCTATTTTTTTGCCAGTCTTGTGACCCTGGTTGGTAGCGGGGGTTTTTTGTTTTCTCCCGCCTTGCTTCTATAATTAGCTTACCTCCCTTGCAAAAAGCATTGTTTGGCTGATACCACTGCGCTTCGTTGTTTCTCACAAATCCTTCCTCAAAATTCCAGATTTCGTTGTTCAATGCTCCGTCAATATCAAACTCGTCGCTCCAGGCCAACTTCCACGCATTACCATCGGTTGTCGGTTGTGAAAATCCCGACATTCCAACTAAAAGTAAAGTCATGAGAAACAATAATTTCAACCGTATTGATGTCATTTAATATGTCTTTTTTCTTTGCTTTGTGCCGGAGATTAGCCGGCAGTCTGATAAAAGAGTACAGTGTTATTGCGGTTTGATTTTAGTAACAAATCCGATAGCGTCCTCATTGCTTACTTTTACTGCATTAGAATAAACTTTGAAAGCGCAAGAAATAGAATCGGACTGTTTCAATGCAATAAAATCTATCGGTAGTATAACCACCGAATACCGAGGGTCGAATAAAAATTTTCCCTTGCTATAATCCATACTCTCAAATACGCTTTTGATAGAGTCGGGAATTATAGCTTTAAAGGCTGCGGTGTCGTTAATCGAATAGTCAAACTGAATCAGCGTATTCAGATACGCATCCATACCTATTTTCAATCTCAGCGTATCTCCTACGTGTAACGAATCTATTTTTCCTACCCTCACGTTGGTGGTGGATTTGAAATACAGAGCGCTATCCGAATTCAATTGAGCCGGATTGAACAGTACAATTTTAGGAGTGTAGTCCGAATATCCATCGTTCAATTTACAGGAGTTGAACGTGGATAAAAATAAAGAAAATGCTAAAAATAAAAAAAACTTTTTCATAGTTGTAAATATTGATTGATTATAAAAGAAACGAACAAAAACCGAACCAAGCTATTGAAATAAAAAAAAAAGAAGCTCAAAGGGATATTTTATTTGAACTTCTTTTTCGATAGTGATGTCGGGATGACTGGATTCGAACCAGCGACCTCTACGTCCCGAACGTAGCACGCTACCAACTGCGCTACATCCCGCTATAACTTTCACGCAAAATTAATCTATTTTTGGCGAATCCAAATAAAAAACACCTCGTTTTTTTTTGGATGGAAACAAATTGAATGAAAATCAATATCTTAAAAAAAATAATTTACAAAAAAATCATTATTCAATAGGCATTATACAGATTTAGTTTGTTATGATTCTTATTATTAGTAAAATGTTCCAATTTTTCTTGTCTCCTTCCCTGATGATAGATTGTTTCAATCTTTTTTGCACAGAGAGAATTTCTCAAGTCTCCTTTGTCGAAAGGAGATTTAGGGGAATTGAAATTTGTAATTTTCATCCGTTAGCTCCCCATAGAAAAAGATGTGTCGATTTAAATTTTTGAGATACAGGCATATGTCATACTAGTTTATATAATCTCTAATAAAGACTTTGAAAACCTATAGATAGTAAAAGTAAGACCAATTTTGCGTTGTAGGAAAACAAAAAAATAAATCATTTTTTCCATTGAAAAGTCATACGAAATTTGTAAATTTGCAGCCACCGCTCCATTAAGGAAAAAAATATCTAAATTAATGGCAACGCTCAAAAATACATAAAAAATACATATATATAATTATAACAAACAATTATTCATTTATGAAACCAAGCCACATTGAGCATTTGGGTATAGCCGTAAAAAGTTTGGATACGGCCATACCATTCTATGGCAAAATTTTAGGAGCGGAGTGTTATGCCATAGAAGAAGTTACAGAACAAAAAGTTAAAACGGCATTTTTCAAGATCGGACAAACCAAAATCGAACTGCTGGAAGCAACAAGTGAGGATAGCCCAGTAGCCAAATTTATCGAAAAGAGAGGTGAGGGAGTTCATCATGTGGCTTTTGCGGTGCAAGGTTTGCAAGGACGGCTCGAGGAGTTAGAGCAACAAGGAGTGCAGCTGATAGACAAGCAACCTCGCAAAGGGGCCGAAGGATTAAATATCGCATTTTTACATCCAAAATCTACCTTTGGAGTATTGATGGAGTTGTGCGAAAATCCTGCCGGACACGATTGTATTTAAATTTATTACTATCAAAATATTTAACATAACAAAAGATGAAAAACCAGGAAAAAGTACAAGACTTGATTGAGAAACGTGTCGTAGCAAAACTTGGCGGAGGCGAAAAACGGATAGTATCGCAACATGCCAAAGGGAAACTCACTGCCCGCGAACGGATAGAATTTTTGTTGGACGAAGGCAGTTTTGAAGAGTTTGACATGTTTGTAACCCATCGTTGCAGCAATTTTGGACTTGAAAATGAAAAATATATGGGTGACGGGGTAGTTACCGGACACGGAACAATAGACGGACGCATCGTATTTATATACGCTCAAGATTTTACCGTATTTGGAGGGTCGCTCTCCGAAACTATGGCCCAAAAAATATGTAAAGTGATGGATATGGCTATGAAAATGGGGGCGCCTGTCATCGGTGTCAACGATTCGGGAGGTGCCCGCATACAAGAAGGGGTAACGTCGCTTGCCGGCTATGCTGAAATTTTCGAAAGAAACATTCTGGCCTCCGGAGTAATTCCTCAGATATCTGCCATTTTTGGACCCTGTGCCGGAGGAGCCGTTTACTCTCCCGCCCTTACCGACTTTATACTGATGACCAAAGAAAATAGCTATATGTTTGTTACCGGTCCTAAAGTTGTAAAATCGGTAACCGGCGAAGATATTTCGACCGACGATCTAGGAGGTGCCGATGTTCATGCCCGTAAATCGGGAGTAAGCCATTTTAAGGTAGAAGACGAGCAGGAAGGTATGCTTCTGATAAGAAAAATACTCTCTTACATCCCTCAAAACAATTTGGAAGAACCTCCACTGTTTACCACCAACGATCCCATAGACCGTTTAGAAGACACGTTAAACGAGATAGTGCCGGATAATCCCAATATGCCTTACGACATGAAAGACATCATTCATAGTATTGTAGATAACGGAGAGTTTTTGGAAGTACACCGCCATTATGCACGTAACATTATTGTCGGTTTTGCCCGTTTCAACGGCGCTTCCACTGGCATTATAGCCAATCAACCCAACTTTTTGGCAGGGGTTCTCGATTGCGACGCCTCGCGCAAAGCCGCTCGGTTTGTCCGTTTTTGCGATGCATTCAATATCCCGATTCTTACACTGGTTGATGTCCCCGGATTTTTACCCGGTTCGGGGCAGGAGTATGCCGGTATTATTATACACGGAGCAAAACTGATGTTTGCCTACGGAGAAGCCACTGTGCCTAAAGTAACTATTACCATACGCAAATCGTATGGAGGGGCTCATGATGTGATGAGTAGCAAACAGCTTCGCGGAGACTTTAACTATGCTTGGCCCACCGCAGAAATAGCCGTTATGGGAGCTGCCGGTGCCATTGAAGTGTTAGAAGGGCGTTCTATATCCAAAATAGAAAAAGAAGAAGATAGGGCGAAGTACATCGCGGAAAAAGAAGCAGAATACAAAGAAAAATTTGCCAATCCTTATCAAGCGGCATCCTATGGTTACATTGATGATGTGATTGAACCCCGCAACACCCGTTTTCGTGTGATTCGTGCGTTCGAAGCTTTGCAAACCAAAAAAGTGGTAAACCCCCCTCGCAAGCATTCCAACATCCCGCTGTAACAAACAGACTTAGAAATACACAATTATTTAAAAATAAAATCAATAGAATATTATGATATTTGCTTTTTCATCACTATCCGATATCTTGTTGGAGTCAGCGATAGGAATTTCTGTTGTATTCACAGCTTTAACATTGTTGGTATTTGCATTTCTCATCAGTGCCAAGTTAAGCACCAACACGTTAAAAAAACGTTCGATTAAATCTGGTACTCCGGAAGAGAAAACATCTTCGCTCGATACAGACAAAATGGCTGCCATATCTGTGGCGCTTCACTTGTATCTGCAAGAAGAAGAGATACACGATCAGGAGAGCAACGTGATTACCATCAAGCGGATACAGAAAAGATACTCTCCTTGGAGTTCAAAAATTTACGGGATAAATAATTTTCAAAAATAATAAACCAGCTAAAATAGACATGAAAAAATATAAATTCACAATCAATGGAGGAAATTACGAAGTGGTAGTAAGAGGGATAGAAGACGATATTGCCGACTTGGAAGTAAACGGTTCGCCTTTTTCCGTCAAAATCAACCAGGAAGAGAAAAAATCTTCGAAAACTCCTGTACTTGTTCGCAAAGAGATAGAAAGAAAGCCGGGAGAGACTAAAGATAAGTTTACCCCCGTTTCTGCCGGAGTAAAACCAAGTTCCAAAAGTCTGAAATCTCCACTTCCAGGCAATATACTGAAAGTATTGGTCAAAGAGGGCGATACGTTCAAAGAAGGAGACGTATTGATGGTGATGGAGTCTATGAAAATGGAAAACAACATTTTGGCAGAAAAAGACGGCAAAATAATAAAAGTATGCGCACCGGTAGGAGCAGCCGTATTGCAAGACGAGGTACTGTTTGAGTTTGAATAAAAAAGTACGAAAATGAAACAAAACAAAACAAGAAAAATAATTTTATTGTGTACACTGCTTGTTGCGGTAATCTTTACTGCATACGGACAGGAGACACAAGAGAATGCAAGAAATGCTTGGAGCAGTTTGCAAGGATTTTGGAGTAATACCGGATATGCGAATTTTGAACTCAAGTATTTGGTGATGATAATAGTAGGTCTTACATTTATATTCCTTGGTATAAAAAAGCATTGGGAACCGCTGCTGTTGGTACCCATTGGTTTTGGGATATTGGTTGGGAATATACCATTTACTGAAGGCTATAAAATAGGAATTTACGAAGAGGGTTCGGTGCTGAACATACTTTATTCTGGTGTAATTCAAGGCTGGTATCCTCCCCTTATATTTTTGGGAATAGGGGCTATGACAGATTTTTCTGCTCTTATTTCCAATCCTAAATTGATGCTTTTGGGAGCGGCCTCTCAGATTGGTATTTTCCTCACGTTTATTGGTGCATTTGCCCTCGGCTTTACTCCGGAGCAGGCAGGCGCCATTGGTATTATTGGAGGTGCCGATGGACCTACCGCTATTTTCTTATCGTCCAAGTTGGCACCCGAGTTGATTGGAGCCATTGCCGTCGCGGCTTATTCGTATATGGCGCTTGTTCCGCTTATTCAACCGCCGGTGATGAACCTGCTGACTACAAAAAAAGAGCGTAAAATGAAGATGAAAGCTCCCAGACAGGTTTCCAAAACCGAAAAAATCATTTTCCCCATTATCGGCATGCTCCTTACAACTTTTATTTCGCCAAGTGCGTTACCCCTGTTGGGAATGTTATTTTTTGGCAACCTGCTGAAAGAGTCGGGAGTTACGGAAAGATTGGCAGACACAGCCAGATATGCCCTTATCAATACCATTACCATACTATTGGGGTTAACCGTAGGGGCATCTACCCAAGCAGATAAATTTCTTACGATAGATTCGCTTAAAATTTTCTTCTTAGGGGCATTATCATTTGTAATTGCTACGGCAGGCGGATTGTTGTTTGCCAAGTTGATGAATCTCTTCTTAAAAGGGGAGTATAAACTTAATCCTCTGATTGGAGCTGCAGGCGTATCTGCTGTGCCTGACTCTGCCCGTGTAGTACAAGATGTAGGGTTGCAAAACGATAAAAATAATCACCTGCTGATGCACGCTATGGGACCCAATGTGGCCGGCGTGATAGGCTCGGCTGTAGCAGCCGGTATTTTGTTGAGCATGTTGGGGTAAAGAAATAATATGTTTAATACTTTGCACAGAAAAAAGCATCTGTTTTTTCAATAAAAAAACAGATGCTTTTTTGCATACTAAACCGAACAGCAAGTTGATAATTATCCCGAATGGATTATTTTGTCGATATTGTTTGGGTTGCTGTCTGCAGTTTTGACACTACTTACCCTTTACTTTTATCTATGACTTGAATGCCGGCCATAGTGCTTGGTTTTATTTTCTTACGCACAAGAGCATACTCCCAAAGATTATTTTCTAAAAAAGGCACCCGCTTTGATATGTTTAGAATGATTGTGTGGTGATAACTAATAGATAATTAAATGAAGTATGGATACCAAAGATAGATAGGGAAAAAGAGTTCATCCCCAAATAAAAAAACTCCCGAATCTTCTTTTCTGAGATTCGGGAGTTTTTAATACGTTTGTACGAAAAGTAATTAGTCGCGCGGACGTGCTTCTTTCACTACAAGTGTTCTACCATCCAATTCGGCTCCGTTGAGTTCTTCAATCATTTTTGAAGCAGCGGCGTCATCGGCCATTTCAACAAAACCAAAACCTTTTGATCTTCCGGTTTCACGGTCTTTGATAATTCTGCAAGAAGTTACTTCACCGTACTCTGCAATAACGTTTTGCAGATCATTGTCCCGAACTTTGTAGCTCAGGTTTCCAAAATAAATGTTCATTAAAATAAAGAAATTAAAAATTGAATATGTTTTTAACTAGAAATAGTATAAAAAACGGAAGGTTAAAAAAATAGACAGGAAACTCAAAAAAATATATGAAGAAACCATTATTGGTCTAACCAAGCGAAAAATACACCTTTCTTTCGACTGCAAAGAAAAGACTTTTTTTTAAATAAACAATAAAAAACATCAAAAATATTTGAAAAATAGTTTGTTACGTGTATTTTACATCATTTCTTTGCTCTACGTCAATCATTGCTACAATGGCTTCTATATACCCATATTCGACAAAAAAGAGCATATAAACTCAAAACCGATTGTCAAAATCAAATCAACCCCGGCAGAATATAAAATCGGTATCCTCCAAAATTTTTGACACATCGTATTCAACATTTCAAATCGGAGTAGAACCTATGAACTTTGTTGGAGTTTCGTATCTGTTTTTTAAAATAACTTCATACATTTGTAGGGAAATTATATTTTGAGTTCAAAATTATTCACTATCTCAGACGAATATAGTATGAAAAAGAATATTGGTTGGTTGTTGTGTTCTTTTTTTCTCGTATCAATTGCGATTGCCGACGAAAGTGTCCCTCATTTTATTTTCGAACAATTTCCCATCAACGAAAAGTTACCATCTAACTCTATCACCCGCATTTACAATGACGGGGAGGGCTATATGTGGTTTGGAACCAAAGATGGGCTGTGCAGATACGACGGATACGACATCAAGATATTTAGATCGAGCGCATTAACGCCCGGGAAATTGACCAACAATGAAATTGAATGTATCGAAGAAGACAATCAAAATCGCTTGTGGATAGGTACTTACGAAGGAATCAATATTTTCGATAAAAAAAGCTACTCCATACAATCCTTAAAAAATAAATTTATCGAAAAAGAGAGAATCAATCATATATTTAACGACTCCAAAGGGCACATATGGATAGGAACCTCTACGCAAGGTGTGATATGTATAAACAGTTCTACCGGAGAATTTGAACGATTTTCGACAGATGCCGATTCACGCCTTAAACTGCAGGGAAACAACGCTAAATACATATACGAAGATAAAGACGGTATCGTCTGGATAATGTTGTGGAAAGCGGGACTATGCGCTATAGACCAAAGTCGTAAAAACATATTTTACGCGCCTAATTTAGGAGTGTACAACAATCCGTTCAGGATGATGCAGGACAGAGATGGACTCTATTGGATATGCACTTGGGGAGACGGAATGTATCACATGTCTGTAGATGGTAGAATGAAAATAGATTTTCGCTCTATAAACTACGCCTCTGCCACTCATGAAAAACCGGATAATATCGTGTACGGGATCACGCAGGATGACAAATTTGGATACATATGGGTGCTTACTTTCAAAGGGCTGGGATTGATAAAAAAAGACAATGACAACAATTATCTCTTTTATGGTACCGGCATAAAACTGAGCAACACCGATAGTCGCCTGTTTCATGACTTATACAAAGACAGACTTGGGAATATGTGGTTGGGAACCGTAGGTGACGGATTGTATCTGCTGGATTTTAACAAACTTTCCATACAAAACTACCCCTTAGAAAGCCTGAGAGACAATACAACGCCCCAATCGTTTGTTTCGAGATTGTGCAATGCCGGCAAAGAAAATGTTTATGCGGTTATCAATAGATTTGGATTGGTCGATTTTAATTTGAAAACAAACAAAATTCAAAAAATGTCTGCCCCTATATTTGCTCAACTGACCAGCATCAACGTCATTTCACACATATCAAAAACAAATGAATATTGGCTGGCGGCAGAGGGACAAAACAACGTAATGATTTTCAGACAGACGGACAACAACGAATTAGTCCCGACCAAATCATTCGCACTCAAACGTTCGGACAACAGTACGGATATTTCTATCAACGTACTTTACGAAGATTTGGAAGGAACCGTATGGATAGGAACCTCAGAAGCATTATACAAAAGAACTGCAAACGGGAAAATATCGCTCGTATCGGCCAAAACTCAGTATATAAATACTATAGAACAAGATTTGGACAAAAACATTTGGGTGGGTACAGAAAGGGACGGACTGTTTGTATTGAAATATAACACTACAAGCGGGAAAGGAGGATATTCCATCACAAAAGTAGATTTGAATACAAAGAACTATCGGAGTTTAAGTGTTCAGACCATTTGTTGCCGAAAAAACGGAGAAATATATATCGGCACCAAAGAGGGGTGTCTCTTCTTTTATAACCAGCTGGACCGAACAACCATAGATATAAGCGGGCAGTATGGAATTTCGGAAGAGCGTATTTTGGACATAATTGAAGATAACTTCGGGTATCTTTGGATATCAACCGCAAAAAGGATTATTCGGTATAATCCTCTGACCCATGCCTCTACTTACTACACCTCGCAAAATGGGGTAGGGGTCTCTACATTTTACAAAGGAGCATTCTTAAAATTATCTACCGGACAACTCTTATTTGGGGGGAACAATGGCATTGTGGAATTTAATCCTACAGGGAAAATACCCGCAAAAAAGACCGAACAGCAAGTAGCATTTACAGACATTCTCATCCAAAACAGTTCTATTTTTGACGATACGGAAAATAAACATTTCAATCCCGAAAAGAATCAGATAAGGATGAAATACTCCGAAAACAACATCAGCATTGAATTTGCCGTACTCAACCAACTCTTTACAGGTAGGAGCCAATATGCCTACAAATTATCGGGGATTGACAAAGAATGGAACTATGTGGGAAATAACCGACGGTACGTAAATTATGTCAATCTACCTTCGGGCAATTACACATTTTTGGTTAAAGCAAGCGACGAAAACGGGTTATGGAGCCGCAAAGCCACAGAACTCAATATACATATTCTTCCCCCTATCTACCGCACTTGGTGGGCTTATCTGCTTTATATGATAGCTATTATCGCTATTGGTTATACAGCATACCGAATAGTCCTGAACCGTATCAGACTCAGGAATGATTTAGCAATTTCACGTATCGAAAAAGAGAAATCGGAAGAATTGACACAGATAAAACTAAAATATTTCACCAATATCACCCATGAGCTACTTACTCCTCTTACTATCATTATGCTACAGGTAGAAAAAATACAGAAAAAAATGATTGGAGAAGATTCTCAATACGAAATATTGAAAGAGAACGTAAGCCGCCTCAACAGACTTATCAAACAAATACTGGCTTTCAGAAAAACCGAAAGCGGAAATATGAAACTCAAAGTGTCGAAAAGCGATATAGTACAGTTTGTGTACCATATCTGTAAATCAAATTTCAGACCTTTGGTAAACGAAAAAGAAATTAACTTTATCTTTGACCCTCAATACGAAAATTACTCTGCCTATTTTGATAGCGACAAATTGGACAAAATTATATACAACCTGCTCTCAAATGCATTCAAACATACCCCTGCCAAAGGTAGCGTCGCAGTAAAAATGAGTTTTTTTGAAAGAAACGAAGAGACCATACTCCGCATCTCCATAGCCGACTCCGGCAACGGAATAGCCGAAGAAGATATCCCACACATATTTCAGCGTTTCTACATAAGCAGCACGGCAGATCAAAGCCAAAGCAACGGCATCGGGCTGTCCCTCACATATGACCTTGTACAGTTACACAAAGGCGCTATCAGCGTAAAAAGTCAACTTGGAGAAGGAGCAGTATTTACCGTCGAAATACCGGTATCAAAAGGCGCTTTTGCCAACGATGAACTTGCGGTGGAAAGCGACGGAGACAATCCAAACAGTTTTATGCAACATACAGATGAAGAATATATTGCAAAAGATACATTTGACGGCGGAGAAAACGGTACCAACCATTATCGGCAAACTGAAAAAACATCTGAAAAAATCAAATCAGAACCAAATAAAGAGACCATTCTTATTGTAGAAGACAATCGTGATTTAAGGAATCTGATGTTTGAATACTTTTCGGCAGAATACAATGTGCTAACCGCCGAAAACGGTTTGGAGGCACTCACTGTTGTAAACAGCAACGTGGAAATAGAATTGATAATAAGCGACGTGATGATGCCAAAAATGGATGGACTTACCCTCTGCTCTACCCTAAAAAACGATATTAAAACAAGTCATATCAATGTTTTGCTGCTTACTGCCAAAAACTCTACCCAAGACAGAATAGACTCGTACAATGCCGGAGCCGACTCGTACATTGCCAAACCCTTTGAATCGAGCGTACTCGATTCGAGAGTAAAAAACTTGCTAAAAAAGAGGCAACAAAAAATGGAAGATTTTCAAAAATCGTATGATGTAAATATATCTTCGATGGAATATAGCTCAATGGACGAACAATTTCTAAAAAATGCCGTACAAACCGTAGAAGAAAAACTGGCCGACGACTCTTTCAACTTTGACGAATTTGCCACCGATATGGCATCGGCAAAATCGACCCTGCATCGTAAACTCAAATCGCTAACAGGACTGTCTCCCGGAGAATTTATCCGCAATATACGCCTGAAACATGCCGCCAGAATGTTGGAAAACAACACCGGAACCATTTCAGAAATTGCATTTGCCGTAGGGTTTAACGATCCCAAATACTTCAGTCGCTGTTTTAAAAACGAATTTGGAATGACTCCCAAAGAGTATCAAAACTCCAAAAAAGCAGATTAATAAAATACCTGTACGGTTTCTCCACCAATATGGCAATTAATTACACCTCCGTTGTGGTTAATTGCCATATTTTTGTTGCTTTAATTCAATTAATTATTAATTATCTAATTTTAATCTCTTATGAAAAAACTATTTACACTATTTGCACTATTCATTACGGCAATAAGTTTGAATGCGCAAAATTTGTTGGAAAATTGGGATGGAAACGGCATTACCGGCACAGACTCCGAAGCTAATAAATGGGGATGGGCTTGTACTGTCAGCACAACTTGGGGAACTGCCAATGGTTCAAACATCAGATTTATGGATCTATCATCAGCATCCAGTCCTAATCACTTAAATTCAGATAACAGTGTGTTTACCGGAAGAGAATTTCTCTTTCGATGGGATGGGGGATTTTGGGGTTCTACTTACAGTTTAGGCGTTGGAGACGGCTCGGGGACTACAGTAACTCCGATTGCATTAACGGCATGTAAAAGTTATACCTTCTCAGCCGACTATGAATGGTGGAATAACGGGACACAACCTACTTACAGTTTTAGTATTTCAGACGCTCAATCGGGAGGAACTATTATTGCAACCAAATCGGCAACTTCGGGTACAAGCAAAAACAAACTACAGCCCGTAAGTTTTACTTTTACCTGCCCGACTACAGGATCGTATTATTTGCAAATTAAACAAACAAGTGGCACTGCTTCTAATAATGGGAGTATTATAGGCGTAGCAAACATATCGCTTGCCGAAAACACAAACGAATCGTTGGAAGTAAATCAAACATCGCTTACTTTTGACAAGTTCTTAAACAAAACAAAAACATTTACCGTATCCGGCAACGCATTGACTTCAGACGTAACTTTGGTTGCGCCAACCGGTATTGCACTATCTAAAACCACTGTTACCGTAAGCGAGGCTCAGTGCGGAGAAACAATTACGGCAACGTATGACGAAACCACCAATATTTCGGCAGAGACCATATCAATTACTGCCGGTGCACTCTCCAAAAGTATAACGGTAAACGCTTCGAATAGTAATGATGCCACATCTTCTATCGTAAATCCAAGTTTTGAATTGGGCAATATGAATGGATGGACAAACCCCGATGGTTTTGTAATCCAAACCAACACTTCTCTGCCCGGCAAACAAGGAACTTATTATTCTGAAAAATGGAAAAGTTCAGGTTCTTGGACGGCCAAACTCTCTCAAACATTAACCGGGCTACCAAACGGTTTTTATAAACTCACTGCTAACACTCTTAACAACCCCAACACTACCGGCAATGCTTATATTTATGCCAACAGTGTAAACTCTGACCCCGTATTGACCACCGGCGACTACTCCGTGATTGTTGAAGTTACAGACGGTAATTTGGAAATTGGATATAATGTAGTAGCCGGAGGTAATTATATTGCAGTGGACAATTTTCGTCTGCTCTACTTGGGTACAGAGTACCTCACCATATCTCCAAGTTCTTTTTTCTTTGACAAAAATAATTTGAGCAAGAATTTCAATGTGAACGCACTCGGTTTGACTGCCGACATTACCCTGACAACTCCAGCAGGTATTGCTTTGAGTGGTGCAGATGTAACGGGAAGTGGCACTTCTTACACCATAGCATTGGCAAATGCCAATCAATCTAACGATGTGACCGCTACTTGGGACGGTACTATCGTTGTAGATGGAAATATTTCAATCAGTTCGGGTGCTCAAAGTGGTGCTGTTACCGTTAAAAGCGATGACCCAACCTGTTTCACACCTTTATACAACGACCGCCCCAATATTATAACCGACTCGTATTGCAACGATTTGAGTAATTTTGGCGGATGGGGTTCAAAAAGTGTGGTTACAGACTATGTATATTGCGGAATTAACAGTATAAAAGTAACCGGAAAATGTGGAGGTTCATTAGATTTCCCGTTAACAGGAAAAATTGAAGCGAACAAAAACTACCGTGTACGAGCAATGATTAGTACCAACGGTACCGGCGAAGCCAAAATAGGTCTTTCGGGAGTTGCAAGTGCTAGCGTTACCCAACCTATTTCAACTGCCGCCAATGAATGGTTGTCTCTTGACTTTACATTTACAACCGGAGCTACGTTAAACAACCCAAATATGTATTTGAATAGTTGCGAAACACAAACTGCTACCGAAATGTATATAGACAACTGGGAAATGTACGAAATGCCTACATTAAACATTGCCGGAAATAACACTACTAACGACAGCATTTTGTTCACAACTCAAAACGAGCAGATTACCGTTGCGGTGTCAGCTACCATGTTTAACAACGGTTTCAATGTAAGTAGCGACAACGCAGCGTTTACAACCAACGTTACCACACTGCCAAATACGGGAGGTAGCATAGTAGTTACATTTACTGGAACTGCATCTGCCGATGCCAATTTGACCATTGCATCGGTAAATCCGCTGTCTCCTGCTCCTATGCAACGCGTAATCGGCGGTACAAGTATTACCGTTCCGATGAAAGCTACATTAACTCCAACAAAAGTTAATCAACTTGCTGCAGGCGAGGTTAAATCGTATATCCAAGGTTCGGATATTATTTCAGAATTTGCAACTACAGCCAATGCTAACGTAAATATGACCGTTTACTCTATTAACGGAGTAAGAGTAGCAGAGAGACTTGAAAATCTCAATGCCGGACAACACAAAATGATTATCGGCAAAAACCTGAACAACGGAGTTTACCTTATCAAACTGACAATAAACGGTAAATCATTCACTCAAAAGGTGGTTAAATAACTATCAATACATTTATTATCATCAATAAGTTGCCTTAATAAGGCAGCTTATTGATTTTTTTTAAAAATGGACCATGAAAATAAAACTACTCGCCTTCTTACTTTTTTTATCGTTGCTATCTCCCTTATTTTCTCAAACCGGATTTGAAAAAGAATTTCAAACATGGGCATTGACCCCTCCGATGGGGTGGAACAGTTGGGATTGTTTCGGACCTTCGGTGGTAGAGTCTGAAGTAAAAGCGAACGCCGACCACATGGCTGCAAAATTAAAAAAATATGGTTGGGAGTATGTAATAGTCGATATTCGCTGGTATGTGGACAATCAAACTTCGGGTACCTATAATGCGTTCAATAATTCTACCTTTATTTACGATGCTTACGGACGTTACATTCCTTCTCCCTCTCGATTTCCTTCATCCGTTAGCGGTGCGGGATTTAAACCTTTGGCCGATTATGTACATTCATTAGGATTGAAATTTGGTATTCATATAATGCGGGGAGTGCCAAAAGTTGCCGTTACCAACAGACTTCCCATAAAAGGGGGAAACGGTAAAACTGCCGCCGACATATACTCTACCGCCTCGGAATGTACTTGGTTACATGACAACTATACTATCGATACCTCAAAAGAGGGTGCGCAAGCATATTACAACTCCATCCTCGAACTCTACGCCTCTTGGGGAGTAGATTATATTAAGGTGGACGACCTCTCCCGCCCTTATCACCAAGGCGAAATCGAAATGTTGCGCAATGCTATAGACAACACCGGACGACAAATTATCCTCAGTATGTCTCCCGGAGCTACCCCTCTAGATAAGCGCCAACATGCCAGGGGACACTCCAATATGTGGCGTACCGTTGACGATTTCTGGGATAATTGGGCTCAACTGAATTATTCTTTCGGAATGTGTGCCGGTTGGGCACCTTATATTACCCCCGGTAGTTGGCCAGACGCAGATATGTTACCTTTAGGACACTTGGCCATCAGAGGAGAGAGAGGGGTAGACCGACAAACCAATTTTACTAAAGACGAGCAATATACTTTGATGACACTTTGGAGCATTTTCAAATCTCCGCTAATGTTTGGTGGGCATCTTCCCGACAACAATAGTTTTACAGACTCTTTGATAACCAACGAAGAGGTACTCTATATGCACAAATATAGCGTAAACAACAAACAATGGTTTGCCAAAGATGATATTATAGGATGGACGGCAGACGACCCTGTGAACGGAGATAAGTTTCTCGCGCTGTTCAACAATGGCGGCGATGGATTTATAAGCACAAAAAATATTTTGTATAGAAGTGGAACAATATCAAGATTAACAGATAACTACGGCGTAAACATAGATATAGCTTTACCTGCCGAAAATACATCACTCTATTTGATTGTAAACGATGGCGGCGATGGATTTACCAATGATCATGCCGATTGGATTAATCCTACCATTTACAACAACAATGGCGACTCTATCAAACTGACAGCGCTCAATTGGGAATATGCCACCGCCGGATGGGGAACAATAACAAAAGATAAAAGTATTTCGGGAGAAAATTTAAATATTAAAGGAACTGCATATACCAACGGCATCGGAACGCATTCTCAATCCGTTATTTTGTTTTCGATACCGGCAGGATATACCCGTTTTAAATGTTTTGCAGGATTAGATAAAGGGGGGACAGACCAAACGGGAGGAGCTACCGTTGAATTTTTAGTTTCAGATCAAGACCCCACATTACGAGAGGTGGATGTAAGCAAAGCCATTGCAAATTCGGGAAGAATAAGCAGAACCTATCAACGCTCAGGGAAGAACATCGCAGCTGACATAACCGGAGCAGCCAAACTCTACTTAGTTGTTACCGATGGCGGAGATAATTTTAATTATGACCATGCCGATTGGATCAACCCCACCATATATAAGACAAACGGAGATTCGTTGAAATTAACTTCTCTAACTCCCGTAAGCATCACCAGCGGCTGGGATGTGGTGAAAACAAACAAAAGCTTGGGCGGAAATACCCTCAAGGTTAATGATATAAGTTATTCTAACGGCTATGGCGTAAATTCTTATTCTACCATTGAGTTTGATCTCCCCGCGGGATATACAACCTTTGAATCGTTTTGTGGATTTGACGACGAGGTACTTTCAGCACCAAACGGGGTTACCGTTGAATTTATGATATTTGTTGAAGACCCCACCCCCAACCAATCCATATCCCATCCTGTTGACTTTGCTACTCTCGGATTTGAAGGCAATTGTAACATACGAGATTTGTGGAACAGGCAAAATTTAGGTATATTTGCAGGAAGTAATTTTGCCACCCCCATCAATTATCATGGAGCTAAATTATTCAGAATGTCGGCGATAAATAGATTGGAAGACATATCAGTAACGCTTTCCTCTGTTTCAGACAGGGTTTTTACAGGAGATTCTATATTGCTCAACGTTTCTGTTCAGAAAAAGGGGAATAAAACATCATCTCCAACGGGTTCCATACAAATAATAGAAAATGGTAGTGTTATCGGTACTTCAACCATAATAGATACTGTAAGTGGAAGTGCCGTTTTTAGGATAAATAAACTTACGAAAGGGTCGCATACATTTACAGCTCGATATAGCGGAAACACTGTTTATGCTACTATGCTCTCCAATACCGTAACAGTTGATGCGATTGATGCTACAGGTAATAAACCGATAAAAAAAAACGACGACAACATTAGAATTGTGATGGTCAACGACAATAAATTTATCGCGGGAATAAAAAAAGGAGATATTATTACCCTCTTTAGTGGTACAGGACAACTTATTTCGGAGTATGAAGCCAAATCAAATATGGAACCCATAGCTAACAAAGGGGTTTCAATTATAAAAATCAGATCGGATAAAAAATATCTTTCGTTAAAAATAATATAAACATTTATCATAATGAAAATCATCAAAACTATCGGTGTTATTCTCGTTTCTCTATTTTTCTTTTCGACCACAGCATTTTCACAAAACCTAATCGAAAATTGGGACGGAAATGGAGACACAAACAACGCTACCTCCTATCCCAATCTTTATGGATGGGAAGTAACTACGGGTACATTTAATTATGCCAACTCCACATCGGGAGTAAGATATAGCGATGTAAGTCCATCCTCAAGTCCGGTGCATAACTTAAATGGGAATTCTTTTACAGGTCGTATATTAATGGTTCGCTGGGATGGCGCAGGCAGTACATCGCTTACTTCCGTATTCAGCTATCCGGCAATATTGGAGGCGGGAAAAAAGTATAAACTCTCGTTTGCTTACGAATGGTGGAACAACGCGTCGCTCCCCACATATACCGTAGGGATAGGAACTGCAAAAAATGGAGCGGCTCCTGTTGTTTCCGGCGATTTTATATGTGGGGCCAAGAATGTTTTACAAAATGGTGAATTGAGTTTTTTTGTTTCAACTTCGGGTACTTATTATCTGACAATTAAAGCCAATAATCTAGCGGTTTTGGGTGGAATAGCTAATTTGTCTCTTGTAGAAATCCCGCCTGTGTTGGGATGTGATGCAAACAGCGTAAATCTCAATTACTATACATCTTCTCAAACCATCAATATCTCTCCCAACGGGAGTTCAAATAGTATTGTACTCAATGCGCCTGTAGGCATATCGCTATCGCCCTCCTCGCTTACCTCTGCAGGAGGCAGCATAGTTGTCTCGTCGGCTGATTCCACTTCTGTTTCGGGCAATATCGGTATTACGCAGGGGGGGGATGTTGTTAATATTCCTGTAACAGCCTCATTTCCTAAAAATTTTATTCAGACCGGAAAAATAGACACATTGGATATTGATGGAGCCTGGTGCTGGTTTGCCGATCCCCGCTCTATTTATCATAAAGGGCAAAAAGAGCAGACTTACTTCTCATGGGTAACTTCTACAGGTGATATTGTAATTGCCGCTTACAATCATAAAACGGGCGAATATATCAAAAACACCTTGTCAGAAAAATTACAAGTTGATGATCATGCCAATCCTTCCGTT
>JBKECI010000041.1:0-56486 GCA_047974405.1 Paludibacteraceae bacterium | reverse complement strand
GTAAACTTTTACGTTTTCTGTTTTCTTGTTTTTTACTTGAGCCATACATGTTATGGATGTTACACCCAAAAATAGTACTACGATGTATTTTAACGTCATATTCATAATGTCTTAGCTTTTTTTGAGAAAATAGATACTCCAAAATTTGAGCCTATCCCTTATTCTTATTTAGTTTTATAATTGCAAATATATCGTTTGTTTTTTATTCTGTTATTTTCATTAGAATAAAAAAACGAATTTTGTTGTATTTTTTCATTGTGTTTTTCTTTGGTCAGTTCTTTTTCAGAAATGATATCTGTTGGCTAACGTTTGAATATCTATCAAAAAAAAATCTAACTTTTATACCCGAAAGAAGTCATATTATTCCGATTAATCGTTTTTATTGTGTCAAAATAAAAAAATAATTGAAGGGGTCTTTTGTAATTCAAAAAATTAAGTAATTTTACCGTTGAAAAATAATACCGTTATGGGAAATATTTTTGAAATACAAAACCGTAGCTCTATCACTTTTTTTTTGGCGACAACATCTATCCAAACTTTTGTGAAAGCAAGGCTACAAAACGGTGTTTTCTCTTTAATATACGAACTGTATCAGTAAAAACAGAGACAAAAGATAGGGATATATAAAACTGGCACAGCAAATAGGCTTTGGCATACAATAAAATGTTTATGTGCGAGTTCCATCCGATAACTAAAAAAATAAATTATAAACACATGAAAATAGGCATTCTATCATCGGGAGGAGACTGTCCCGGAATCAACGCCACCATACGGGGTGTAGGCAAAACAGCCATACATAAATACGGTATGGAGGTTATAGGCATTCAAAATGGATTTTCGGGCTTGCTTTATCAGGACGTTATACCGCTTACTGAGTCTTCATTATCGGGAATTTTGACACTTGGAGGCACCATTTTGGGCACCGCCCGTGAAAAAGCATTTAGAAAAATACTTAAATCGCCCGACCACAACGACCGTGAACAGATAAAAACTGCATACAAAGAGTTGGGACTCGATTGTTTGGTGTGCATTGGCGGAAACGGAACACAACGCACCACCTGGAAACTTTCGGAATTGGGACTGAACGTAATAGGAATTCCCAAAACCATTGACAACGATGTGTACGGAACCGATATTACTTTCGGATTTCAGTCGGCGGTTGATATTGCCACCGATGCCATTGACCGTTTGCACTCTACGGCAAGTTCGCATCAACGTGTAATGGTTATTGAGCTGATGGGGCACCATGCAGGTTGGATTACGTTGTATGCAGGGATGGCAGGAGGTGCCGACGTGATTTTACTCCCCGAATTGGGCTACGATATCGATACCGTTGCCCATGTGTTGAAAAAAAGAAGGGAAGCAGGAAAACCCTACTCGATAGTGGCTGTGGCAGAGGGGATAGAAATCCAAGAGGGGACTGAGCATCACCCAGCCACCTATTTTGCACGGAAAATAGAAGAACTCACCGGAATCGAAGCTCGTGAAACCGTACTTGGCTACATTCAGCGTGGAGGCTCTCCCTCTCCCTACGACCGCAATTTGGGGACATTGCTTGGAGGATATGCTGCCAAACTAATCAGCAACAAGAAATTTGGACGGATGGTTTCGGTCAAGGGAATTGACGAAATTACCGATGTTCCGCTAGAAGAGGCTGCCGGAAAACTACGCTTAGTTACTCCCGATCATGTGTTGATAAAACAAGCCAGACGTATGGGGGTTTCGTTCGGAATTTGAAATAGATAGATTTTTTATAAGTATCCCAAATCTGCTGTATATGATAAAAGGGGTGTTAGGGTAACCATTTAATGTTTCACCCTGAAGAACCATACTCATTTTGACGATTACTCAGCAACTTTTTTTTCAATACTCCTTTTTGGGTTTGAGAATATCAGTTTCTTTTGCAATAATGCCTAATGTAGAAAGGCATTTTTTCAAAACTATTGGGATGGTCTGGTCGATTTTCTATCGAAAAATGGGTTTTTGGAGGAGCAACTTATGGGGATGGCATATACATTGGAACATCCTTTCATCCAGCCCATTTCTACTGCTACACGCCCTGCCGAGAACATAATACGGGTATCTACCCGATGGTCTGAGGCTATTGAGACAGCCGAACCCAAGGCAATGCCTACGTCCACTGTATTGAGTGAGCAGGGTACCTCCGGAAATTTATTCTTTTCCTCACACGTTGCAAAACCACAATAACCACAATTTAAGTTCTGTATTTTTTTCTTTGTTCCGATAAGTATTACGGCGCCAGCTGCAAGTATATTTTCAGCATCTCTCGTTATAAACTTCAATCCGGTTTTGATGCTGTAAACGAGCATTTTATTGGATAACAGCTTGATGTCGTTACCAGTAACCAGCTCTATTTCAACAATATCGTATCCTTTGCCTTTGGGTGCGGTGCGGGCGGCGGTGAGCATGGCGTATGCCGCGTTTATTACACGCTCTTGTCTGTTGTCTCTTTCGTTTATTATCATAATTTCCTGTTTTCTGTCGGATGTGGGAGTATAATCACTTTTGGTCAGATTCTTGTTTCTATTCCGTTTTCTTTCAAAAAACGTTTTAATTCTCCGATTTCAATTTCTCCGTAGTGAAAAATACTGGCAGCAAGAGCGGCGTCGGCTTTTCCTTTTTCGAAAACATCTACAAAGTGCTGTTTTGTTCCTGCGCCTCCACTTGCTATCACAGGTACATTTACACTCTCGGATAGGGCTTGCGTAATGTCCAAAGCAAATCCGTCTTTGGTACCGTCATGATTCATAGAGGTGAGTAAGACTTCACCTGCCCCCAAGGCTACCGCCTCCTTTGCCCAGTCAAGTGCTTTGATATTGGTAGGGATGCGTCCTCCGTTAAGGAAAACGTACCACTCGTTGTCGATACATTTGGTGTCGATAGCCAGCACTACGCACTGGCTGCCAAAATTATCGGCTACCGATTTTATCAATTGCGGATTACGTACGGCGGCTGAATTTATCGATATCTTGTCTGCTCCGCTTTTCATCAATACCGACACATCTTCTACGGTAGATATGCCACCTCCTACCGTAAAAGGGATGTTGATATGTTTGGCTATGCGCGAGGCAAGTTCCGACAATGTTTTCCGCTTTTCGTGTGTGGCTGTAATGTCTAAAAACACCAGTTCGTCTGCTCCCATATCGGAGTAGCGTTTGCCAAGTTCCACGGGGTCGCCTACATCCATAATGTTTAAAAAATTAATCCCTTTTACGGTCTTGCCGTTTTTGATGTCCAGGCAAGGAATGATTCGTTTTGTCAGCATAGTTGTTATTTTTTTACTTACACATTATAGAGAGTTGTTTCTCAAAAAGGATAGTTAGTTGCCGTTTTATTATTGTACAGATAAAAAAGAGACTACGCTCAAGCAATCGTTAATGCCGTATTGTCTTTGTTCCAATCCCCTATGGTAACTTCCTCAATTTTATTTATCATATCTTTGTCAAAAGGACGTTGCAGCCTGATATAATTTTCCGAAAAGCCCTGCATCGCATTTCCATCCTTTTTTGCTTCCCAAAGTACACGTGTATGTCTCCCTATTTGTGATTGGTAAAATGCTTTTGTTTTTTCGTCGGAAAGGCGATGGAGTGTCTCACTCCTTTTTTTACGTTCTTCGGGAGCAACTATATGTGCTATTTCGAGCATTTTAGTGTCGGTGCGTTCGGAATAGGTAAAAACGTGCAATTGCGAAAAATTCAATGATCGGATAAATTCATATCCTTTTTCAAAAAGCGCCTCCGTTTCGCCCCGCACGCCTACAATGGTGTCTATCCCTATAAAAGCATCGGGCATAACGCTTTTTATTGTAGAAAGCTTGTCGGCAAAAAGTTCTACGGTGTATCTCCGTTTCATTAAAGAGAGTATCTCGTTGGCACCACTTTGGAGCGGTATGTGGAAGTGTGGCATAAAACACTTACTTTGAGCTACAATACCGATGATTTCGTTTGTGATAAGATTGGGCTCGATAGACGAGATCCGATATCGGATACCTTCGGAAATTCCGTCCAATGCACGGACTAAATTGAGGAAGGTCTCTCCGCTATGTTTACCAAAATCGCCTGTGTTTACACCAGTCAGCACAATTTCTTTTCCCCCCGCGTCTATTATTTTTTTTGCCATCTCCACCGTTTCTGCTATACTCCCGCTGCGGCTGTGTCCTCTTGCCAGCGGGATGGTGCAGTATGTGCAATGATAATCGCAACCGTCCTGTACTTTCAGAAAGTAGCGTGTACGGTCATCTTGTGAATAGGAGGGACGAAATACTTTTGTTTTCAAAATATCTTCCCGATAAACGGATGAATTATCGGATATTTTTAGAAAATGAGGAATGTCAAATTTTTCGTTGGAGCCAAGCACCAAATCCACCCCTTCAATCTTCGATATTTCTTCAGGTTTTAACTGGGCATAGCATCCTGTTACGATGATTTTTGCATCGGGATGCTGCCGTCGGAGGCGATTGATAGCCTGACGGCTCTTATGGTCGGCTGCATCTGTTACCGAACAGGTATTGATGATACAAACATCCGCTTTTTCTCCCGGGCGAGCTTTACTGAAACCTTCATCTGTTAGTTGTCGTCCGATATGTGACGTTTCCGCGAAATTGAGCTTACATCCAAGAGTGTGGTATGCCACTTTTTTATTTTGAAATACAGAGTCGTCAATCATTATTTATTGTTTGCCAATTTGTTTTGATGTGCAGTATTTTTTCGAGGATAACTACGTTGATACTTGTATGCAGTGTTTGTCAGAAAAACACATTAGTATATAAGTAAAAAAATCTTATCTTATTTCATCACCTTATTAATTGGTTTGCAAAGGTAAGAAATTTGCAAGGATTTACATTTGCTGTTTACGATTGATTTGATTTTTTTGTATTTAACGCATAAGTAAGTCAGTTGTCTCCAAACAAAAGTGTAAATTCAGTATTTGTGCTGCATTTTTTTAGTAATTCATTCGGATCATTTAGAAAAGTAACATTTTAAAATAAAACTACAGAGATTAATTTTGAATTATTTTTTGAAACGGTATTTTACTTGCTAAAACTTTTCTTTAATTCCATTGTTTTAAAAATACCATCACCTTTCAATAGAAAAATACCGTGAGCAACTATTCAATCAAATCATTAGAACAATATTTCAAGGTTTATCGGAAATCGATAAAAAAACCGCAAAAATTTTGGGGCAAAATTGCAGAAGAAAACTTCACATGGTTTCAAAAATGGGATAAAGTATTGGAATACGATATGCAAAAGGCAGAGTTTACTTGGTTCAAAAATGGGAAACTCAATATTACTAAAAACTGTATTGACCGCCATTTAGCAAATAAGGGGGAGAAAACTGCCATTGTTTTTGAGCCAAACAACCCTGACGAACCATCAAAATGCTACTCGTACAATCAATTGTATGCTGAAGTGTCAAAAATGTCAAATGTACTTCGTGAGCAAGGTGTTCAAAAAGGCGACCGTGTGTGCATTTATCTGCCAATGATTCCCGAACTTACTTTTGCCGTGTTGGCTTGTGCCCGTATTGGTGCTATTCATTCGGTTGTTTTTGGAGGATTCTCAGCTACCGCCTTGGCTACGCGCATTAACGATTGTACTTGCAAAATGCTTATTACTGCCGACGGAGGTTACAGAGGAAATAAAATCATCGACCTGAAAGGGATAGCGGACGAAGCCTTGTCTAAAGCAACAAGTGTAGAAAAATCTTTGGTGGTAAAACGCACTAATCAGCCGGTATCTATGAAAGAGGGGCGGGACTATTGGTTGCAACCGCTGTTGGACAAAGCATCGTCCACAAACATTGCCGAAATCATGGATGCGGAAGACCCGCTTTTTATTCTTTATACTTCAGGCTCTACGGGCAAACCCAAAGGGATGTTGCATACCACCGCAGGCTATATGGTATATACGGCATATACATTTAAGAATATATTCAATTATCAGCAAGACGATGTGTATTGGTGTACGGCAGACATAGGGTGGATTACCGGACATTCATACATCCTTTATGGTCCACTCTTAAATGGAGCTACTACATTGATTTTCGAAGGGATCCCTTCTCATCCCGACCACAGCAGGTTTTGGGAAGTGATAGAAAAGCATAAGGTAAATCAATTTTACACTGCTCCTACGGCAATTCGATCTTTGGCAAAAGAGAAAATCGAATATGTGCAACGTTTCCCATTAAGTTCATTAAAAGTTATAGGCTCGGTAGGGGAGCCTATCAACGAGGAGGCGTGGCATTGGTACAACGACCATGTGGGAGGGAAACGCTGTCCATTGGTAGATACTTGGTGGCAAACCGAAACCGGAGGTATTATGATTTCGGCTATCCCATTTGCAACACCCACCAAACCGACTTACGCTTCTTTACCTTTTCCAGGTATAAAACCGGTATTGATGAACGAGTTGCGAAATGAAATTCAAGGAAATCAAAAGACGGGAAATTTGTGTATCGAATACCCCTGGCCTTCGATTGCAAGAACCATTTGGGGAGACCATCAACGCTATATTGATACCTATTTTACACAATTCCCTGGCAAGTATTTTTCGGGAGATGGAGCGCTACGTGACGAGGTTGGCTATTATCGGATTACAGGACGTGTTGATGATGTGGTCATCGTATCGGGTCATAATTTGGGTACAGCTCCTATCGAAGATGTGATTAATGAACATCAGGCTGTAGCAGAAAGTGCCATTGTGGGCTATCCTCACGACATTAAAGGAAATGCTTTGTATGGCTTTGTAGTTATTAAAGAAACCGGACTTTGGAGAGATAAAAATAATTTGATGAAAGAGATAAATCAGCTTATTTCCGACCAAATCGGAGCTATTGCAAAATTGGATAAAATTCAATTTGTAGCGGGATTACCTAAAACACGCTCGGGAAAAATAATGAGACGCATTCTGAGAAAAATAGCCGAAGGTACCGACTATGATTTTGGAGATATTACCACACTTTTGAATCCCGAAGTGGTAGAAGACATTAAAAACGAAAGAGTTGAGTGATTTTTCAGCTGAAAATTTTAGTGTAAAAAAAAGTTTCTCTACTTGGAGAAACCTCTTTTTATGTTTGCGCTGTTTGTGAAAAATAATCTGGCGATACCATCACTGCGTATGTTAGATTGCTATATTTTTCAATCAGTGACAACGGTTGTTTTATTCTGCCTGTATGGTGATTTCTGCTCCGCTGGCAAAATCCTGCCCATTTTGTGAACTGAGAGCTGTAAAGCGGATGTAACGACAATTTACCGGTTTTTCGAATACAATTTTCTTTTCGTTTTGAGTATTATCAAACGTTCCTTTATAAAAAGGTTTGCCCCACTCCTTGCCATCACTGCTGATGTGGATGGTAAAATCCTTTATGAGTCCGTTTTTCCCTTCTTGACGTGGGAGGAAACTAAATCCTTTGATATTTTTTACTTCTCCCGCATCCAAATCGACCCAGTGTGGATATTTGGCTACGGTAACCGAATACATGGAGTGCCAGATAGTATTCAGGTCGCCATCTGTCAAGTTGGAGGCATCGCCTTCGCCTACTTCTTCGCTGCTTGCGAAAATCACGCTGGTCTGTATGTTTTTGAGTTTGGAATAGGTAGCAGATGTTTTTATCTGTTTGTTGTGTTGGTACCATGCGTTTACTGTTCCACTGTCTTGCAGCTGGATGGGAGCGCTGTATTTTTGAGGTTTCCGGCTGTTTATACTGTAGATAATAATTGCACTTTTATTGTCGGAGTTTATTTTCACTTCCCCCGAATTGCTGCGGACAATGCTGATGGGGACTTCTCCCGAAGACGATACTGCGGCAGTCTGAGTGAGGACTGAATTTGTAGGGCGGATAATAAAACCAAAGTTGTGTTGTCTAGCTTTTGTCCTATCCGGTTCAAGTGGGGCTCCTTGTCCGCAACTGTTCCCTCCCAGTCCGGTAACTGCTGCATCAAGACATAAATATGTGTCGTTGATTTTGGGTAACTGATAGGGATGTGATGCCAAGATAAGGTCGAGTGGGGGATGGGGCAAAGCGGATGCCGACATTGTACTATTGGAGACAAAAACTACACCCGATGCCGAGTTGTCTGTCAGGGCACACCACCGAACGTCTTCGTGATTGCCCATATCTTGTGGTTTGGGGAAGTTTACAAATTCGTTTTTTACCTTATTGGTGTAGAGTCCGATAAATTCTCCCGATTTACGATCGGCATAATTATCGGAAGGTCCGCGTCCGTAATAACTGAAATTTTCAAACTTTTGGGAAATTTTCATCGCAAATCCCAATTTCGGTAAAATAAGATTCTCTTTGTTTGAAACGATATTTGCCTGCAGTTCGATGGAACCGTCGGGATATACCGTCCATATCTGGTTTGTTGTAAATTTAAAATCGCTCTCTCCAAAGGGTTTGTCGGTAAGCTCTTCAATAGCATTTTTTCCCGAACTCGTTCCCCCTGTAATTTTTGCTGCGTTAGGAGCTTGTGATATAACGCTGAACAAAATCATTATTGATCCGTTGCTTTGCTGTATTGTTTCGGATGAAACAACACGATGTTTCAAATTGTGCAACCCATTTTCAAACCACTGTTTGTAAGACCAGTTATCGTTGTTAACAAAAGCTCTAATCGCATTGAGTTTAGGTCCATTGCCATCTGTAATAACTGTTTCGCCGCCGTATTTGAGATTGAAAATGGTGCCTTCTTTCATATCGAACGTGAGTTCAAAGTTACTTCCCGTTATTGTTCTGAACCCGTTTTTGTCCGGAGACAGTATTGGTTTTGATGCCGCTGTTTTTTTTGCTACTTCGGCTATGGGAGGTTTTCTTTCTGTAGCACTTTTGAGCAGCAATTGCTCTTCGGCTTGTACGTAGTCTCTGTCAGTCCAGGGCTGTTTTTCTTTCAGTTGATATTGTATCTTTATAAAATATTCAGAAACATTGTTTGACTGGGATAAATCATAGGGAATGGTAATATTTATCCGTTTGCGGGGTGCTACATTGAAGTTTGTCAAAGTGCCGGTTTGTACCGACACGCCATCTTCAAAAACAGTCCATACCATTTTGTAGTCTGATAAATCTTTGAAATAGTACTTGTTAAAAATTTCAAAAACACCTTTTTCGATGTCTATTTCTTTGGTATCTATGTGTTGATATACTTTTTTTACTTCAAAATACTGTGGTTTGGGTTCCAAGTCTCCGAATACGATTCCGTTCATCACAAACTGTCCGTCGTTGGGGGTATCTCCAAAGTCTCCCCCGTAAGCCAAGTATTTTACTCCAGATTTTTTGTCATAGTTGTACAGTGATTGATCTACCCAGTCCCAAATGGCTCCGCCCATAAAAAAGTTGGTGCTTTCCATCGCCTGCCAATAATCAACAAGATTTCCACAGGCATTTCCCATTGAGTGGGCGTATTCCGATATGTGAAACGGATATTTGATGTTGTACAGACCCTTTACGGCGCCGTTTACCCAGGCGATGGAGGGGTATTGGTTTGAACCCATATCCACAATGCTGTTGTTGCGTTCGTACTGGACGGGGCGCGATTTATCCACGTTTTTTAAGGCATTGTAAGCGTGGACAAAGTTTTCCCCGGGTCCGGCTTCGTTTCCGAGCGACCAAATGACGATGGAAGGATTGTTGATGTTTGCATGTACCATTTCGCATACTCTGGCTACGTGTGCGTCTTTCCACTCGGCGGGATGCGAAAGTGATGCTTCGCCGTAGTAGTACTCGTGCGATTCTATATTGGCTTCATCTTCAAGATAAATTCCGTATTTGTTGCAGAGATAGTACCAATAAGGGTCGGTGGGATAGTGTGAATTGCGTACGTGGTTGATATTGGCGCGTTTCATCTGCATAATATCGTTTTCCATCATTTTTCGCGTAAGGGCGTGTCCTACGGCGGGGTTTGTTTCGTGTCGGTTTACCCCTTTGAGTTTGACCGTTTTCCCGTTTACATAAAAATACCGTCCGGCAAGTCCGTATTCGTCGTCCTTAGCTTTAGTATCTTTGATTTCTACCTTGACAAAGCCGGTGCGTACCGATACGGTTTCAATGGTTCTGTTTTTGTGGTCTTTCAATTCTGCCACAAGGGTGTATTGATAGGGCTGTTCTGCTGACCATTTGTTGGGTCGTGGGACGGTAATTTCGATTTCGGATAAAGTTGAGTTGCTTTTTTTAGCCAAATGGAGTGGTTGCGTTGTAGCAGAAACGTTTGGTACAGTTTCGTTTTCGTCTGAATAGAGTTCGTGCTGGTAGAGCGAATAAGCTATTTTAATATTTTTGATTTTCTGGTTTTTAAAATTCCGAATGTCGGCTTTGATTTTGAGTGTACCGTTTTGGAAATTGTTGTCAAAGTCGGTGCAGATATTCAAGTCGCGAATATGTACACGAGGGGTAGAATGGAGAGATACGGTACGAAAAATACCGGGGAGGCGGAACATGTCTTGTGCCTCGAGAAAGGAGCCGTCGGAATTTCGATACACTTCGACAGCTACCGTATTATTACCTTTTTGCAGGTATGGTGTGATGTTGAAACTCGCAGTATTTCTCGAATTTTTTGAAAATCCTACATATCGACCGTTAATCCAAAGATAGAAAAAGGAATCTACACCGTCAAAGTTGATAAAAATCTCTCTACCATCCCAGTTTTGGGGGATATTGAACTCACGCCGGTACGAACCCACTTCGTTGCGATATTCATAGGTAGTCCAGTGGGTGGGTGGGGTGCGCATCACTCCGCCCCGCCAATCTTCAACCGCTACTTTGTGCTGAAAAATGACGGGCTGATTCACGTAGATGGGCAGACCGTATTTTAAATCGCCGTTGGGTTGTATGCCGTAAATATTCCAGTTGGAGGGGACGTAAATCTCGTCCCACGAATTGGCGTTGTAGCTCAGTTTAAAAAAGTTTTTGGAACGTTGATCGGGATGTTTTGCCCAATGAAATTTCCAAGCACCGTTGAGCGATAACCAATATGCAGAGTTCTCAGGCAGTACTTTTCGAGCGCTTTCAACGTCGGCAAACGAGAAAAACCACGCACGGGGCTGCTCTTTGTTCAGCGACAGATCTTGAGGTGATTCCCACTCGTTGCCCGTAGGGGCGTTCTCATTGCCATATTTATATCCGGCAGGTATTTGTGATGTTGAGATAGATATGCTGAATATCAATAAGGTAAAAAGTGTGGCAGGCTTTTGTTTGAGCATAATGGTTATTTTCAGTTCGATTGCTTTAAAGGTATTTGAATAGTATTTAATCTTCAAACACATGAAATATTGGTGGTGAAAGTAAGAGATTATTTGAATATATGTTGTTTAATATACAAATTCTGTATTAATATTATTCAAACAGTTAATATTTTTTTATGTTTGTTGTTTTTTTTTGCATTGTAATTGGGAAACCGCTTGTTGCTTCAGCAGGCATCATCCTAATCTATCTGTTTACTCTTGTTGTTTCTTGCTACTTTATTATTACCATAGTAGCTCCAAAACCGTATTCCCGAAACGAAGCATCTTGATAATAACAGTTTTTATATCGGATTTTGAGCTGTTTTTCAATCTCTTTACGCAACACTCCTTCTCCTTTTCCGTGTATAAAAACTATTTTTTGCCCTTTTCTATTTTTGTTTTCTTCCAATGTTTTTTCAAATATTTTTATTTGATATTGCAACATATCGGCATTTGAAAGCCCGGCGGTGCTATCCAAAAGTGTATTGATATGCAAATCTACCTCTATCACGTCCGGTTGTCTTGCTTTTCTATGTTCTACACGAGGACGCTTTGTCTCTGCTTTTTCAAAGAGAGCCTCTTTGATTTTTTCGGGATTAATCTCTGACAGCCTCTTTTTTTGTTGTTTTTCAATTAAATTGACCGGCATACACAAATCGTCAAAATATTCGGTTTCGATAAAACTGTGTAACTTGTAAAACTTAATGGTGTTCAGTTTTAGTGTCAAATCAATAGACGGTTGTTCTTTGTATATTTTCTCTTTTTTGAAAAGGAGAATTTGCACCCGTAAATTTTCCCAATCGTTGAGATTTTCTTTTTCAACATTAGTCAAAAATTCTTGGATATTGGGTTCTATTATGCCGTTAGTTACCGATTTTCTTGCATCAATATCACCAATTATAATATTATAATAGAGAAAATAATTGCTATCGTTTACCAGATAACATTCATAGGAGGTGGTTTGTAGTTGTTTGATATCGTTGGGGAAGAATGCCAACAATATTTTGGGTGTTTCACCTTCGGGAGTTTCAACAATTGGTTCGGAGAGTATGTTTGGCGTTTCCACGCATTTAGAGGTGGGTTTTTCCTCTTTTTCGGTAACGCTTTTTGTTGCGAAATCTTTGATGGGAAAATTGGTTTTTTCGCTAACGGCTTGAATGACCACACATTCTTGCTCCAGTGCTGGAACTTCAAATCCGTCCTCATCTTCTACATATACCAATCTTTTTTTTTCGTCAATGCGGGTAACTTTTCCGCCGCCTACGGCATTCAAAAATCGTATATTATCTCCTATTTTTATCATAATAACAACTCTTTAATCTTTGTTCTTTAATCGAATAGTCTTAATTTTGCACAAATTTACAAAAAAAACTGACCACTTGAATGCTCCGAAACATACCGAACCGATTTTGATAACCGATTTTGACTACGATTTGCCTGACGAAAGGATAGCTAAATATCCGTTGGAAAAACGAGATACGTCAAAACTGTTGATATATAAAAACGGCAAAATATCTGAAAGTAAATTTTTTGATCTGTGTAAATACCTGCCTAATAATGCTTTGCTTGTGTATAACAACACGCGTGTGATTCAGGCGCGATTGATTTTTTATAAGCCCACCGGAGCCGAGATAGAAGTGTTTTGTCTAGAACCTGTTTCTCCCTCCGATTACGCACTGTCTTTTTCATCGACACACAAGTGTGTGTGGCAATGCCTGGTCGGAAATCTCAAAAAATGGAAAGGGGGGAAACTTTTGCAAACGGTAGTTGTAAGTGGTAAAAATGTAATTTTTTCGGCTGAAAAAATCTTGTCTGAAAATAATATACATCACATTCAATTTGAGTGGAACCGTAACGATGTCTCATTTTCCGAAATTTTAGAAACAGCAGGAAAACTGCCCATTCCTCCATATTTGCATCGTAAAGCGGAGGAAAACGACAAAAAAACTTATCAAACTATTTATTCCAAAATAGAAGGGTCGGTAGCGGCGCCTACGGCAGGACTTCATTTTACAGATGAAGTTCTTGAAACACTTCACTCAAAATATATTGAAACGGATGAGGTAACGCTGCACGTTGGAGCAGGAACATTTCAACCGGTAAAGTCGGAGAATATTGCAGCTCATACGATGCACTCCGAGACCATTGCGGTAAAGTTAGAAACCATCAAGCATATTCAGGAAAAAATAGGGAGTATCATTGCCGTGGGAACAACTTCGGTGCGTACGCTGGAAAGTTTGTATTGGATAGGCGTTTCTATATGCTCTACAAGCAGAGAGGGTGGAAACAGGGTAACTCAATGGCAGCCCTATCAAACTCACACCGAAATATCCGCCTATCAATCGTTGCAGAATATTGTAGATTATCTAAGAGAAAACCAAATAGATACACTCTGTGCCGATACGCAAATAATGATAAAGCCCGGATACGCTTTTAAAATTATCAACGGAATGATAACCAACTTCCATCAACCTAAAAGCACGCTATTGTTACTTGTATCTGCCTTTGTACAAGGGAATTGGAGACAAATATACAACTATGCTCTGAGGCACGATTTCAGATTTTTGAGTTATGGAGACAGTTCGTTGATTTTTCCTTGAAAGGTGTTTTACAGCTCCATTCCCATGATTTTTCGGTACAGATCCAGTGCGTAAACATCTGTCATTCCCGAAATATAATCCAATATCGCCTGTATTTTTCCGTAAACGGTAGGTGCGTTGATTTCATACTGTTCGGGAATCCTGCTTAGCAACTGGGTTGAATACGATTTTTTTGGATTAAGCACTGCATCTGTAAAATATTCCAACAAAGTGGAAATGATTTTGTATCCGGCAAGTTCAATGTCCAATACCTCTTGCGACTTGTATATTCTCTTAAATGCCGTATCGGAGCAATGCTTATAGGCGTTAGCTGCGATTGGCGAAATTTGCTTTATCAACGAATCCTTAAAATCGCCCTCCAAAATAGACTGTTCGTTTGCAAAAAACACTTCAGAACACTCCTTGATTAACTGTCCGATTACCGATGAACGGAGATAAGCAATTTGCTCGTTGGTATCCGATACATAGTTCAACGTGTATTCTCGTTTTCTTTTCCTTTCGTCGTCAAAAAAGTTGAGAAAGAGCTGTTTGGTTTCGTGGGTTGTCAATATCCGTAATTTGTGAGCGTCTTCAATATCCATCAATTGGTAGCAAATATCGTCGGCAGCCTCCACCAAATATACCAGCGGAAATCTTGCATAATGATTGGGGTTGTGAGGCGACTGGGGAATGCCTAATTTGAGAGCAATGGTTTCAAAATCGGCTCTGTCCGATTCAAAAAAACCAAACTTACGTTTGTTGCCTTCCTGATGTATGGAGGAGTATGGATATTTTACGATAGACGCTAGTGTGCTGTAAGTAAGTACAAATCCTCCCTTTCGTCGACCGTTGAATTGGTGTGTAAGTAACCTGAAGGCATTAGCGTTTCCGTCAAATCGGATCATGTCGTTCCACTCCGTTTCCGACATTTTATTTTGTAAATATTGACCTTTTCCCTCCGAAAAAAAAGTGGCAATGGCCTCCTCTCCCGAATGTCCGAAAGGGGGATTGCCCAAATCGTGAGCCAGACAGGCGGCTGCCACAACAGAATCTATCTCGTTGATATAGGGAGAGTCTGCCGGCGTGTGATGTAGCGATACATTTGATCCCAACGATCTTCCTACGCTCGATACTTCTAGGCTGTGAGTAAGCCGGTTGTGTACAAAAATACTCCCCGGCAAGGGAAATACTTGCGTTTTGTTTTGAAGACGGCGGAAAGGTGGTGAAAATATCAGCCGGTCGTAGTCGCGTTGAAATTCGTTGCGGTAGTCGCGGTAGTGGTCTTGATAAGTTTCCATCCCCAAACGTACGGGAGAGAGCAATTGATTCCAATTCATAACCTTGTTATTTTCCATAAAAGAAAGCAGGCAAAGTAGCTATTAATATTTTTGGAGGCAAAAAAACTCCAGAGTATTGAAATAATTGAGATATTAATCTAACTTTGCCTGTAAAATTTAGAGTGTCGGGATACTTTATTTTAAAAGTTACCGTTTGCAAAAATAATAATAAAAACGAAACGGACTGTAAGAAAATATACGATTGTCTGTAAAATGTCTTAAAGTTGGTTATGCGATTATTTCAGCACAGATAAATTTATTTAAATATTTCGGAAAGATGAATACTTTTGAAAAATATCTTGCTTACTTCAAGGTCAAATCTCAATTGGAAGATTTTGACAGCATCCACAGTGAAATTGAAAAAGGAATCCGTTTTCGCGGAACCAACCTTTGGGTGTTGATGTTTGCCATTGTGGTGGCTTCGGTAGGGCTAAATATGAACTCTACAGCAGTAATCATTGGTGCTATGTTGATATCTCCTTTGATGGGACCTATAAATGGGATGGGATACGGTTTGGCGACTTACGATTTCAACCTATTCAAGAGAGCCGTAAATAATCTTACGTTTGCCGTGTTGGTAAGTTTAGTTACCTCTACCTTGTATTTTCTTATTACTCCGGTAAGTACGGCTCATTCCGAATTGCTCGCCCGAACCAGTCCTACTATCTATGATGTAATCATTGCTTTTTTTGGAGGCTCTGCAGGTATTTTGGCAATCAGCAGTAAGCTGAAGGGAAATGTGATACCCGGTGTAGCAATTGCCACTGCTCTGATGCCTCCGATTTGTACTGCCGGATATGGTTTGGCAACTTTACAGTTCAACTTCTTTTTCGGGGCTATGTATCTTTTTACCATTAATACAGTATTTATAGCCGTATCTTCCATCCTTGTATGCAAATTGCTCGACTACCCTATCAGAACCATTGTAGATGGTGCAAGATCCAAGAAAATAAGCCGTTATATTTCCGCTATTTTGCTTACAACGCTTGTTCCGAGTATCTACTTTGGATATCGTCTTGTCAAGCAAGAGCAATTTACAGAAAGGACCAATCAGTTTATCGAGCAAGTTTCGGCTTTGGAAAATAACTTTTTATTAAGAAAAAGTATCAATCCGGCTACTCAAACTATTCAGTTGGTTTATTCGGGTTACGAGATATCGTCAGATGCGGTAAATAAGGTTAAAGGTATAGCCTTGCTGCACCGACTCGACACCTCAAAAATTCAGGTGATGAAAAGTGCCGATGCCTCAGTTTTGCAGGAGAGTACCCGCAAGCACCTGTCAGAAACAGAGGTACTCAACAGGCAACTTAATACCGTCAAGTTTGAACTGACGGAAACCACCCGGCGCCTCGACAGCATAAAAAATATCCCTTCAATAGGCAAAGAGTTGCTGCTCGAAATACAGCAACTATACCCGCAAATACTAACTTGCTCATATGCCGAAACAAGTGTATATTCCGACAGTAATGCCTATACCCAAACTCCAATGGTGATTTTTACCTCCGGACGAAATTTAATTCCGACAAAGGAGAGAGAAAAAATAGTAAAGTGGCTCGAAACTAGATTGAACAAAGGCGAGATAATTACCTATTTCGAGTAATTTGGATAAAATTAACGATTTTTTCGGGTTGGGTTTCGAACAAATTGCCTATCACCGCCAAATCGGCACCGGCAGAGAAAGCCGATTTGAGATGTTGTTCTGTTTTAATTCCACCTCCTACTATCAACGGATGCGACAATTCGTATTTTGTGGCGGCAATCATTTTTGCCGAAACAGGGTTGGCGGCTCCGCTTCCCGCCTCAAGGTAGGTAAGCTGTAACCCTAGCAATTCGCCTGCCAAGGCAGTAGATATGCACGTCTCAATGTCGTCGGCAGCAATAGGTGTGGTGTTGCTTATTCTCTTTACGGCAGTATCAACACCGCCGTCTATCAAAATATATCCGGTGGGAATGACTTCAACAGCTGATTTTTTTATGTTTTTTGCTGAACTTACATGCTGACCTATCAGATAATCGGTATTTCTGCCCGATATAAGCGATAGAAAGAGCACGGCATCAGCCGCAGGTGAAAATTGCGAAGCATCGCCGGGAAACAATATTTTGGGGACGGGAATGTGCTGCAACGCGAGTATAAGATCGTTTGTGCTGTTGATAGTTTTGCTCCCTCCAATAAAAATAAAATCAGGGTGATTTTTGTCCAGCAACATTTGTATTTTGTCAAATACCGTACCTACACATTTGTCGGGGTCGAGCAGCACGGCTATCATCTTTTTCCCCAACTTTGCGTTTTCGATTATGGTGCGATAATTATTTTTCATTGGTCAATCCCAAAAACAATAACGTAGGATGGTGTTATTTTATACTGTAAACGGTACCGTTTTCCGTTCGTCAAATGTTGTGCCGAAATTTCGCCACTCTCTTTTTTATCAAAAGGGAAAATGTGTAATTGTTTGGAAAAATCTACTGCTTCGCTGCCTATGATTTTGTACAAAGTCTCTTTGCTCGACCACAGCAGGCACAGTGTTTCCAAATCAGTATCCTTATGAAAGTACTCTTGCTCCCGATGATTCAAAAAGCGGTGATATACCTTTTTTAATTTTTCGGCGGGTATTTCTATATCTACCCCTATTTTTTGAGTAGGATGAGTGATTGCCACATTCCATCGGGCAGTATGCGAAAAGCTAATATGTATTGATTTTTCCACCAATCGGGGTTTCCCGTCTTGCGAGTATATTACTTTATATTCTTTGTCGTCAAGGCATTTTTTCAAAGCAAACCTTAGCCCGAGAAACTCTTTTTTTCTCTTTTCTCCCCGGAAATGGGCCAGTTCTTCGTTATAAATTTCGGGATTGTCAAACAATGCGAGTAGTTCTTCGGAAGAAAAATTATTTTCGAAGATGCAAATACATATATCGTCTTGTTTTATGATTTGATAGTGCGTCATCATACTATTTTTTCCATTCAAAAGTTTCCATCAAATGCTGCATATCTTGCTTGATGTACTCGCCAACAGGCGATATGGAATCTTTGTTGGGTGTATTTTCAAAATATAAAGCTGCCCTGAAAAAATGCTTCACACTATCTGTCAGTACAAATTGTATTTGCGATGCTGTGTTACCTTCCAAACTGTAGAGTATACCGTAAACACTCTTATCTGCATTTGTAAAGACTTTTTCTCCAATAGCGTCTGCACGTACAGTATGTTTATACACAATTTTTCGGGTATCTTCATTCAACTCAAACAGATTGTGGTGTATGGGCTTGTAACTGCAATAAATGCTGGCATTAAACGCGGGATAGATAATATCTATCCAATAGCTTTCGTTATCAGCCAGTCTTTGTCTTACCTTTGCGGTGTGAGATACCTCAAATGAGTAGGGGAGCACAGCAGAATCAAAACGAGTGTAAGTATGTGGTGGCAAATCTATCCTAAAATAACCGTAAGGACGCGGTATGGGTGCCTTTCCACAACCCATCAACGAAACAAGAAATAAAGAGACAACCCCGATCAATAGAATATTTTTATTCTTTTTTCGTATTGCCATTTTTTATCTCCTCATCACTTTTTATGTGCAATTTTATTTTCTTTATTCTCCTATTATCAACGGCGCTTATCTGAAAAACGTATCTGGAAAACTCTATTTTTTCGTTTTTATTGGGAATTTCCCCTTTTATTTCCAGCATCAATCCGGCTAATGTTTCCACTTCATCTGTAAATTTTGAAAATTCTTCCTCGTCAATATCGGTAATTTTGTAAAAATCGTTTAGAAGTATTTTAGCCTCAAAAATATAATTGTAGTCGTCTGTTTTGGTAAACAGTTTTTCGTCATCATCGTATTCGTCATGTATGTCTCCCACTATCTCCTCCATAATGTCTTCCATTGTAACCAGCCCCGAAGTGCCACCATACTCATCGACTACTATTGCCAGATGAATTCTGTTTTCTTGGAATTCGCTTAGTAGATTGTCTATCTTTTTGGTCTCCGGCACGTAATATGGTGGGCGAATCAACGATTGCCAGCGGAACGATACGGGCTTGTCTATGTGAGGGAGGAGGTCTTTGCTGAAGAGGATACCTTTGATGTTATCATGAGACCCAGAATAAATAGGAATCCGTGAATAGCCCGACTCAATAATAATATCGAGTATTTGCTTAAAATTATTTTTGATATCGGCATCAACTATGTCCATGCGCGAGGTCATAATATCTGATACCTGAATATTTCCAAACTTTATGATACCTTCCAATATCTCTTTGTCTTCTTCCTGAGTATTGGTTGCCATCTCCAAAGCATAGGTAAGCTCGTCTCGCGAGATGGTAGTGTTCAAATTTTTTGTTATTTTTTCGTTAACCAGAGAGGTCGAATTAACTAATAGATTTACAAAAGGTTTTAATAAATCTTGCAGAAAGTACAAAATTAGGGAACTTTTGCGGACAACTTTTTCGGGAAATTTCGATGCGTAAACCTTAGGAATAGTTTCCGCAAAAAGGAGCATAACAAAAGTTATAATGAATATTTGTGTGATAAATCCAGCAGCAGGAACATACTCGAAGTTGAAAATAGAAGTAATAAAAGCCGATAAAAACACAATGGTAGCAATATTTATAAATGTGTTGGATATGAGTATGGTAGCAAGAAGTTTCTTGGGTGAATTGAGTAGTTTCAAAGCTGTTTTGCATCTTTTGTCATCGCTTTCAGTCATTGTGTTCAGGGCGGTATCGGTCAAAGAAAAGTAAGCAACTTCAGCTCCTGTTAAAAAGAGAGACAGCCCCAATAGAATAAGAGCAAGCCCCAAAAATATGATTCCATAAATTTCAAAAGGTCTGATTTCTACAGAATTGAAAAATGTAACCAAAATATTTGTTTCCAAAGCTGTTGTTATTTCGTTAATAATCAGGTAAATTTTATGCAAATATATAACATAATCTCGAGTTTTCAGTCAAAATTATTTAATTCGTAAAGGGTTTCGACTATTTTATTGTAATTTTGTAGCAAAAGTACCAGTTATGCGAATAGATATTATTTCTGCCGTTCCCGAACTGCTCGATAGCCCTTTGAACTTTTCGATTATAAAAAGAGCGAAAGACAAAGGGGTGGTGGAAATTTTTGTACATGATTTACATGATTATACGCAAGATAGGCATCGCCGCATAGACGACTATGCTTTTGGGTTTGATGCCGGAATGGTTTTGCAAATAGAGCCGGTGGACAACGTAATATCTAAACTAAAATCGGAGAGAGACTACGATGAAATAATATACACAAGTCCTGATGGCGAAATCTTTGATCAAAAAATGGCAAATCGCTATTCGTTGAGCAACAATTTGATTCTTTTGTGTGGCCATTACAAAGGTATAGATCACCGGATAAGGGAGCATCTGATAACCAGAGAGATAAGTGTAGGCAACTTTGTGCTTACGGGAGGCGAATTGCCCGCCGCAATAATGACAGACGCCATTGTACGCCTGATACCCGGTGCGATGAGTGATGAGACCTCAGCCTTGTCCGATAGTTTTCAGGATGATTTGCTCGCTCCGCCTGTTTATACCCGCCCTGCCAATTACAACGGCTGGGAGGTACCTGAGATTTTATTGTCGGGACACCAACGAAAAGTAGAAGAGTGGCAGTATGAGCAGGCGGTTGAACGGACGAAACGGTTGAGACCCGGTTTGCTGAAAGATTGAAACCAAAAATTCATACAAAATAATTACCGAACGCATTCAGATGATTCGAGACAAAAAACTTAAATAAAAAATGAACAGAAAAAATACTTATGTTGTCATAGCTTTGGTGGTAGCGGTACTGGGAGGGCTTATCCTCGGCAATTTGTTGGCAAGAAGGCAAATAATGGCAAACAACGACAACCTATTGTTAATGAATTTTTTCAATAAAAAAAGAGACAAAATAGAAAATTTAATTTCGCTTATTGACGAGCAATACGTAGATACAGTCGATACCGATTCTCTTACCGAAGATATAATGGTAGATTTGATATCAAAATTAGACCCCCATTCCGTATATATTCCGGCAGCAGACCTGGAGGCCGTCAATGACGATATGGAGGGAAGTTTTAGTGGTATAGGTGTACAATTTAATATCCAAAATGATACTGTAATGATAGTATCTGTCATTAGTGGGGGGCCTTCCGAAAAAGTGGGGTTGATGGCCGGAGACCGCGTTGTAAAGGTAAATGACACTGTTTTTGTTGGAAAAAATGTAATCTCCAACGAAAAAGTAATGCGAAAATTACGAGGTAAAAAAGGAACAAAAGTAACGCTCGATATTCGAAGAACTGGTACGAAAGAACTATTGAAATATGCGATTATGCGAGACGAAATCCCGGTAAATTCTGTAACTTCTGCCTACATTATTGCTCCCGAAATAGGATTTATAGGGGTAGATAAATTTGCGCAAACAACCTACGACGAATTTGTACATGCCATTGCGGAGTTACGTGCCAAAGGAGCAAAAAAGTATATTGTGGATTTGCGCGAAAATAGCGGTGGTCTGTTAGACGTGGCTGTAAGAATGATCAACGAATTTTTGCCCAAAGGGGAAACCATTGTCTATTCCGAAGGAAAAGCAATGAAGAGGGCTGATGCTGTGGCAGACGGAAATGGAAGTTGCTTGAGTAATCCTTTAGTCGTATTGATAGACGAGTTTAGCGCATCGGCAAGTGAAATTTTTGCGGGAGCCGTTCAAGACAACGACCGAGGAACTGTCGTAGGACGCCGCTCTTTTGGTAAAGGGTTGGTACAGCAGCAGATACCTTTTAGCGATGGATCGGCAGTACGCTTGACCGTTGCGCGATACTATACCCCATCGGGACGTAGCATACAAAAACCCTATAAAATAGGAAAAGGGAGCGAATACGAACAGGATTTATTGAACCGTTTCCGACATGGGGAGTTGGACAGTAAAGACAGTATTCAGGTAAAAGATACGCTGAAATACAAAACCCTCAAAGGGAGAACGGTTTACGGCGGCGGAGGAATAATGCCCGATGTTTTTGTACCGCGCGATACATCCGAGTATTCGCCATATCTCACGCAGGTGGTAAACAAAGGACTTGTGTATCAGTTTGCCTTTCAATATACAGATAAAAACCGGACTATTTTGAACACAATGAAAACGTGGCAGCAAATGAAGAAATATTTGTTGACACAAAATTTATTGCCTCAGTTTACCACGTTTGCCGTTTCCAAAGGAATACCAGTCAATACCAAAGAGATAAATATTTCAAAAAATATTATCCAAAACCAAATAGAAGCGTTGATTATTCGTAATTTTTTGGGAGATACCGGTTTTTATCCCGCCATTAACGAAAACGACAAAACTATAGAAAAAGCTCTGGAAGTGTTGAATAAGCAGTAGGCAGATGTGTAGCTTTTGAAAAGTGATTGCATAAACCCAAAGAGGGCATCTTCAACTTATGGATGCCCTTTTTGTATATTTGAAACATCATTCCAATTGAATTTTGCTTGACCGACCGGTTTTTGCCGTTTTTCCATCTTCAAAAAAGAATTTTTCCTCTCCAAATGCCGGTTTCAGTTCGTTGAACCATGTGGCTTGTGGATTGTACTCTGCAAAAAATGGAATATCAACCCAGTGTATATTTCTTGCCTGTATAAAACGGAGTACAAATACTTTTTCTCCTTTGACCTCTTGCACTCCCAATACCTGAATTTTGCCGGGATGGTCGCTCATGCTCGGACCGCGTACTGTACGGCACAGTCCACTTACTTGCCGGTAAGCTTTTCTAAAAATATTCCAGCATTTTTCGAGAGGTAATTCAAAATATCGTTTGGCACCCGTATCGCGCGCTATAAACATATAGTAGGGGATACATCCCAAATCGACCTGCGTACGCCACATTTCGGCCCAAATGTCGGGTTTGTCGTTGATGTGTTTCAGTAGTGGAGACTGCGTACGAATTTGAGCTCCGGTAGCTCTTATCTGCTTAATGGCTTGCTTTACGACAAAAGTAGAAAGCTCGACCGGATGGTTGAAATGTGCCTGAATCGAAAGATTTTTTCCCGCATTTATAATTTTTTTGAATAGCTGTAATATCTCATTGCTGTCGGTGTCTGACAAAAAACGGTAGGGCCAGTAGGCAAGCGATTTTGTCCCTATTCTGATGGTTTTGACGTGCGCAAATTCTGGCTGCAAAAGGGGTTCTATGTATGTGGCAAGGGTAGATGCTTTGATTGTCATCGGGTCTCCACCGGTAAAAAGCACATCGGTAACTTCGGAGTGCCTCAGTAGGTATTGGACGAGAAGCTCCGACTCTTTCATAGCGAATTTCAGTCCGCTCATTCCAGAAAATTGGGGCCAGCGAAAACAAAATGTACAATAGGCATGGCAAGTTTGTCCCTGACTGGGAAAAAAGAGTACGGTTTCGGGATATTTGTGTTGAACGCCTTTAAGTTTAATATCGTTTAGTGTTGGAACATTTTGTTCCTGTCCGGCGGGATTCGGGTTTAGTTGTAACCGGATTTCATATATGGCTTTATCAAGGGTAGCTTTGTCGGCGTTACTGTCAAGCAGTTTTTTTATTGTTCGGTAATGTGTTTGTTCAAGCATCTCCCTGCGGGGAAATGTAAGGGTAAACATAGGATCGTTTGTCAGGTTGCTCCAGTCTATCAATTCATTTATTACGTAGTTGTTGGTTTTAAAAGGGAGAACTCTTCCTACTACTTCAATGGCTTCTATGTATTCATCGGGGAGTGATGATATTTGCGGTATGCTTTTGTAATTGTGTAGAGTGTAGGTTTTAAGCGTTTTTGACATCATAAGTTTCAAAAAATATATCTTATTAATTATTGTAATGCTCAAATATATAAAAAAAAGATAAATGATGAGGGTCTATATGAGGCTATTAACAGTATTTAGTATTAAATAACATCGGGAAAAAGGACTCTGAGAAAGAGTTTTTTTGTGGTTTTCTTATGTTTTTTTTAATTATACCGACATGTTTTTTAGAAAAACATTGAAATATTATGGAAAATATAAATGATTTTTTAAATATCAACTGTTTTATGTGGGTAAGTATTCCGTCGAAGTTTACACGCTGCTTGCTGTGATATTGATATTTTTGATAACCAAACTTGTGCTTTGGCTGATAAAAAAAGCTATGCTGCACAAAAAGCTGTCTTATGATGAGATAGGCAACAGACATGCACTATACCAAATAGTGAAATATGCAGTTTGGATAGTTTCGATATTGCTCGCGCTCGATACTGCTGGAATAAAGGTAACCGTATTTCTTGCTGGATCTGCTGCTTTGATGGTGGGGATAGGGTTGAGATTGCAGCAAATGTTTAACGATATTGTGTCGGAGATAATCATACTTTTGGAGCGGACGATAAAACTGGGAGATATTCTTCAGGTGGATGACGATATAGTGAAAATAGAGAATATAGGGATGCGTACATCGAAGTGTCTGAATAGAGACAAATTACAGTAATAATGCTCAATTCGCTTATTTCCAATCACAAAGTAATTAACTGGAGTCATCAGCAGCAAAAGACGCGTTTTAGAATCGATGTAGGGGTGGCTTATGGGAGCAATGTGGATTTGGTAATAGAACTACTCAGGCAAAGCGCCAAAGAACACTCCGAAGTGTCAAATCCGGAATTGATAGATGCTCGCTTGGTAAATTTTGGCAATTCTTCTCTCGGTTTTCAGTTGCAGTTTTTTAGTAAAAATATTTTTAGAGTAGAAAAAGTAAAGGGCGATATTCGAAGAACCATCAACAACAAATTTGCTGAAAACAATATCAATATCCCTTCCCCTCAAATGGATTTATATATAAAATCTATCCCCAAAAAAGGATAGTAGGATAGTCTATTTTTTTTTAGAGTTTTATACTTTCCATAGCTACATTCAATCCATCGAGATTTTTTCCACCTGCAGTTGCAAAGTGGGGTTGTCCGCCGCCGCCGCCCTGAATATGTCCGGCGGCTTGGCGTGTAAGCGCTACGGCGCTGTAGCCTTGGGCTACCAAGTCGTCTGTCAGCAGTATGGCTATAGAAGGTTTTCTTTGAAAAGAACTCCCTATTATTACCACCAGCGAAGAGTTTTCACCATTATTCTCCAACCATTTATTTTTGATTTGAAATACCAACGTTTTTACGGCATCCGCAGGTAATTCGGACCGAAAGCGTATGAGGCTTACACCGTTCTCTACACTAGCTTCGTCTATCAATTTATCGCGTAAAACAAAGATTCGTTCCTGAATAAAATTTTCTAATTGCTTTCGTAAATCGCTATTTTCCACTATTGTTTTCTGTATGGCTTTGTTTAAATCGGGAAAATTATTAAACAATCCTTTGGCCTCTTCCAGCGTATCATGTTCTTTATATATTAACTCTTCCACACCGCCTCCTGTAACTGCCTCTATCCTCCTTATTCCTGCGGCGATAGAACTCTCCGAAATGATTTTCACCATACCAATATTACCGGTGGCACGTACATGGGTACCTCCGCAAAGTTCGGTAGATGTTCCAAATTGGATAACGCGAACCGTATCGCCATATTTCTCTCCAAAAAGCGCCATTGCTCCCATTTGTTGAGCTTCGGCAATGGGTGTCTCCCGCATCTCTATCAGCGGATAGTTTTCTCTGATTCGTCGGTTGGCAATGGTTTCTACCTCGCGTATCTCTTCTGTTGTTACTTTCTGAAAATGAGAAAAATCAAATCGTAAATTCTCGGGACTTACATACGAACCTTTTTGTTCTACGTGTTTGCCGAGTACTTCGCGCAATGCTTCGTGCAGCAGGTGTGTAGCAGAGTGATTCCGTTCTGTCTCTTTTCGTTTTTCAACGTCTATCTTTGCCCAGAATATGGTTTCCAACTCTTTAGGCAATACATTGGTCAAATGAACCGAAAGATTGTTCTCTTTCTTGGTGTCAAATATCTCAATAATTTCCCCGTTCCCTTTCAATACGCCCCTATCTCCTACTTGTCCTCCCATTTCTGCGTAAAAGGGGGTTTTTGACAGCACAATTTGATAGTACGATTTGTTTTTCTGAAATAGCTTTCGATAACGTATAATTTCGGTTTCACATTCGGTATGGTCGTATCCTATAAATTCGCTTTCTCCTTCTCGAACAATTGTCCAGTCACTGGTTTCCACCGATGCTGCGTTTCTTGCACGCTCCTTTTGCTTCTGCATCTCCACATTGAACCCGTCAATATCTACCGTCATACTATTTTCGCGCAAAATAAGTTCTGTCAAATCCAACGGAAAACCAAAGGTATCGTAAAGGGTAAAGGCAATGGTGCCATCAAGTACGCCTCTCTGCTCCGACGATTTCTCCAAAAGATATTTATCGAGCAGTTTTATCCCATTTTCAAGTGTTCTCAAAAACGATTCTTCCTCCTCTTTAATAACCTTTTCTATCAGATTTTTTTGAGCTTTCAGCTCGGGATATGCTCCCCCCATCACTTCGCAGAGTACATCAATGAGTTTGTATATAAAGGCGTCATGCTGATCGAGAAAAGTATAGGCATAACGCACGGCGCGGCGCAAAATACGTCGGATGACATACCCTGCTTTTGCGTTGGAAGGTAGCTGCCCGTCGGTAATAGAAAATGCAATGGTACGTATATGATCCGCAATAACTCGCATAGCAACATCCGTTTTTTCATCTTCTCCATAAGAATGGTGTGTTAGCTTCCCTATTGCTTTGATAATAGGCTGAAAAATATCGGTATCGTAGTTGGAGGTTTTCCCTTGCACAGCCATACACAATCGTTCAAATCCCATACCGGTATCAATCACTTTTGCAGGGAGTGGCTCCAGTGAACCATCTGCCTTGCGGTTGTATTGCATAAATACATTATTCCAAATCTCAATTACTTGCGGATGATTTTTGTTTACCAATTCAAGGCCATCTGTTTTGGCTCGCTCCTCGTCGGAGCGAATGTCAATGTGAATTTCGGAACACGGTCCGCACGGTCCGGTATCTCCCATTTCCCAAAAGTTATCTTTTTTGTTACCGTCGATAATTCTCTCTTTCGGAAGATATTGGCTCCAAATATCAGAAGCCTCGTTGTCGCGCTCCAATCCATCGGAATGCGAGCCTTCAAAAACAGTTGCATACAAGCGGTTTTTGTCTATTTTTAGCCATTCGGTAAGATATTCCCAAGCCCATGCGATAGCCTCTTTTTTAAAATAATCGCCAAAAGACCAGTTGCCAAGCATCTCAAACATAGTGTGGTGGTAAGTATCATGTCCTACCTCTTCCAAATCGTTGTGCTTTCCACTTACACGAAGACACTTTTGCGAATCGGCAACGCGAGGATATTTTACAGGATCGTTGCCAAGAATAATATTTTTGAATTGATTCATCCCCGCATTGGTAAACATCAGCGTGGGATCGTCTTTGACAACCATCGGGGCGGAAGAGACTATTTTGTGGCTTTTGGATGCGAAAAAATCGAGAAAAGACTGCCGGATTTCTTTTGAAGTCATCATAATGTATTTCTACTCCTCAGCTCCCTCTTGGAGGAGTTCAAATGTTAATAATTAAATAAAAAACTCTTGTTTGCGAGGGGAGAGATTTTTTTTTCTTAATTAGTCTGCAAAAGTACGTCAAAATTATTATTTTTGCATCAACAATAGTATTAAATTTCTCACTGATAGCATAAAACCTGTATCTGAATGTCTAAGCAAAAGGCGTTTTTACATTTTTTCAAAAATATATTTCAAAACATACGGAAACCTTTTCGAGAAGCAAAAAAGAAATTTTACTTTAATCCGGAAACGCTTGATTACGAAGAAATCCAAATAGGCCTGGCTTATCGTTTGAGACGTGTTTTTACCCATTTGCTCTCTGGTATCCTGATGGGAATAGGTTCATTTATGATTTTTGTGTCGCTGATAAAGTCTCCCGGCGAAAAGCAGGCTATCCTCGAAAAAAACCGCTTGGAAGGGCAATACAAGGCGCTGCGGGGGCAAATAAATGATGTGCAGGAGGTGCTTACAGACCTTCAGCAGCGAGACGATAATTTATATCGCGTTATCTTTCAGGCAAAGCCTATCCCTTATGAGGTGCGCACCAACACAAGCAATAAAGCGGACTATTATAAGCAACTGGCGAAGATGACCAATTCGGAAATTGTAGCCAGCACTACCAAAAAGTTAGACGAACTCAAGAAACAGCTTTACATTCAATCCAAGTCTTATGACGATTTGGTTGTGATGGTACAAAACAGAGAAAAAATGTTGGAGTGTCTACCGGCTATTCAGCCCGTTGCCAACAAAGATTTGACAAGAGTAGCCTCGGGCTATGGTTACCGCATCGACCCCATTTACCATACTCGTCGCTTTCACGAGGGGATGGACTTTACAGCTCCGGTAGGGACAGATATTTATGCTACTGCCAATGGCAGAATTACTGGAGCTGGATGGCGGCAGGGATACGGAAATTGCGTGGAAATTAACCACGGATACGGTTATGAAACTTTGTACGCCCATATGTCTGTCGTAAAAGTAAGAATAGGGCAGAACGTAAAAAGGGGAGAAATTATTGGTCTGGTTGGAAACACCGGTAAATCTACCGGTCCACACCTACATTACGAAGTACATTACAACGGTCAAATAATGAATCCTCAAAATTATTATTTTATGGATTTGACACCGGACGAATACGATAAAATGTTGCAATTAAGCAACAATGCCGGACAAATGTTCGACTAACCTACATGTTTTTTTGCTTATTTCAGAATGATGTCAGAGACCTCGACAATATTTTCAGAGACAGACAGTCAACCAGCTCCCATCGGAATTTTCGACTCGGGGTATGGCGGTTTGACTATTTTGGAGCAAATCCGAAAAGAACTACCCGCTTACGATTATCTATATTTAGGCGATAATGCCCGTACCCCTTACGGGACACGCTCCTTTGAAGTGGTGTATAAATATACGTTGGAATGTGTGAAATATTTGTTTGATAGAGGATGCCGATTGATAATATTAGCCTGTAATACAGCATCGGCTAAGGCATTGCGTACAATTCAACAAAACGATTTACCCAACATAGCCCCCGGCAGGAGAGTACTGGGAGTCATTCGCCCTACGATAGAAAAAATAGGAGAACTTACAAAAACCAATCATATAGGTTTGATGGCCACTTTGGGGACGGTACAATCCGATTCTTATCCTTTGGAAATTCAAAAACTATATCCCGAAATAGAAATAACCTCACAAGCTTGCCCGCTATTGGTGCCACTTATCGAAAATAACGAACACAATACTGCCGGCGCCGAATATTTTATAAAAAAATATGTGGATAGCTTAATGGCTTTCGACAATAAAATAGACAATGTTATTTTGGGATGTACACATTACCCACTTGTAGCTAAACAGATAAAAAATTATCTGCCTGAAAATGTAAGTATTTTGGCACAGGGAGAGTTGGTGGCCAAAAGTTTAGCAGATTATCTTCAAAGGCATTCGGAGATAGAAAAAAAGTGTTCCAAAAATGGGACATGTCATTATTTGACCACCGAAAATTCCGACAAATTTTCAGTTTCCGCATCAATATTTCTTTTAGAAAAAATTGAAGCAGAGCACGTGGAACTCAAATGAGAAAGACAGACATTGCCAATTTAGCTAAATTAAAGAAATATTTCCCTAATCAGAGATAAATTTTGTATCTTTGTACGGAATAAAAAAACAGAGCCAACATTGTATGATGTTGTGATTTTGAACTTAGAAAAACATTTTATCAATCATTAAAATATAAAAAAAAATATTATGTCAAAAGTAACAGTAGTAGGCGCCGGAAACGTAGGTGCTACATGCGCAAACGTGCTTGCATTCAATGAAGTAGCAGACCAGGTTGTAATGCTTGATGTAAAAGAAGGAATATCTGAAGGAAAAGCGCTGGATATGATGCAGACAGCTCAATTGTTGGGCTTTGACTCTACCATAGTCGGTTGCACCAACGATTATGTCCAAACTGCCAATTCGGATGTGGTAGTCATCACATCGGGTATTCCACGCAAACCAGGGATGACACGTGAAGAGTTGATAGGTGTCAATGCAGGCATTGTAAAAAGTGTTGTGGAAAACATATTGAAACACTCCCCCAATGCTATTTTGGTTATTGTAAGCAACCCTATGGATACTATGACTTATCTCACACTGAAGACTTCGGGACTTCCCAAAAATAAAGTCATCGGTATGGGAGGAGCTTTGGATAGTTCGCGTTTTAAAACATACTTGAGTAAAGCGTTGAATACCAATGCCAACGAAGTAGAAGGATTAGTTATTGGTGGACATGGCGATACTACAATGATTCCGCTTACCCGCTTTGCAACCTACAAAGGTCGTCCCGTAGCCGATTTGCTCGATAGCGCTGCTCTTGACAAAGTAGTGGCAGATACAATGGTTGGAGGAGCTACGCTCACAAGTTTGCTGGGGACCTCTGCTTGGTATGCTCCCGGAGCAGCGGCAGCCTACTTGGTAGAGAGCATTATTCATGACCAAAAGAAAGTAATTCCATGCTGTGTCTCGTTAGAAGGTGAATACGGGCAAAATGATATTTGCATTGGTGTGCCAGTAGTCATTGGTAAAACCGGAGTAGAACAAATCATCGACTACAAATTAAATGGTAGCGAAAAAGAGATGTTTGAAAAGAGTGCGTCTGCTGTTAGAAAAACAAACGATGTGCTGAAAGAAATCAATATACTGTAAAGTTCGGTATAAGAGAAATAGAGAATCATCCAAGAAATTGCCGTAATATAAAATTTACGGCGATTTTTTTTTGCTTTATAGAGAATAATTCAAGGTAAAACCTCTATTTTTGTTTCAATTTTTGTTTCAATTTTTGTTTCAATTCATCAATTTTAATTTTGCTATTTTACGATGTTTGCCTTATTCGCTTTTGCTGTTGTTGCCTTATATATCCTTTTGATAAGCAAGTTTATAAAAGGGTGGGGAGAGTTACATAATTTTGACACCGATGAAATGCCTCCACAAATACCGGTAACCATTATAACTGCCATCAAAAATGAAGAAAACAACCTGCCTCTTCTCGCTAAATCGTTAGACGCACAACGGTACCAAAACTTTGAATGGATTGTAGTGAATGATCACTCTACAGACCACAGTGTGAAGATTATCAATGAGATAATAGATAAGGGATTTTTTGGACTGAAATTGATTGAAAATGATGGGACAGGAAAAAAAGAGGCCATCAGAAAAGGAATTTATCATGCCAAAAACGAATTGGTAGTAACCATAGATGCCGATGTACTCCCATCGGTGGATTGGTTGTTACAGATTGTTTCATACCAAAGCAAGTGTGATTCGGATTTATTAATATGCCCGGTAAAAATAGCAGATTCAACTACTTTTTCCGGTAAATTTCAGCAGTTTGAGTTTGCGGCTTTGGTGGCCTCCGGAGCAGGGGCCACCAAAGCGGGAATGCCTATTTTGTGCAACGGAGCCAATATGGCTTTCAAAAAGTCGGTTTGGTTACAAAATGAAGACAAACTCCAATTTAAGGAGCTTTCGGGCGATGATATTTACCTACTCCAAGCCGTTAAAAAACAGCATGGCGTAATCCGTTTTTTGAAGTCTTCTAAAGCAATTGTTGAGACTCCCTCCAAACCGGATTGGAAATCTTTCTTCAGGCAGCGCAATCGGTGGGCAGGAAAAAAGGCGATGTACAAGGACAGGGAACTTTTGACAACGGCGGTATTGATATTGCTTACCGCTTTGGTTATAATAGCTACAGCATTCGGAGCTTTTTACGATACCAATTATGGTTCGCTGTTTTTACTGCTTTTTCTGGCAAAATTAGGAGTTGATACTGTTTTTTTTAGTAAGATAAAAGACTTTTTTCATCTGAAAGGTATAGTGGCAAATAGCTTTATCTTTTCGCTGATTTATCCTGTTTACGTAATTATTACTGTTCTTTCCTCTATATTTAGAAAAAATAAGTGGTAGCGAAAATATCAATTCCGTATCAAAAGCATATTGCCGGTAGGAGTTTGTTGATACGATACGGTGTAGCGTTTCAACGACCATTTTGAAGGACCTTTTGATACTCTCCCCCAACCATCAGTAATGTAAAACTCAGAACCGCAAACTTTGCAGGAAGCCGTACCCGCATCGTTGGGATATACACGGATGGCAGGGTCAGCCTCGTAAGGGCAGCAAAGGTCGTATGCGTAATAAGCCGTTCCGTTGTTGCCAATACCTACAATTGCCAAAATTCCTCCGTATCCGATTCGGTCTTGATATTCGTAACCCAAGCGAGGTTTGGTAAAAACCAACGTATCGTTGACAACATCTTTGAAGGTGGGATATTGCACAGACAAGTTAATATTCATCTGCACCGGAACATAAGGAATTCGGCTTTGATTTGGATCTTCGCAGCTTTGAAGACACAGAAAAGCTATTGTAAAATAAGCGATAAATAGCAAAAGTCTCATATACTTGCAGATTTGGATTTGAAAAACTACATGGGTTATTCTCTGTCAAGATTGGGGGAGCTGATTTTTCTTTTATATCTCGTCGCGTATTAAATATGCCGAGTAGAGCAAAAACAGAAAGAAGAGCAATGCTCCTTCCCGCCGATCTATCTTATATCGTTTATAGGTAAACATAAATATTATTACCAAAATAGTGCCAAATATTATCAATAAAAGTTCTATATTGAATTTTGTATTAAACGAAAGAGGGCGGATGATGGCACTTGCCGATAAAACAAATATAATATTGAAGATGCCCGAACCTACTACGTTGCCAATGGCAATGTCGCTGTTTTTTTTTGATGCGGCTACTACAGACGTTACCAGCTCGGGTAGGGACGTTCCGGCTGCAACAATAGTTAAGGCTATGATTTTTTCTGAAACTCCAAAATATTGGGCAATATTTATGGCATTATCAACCACAAATTTACCTCCTACAACCAGCAGAATCAAACCAATGATTATAAAGCTCCAGATTTTAATATTCGAATATTCTTGATGCGAGTGTTTTTCGTCTATAGAGATGCTTTCATCCGGTTGTTGCAGGGCAAAGTAAATAAACGCTACAAATAAGACAAGCATCACAATTCCTTCCCACCGGTTAAGTTCTGGTCGCGACTGTCCTAAAATAGGATTGGAGAAAATCATTACCAACATGGTAAATACAATGGACAAGGGAATCTCCTTTTTTACCAGATTGCTTGTTATCGTTATTGGGAATACCATGGCCGTTATCCCCAAAATAACAAAAGTATTGAATATGTTGCTCCCCAAAATATTTCCATATACTATATCTGAGTGATTTTCGACAGAAGCAATTAAATTGACCACCAACTCGGGCATAGATGTACCCAAAGCCACTATGGTCAATCCGATAACCAAATCGGGAATACGATGCTTTTTTGCCAGTTTTGATGCTCCCTCAACCAACCAATCTGCCCCTTTTATCAACAAAATAAAACCTGCTGCTACTAGCAGAAAATTTAAAATCATATAATCAAAAGAATTACTTTATTCTACTGTTTCTTTCCCAAAAAATCCCATCCTCATATCCTTGGATAGAGCTTAACTTTGTAATATTTTTTATCCGTTTTTCGCTCCATAAGGCGTATTCTTTGTTCATTTCTATCCCTACATAATTTCTTCCCAGTTTTTTGGACACAACTGCACTCGTCCCCGAGCCGAGAAAAGGATCAAATACCAAACCGCCTTCGGGGCAGCTTGCCAGTATCAGTTTTGCAATTAGTTTTTCTGGTTTTTGCGTGGGATGGTCTGTATTTTCAGGCATCGACCAATAAGGTACACTTATGTCGTCCCAAAAGTTGGAAGGGTAAGTCATCCTGAAATTACCCTCTTTGGTTTCTTCCCAATCTTTGGGTTTGCCGTCCACTTTATATGGAGCTATCACTTTTCGTTTTATCTTTACCGCTTCTATATTAAAGTAATAGTCTTTGGGATTTTTTACCCCAAACCAGATATCTTCCATCCCGTTTTTCCAGTTTCTCATAGCTCCTCGCCCCTTCTCGCGTTGCCAAGTGATACGGTTAATGATGGTTAAGTGTTCGCTCATTACTGTTTGCAAAGCTGAGGTACATTTCCAATCACCACACAGGTAGAGCGATCCGTTTGGTTTGAGTTTTTGTACTACTTGTGGAAACCAAGAGCGGAGATAAGCCAAATAGTTTTCGTCGTTGGTGGCATAAAATTTTAATCCGTGAAAATTGCGGGACAAATTGTAAGGAGGGTCAAGGATAATCAAATCTGCCAACTCATCAGGGAGTAAATCAGCTATCTTTATCGTATCCCCCAATATTATTTTATTAAGAATCTCTATGCGGTTAAGTTTTTTATCTTTTGGAGTAAAAAGCTTTTGTTCTAAAAAAAGTCGTTCGGTATCATTCAATGTAACTGTTTGATTTTTGCTCGAACGTTTTTTAAGAGCTGTAGTTGCATCTTTTTTATTTTCCACAAGTGATAATTTTATACTAAACTTCTCCGATGTACCAAAGTTCATCGTCAGAAAAATGAGGGTTATTCAAGGCTTTGATATTCTCTTCCAACTGTTTAACCGAACTGGCTCCCACGATGACAGAATTTACCTGTTTGTTGTGATAACACCATGTCAAAGCCATTTGGGCTAATGTTTGTCTCCGTCTTTTTGCAAAATCGTTCAGTTTTTCAATTCTTTTTATCAATTCGGGGGTGATTTGTTCCTTTTTTAGAAAACCGTGTGCGAGTCCGGCACGAGAATTTTCGGGAATGCCTTGTAAGTATTTATCGCTGATAATCCCTTGCCAAGGGGCGAAAATCCTATAAATCCTACCCCTTTTTCTCTTAGCAGGGAGAAATGAGATTTTTCAACCTCTCGATTGAAAATACTGTATCTGTCCTGATATATCAGACAGGGGGTACCTTTCTCTTTTAGCAGCCGGAATGCTTCTCTTGCCTTTTCTGTTGGGTATTTCGAAAGACCTATATAAAGAGCTTTTCCCTGTTTTACCATATCGCTCAGGGCTGTTATAGTTTCTTCGATAGGGGTATTTGGGTCGTAGCGGTGCGAGTAAAAGATATCTACATACTCGAGTCCCATACGTTGCAGACTTTGGTCTATACTTGCCATCAGGTATTTGCGGGAGCCACCGTCTCCATACGGTCCATTCCACATCAAATGTCCAGCTTTGGTGCTTATAATCATTTCATCTCTGTATGAGGCAAATTGATTTTTCAGTATTTTTCCAAAATTTTTTTCGGCACTCCCTGGAGGTACGCCGTAGTTGTTTGCCAAATCGAAATGTGTGATACCGTGATCAAAGGCATAAGTAAGCATTTTTAGAGCCTCGTCGCCATTGTCTTTATCTCCGAAGTTATGCCAAAGCCCAAACGAAATACGCGGTAATTGCAGTCCGTTTTTTCCACAAAAATTATAACCAACCGAGTTTGTGCTGTATCGGTCGGTTGAAGGTGTATAAGCCATAGGTTATAGACTTTTAGTGTTTATCCGGTTCAAAATTTTACTTCCGGAGCTTTTTCGCTTCCGGCTTCTGCTTTGAAGTAGGGTTTTTCGGTAAATCCAAACATATTGGCAACGATGTTTCCCGGAGCTTTTTTGATTTTTGTGTTGTAAGTAGTAGCTATCTCATTAAAACGTGTACGTTCCAGTGCTATACGGTTTTCTGTTTGTTCCAGTTGATTTTGCAGAGCAATAAAGTTTTCATTTGCTTTTAAATCGGGGTATGCCTCGCGTATCATCATCAATCTGCCCAAAGCCGATGTCAATTCACCTTGAGCAGCCTGATATTCTTGTATTTTTTCGGGAGTGAGATTGTTGGGATCAACGGTGACTTGGGTGGCTTTGGCGCGTGCGTTCACCACCTCTTCAAGTGTTGTTTTTTCGTGGGTTGCATATCCTTTGACGGTTTCTACTAAGTTGGGTATCAGATCGGAGCGGCGTTGATATTGGTTTTCAACATTTCCCCATTGGGCGTTTACTTTCTCTTGTTCAGATACCAAGCCGTTGTAAACTCCCATACCCCAAAATACGAGAATGGCCAGAACAATTAAAATAATTACGGTTGAGCTTAATTTTTTCATTTTAATGATATTTTATTTGAAATTAGTTTTACAGAATATTTTATGTATAATTTTTACCAACCCCCCGAAGCTCCTCCGCCTCCTGTCATTCCCCCTCCAAAACCGCCACTAAATCCTCCTCCACTACCTCCAAAACCTCCGCGTCCGCTAAAGATACTTCCTCCAACGGCTCCCCCATATACGGCTCCCGATCTGGTGATGCGGGGTGTTTTGCGGTTGTCGTCATGCTTGTATCCACAGTATTTGCATTTGTATGTAAGTCTTTCTGTACCCGAGTTGAAGTAGGTAGGGGCAACAACGGTTGCTTTATGACTTAGGATATATGCTTTGGTTTGACAACTCGGACATTTTGTGTATTGACTGAATTTATCTTCGGTAAAAACAGCCTCGTTTTTACAATTGTCGCAGATGAACACATCGTAATTTACAGCGTTTAGTTTTTCTTCGAGCTGCTGCGAAAGGGTAAGGTATTTGTCGTCTTCCTGTTCATTCAAAATATGCATTTCATGGTTGCATACATCGCAGGTTATTGGTGCTATCTTGGCTCTGATTGCCTGCTTTTTCCCATAGAGATACGCCGGAATGGCTGTAAACGGTAACGGTAACAGAAATAAAATGTATGTAAGTTTACTTGTAACCAATAAGATGACAAAACCGATAAGAGGAATTATCCACATAAAAACAGACACTTGTGCGGCGGTAGTTTGCTGTATTGCTTTTTGTCTGGATAGATTGGTTTTATATGTTTTGTTTTGTAAGATGTATTTTACACTGTTTTGTAACCAAAGCAGGCTCACAAGTATAATCAGTAGATATACAGCCAATGTGTAAGGGACAACGGATTTCCAATCAATGTTTGTTTTTTCAACTGCTTTAGGTCCCTCTTTTATTACGCTGATAATACTTGCCACGCCTGCCACGACACCTCCGTCAAAATCTCCGCTCCGAAAACGGGGAAGTATGTTGTCTCGTATAATTTTGTTGCTCGTATAATCGGTAAGAGTTCCTTCTACGCCGTATCCGGTTCTGATAACCACCCGCCTTTGATCTTGTACCATTAGCAGTAAAACTCCGGCACCGGTTTTGCCTATCCCAATTCCCCATTTGTCGTACAGCCGATTTGCAAATTCTTCGGGCACATCGCTACCGATAGAATTGACCGCTGCTACAACTACCGTCCCCCTTTTTTCTGCAACCAAAGAGCCGACTTTTGCATTAATCTCATCAACGGTATTTTGAGACAATATTCCATCGGGATTAATGACATAGCTCTGTTGCTCAACAGGATTAGGTAATGTCTCTACGGTATAATTTTGCCCTTGTCCTGTAAAAAAAAATAATATCAAAAACGTTAATAACCCTAACTGTCTCTGCATCAATTGTAATTATTAAAACGTATCAGTTCTACCTTAAACTTTAACGAGGAGTAAGGAGGGATGGTACCGTATGACGATGAACCGTAGCCCAAACTCCATGGGAGATAAAATTCATACACATCGCCGGGATGCATTTTTAAAATTACTTCTTGAAAACCGGATACCAATCCACTTACCAACCCTAAAGTTGCAGTAGTATCTTGATCAAAAATTGAATCATTGAAAAATTTCCCAGTATATGTGGCTGTTATATAACTACTTGTGTTTGGCTTACCGTCCGAAGGGTTTCCCCAGCGAAGCACTCTATACGATGTCCCTGATGGTAAGAGGGTAAAACCATCGTCGTTTTTGTGTGTTTCGTACCACTGTTCGTTGATTGTTTTCCAATCGATCCAATGGTCTTCTTTGTGGCAGCCAACAAGCAAATAAGAGAATAAAACCAAGAAAGTAGCGAAAATTATATTTTTGTGAAACGAGAGATTCATATTTTTTTTTGATTAAAATGATTATTTGATATTATCTGTATTTTGTTTCCTGTATTGTTCAGAGAAAGATTTCTTTGCAAAGATAGGCATTTTTCTATTTGGTCCCCACCCAAAATAATTGAACGGTGCTGCTCCTCCATTTTTTAGCCAAGCCGGAAAGATGTCAAGTCCTTTTCTGTTGGAACCGATAGACCGAAATCCTTTCATTACCGCTTTCTCCGCATAGGGGCGTAATCCTTTTTCTACTGCCGCTCTGCGGTTGTATAGCAATATGTCTGTCAGAGGGATACGTACGGGACACACTTCGTTGCATTTTCCGCAAAGTGTAGAGGCAAAACTCAAGTGTCCAAAATCTCTAAATCCTCTGAGAAAAGGGGTGATAACCGACCCGATGGGACCACTGTATGTGGTGTCATAAGTGTATCCTCCGATGGTTTTGTAAACGGGGCAACCGTTCAGACAAGCTCCACAGCGGATACATGAGAGAGATTCGTATGCCTCATGGTCTGCAAAGATATTGGTTCTTCCGTTATCAAGCAAGATAACATACATTTTTTCTGCTCCGTCTGTTTCGTCATTTTTTTTGGGAGCGGTAAAAACGGAGTTGTAAGCGGTTATTTGTTGCCCTGTGCCATGTGCGGCAAGAAGTGGATAGAAGAGCCCCAATTGGCTGAATTTAGGTATAATCTTTTCGATACCGGCTATTACTATGTGTATTTTAGGAAAAGCGGTAGTCATCAGTCCGTTGCCTTCATTTTCGGTAACGGAAATTCCTCCGATGTCAGCAATTAAAAAGTTTGCTCCTGTTACGCCAATTTGTGCCGAAGTGTATTTTTTTCTCAGCACGTTTCGTACATATTCGGTAAGTTCCTCGGGGGTACTTTCAATGGGAGTATCGAATTTTTTGTTGAACAACTGGGCGATGTCTTTTTTTGATTTGTGCATAGCGGGCGTAACGATATGGTAGGGACGTTCGCCTGCTACTTGTACTATAAATTCGCCCAAGTCTGTCTCTACCGATTCGCAACCGATACTCTCCGCCAAGTGATTAAGTTCAATTTCTTCAGTGGTCATTGATTTGCTTTTGACCAAAAGTTTTGCTTCGTTTTCTATCAGAATAGATTTGACGAATTGGGTTGCTTCATCGGTATTTTCAGCCCAAAGCACTTTGGCACCGTTGAGAGTGATGTTTTTTTCGAACTCCAATAAGTAGTTATCCCAGTTTTTCAGAACATCGCGTTTGATAGTGGCAGCGCGGTTTTTTGCCTCATTCACATCATTGTATCGTTCCATCCCTTTGGACACGGCGGTGTCGTATCTTGATATATTGAATTTTATTGTTTCCCGATGGGGGATATTAAAGGCTATTTTTTTAGCCTCTTGATGAAACTTTTGCGCTGTACGAGGCATTATTTTTTATCTAATTTAAATGTATAGGCTCCAACCATATTTCCGTCAATATAAAACTCGGCTTTGTAAGAACCCAATTCGAGAGGGTCTTCTACACTCCACGTCATTGTGTCTCGAAAGTTATCACCGGTATAGTTAAAGTCTTTGCTTAGTGAGTATCCTATTTCCTTGCTTTTGTAAGTGAAAAAGGCATCGGGACTTTTAGTCATCAATTTTCCGTTTGGCGCTAAAAGCCGTAGATAAGCTGTTTTTAGCCCTGTTTTTGTTGCGGTATTTTTACTGATGGTATAGTTTATTTGTAATTGAGTGATTTTGCTTGCGCGGTCGGCAGATCGGTTTTTTTTGTCAAACGGTCTGACGGTAAAGTTGCTAACATTCATTATTGCGGCATTTGATAATGTTTCTTTTAGAGACGATTTCTCTTTTTCGAGTAATTCGTTGGTATGCGATGCTGCATAATACTGCTCTTTTACCCGACCGTTTTCTACCGTGAGATTTTTGTTTACGATATTCAGCGAGTCTATTTCATTTACATATTTTGCAAGTAACGAACGGGCGTTTCCCAATTGAGTTTTAAGTTCCGAAATGCGCTTGACGTTGGTCGATTTGGTAATTTTAAGCTCATCCAACAATTGGTTTACTCTCATTTTTTCTTGATTAAAAAGCGACAGCAGCGAATCGTTCTTAATATTCATAGTGTATCCGTCCAATTCCATTGCTATTTTTCCGTATTCTTTTTCGAGTTGTTGTTTCTCAAACTCCATCATTTCCTGCATAGCAGTAATTTGCTGCTCTTTTTCGGAGGAACTGTGTATGGCGTAAAAAAAACCGATAGCAAGTGCCAAAACAAGCATGATTAAAACTACGAGCAGTCTATTTATTTTCTTTTGTTCCATATAATATTGCAGAATTATAGATTTTCGATTATTTTTTCAAGATGAATGCCGTGAGAGCCTTTCAACAAGACAAAACGGTTTTTTATCGGATTTTTTGACAGATATTCTTTTAGCGATTCGACATTTTTGTAACAAATATAATCATTTTTTGTGTTTGAAAAATTGGCGCCAATTAAAATAACGTCAGAAAAGTAATTTTCTTTTAGTAAATCAACAATTTTCTGATGTTCTTCCTGTGATTTTTCTCCCAATTCCAGCATATCTCCCAAAATCAGCGTTTTATTATTTAGCTCCATTTGGCTAAAGTTTGATATTGCCGCCTGCATACTGGTAGGGTTTGCATTGTAAGCGTCCACCACCACTTGGTTGTTGACTGTAATGGTAAGCTGTGAGCGGTTATTTTGCGGAGTATAGCTTTCCAATCCCTTTTTTATCAGAAGATTTTCAACATTGAAATAACTGCCAACAGCTACAGCTGCCAATACGTTTTCGGTGTTGTACGTTCCTATCAGGCGAGTTTGTATTTCCAATATTTCGTCTTGGATAAAGCACTCCAACTTTAACAAAGGGTTGCATAAAAGTATTTTTCCTGTGGTTTGCAGGGTGTTGTTTTTGTTTCCTGTTTGGTATGGGATCATTTTTTTGTTGGTCAAGAATCCCGATTTTTTTGCCATTTCCATCAAATATCCGTTTCCTGTGTTGATAAATATTTTTTTTCCGTGGGTAAAAATAAAATCATACAATTCTGCTTTGGTTTTCATTACCCCCTCAAAAGAGCCAAATCCTTCCAAATGGGCTTTCCCTACGTTGGTAATGATTCCAAAATCGGGGAGTGCGGTCTCGGAGAGAAATTTTATCTCTCCCCTGTGGTTTGCACCCATTTCGACGATAGCGATTTCGTGCTCGGGCTTTAGCTGCAGTAAGGTCAGTGGCACGCCGATGTGATTGTTCAAATTACCTTTGGTATAATGGATGTTGTACCTCTCTTTCAGTACGCTTGCAATCAACTCTTTTGTGGTTGTTTTTCCATTCGTTCCAGTAATGCCTATAATAGTGGTTTGCAGTAGTTTCCGGTGATATGTGGCTAATGACTGCAGCGTTTTCAATACATCTTCGACCAAAACAAATCGCTCGTCGGCATCGTATTGCTTGTTGTCTATCACGGCATAAGCCGCTCCATTTTCCAGGGCGGATAGTGCAAAAGCATTGGCGTCGAAGTTATCTCCTTTTAGAGCAAAAAACATACATCCCTGTGGGCAGTTTCTACTGTCGATGCTGATTGTGGGATGTTTTTGAAAAATATCGTACAATTTCATCTATGTGTGCTTTATTTTTTTATAATGCAAACCGGTTTTTATTTTTAGATATTTTTTTCAAATTACTATATAATCTCCGTTTTACTCTACCACATCGGCAAACATAGTGGCAGAAGTAGCGCTATTGATCTTTACTTTGATGGTTTCTCCTATTTTTCGTCCGGCTCTTGGAAAAATAACCACTTTATTTTGAGAAGTTCTTCCAAAGAGTTGTTCTTTGGAGCGTTTGGAAAAACCTTCTACCAACACATCAAACGTTTTTCCTATATCGTTTTGGTTGCTGATGTTCGACAGTTCATTTTGCAATGCTATGATTTCGTTCAGTCGGCGAAGTTTGACATCTTCGGGTACATTGTCCGGTAGTTTTTTGGCAGCCATTGTCCCCGGTCTTTCCGAATATTTAAACATGAACGCCATGTCAAACTCCACCTCCCGCATCAATGAGAGCGTTTCCCGATGTTCCTCTTCAGTTTCGTCGTGGAATCCACAAAAAACGTCTGTACCAATTGAGGCATCGGGGACAATTCGTTTTATAGCGGCAATTCTGTCCAAATACCATTCGCGGGTATATTTGCGGTTCATCAGTTTCAAAATACGGTTGCTTCCGCTTTGTACCGGCAGGTGTATGAATTTGCATAAATTCGAATATTTCGCAATCATTTCAAGGGTACGGTCGCTCATATCTTTGGGATGCGATGTGGTAAAGCGAATACGTATATCGGGTGCCGCTTCGGCAACGATGCGGAGCAAATCGGGAAACTCGACCGTTTTGCCTTCTTTTTCAAGTCGATATGAATTTACATTTTGCCCCAGCAGAGTAATCTCTTTGAAGTTCTTTTGCCGTAAATCGGCAACTTCGTTCAAAATGCTTTCTACATCGCGACTCCGCTCGCGCCCGCGCGTGTATGGTACAATACAGTAGGTGCAAAAATTATTGCAACCCCTCATGATGGATACAAATCCTGAAATAGGGTTTCCGATGCGCGAAGGGAGCACATCGCTATAGGTTTCGGTGGTGGAAAGCTCTACATTAATAGCCTTTTCCCCCTTTTCAACCTGGCCTATAAGGTTTGGAATGTCTAAATAAGCATCAGGTCCAACCACGATATTCACACCGTGATTGTCTATCAAGTCATTTTTGACACGTTCTGCCATACAACCAATTACGCCTATCACCAAATTTTTATTTTTCCTCTTCAACGACTGAAAATATTTTAATCGCTGAATCACTTTTTGTTCGGCATTATCACGTACTGAGCAGGTGTTTACAAAAACGGCGTCTGCATCGGTGATTTGGTCCGTCAGTTCAAATCCGTCCATTTGCATAATGGAGGCTACAACCTCGCTATCGGCTACATTCATTTGGCAGCCATAGGTTTCAATAAATAGTTTTTTGTCGTGGATGTTGGATTTAGAGTCCAAGTCCGCAAAATTTTCTGTTTTTATCATTTTGAGTATAATAAGTTATCAAGACACAAAGGTAATATTTTACTTTTACCAAAAATACAGTTCAATTTACTATTAACGTAAAATTTACCACAACGCACTTATTATTAGTTTATTATTTGATTTTAGACAATAGAAACAGAATAAATAATGTGTTTTTTTGAAAAAAAAATGCAAATTTATTTGCGTAATAGAAAAAGAGGTATTACATTTGCAGTGTAAACAAACAGATAAATTTTTCATAATTAAGGTTTAGGTTAAAATGAAACAATGGGTGACTGGGAAGTTACCCATTGCTGTTTTTGTATATTTACATATTTTAACACAACAATCTATTAAAATCAAAAAAAAGAAATTACCTTTGCATTAAACACATTGTTAATATAAAGTAAGAGTTCCGGCTTTTGTTGTCGGAATTCTTTTTTGTTTTTACCTTATTTTACACAACCCCCTACTATGGCTACAACTTATATGACCACCGAAGGTTATAGAAAACTGACCGAAGAATTGAATGAGTTAGAAAGTGTGCAGCGTCCTATCATATCCAGGATGATTGCCGATGCGAGAGACAAAGGAGATTTGTCTGAAAATGCCGAATACGATGCAGCCAAAGAAGCGCAAGGATTATTGGAAATGAAAATTGCCGAACTGAAAGAGGTTATAGCCTCTGCAAGAATGATTGACGAGTCGAAAATCTCGACAGATAAAGTACAAATATTAACCCGTGTACAAATAAAAAATACTAAAACCAATCAAATCATGTCGTATTTGATAGTTTCGGAAAGCGAAGCCAATCTCAAAGAAGGAAAACTGTCGGTAACAACACCCATTGCCAAAGGGCTACTCGGGAAAAAAGTGGGTGAAAAGGCGATTGTAAACGTTCCATCGGGAGCTATAGAGTTTGAGGTTATAACCATTTCTTTATAAAATTTACAATATCTATGATTTAATTTCAAAAAAAACATCAATATAAATACCGTTTTCGATGGCTACTATTTTCAGCAAAATTATTTCGGGCGAAATCCCAAGTTACAAAATTGTGGAAGACGAGCGCTTTTTTGCTTTTTTGGATATAAATCCGATGAGCAAGGGACATACATTGGTTATACCCAAAAATGAAGTAGATTATATCTTCGATTTGGATGACGATTTGTATGTAGAACTGGCACTCTTTGCAAAAAAAGTATCCAAGGCTATCGAAAAAGCCGTACCCTGCAAACGGATAGGGGTGATGGTCGTAGGGTTGGAAGTTCCTCACGCCCACGTACATTTAATCCCTATACAAAAGGAGGAGGATATGAATCTGGCAAAGCCGAAATTGAAACTTACTTCGGAAGAAATGACCCTAATAGCCGCCGAAATAAAGAAATTCATTTAAAATGTCTCTCTCATCTCTTTTGTTGTGTAATTAAAAGGCAGTAAAACAAAAATATTTTAATCATTATCAAAACAAAATCATTATCATTATGGAAAACGTAAACAAAGTATTGGAAGCTATTAAAAGTGCCGGCGAACCGATAAATGCCGGAAAAGTGGTAGAAATAACAGGATTGGACCGCAAAGAGGTGGACAAGGCTATGAATCAGTTGAAAAAAGAGGGCTCCATTATATCTCCGATCCGTTGTAAATGGACGGCCAAATAAATGATTGATTGCTTATAGCAAACAAGATTAAACAAAGAAAACAACATTCCGGCTGATAAGGATAGCCTGTACAACTCTGATAGTTGGCGTTGTAGGTATGCAGACGGTTGTATGTTATTCGGGGCAATATTTTTTTTGAAATAACACTCTTTAGTATGATAGAAAAAACAAAAATTTTCCCTGTGGGTAAAATTATAAAAACACACGGATTGAAAGGGGAATTGGTTTTTACGTCAGACTATTTCTCTTTGAAAGAAGTAGCAATAGCTTATATCATACTTGAGCCGGATGGAATTTTGGTACCGTTTTTTGTCTCGAACATACGTTTCAAATCCAACGTAAGCGGATACATCCAACTAGAAGGCATAACAACCGAAAGTAAAGGTAAACTGCTGGCGGGACAGACAATATATCTCCCTCAAGAATATGCTCAGGCAATTACCGAAGATGATGTGCGCATTGAGTATTTAACAGGTTTTGAAGTGGAGGACGAAATGCTAGGAAAAGTAGGCAAAATTGTCGAAATTGATGATAGTACGGCAAATGTACTCTTTGTGGTAATTGGAGAGGGAAACAAAGAGTTTTTTATCCCTGCCACCGAAACATTTATGGTCGAAATTGACGATCGGAACAAAATTCTCCGAATGAATTTACCGGAAGGATTGTTGGAATTATAGCGATATTCTCTCTCTTTTTTTTATACAAACCGAAGTCAATTTTATGAATTTTCGGTTTTTCGGAGAAGTGAAATATGAAATATTGTCCCCTTTTCTTCCTCACTCTCGAAAGTAATGTCGCCCCCCGATGCCGATATTATATTTTTACAGATAGCCAGCCCCATCCCCATGCCGGTTGATTTGGTTGTGAAATTGGGTAAAAAAATCTTCCCTTTAATTTCGTCTGATATTCCTTTTCCGTTGTCTTTAAATGCTATGTGAATAGTGTCGGGCGTCTCACTTAATACAATTTCTATCTTACCTGTTTTACCTAACGGTATAGCTTGTACTGCATTTTTCAGTAAATTGTTAAACACTTGTATCAATTGCTCCTTGTCGGTATATGCAAAGACACCTTCGTTTGCTCCCAGATAGTCTATTTTTATATTCTTATTGTTATTTGAAAATAGCTGGATGACCAAATTCAATTTTTGCGCCACATCTACCGTTTCAAAATTTGGTTCAGGTAACCGTGCAAAGGTCGAAAAAGTACCGGCAATGCGCGATAAATTCTCAATTTGCTCTATAAGTGTTGCGGTCGATTTTTCAAAGTAGCTCTCAAACTCTTTATCACCCATTTTTTTTGTCCGTTGGAGTTGCTGGATGGTAAGTTTCATAGGGGTAAGTGGGTTGTTGATTTCGTGTGCCACTTGCCGCGCCATTTGTTTCCAAGCCGACTCTCTTTCGGAAGATGCCAGCAGTCTGGCACTTTTCTCTAACTCATCCACAGCTTTGTTGTACTGAGCCACAAGTTGTCCTATCTCGTTATTGGCTTTGTAGTCTATTTTCTTATTTTTCTTCCCCAACCTAATGTCTTTAAGCCGCTCTTCAATCATTGTAAGGGGGGCTGTAAGCTGTTTCCCGATAACGATGCTGAGAAATATGAACAACATTATTATTATCAGCGATATGTGAACAATTACAGTTAAAAAACTTTGAACGTCTGCATTATATTCGTCTTTACTCAAAAATTGCGGAATGGAGATATATCCGATTTGGAGAAAATCACCGTTGTAAAAGTCGGTGTACATAGCCAAATATTCAAGTTTGCCAATGTGTTCGTATTGATCTATATTGGGGTTGTTTGAAAAAAATGGTTTAGGAGAAATAAGTTTGCTGATGAGATTTTTACTAAAAATGGCAGGTTGCGAGCTGCCTATCAGCATTCCGCCGTTGTCATACACATTGATATCTGTTTGGTATGTGTACGAAAGGTCTTGCAAATCAAAGTTCAATATGCTTATATTGGTCGAATCGAGATGTTGTGTCCAATAATATTTTTCTTGTAACGCACTTTGAATATAATTTTTCTTTAGTTCTATTTCTTTCACTTGTATTTCACGGTATCTCTTTTGGGTATAGGTGAGCGAGGTGTAGAATATTGCCGAGAAACATACAAGCATCAGAGAAATAAATGCGACTAAAAGTTTTGAAGTGAGATTGTACTTTATCTTATAGCCTTTATTTGCTATGTTGTATAGCCACATTATCAGTAAGCAGGCTATAGCAAACACCACAAATGTGTAAACGAAATACATTAGGTAAGTGGTGGTCGAAGGTATGTCTTCTTCTGAAATAACTAGAAAATTGTATGCGTTTGGAGTGTAAATATAATGGCGGCACGATGAAAAATCCCGAACGAAATAGTTTTTATCGTTTTTATTGTTTTCATAAATCCATTTGTAGTTTCGTGGATATTTAAACTTGCCCGAAGAGTATGTCAAATCGTTGCGGAAATATCTTGCAACGGACAACGAAAATTGTGATTGTATGGTTGGTGGCGACTCTATTAGCAGATTGGGGTAACTGTAACTGACATAGTTGGAACGTGGATAAAATTCTAGAAATATCTTGATGGGAGTTGTGTTTTTTTTATTTTCGGAAACAAACTCTCCCAAAAAAACCATATCGGTATTTATCCTGCTTATTTTGTAGAAATGTGTATTGGCAATTTTTCCCCCTTCAGACTTTAATAGGTCTTGATAAACGTTGTCAGTTTCGGAATGTGCAAATGTAGTATGAAGTTTTATCTCGTATTTATTCCAAAATCCGCGGAGATAAGTGTTGTTTAAATAATTGTTTGTTGCGGTCACCGAGTCGGAATTTATCCCTATTTTTCTAAAAAAGATGTCGTTGTTAAGCTCGTTTTCCAAATCAGCAAGCATCGATTCAGTAAATTTCTCTTCTTGAGACGATTCGTTAAAGTAAAGATTTTCAGCAAGTAAATGAAACTGGTCAAATTTTTTATCCAAATTCATTTGGATAGAACATGTAACAACGAAAAGAGAGAATACTGCCAGATAAAGCACTAAAAACCACGTTCTATTTGTAAAAGCGGTGTATACTTTGGGCAAATAAAGCGCCGACATAAGCAGTAGATAAAAAAGAATAGCCTCTTTGGTATATTGACGAAAAACAACGGCACATACTGTCACAAAAATTACCATCGATATAATGTTTATACCTAATATTTGTTTGAGAGTAGATTTGTGCAATGCCATTCGAATTACTTTGCTACATAGTATCAAAAAACCTACTCCCCAAACAAGGAGTAAAAAATGATTCCACAATGTGGTCAAAGAAATATCATCCACCCTCAATACGTTGAGGTAGGTGCTTGAGTTAAATACCAACCCTTCGAATACATAAAACATTATCAAATAATACGCGGGAGGCAACAAGAGGAGTATCAGTTTATTTAAAAGCAGGCGGGTAATATATGATTTTTCTCGACTAAAAACAGCAAACAAATAGATGGTGGAAAATATATATGCCGTGAAAAAACTTAAATGGGTAAGTGTTGAAAACAGACTGTTGGAGGCATATCCAAAGGGGGTAAAAATATTGTTGCCGAAAAAGGTTGAAGGAATATCATTTGTCAAAAGTAATATATTTAATACCAACATAATAGACGACAAACAAAAAAACTCTTTACGACTTAAATGTACCCTGTTTAACAAAAACGGTATATTGGCATACAGATAAAACATCAACAAGAAGCACAAAGTAAAAAACGAAAGTGAAATTTTAGCCCAAGTTTCGTTGTAAATCTTATGTGGAGGAGGTTGGAGTGTAAACAAATAATTATTGTGTTGTTCGCTGAATATCGCGTACTTGTCGCTTGGTAGGTCTGTAATAATTTTTATTTCTTTGTTTAACTCGAACTCGGACGGGAAGGTATTCTTTAGTTCATTATTTTCGTAGGGATAGTTGTATTTGAGTAGAATGTACGATACAATACGATATGTGTCAATTTCAATACTCTTGGCAAGAATATGGGCATTTCCCGTTTCGTAATATTTCCACTGGGAACTCTCTGTGAGAGTTCTTTTGATGCCGTTGTTCGACCAGAATATTAGATCGTTGTTTTTATAAACAAAATAGGTAATTTCTGAGGTTTCGGAAATCAACCACCGCAACGAGTCTTCCGAACCGCGATGGAGCATATTGGCAATTTTCGCAATACCCAAGTCGGCTTCTTTCTCCTTTTGCCCGATGATGTTTTCGACATCATTTACAGAAATAGCTTTCTCCGAAGAACGATAGTAAATCCATTGACAAAATAATCCCAACACAGTCGTCAAAATCATTATAACGAAAAGGACACGGTGTACGAGAAATATTTTTTTCATTTTCAACATATTCCTAAGTCTATAGCTTTGGCAGATTTTTTACTCGTGATGGTACGGCTCTCCTTTGATAATGGTCATGGCCCTATAGAGTTGCTCAACAAACAGTAACCGTATCATTTGGTGCGAAAAGGTCATTGCCGAAAGAGACAATAATCCGTTGGCTCGCTGGTGCATTTTCTCGGCAAATCCGTATGCGCCACCAATTACAAAAGTAATGTTTTTGCCGGAATAAAGCATTCTTTCGGAGATAAAATCGGCAAACAACAGCGATGTAAAGTGTTTTCCATGTTCATCCAGCAAAATCACCTCCTCTTGCACGTTCAATTTCGATAAAAGAAGTTCCGCCTCTTTCTCTTTTTGTTGATCCAAAGTTAAATTTTTGCCGTTCTTTATGTCGGGGGCGATAATCATCTCAAACCCCACATAATGCTCCACCCTTTGGCGATAAATTTCAATGAGTTTATTCAGATTGGAATTATCCGTTTTTCCAATCATCAAAAGTTTTATTTTCACGATTACTTTATTTTGTGTAATTTTGGCTCGTAATTTGTTGTTTACTATTCAGTTTTTAGTGGATAATACAGCAAAAACTCTGCAAATATTATAAAAATAAGTTGAAAAATTGTCTTGTTTGTAGTAGTTTTTGTCAAAAGATGAAAAAGAAATAATATGAAAACAATAAAAATTATACTATTATTACTCGTTTTCAACGGATTTGTGCAGATGGTTTCAGCTCAAAATACAGAAGTAATAAACAATATTGCCGTTGCGCTAAAAAATGGAGATGCAGGAAAATTGTCTTCTTACTTTAATGAAAACCTACAGCTTGTAGTCGGAAACAAAAACGATATATACAGCAAACAACAATCGGGCGGTATAATAGCCGATTTCTTCAAACACAACCGTGTTGTTGGTTTCGATATCGTACATAAAAGCAACAAAGAGGCGGCAAGTTTTATCATAGGCATACTGAATACAGCCGGTGGGAAATACCGCGTGTCCATTTTGCTGAGAAAAAACGGAAATGCCGATGTAATACAACAATTGCGCATAGAATTAAACAATGACTAAAGAATTGCAAGCAGCCATCCGTCTTTGGTTAGCCGAAGATATTGGAGACGGCGACCACACCACACTTTCATGCATACCCGCTAATGCCGTAGGTAAATCACAATTGATTATCAAAGACAACGGTGTGTTGGGTGGAGTAGAAGTTGCGTATGAAATATTTCACGCATTCGACCCCGATTTGAAAATGACTGTTTTTATCAACGACGGTGCAGAAGTCAAGGCGGGCGACATAGCTTTTGTAGTCGAAGGCAAAATACAGTCGTTACTCCAGACCGAAAGATTGATGCTCAACATAATGCAACGGATGAGCGGAATAGCTACCCGTACCCGTCAATATGTAGAAATACTGCAGGGGACAAAAACGAGGGTACTTGACACCCGTAAAACTACTCCCGGATTACGTATGCTCGAAAAAGAAGCCGTAAAAATAGGAGGAGGTGTAAATCACCGGATTGGATTGTATGACATGATTCTACTCAAAGACAACCATGTAGATTTTGCCGGAGGTATAGAAAATGCCATAAAGCGTACACACGAATACCTGAAAACCAAAGAAAAAAATCTGAAAATAGAAATAGAGGTACGTAACTTCAAAGAGTTGGACAGAGTTTTGAAAACAGGTGGCGTGGATAGAATAATGCTCGATAACTTTACTCCCGAAAACACCAAAAAAGCGGTAGAGATAATTGCCGGAAAATACGAAACCGAATCTTCCGGCGGCATTACTATAGACACGCTGAGAACTTATGCCGAATGTGGCGTGGATTATATCTCGGTAGGAGCTTTGACACATTCGGTTAAGAGTTTGGATATGAGCTTTAAGGCAATAGAGTAAAAATATAAGATATACACGCATCAAAGAAAAATCGTTCGAAAACGGCAACTGTTTCGGACGATTTTTTTTTGATGGAGAAAACTACTCTTCACTGGAAAATCAACAAGAAAGAAAGTTATATTTTAAAAAATACTTTCTTTTGTAATTGCATTATTGTTGCATTTATAATATCTTTGCATTTATGAAAGCTGTTGAAGTATTAAAATTATATCACCTTAAGCGGACAAGCTGCCGCGAAGGGATTATAAATGTGGCTATGGAGGCGAGCAAGGCGTTGTCTGAAAACGAAATCAGGGAACGGTTGTCGGGAAATTACGACCGAACCACTTTTTACCGTTCTTTTAAAACGTTGGAAAAACATAATATCCTGCATAAAATAGTGGTAAGCAATCAATTGGTAAGATATGCCATTAACAATACGACAGCTAAGGAGGTAAAACATGTCCATTTTTATTGTAACCAATGCAATACGGTAAAATGTTTGAACAATATTCCGGTGCAAAAATACACCTTACCCGAAGGTTATTCACAAACCGAAACGGAAGTTTTGATAAAAGGTATGTGTGTAAAATGTAAAAGAGCATAGAAATCAGTTTGTTGAATGATTTGTACAAAGAAATATATTGTTCTGTTTTTATTGGGGATATTCTTGTTTCCGATTTTATTTCAGTCGATACATATCGTTTATCACCACAAACACGAACATGGGTTTGAAAATCAAACAATTAATAAGTCGTTTTCTGAAAATGATGTCTGCCTAACGACAACAGACGCGTTGCTCCATCAAAATGAATGCATTATATGTGATTACCAATTTTCAATCAACGATTTGCCCGATACTGCGGTTTTCAGAACAATAAGCTCCAAAATTATAAGCTTGCTTGATGAAAAAATAATTAATCCGTATTATCACCAGAATTTTTCAAAAAAAACTCCCAGAGCACCCCCTTTTCCTATTTAACAAACGATTCCTTTTCATTTTTTCAAGCAATATTATCACAATCAATTTAATATGAGCAAGTTTTTTGTGCTCTTACTTGGTATGAGTATATTTGCCGATTTCTCATTTGCGCAATCACGCTTTGAACTTAAAGGCGCGGTTGCTGACGAAAACGGTAAGCCTGTGGCAGAAGCCTCGGTGGTGTTGCATCCTGTAAAAAGGGACACAATGACCAATTTCAAAGGTAATTTTGTCATTGGTTCGCTATTGGCAGGCAAGTATGCCATCAAAATTTCTTGCATAGGCTATCAAACATTGGTCGATACTATTACCATTTCAGACAATACGACTTACAATGTCCAATTAGGCTTTGTATCATTTAGTTTGCAGGAAGTTGTGGTCGTGGATAGCCATACGAAAACTCGGAAGAAAGAGGCTGCGCTCAATATTGAAATTGTGAACAACGAGTATCTAAAACAAAATATGGGTGGCAGCCTGATGAATTCGCTCGAACGATTACCGGGCATATCAACTGTTAATATCGGTTCGGGACAGTCAAAGCCCGTTATTCGCGGACTGGGATTTAACCGCGTGGTAGTAGTGGAAAACGGCATAAAGCACGAAGCTCAACAGTGGGGATCCGACCACGGACTGGAAATTGACCAGTATGGTGTGGAGAATATTGAAATCGTTAAAGGAGCTGCCTCGCTCGAATATGGTCCGGAAGCCATTGGCGGAGTTATTGATGTGAAAAACACGAAAATTCCTGCTGTTAATTCTTTCGGAGGTACTATTGACTTAACAGGAAAAACCAACAATGATTTTGTCGGGGGGTCAGTATCTTTGTATGGTAGAAAAGGGTGGTTTTTTACCGACTTTAGGGCAACTATACTTGATTACGGTGACTACAAGGTGCCGGCTGATAGTGTTGATATCTATTCGTATCGCACTGCGCTTTACAAAAACCATTTACGCAATACAGCTGGTGAAGAAGCGGACTTTCATTTCTCGTTCGGGATTATTAATGACCTATTTCAGAGCAAATTCCTAATAAGCAACGTGTACACCAAAAGCGGATTTTTTGCCAACGCACATGGATTGGAACCCCGAAACGTGGATAGTGAGGTTTACGATAAATCGAGTCGGGATATTCTTTATCCTTTTCAAGCAGTAAATCATTTCAAAATCACCAATTCTTCTCATTATCAGTGGGAATTGTTGAGAATTGAATCTCATTTGGGCTATCAACGTAATTTCAGACAAGAGTGGAGTCAATATGTCAGTCACGGTTATATGCCAGCGGTATTTCCTGATACACTGGCGTTTGATTCCAACCTTGAACGTGAGTTTGACAAGGAAGTTTATGCGGGAAACATAAAATTATTTTGGCAAACTGACACCAAAACACGTTTTCATTTCGGAATCAACAGCGAGTATCAACGCAACCAGATTAACGGTGGGGGTTTTATTATTCCTACTTATCGCTGGTTTAATCTGGGTGGTTATGCCTTGGGAAAATACTCGATTACCAATAATAGTACGCTGCAATTGGGCGTTCGCTACGATTATGGAAAAATAAAAACGAGCGAGTACAATGATTGGTTTTTGTCTCCGGCTATCGAGAACGGTGACACCGTATTGCAATACTTGCAGAGAGGGAGTAATGTCAATCGCAATTTTTCAAATTTCACTTGGTCGGCAGGATACAATTATAATCACAAAAAGTGGTTATGTAAAATTAATGTTGGCAAGAGCTTTCGGATGCCTATTGCCAAAGAGTTGGCTGCCAATGGTGTAAACTATCACCATTTTAGCTACGAAGTTGGCAATTCCGATTTGTCGCCCGAAGTTTCGTATCAATTGGATGTAGGTGTCGAATTTGCCTCGCAGAGATTTGTATTTGGAGCTATGCCTTTTATCAATTATTTTTCAAACTATATTTATCTGAATCCAACCTCGGAACACGACAGGCTCTATGGTAACGGTAATCAAGTTTTTCATTACGCCGAAAGTAAAATTTTCAGGTATGGGACCGAAATTCACGCACATTATCAATTAATGAAATCGATACAAATAGGCGTAGTTGGCGAGTATGTATATTCCGAACAACTCTCGGGCGATAAAAAAGGCTATACGCTGCCGTTTTCGTCTCCAGCCTCAGCTATTTTCAATATTAAATATCAAAAACACAAGATAAAACATGTTGAAAACCCCTATGTCTCTGTCGATTATCGGTTGGTTGCAGCTCAAACGAATATTGTTCCGCCCGAAGAAATCACCAATGGTTACAATATTTTCAATATTGGTTTGGGAGGTACATTGACAATCGGGAATCAAAAATTTGAAGTGAATATGCAGGTCCAAAACCTGATGAATACAAAATACTTTAACCATACCAGCTATTACAGGCTGATAAACGTTCCGGAACCGGGCCGAAATATGGTAATAAATATTTCTGTCCCTTTTTCTGGAAATTTTAAAAAAACAATTAAAAACTTTTATGATGAATTCTAAATTTAAAATACTCACTATTTTTTTTAGCATGGCTATTATGACCATTTTTACCTCTTGTGAAAAAGACGAAGATATTGCGAAACCAATTATTAGCGGACTTGAATTAGGAATTGGCAACAGCCACAAAGCCTATGCTGGGGCCGATTTACATATTGAAGCAGAGATTGTTGCCGAAGGAAAGATAAGCAAAATAGTAGTCGAAATCCACAAAGAAGAAGGAGACGGTAACGAGATTGCAGTTGAATACACCGAATATGTTGGACTAAAAAATATCAATTTTCACAAACACGTTGATATCCCCTCCACAGCAGCTACAGGCGCTTATCATTGCCATATCACTGTTACCGATATGAATGGGCAATCAACTACAATAGAGGAGGAAATTGGCATTGAACAACAGGTAGATACCGAAACTTTGGCAATAAACAATTTTTTGCAAAACGGGCGTAGTTCAAGAAATACGGACATGTATCAAGTTGTTGTCCAATAGTTATTAATTTTTAAACTCTTTTTTGGGCAGGTAGCTAAAAATGCCTGTCCGAAAAAAAGAAATTTTTAAAATGAAAAATCTAAAATTCTCAATAATATTATTTTTGTCAATAGCCACAATTATTTCTTGTGAAAACAACAACATCGACAAAGAAAAACCAGTCATTGATTTGACAATAGAAAATGCCTTTCCTCAAAACTGCGATACGCTCTATTTTGGCAAGTCCTTTATCCTTAAAATGCATTTTTCAGACAATTTTGAACTTGGGTCGTACAGCATCGACATACACAATAATTTTACTCACCATTCGCACAGCACCGAAATTGAAGAATGCGTCCGTTCAATAGATAAATCTTCTGTAAATCCATATACTGCGATTGACGAATTCAAAATTCCGGCTGGAAAAACGGAGTATATCACACATCTGCCAATATCAATTCCCTTAGCAAATGCAAGCGGAAACTTTGACGATGGAGATTATCACTTTTTTGTCAGCCTTACCGACAAGTCGGGGTGGTCTGCGCAAAAAGGGCTGAGTGTTAAAATATTACATTCGGTAAAATGAAGGTTGAATTTGATTGTTAAATTTTATATAATACTTTGTCAAACTTTTATATAATAATTTGATTTTCAGTGAAATAAGTGTTAAAGTATTTATGCGAGTCATTGAAAGTCAGCATCTTTATAGGTACTTTACATCTATTCGGATATGACTTTCAAGACCTATTTTTCTTATAAAAATTTTTACGCTCAACTTTGTGAGCAATGTTTCTCCTCCTTATCGTCAATCAATAAATGGCGTAAAGATTTTTTCAAAGACGTTCTTTGGTTTTTTTTAAGTATCAATGCCCGAATCCTTGTCGAGAGAGCCGAAAAACTCAAAGCAATCTCCAATATAGTGGTTGCTGATGCCTGTTTTTCAAAAAAAAGAATTTGCCGATTCGCTGTCCGAATCCGGTTTGGATTTGGTCTCCCGATTCAGAGACGATGTGCGCCTACAGTACCTGATTGCACCCGTAAAAACAGGAAAAAGAGGAAGACCCTGCACATCGGGCGGAGCGGTAGATGTCAAAAAACTCGATAGGAATCATTTTCAAAAAGTAATGCAGCAGGACGATTCCATACAGATATATACCGCCGTAGTGAAAGCCGTGGCAATGAAGCGAACAGTGAGAGTAGTAGTGGTAAATTACGTGGAGAATCGAAAACCAACGACTAAAATCTACTTCTCTACCAACTGCCGATTAAATGTAATGGAAATTTTGGACATCTACAAAACCCGTTTTCAAATCGAGTTTTTATACCGCGATGCCAAACAACATACTGCGCTGAACCACAATTCCTTACTGCTTTATAGATTTATGGCAATGTTTGCTGTCATACCAAACATACTTAAAAATAGCCGGAATGTCAAAGAACTTATTTTATATGGCACTAAATGTGCCTAAAGTTTAACGAAGTATTGGTAGTAAAAGTCTCAT
>JBKECI010000040.1:0-1718 GCA_047974405.1 Paludibacteraceae bacterium | reverse complement strand
TTGATAGAATTAAACCCTACCAAGTCAGATATTTCGGACACATTGTAGTTGCTGTCTTTTAGTAGTTGGGCAGCGCGTTTCAATCGTACAGAGCGGATAAAGTCGTTAGGGGTTAGACCTGTGATAGACTGAAACTTACGGTACAGCTGTGTACGGCTCATACCTATATCTTCACTCAACTGATTGACCGAATAATCGAAATTATCTATATTGTCTTCAACATAAGCAACCGCTTTTTTCACAAATTCCTCATCCAGTGTAGATATGGTTATTGTAGAGGGTGATATTTCTATGGTTTTATGAAATATGTCTTTTCTTCTCTCAAGTTGTTCAAAAAGCATTTCTACGCGTGCCAGCAATACTTCCATATTAAATGGCTTGGATATATATGAGTCTGCTCCGGCTTTATAGCTGTCTATCCGAGCTTCGTCCGAGAGGCGGGCTGTAAGTAGAATAAACGGAATGTGCGATGTATGTATATTATTTTTGATATGGTAACATAGCTCTAACCCGTCTAAAAGTGGCATCATTAAGTCCGATATAATCAGGTCGGGAGACTTTTCTACAGCCATTTTTTCGCCTTGTATTCCATCATTAGCTTTCAGGATATTAAATCTATTACTCAGCTGCTCAACCAAAAAATGTTGAAATTCGATATTGTCTTCCACAATTAACAGTGTTTTTCGTCTGGTATATTTGAATGTTTTTTCCGAATCGGAAAACAATGTTTGAGGATTTTCTTTTGTGTCTATCCCCTCCCCCATTTTTAAGTTTGTAGGAATAAATATCGAAAAAGTGGTGCCTTCTCCTTTTTTACTATTTACGGTAATTTTTCCATCATGCAATACAACATATTCTTTTACCAAGTGCAATCCTATTCCCGAGCTTGCACCTACAGAACCTGTTGTATTTCCTTGATAAAAACGGTCAAACACATATTCGAGGTCTTTCTCTTCTATTCCACATCCCGAATCGGATATTTCAAGTACAACATATTCTCTGCCATCTTCTTCTATCTGTTTAATTACGGTGGCTACCATGCCTCCATCGGGCGTAAATTTAAGTGCATTGGAATAAAGATTATTAAGAACTCTCTGTATTTTTGCCTTATCGAAACAGATGTATAATTCGGCAGGCTCTTGCTCAATAACGAATGTAATATTTCTCGCTATCGCTGCTTCTTTGAATGAAGAGTGGATGTACTTTACAAACTCGACAATATTATCGGAAGTCAGTTTTAATTTTTCACCTCCCATTTCTAATTTGCGAAAGTCGAGCAGTTGATTAATCAACCCCAGCATATCGTTGGCATTTCGGTATATCGCTTTCAGTCTTTCTTTTTGCAGATTTTCCGATTGCTGTATCAGTGTGTTTAAAGGAGTCATTATCAATGTGAGCGGTGTTCGAAATTCGTGACTTATGTTGGTAAAAAATCTAAATTTCATTTGTTCCAGTTCTTCTTTTTGCCTGTTTCGCTCTATCAATTCCAATTCCGACCGTTTTTTAGTTCTCCTTTTTTGTAGATATTTTAGAGTGATAAAAACAGCGATAAAAAATGATATAAAATAAAATATATAGGCATAAATTGTCATCCAAAAAGGAGGAGTGATAACAATTGTTATTTTTGCGGGTGTGTCTCCCCAAATTTTATCGTTGTTTGCCGTGTACACAATAAATTTGTATTCGCCAGGTGTTAAGCCTGTATATGAAGCGTTTCC
>JBKECI010000039.1:0-13793 GCA_047974405.1 Paludibacteraceae bacterium | reverse complement strand
TAAAAGGGTATGCCGGTACAGGGAAAATATTTGTTGTGAGTGCCTTGGTGTGGACAGATTGCAATTCGACAATCCAGCGTAGGCTTTTCTTGTAAATTTTTTCGACGAATGTTTTAGATTATTTACTTTTTCCAGCAAAACTAATGGATTGATTGTTTTGTTGTTTACCGTGAAAGCAAAATAGCAGTTTGGAAAAATAATCTTATATTTTTCAGAGATAATAATCAGATAATAAGTTTTAAGACAAAATTCTTATTGCCATTTATGCTTCAAGTATAGGGTTATTTTCTTTCCTCCCGTTCGGAAACGGAAGGAGCCGGCTCTTGAGCTTTGTAAAAGTGGGAGAGTGAGATCAATGGTGTGATTTGTACGAAATAAACAGGAGTGTAATATTTGGCATAATATTTGACAAAACACATTTGTTAGCATTAATTTGCTGATTAATAAAGCATTACATTTTTTATGTGATTTTCTTGTAATTTGTAATGCATGTATTATCCTTTAACCAAATAAATGTTTAAATGCCTTGTACACTCTTGGATGTTTTTTAGAATACTAATAAATTCTATTCACTTATTGTTATGTTTTTGATAATTTTGAATTAACCTCAAGAGAAATGTCTGCTATTTTTATATAAATAGATAACATAAAATTAAAGATAAAATGAAAAAATTTACTATTGTCGGAACTAGTGGCAGAAAAAAAATCTTAGGCATACTTAGTTTGTTTCTGCTTGCTCAGTCGTTATCAGCAGCGATAACCGATTTTACGCTAACGCTGACTCCGGTCCATATGACTTGTACGGGCAACGGACAAATCGTCATCGACATAGCAGATACCCAAGCCGGCGCCGTTTTTGACTTATTTGTCTATCAACTGCCCAATACGACAAATCCTATCCGTACCATATCCGATGTTCCTGCCACGGGTACTACGCTTACCCATACCGAAACAGGTTTTACAAACGGTAATTACCGCGTGCTTGCCATGCAAACATTCGGGACGGAGACTAACCAGAAGACGGCTGATGTTACCATAAGCGACGTTCGACAAAACCTTGCCTTTACCGTAACCCAAACGGCTGCCTGTGCCGGCAACAGCACATTGACGGTCAATGTTACAGCCGGACACCCCGCAAACTACAAGCTGCTAAACTCTACTAATGGCGCAGTAGTCATACCGGCACAAACATCCAACATTCTCCAACCGGTCGCCCCCGGTAGTTACAATGTGGTGGTAACCGACGTCTGTGGCAACAGCAAATCACTCGGCGTAACCGTTACGACAACTTCCGGAACGTATGACGTGCAAAGAAGTAACAATGCAACTTGGGGCTTTTACAATATGACGGACTGTAATAATATCTACCATCAGGAAAGATTGCGTTACAACACCGCGATACCAATTCCGGTAGGCAAATTTCCGATCACCCAAAAGATTGAAATACAGAATCCGACCGGCGGAGCCGCCACCGTTATCAACCGGGTAATGAACTCAAATGCGGATAACGATTACGGTTACAACATCCCTTATTACTATGGCTATACCTACAACCACAAAGTAACCTATACCGATGTGTGTGGAACGGTTTATACCTTTACCGACAAGATAACGGCTACCCCTTCAATACGTTACAGAACCTTGGCAGCCGGCTGTGGCTCGAAATACATTGCGCTAGATCAGTTTTGGAATCATTATAGCTCCGTCGAAATAAAATTCACAAATTATCCGGCCGGTTTCGATCCGGCAAATTACAATTCCGATTTTATTACGGGAACTTATGCCCATACCTATCCTTCGGTTCCAACAGGTGTTAATTTTGGAAACGCTTCGAGCGCCGGTGTGCCGGATGGCGATTACACGATTCAGGTAACTTCTTGCGGAAGAACCCAGACTTATACATTCTCTGTTACCAGCAATGTAACCTATTCTTTAAGGCAGCTATTCAACTACAGCGGATGCGGCGACAACGAAGGTTCCGTATCTTTCGCTATCCGAAGCAGTGTAAACGCGACGCAGGCAGACAATTTGACATCGGTAAAAATCACGTCGGCTCCCACTGCTTTTGTCTCCAATTACGGCGCGTTACCCTATGACGTTTCATCCAACATAGCGTCAAACGGAATATTTTATATGAATTCCCTACCCGCCGGTCACTATTCGGTACAGGCTACCGGTACTTGTGGAATAGCTATGAACGATACCTTAACCATTTACGACAAGAGCATCACTTCTACCGTTACACCTACCTATCACTGTGGAGCTTTTGATGTTGCCGCTTCTGTTTCTTCTTATTTGGGCGCGGAGATAATGTGGTTGCAAAAATACTTTCCGGCAAAAAATAAATGGGGGCATCCTGACGCGACAACTGTTTATTATACAGAAGGAACCACTATCAGTCCATCTACCGGTATAAGTTTTAATACAGCGGATGGTGCTGTCGGTTATTCCACGGTATCGGGCACATTGACCAACATCACTTCTACCGGGCTGTTCAGGGTAATTGTGCAGTATAGGATTAATAGTGGGAGTGATTTCGCGTCTTTTTGTCGAGACGTATTGGAAACTTTCGAAATAACGCCTGTGCCGCTTACGCTAAACAGCTATTACGTAACGAATTGTGTAAGCGGAAAAACCGAACTGACCATCGATGCTTCGGGAAACGAACCGCTTCAATACGAAATAATAGAATATAACGGCAATCCATACAACATTGACAACGGAACTAATCCGATTTTCTCGGAGCTATCGCCCGGCAAATATAAAATAAGAGTAACCGACGAGTGCGGCAACAGCCGGGTAGCTGTCTTTAAAACAGATGCGATAAAATCTCCGGTAATCGTTCCGAGCAATCTATGCGATGGTCAAGTCGGAAAATTGTATATAAAAGGACTCTCATTTTTGCACATCGAATGGACCAAAGGGAGCGACCCCACAGTCATAGCTACCGGCAATACGCTTACATTCAATCCGTTTAATACCACCACAAATGCGGGTACATACTATGCCCATTTGAGCTATCCCGCCAATCCGAATGCCTGTATCGCGCAAACGTTAAGTTTTGAAATCAAAGACCCCGCTCCTGCTCCCGAAGCCGGTACAGGACAAACGGTCAATATCATACAGCAAAATGCCGAAATGATAAACTTGTTTGATTACCTGACCGCGCCTTACGATAATTATGGAGAATGGACGGACCTGTCAAATACCGGATACCTGAGTGGCGAAATATTGGATGCAAGTACATTAGCCGTAGGAACTTATCAATTCAAATACACCGTTTCGGGAATTTGTACCGGCTCTGATGAAACCATTGTTACTGTCAATATCTTACCCAAAAATTTATGGGTAGGAAATGTAGATTCCGATTGGAGCAATACCGGTAATTGGACAACGAGAGTCCCCAATCCGGGCGAAGACGTTGAATTTGCCACTGCGGTCAACAACAAACCCGGATACGGCAACGGTTTGGGAGCCGCCCAACGAGATTTAGTCCTGGACCAGAATCGTGAAATAAATAATTTGATCAACGAATCGTCGAAAGCCACGGTCATCCCCGCCGGAACAGGTTTGGTGGTAAATGGTACGGTAACGGGCAGCTCTACCGACCCAAACAAGTTGCAGGTGCAAGCCTCAAGCAACGGCTCTACCGCCAACGGCAGCCTTCTTCTCAACGGTCAGCCTTGTAGCAGCCCCGTGATGGGTACGGTACAGATGTACGCCAAAGGGTATAAGCAGGGCAGCCCCTACTCGTGGACCGACAATATCGACGGCAGCCCCACCTACAATCAAGTGTTCAGCGGTTATTACCACTGGCAGTATTTTGGTGTTCCGGTGCAATCGGTGGTGGCAGATCCCACTTTCTACGGCTCGTATTTGAGAGAATACAGTGAGGCAGCTAACGGTGCTAGCTCTTACTACAAAAAATGGATCACACTGTACAACAGCAGCGTGCTTACAGCTTTCAAAGGGTACGAAATCACGCAAGATGCCCCCAAGATACTATCTATGCAAGGCTCTCTGGTGTTTTGCGATAAGACTTTGACGCTTACCCACCTGGCTCCTTTGGTAGGGGGTAGCGGCAGCACCGGTGCGGGAGACGGTAATCAAAACAACCTGCGCTACGGGGTAGGTCAAAACGTGTTTGGCAATTCGTTTACGGCAGCGCTTCCACTGGCAAATATCGGTTTTCCGAGCGACGGTTCAGTAGAGAAAACTGTTTATATGTTCAACACCTCCACCTTTGGTTTGTGGGCCGAAAAGGTAAAGCCCGCCACCCAGCAAGGGACAAGCGTGGGTATGTACATTGCCATACCTCAATCTACCGGCTCTGCTATGGGTTATGGCAATATCCCTTCGATGAATGGATTTTTGCTTCGCCATTTGGGTCCCGACGACAATTCGAGGGCTGTAACGCTTACATACAATACGTTGGTAAAAAACGACAAACCCCAGACAGCTCCCCGCTATAATGGTGGCGTACGGGAATTGTCGGTTGCCGACGAGGAACTCTCCTTCCTTGAAACGACTTTGACGAGTGAGACAAGCAGCGATAAACTCTGGCTATTTAGCCGTGAGGGTGCTTCGGTTGGTTTCGATAATGGTTGGGACGGTCGCAAATTTTTTGGTACTCCCGGTGCCTACATTTATACCACTACCCCCGACGGAGCGATGCAGGTCAGCGCCAGCAACACGTTGCTTGGTACCTACATCGACTTTGTAAGCGGCGACGATTCGAACGAATACACCCTTACGTTAACGAAGAAAAACCTCGACGGGTTGTACTCTTCTCTCTATCTGATCGATTTGGTATCGGGTACAGTAACACCTCTTGCAGACGAAAGCACCGTCTATCGGTTTACCGCCGGTGTTGCAGAAGAGACTGTCCGGCGCTTTCAGATAAGAGGTAATCTCTCCTCTTCCAACGATAAGAGCAGTGAGAGTATGCTCCAATCGTACACAGTTGGCGATAAGCTACGTTTGATAAACAATTGCGATGAGGCGGGTACTTTCCGTTTGTTTGATGTTTCGGGACGTTTGCTGATGCAAAAATCAGTTTCTCCATTGAGCAGCGAAGATTTTTCGGCCAGGTTGCTTCCCGGTGCTTATCTGGTGCGTATGAATGCCGGCAAGTATGGAATTACAACAAAAGTGATAATTCAGTAACAAAACGGATGTCTCTCTTCCCCTCGTTTCAAAAACGAGGGGAAGATTGCACGACTGACCGAGAATAGATAAGGATACATATAACATACCATCCGTTTACTATAGATAATAGAAAAACAACAATTTACCTTTGGAAATGAAAAATAAAATAATATTAGCCGCTAGTTTTGGATTATTTTTGTTTGCCGTATATGCTCTTGTCAATAATATAAACCACGCCAAACACGAATTGTATTACGTTGAAGATTTTTTAGAACAAGCCGATTTTTCTTCCCAAGCCTCTCTGGATGGGGCGGGGAATAGTCACGTCAAAAGGGGGCGAGGAAACTCCTACGGCAACTCGGGCGAATCGGGTCTGCTTGTTTCGGTACCTTCTGTTCAAAAAAGCAGAGTGATTTCGTCAACAGTGCCTAATGGTGGATTTTCTTCTTCTGCACTTTCGGCTCCGTCGTCGGGCAGGGTAGCAAAGAGTGGAACCTCTCCATTATCGCAAGGTATGTCTGCCGGTTTGCTCCTGGCAGGTTCGGGTAGCAAAAAGGGCTCCGGCGTGGGTGGCAGTTCAGGTACTTTTGCCGCTTTCGGTAGTGCCGCTTTGCCTTCGGGGGGCACACCGTCTATCAACGCCCCCACTGCCCCTGCAGACAACGGGGATATCATCATAGACCCGGGAGGCGACCCCGACCCCGATAGCCAGATACCTGTGGGAGGGGGTTTGTACCTGCTGCTTGCTTTCGCTTTAGGCTATTTTTTGAGGTTACGCGGGCTAAAAATTAAGAACTAGCACGTTTTGTCATCATTTATCTTCCCCCTTTTCTCTCGTTTGTAAACAAAAGAAAATGGGAAGATTTTTTTAAAACAATAGGTCTTATGTAAATTGATGATATATATCTATTTATCAAAACTTAAATCGACATCTCCTTTCTCTGTGGGAGCTGAAAATAAAAGTTACAAACTTCAATTCCCCAGCTGCCACACGAATTCTTTCGTGTGGCAGGTAAGCAAATAGAAATAAGAGGAAAAGATATTATTACTATTGATTATGTCGGAGAAAAAAGGTTATTTGTATCGATTTTAAGTTATTGTTACACGATGCGTGCGGTAGCGGATACTTGGCAGTGTGTATGGTTTTAGCGTTGGCTATTTCATTTCTTTTCTGGTCTTGGAATGATAACCCGAAATTGTTCGCCTTCCACATCGTTAATCAGTTCTATATTGGGTTGAGCCTCTAAAGCTCGTGTAATTCCCGAACCAAAACCCCGATAATTCATCAATTTAGAGAAATAAGAAACCAAAAGGTTATTTCTTACAACTGCGTTTCCCATTTTTACGTTTTCAATCGTAAGACTATTTGGTAATGAACCTGGACTTACAAGTTCAATTCGGTTGTCAAAAATCATTACACGTACAGGCGAATTTTTTGAATAATCTCTGTGTACCAAAGCGTTTTGGAATAATTCTTCCAACGCTGTTTGCGAAATTTCCAATTTACCTGTTTTGTTGAAATTCTGACCGTTTTGTAAGTGTTGTAAATTAGCATTAAAGAAATCCATAGTTTCTTCAAAAATTTCAGGTATCGTTCCAACAATTTCTTTATTACTACGGTAGTCCATTCCGCCAATACTGTTGCCGAAAAAAGAAATTGCTTTTACACAAAATGCAGGTCTGTATTTTTGTGGATTATTTGCAAAAAATAAAAGTCCACCTAATGTTAGACGACTGTCTTTTAATATATTAAGATTTGTCAATAAGGTTTCTGATATTTCAGTTTTTTCTTCTGTTTCTCTTTTATGAATTGCATTTATGTATTGCTCTACTTTTGAAAAGTCAACATCATCAACGGAAGTTTGAGGAATAATCATCTCGTCTAAATATAATATACCGCTTTGTTGAAACAATCTTATTTGTTCGTTGTTGTCGGTCAATCTTCTTTTGTCAGAACCTTGTTTTATCCAAATTGCACCGTTTTTATCTTTGTATGGTTTTGCAATACCTTCCGAAACTTCCACAACCAAAATTTTCTTGTCGTCAGTTCCCGAAGGAATTGACACAACCTCTGTGTAGAGAAAAACTTGTGGTTCTACTTTATCATTAGCTATTGTTGCAATTCTGTTGTTGTATGATTGTAACTGTTGATAATCCAAACCAAGAACAGCTCCCTTTTTATCTTCAATTCCAAACAAAATCATTCCGCCTTTTGAGTTGGAAAAAGCAATCAGTTCAGCAGCAATAGAATCATCATTGTCAATTTCTCTTTTAAACTGAACTTTGCTTGTTTCACCTGTGCTGATAATGTCTAATAGTTCAATTGCGTTCATTTTGTTTTTATTTTTTCAATGTTCCAAATGCTGTAAATGTTTTTTCTGCGGTTAAAGGCTTCATCGCCACCCTCCATTATATCAACAATAAATCGTTGTGTTTGGTGGTTGTCAATAGTGCCTGAATGAACCGTTATCTTTTTTTCGTCATAACTGCAAGCCACAACCTTTTCACTGTCGCCAAGCACAGGAATATTTGCGTTATGTGTTGCGAAAATGAACTGCATATTACCTTTTATTTTCTTTAGTTCTTTGATAACCTCATCGTAAATAGTTTGATTGTCCAAATCATCTTCGGGTTGGTCAATTATCAAAACATCGTTTTCCTTTTGTGCCAATAAAAACAAAATTAAAGCCGATGCACGTTGTCCCAAAGAATGTTTGTCTAACGACTTTCCGTTGTATTGAATAATGATTTTATTATCCACTTTAAACGTGAGCAATTCTTCCAAATTTTCGGACATTCTTCGTTTAAAATCAACAACCTGATTTTCATTCAAGATTGAGTTGAGCTTGCTACTGTCTTTATGTATTTGAATAAAATCTTTGTAAGTTGTTTCTATTTCCTGATATGCCGTTTCTCGAATACCTGAACCCTTGAAAATTTGCTTCATCTTGTCAATAAACTTATCCCGTCTGTCTTTAAATTCAACAGCAATAGAAAGTTTACTTTCCGCTTCGTTAATTCTGTCAACCTCTTTCTTTAAAAGTTGATATTCTTCCAACCAAAGATTGTCAAGGTCTGCCAATTTCTTTAATAAATCGTCTTGCCATTCTTTTCTTTTCTTTTCTGATTTATCAATTTCCAACAATTTCAATTTTGACGTATCAATCTGCCTGTTTAGCGTAAGGAAATTATCGGGATTGATAGTGTCTGTACCGATTTCACGTTTTATTTTGGCAAATTCTTCTTTCAGTCCTTCTTTTTTTACATTGATTTTAGCAATAAGTTCTTTGTATTTCAGTTGAAGTTGAGCCGAATTGTTTTGAATAATTTTAAGTTTTTCAAATTCTGCTTTTAGTTCTTGCAACAATTTTTTCGCTTCATCAAAAAACTCTTTATTTTCTTCTGAACCTGAAATGTCTTGTTGAAAAAAATAATCGTGATTGGCGATTAACGATTCTAATTCGCTTAAATAACTGTTCACGGAACTTTCTGTTTGCGATAATTTAGAAACGTCCGAATCAAAAAGCGTTTGCTGTTTCAATTTTTCTTCAACGCCTTTCTGTTTAAAAAATTCAAGCTGGTGTTGAGCATTTTTTATGACGGTTTCGGTGTCTTTTTTTAACTCATTCAGATTGCGAAGTTTTTTGATTTCCGCAATAACATTGATAATCTCTCTTTTCTTTTGTTCAATCTTTGATTGAATATCTTTTAAGCGGGTGCCTATCAAACGCTGAATTAAATCGGCTTCAAAATCTGCATCTTTGTTTGACAAATCTTTTTGCCCGAAATGAACAGGAAAGTCAAATATGGCGTTGATTGAAATACTCGTTTGCAAAACATTTTCTTTATAAATGTCTTCTTTTTGTCCGTAGATTTTTTCAATGCGGTATTCTTCTTTGTGCCTGTTCACAATTGTAACGATTGACTTTCCGCCACTTTTCAAAACATATTCAATCAACCCATTTTTATAGTTTGGGTCAATGGCAGTGGGCGACAATGGAATGCCCAATGTATAACGCAAAATTTCTAAAACTGAAGATTTTCCGCTTCCTCTAATTCCTATAAGTGTGTTAAGTTCAGGTGAAAAATCAATTTTTGTTCCGTCCAATAAACCGCCTTCAAAGGCAATAGATTTGATGTAGGAGTTTTTGATTTCGGGTTTAGCTTTTGGCGACACTCTGTATTCGCTGTCAGATAAAGCATAAGTCAATGCTTCAAAATTGAAATCGCCAATTTTCAGATAAGTAACTTTTCCTTTGCCGATTGCCTCAATACCACCGTGTGCATTGTCCGAACCTTCAACGCAAGAAATTTTACTTTTTCTGTTTAACCATTGACAAAGTTTGTTGTAGTTTTCAAGATTAGCACTTTTTTGAACCGCCAACACCCTGCTGAAAGATTCTTGTTTTACAAAATCTTCTTGGGTTCTGCCTCTCAACTCTGTAAACAAACCGTTGGTGTCGTCAATGTGAGCCAAAATAATAAAGTAGTAGTGTCCGATTTTATACAATGCCTCAACTGTTTCTTTCAGATTAAAGTTTGAGTTTGGATAATTTGGTTTATCATAATTTGGAATGCCATAAAAAGCATTTTCCAAAAATTTACTGATGTTGTCTGTTTCGCCTTGATACCATTTGTCGTCAAATACTATAAGAATATGAATACCTTCTTTCAAAGAAAACTCCACGCCTGCAAACAATCCAATTCCTTCTTTGAGTGCTTTTTTACGTAATGCCACAAATTCATTTTTGTCGAACTTATTGTGATTGGTAATTACGCCAACATTGATGTTTTGCGATTTGAGTTGTTCCACATACAAACGGCAAAAATCATTTTCGTTACCTGTGTAGGCAAATTCTTTGTCGGCTTTGGTGTGCAAATGGAAATCTGCCCGAAGCCAAATTGCTCCATTTTCAAATATTTCAATTTTTTTATCCATTTGTTAATCCTCTTTTGTAGAAACCAATAATTCTCTTATGTCAACATCCAAAATCTGTGAGATTTCTGTTAAGATTTGAATACTTGGCTGTGTATTATTGTTGCAATAGTTTGTAACAACTACATAACTTTTTCCAATCTTTTCAGCAAGCCAAGTTTGAGTTCTGCCTTGTTCCTTTAAAACCTTTTTAATCCGATTCATTGGTTCAGAGTCTTTTTTTTAGACATAATGCACAAAGATACATTTAATTATTGAAATTCAATATAAATTTGTATTAACAGAGAGTAATAATTTTGTCAGAGCTTGGGCAAGAAACAGCTCTTTTGGTTTTTAAAGCGTTGGATTTGTGTGTCGGCAAAAACCAAATGTGCTGTTTGTGTGGCGAGTTTTAAGTTTGCAGATAACAGCGGCAATCGGTGGGTTGTAAAAAGCAAAAAAAAACAAGTTGCCGTAAATTTAGAACTCACGACAAATGCAATGTAATTAATTGTAATACAGAGCGCTGATTTTATGTTTATTTATAATGAAAATAAATTACTGTTTTGGTAAATAATTTTCTAAAAAAAATGATTGTCTGTAAATTATTTACATTATATTTGCAGAGTGAAGTAGATATTTTTTGTTTTTGTCTTACCCTAAGGTGGAAATTGTAAAGTGATTATTTATTCTAAATTTTATAACAAGTAGATTTAATATAGAAAATGTAATTTCGTGTTTTCGGTGAAAATAGGCCGGATGTCTGTCATTGTGCAGATGTAGTTATTTAAATAAACATAACTAAGGTTAAGTTTTGTTTTTGTGTTTAGTTGTTTGTGAATTTATTTAACGCTTAATTTTTCCTATTTTCTCTGCCTGTTTTTATAAAATTTTCTTTTGCTCAAAACCGGATTTATTTTTTCTGCTTATTCTCTCTCAATTTCTATCTATCAAAACGACATGACCTTGTCGTTTGTTTGTAATATTCTTGTTTGTAGTGTTTTAGGGTATTATTCTGTTTTCTCTCATGCGTTTTTCCCTCTCTCTACCTTGCAAAAAAAAGGTATTCTAAGCTTAAATATTCCCCATTTTTTTCTTCCCCTAAAAAAAATGTCCTTTTTGTTAAGTAAAATATCCTGATTATATACTTAATATCTTGTCTTCTTATCTTTTAATACCTCTAAAAAGATCTGACTCCATTTTTTTATATTCTTGAGTGAGATTGTCGATAAAAACGTAATTTTCCTGCATCTCTATTTATGTAATAGAGTAGATAAATAGAATGTTTATTTTAATGAAAATCATTGAAAAACAAAAAGTTAAAAACATCCCTATATTAACACATTTTTTTTGTATCTGTTTTTTATCCCACCGCTTAAAATATTAACATATTTTTGCGGTTTTGATCCCCCCTCTATTTCTTACCAAACTCCTTTCACACCTTTACAGCGGCATAGTTTTTGGATAATAAAGTACTGAAGTTAAAGTGATACATTCTTCTTTTTGTTTACAAGGAGGAGAAAAGTGGATGTTTCTTTTTTATTGACCCTAAGTTACCTCCGCTTTTCTTCCTCTCAATTTATCATTTTCCCCTTGTTGCTAAACGAACGAGGAGGAGAATATAATAGGTTGAAATAATAGAAAAGACAGAAGAATAATTCAAACTGTCTGCCAAACCAATACCCTTACAGAAAGGCAGACGGCTGAAACTGAAAATGCAATTATGACAAGATCAATTCTCCTTTTTGTTTTGCCAAGGTTACTACCCTGTCCAGAACGTTTCAGGCGTATACAGCTATGGCTGGTAACGCTAAATCCAATAGCGAACCCTTCGTTATATCTAAAAATGTCTCCGGTGCCCCTCCCTTTCTACAAAGGATGTTGCTACCACACGTGGCGCAAATTTCCATCACAGGCGTTTTTTCTCCTTCGTTGGCCTAGTCATCAACTTGCTTGTAGCAATAAGTTCAGAAAGTACAGACTCCAAATCTGAACCTTTTATCGTTACCAAACAAAAGGAAAAAGATGGTCTGTTTTTAGAACGAATAGAATATTGCAAACAAAAAGCCACCGCTCCCTTGTTTGGGAACGAAGGGAGGGGGTGTGAAAATTCAATCAAATTTATATACAAATTATTAAACCAAAACAATACCCTATATGAAAGAAAAATACTTTGTTAAAAACTTACTCAAAATAAGTTTAGTGTACATTGCATTATTTACAGCATCACAAAATATCAATGCTCAAACTACGATAGCCGATGTCGATACTCACAACAGGCAAGACATATACATTGACGAGAGCGTGGAAGACGCCGGAGTAATTTTGTCGGAAGTTCAAACGAATAACAAAACATTCCAATTGTTTTCGCACGGCAGGGCAGGCGAGTTATTACTCAATGGCGAGTGGATGGGTGCTGAAAAAATTGCAATGTTCTTGAAACCAAGAATCGTCGGCTTTACCCAACTCAACATCTATGGCTGCGAATTTGCCAAAGGCGAAAAGGGGCGTGAAGCAGTTGCCTATTTGGAAACAATTTTGGGCATTAATGTTGCCGCTTCCGATGACATTACAGGCAAAGACGGAGACTGGGAGCTGGAAGTGGGAGCAAAAACGGCTTTATTACAAGTACCAAACTATAAGTATAATTTGCAATGTTCCACAGGCAGAAAGTATGATGTTTACGCTTATTACCGGAGCGCCGGCGGGCATTGTGCTCAAGCAAATTATTTCATTCAATCGCTATCGGGCAACATCGATGTAAAAGTAAACCAAACGGTTGCACCTACGGATTTAAATTACGCAGGGAAAGCTTGGAAGAAACTCACGTCCACGGCAATTCAGCCCAATGGCAGTAATCAAATCCGGGTTATATTGCAACCACATAATTCTATTTGTGATGGCGGTTACATTTTGGCAGATGCTATATTGCTGGTTGATAACTTTGGCAATCACTACATCATCGATAACCCTAAATGTATTATTCAGGGAAACTGGACTACTACATCTAATCCGGACGATGATAACGGAACGTGTACCTGGCATCAAAACAACCAAAACACATCGACATCGGACCAATTTATATGGGACTTTTTCGAAAAAGATCATTTACTGGATTCGGATGGAGACGGAGTAATAGACGCTTGTGATTCGGACGACGACAACGACGGTATATTGGATGCTGATGAAGGCTGCTCTACATTGGCTAACACAAACGAACAAAATGGAACTTTTGGAACATTGGCTTCGGGAACAAGGGATCTTGCGGTTAACCCCGGTAATGGATATGCTTATGTTGGCGACTTAAACGGCGAAGGAAGATATGTTGTGGTTGCACATAATAATGTGGCTAATGTACACTGGAGTACTCATTTCGACCATATTTACGGGAAGACAACCGGAGCTGCCAATGATGCTTTTTTGGCAGTAAATGGCTCTATGCAGGTAGGTGTTTTTTATAAACAAACACTAACCCTGCCTTCGTCAGCAAGTGTTACTTTTGGATTTTGGACGGTAAGTGGGGTGCCATCTTCAGAAGCAAGTTTATTCCCTTTTAATATTGGGATTAGGATTAAAGACCCGACTAACACAGTAGTTGCACAAACATCAACGGGTTCTATTACCCCTACTACCTGGCAAAATGCGCAACTTACATTTAATACAACTTCATACACCAGTTACACGGTTGAGGTCTATAATATCTCTACTGCTGCAAGCGGAAACGATTTTT
>JBKECI010000038.1:0-34317 GCA_047974405.1 Paludibacteraceae bacterium | reverse complement strand
TTAGCAAATGTCGTAAGTACAAACACATTTATGCCGTATATTGCCATTGCTACTGAAAAGTAAATAAATAAATTTATTGCTATTTATTCTGTATTTTAATGGATGGTCTGCGAGTCAAATTTTATACAAAAAAAAAATGACTTCATTAACTAAGTCGTCTTCTCACCGATCCCTTTTGGGCGGCAGGTGCCTGTCTATCGCCTCTTTTGAAAAAAAATTTACATAATTCGAGGGGAGGAGTGGGTTTCTTGAGCATGAAATGTGGGTTGATGGCTAGCTAGGCCTATCCGAACTTTAATATTATTATTAACTAGGTAAACTAAGTAATTATGTAAACTTATTATCTAAGTAAGCATGATAATCTCGTTCAAGCACATCTGCTGAAATTTATGATACAAAAGAACTTCCGTTTTTTGCCGAAGAATTTTTTATCGACAAGATAAAAATGGACAAAAAAAATCCGTTGAATTACCTTTTGCTTGCCGAAACTTATCTTCGCAACGATAAAGCCTATGAAGGCACCAAAACACTAAAAGCCTTGGAAGAGATCAACGGAAAATCAACACTTGTCGCATATAAACTCTACGAAGCCTATATCAGGTCAAAAAATCATACCGATACCGAAAAAGAGATAGAATATATCAAAAAAAATGACCCTAACTCATTTCACTCACTCTCTTCCAAATATAGTGATGCCATTCAGTCTGAAAAATATACCGAAGCTGAAGACATTTGCAACCAGACCATACAAATGTACGGCGACAGCGAAACTACCGATGGTTGGAGAATAAATCTAGCTTCGTTCCAAAAAAAATTCGAAGATGTGATTTCGCTCTCAAAAGAGATGTATAAAAAATATCCGTCAAGCTATCAATATATGTATTTGAACTCATTGATAGAACAAAATGTGTCCAAAAATCCCAGAAAGGCAATTTCTATTATTGAAAACTATCTGAAAAAATACCGCAGTTCCGATGCTCTTACCCTGCTTGCCAACTTGTACTTTGAACAGGGGAACGCCGCAAAAGGATTGGCAGCTTTAAACAAGCGCTCAAACGAAAAACCTTATGCCACAGGGTACTATCACAACACAATGACTATGCTTTCTAACATGCAGCAGTACAACGAAGCGTTGAAAATATCGGAAAAAGAGATGAAACTAACCCCTTTTCTGCCCGATGTATATATCCAGCGAGGCTATATTTTCAAAAATCTGAATATGACAGAAGAGGCTAAATCTAATTTTAGAAAAGCCATTTACTATGCCCCTACAAGCTACGACGCGCGCACACAATTGAGACTTTTGGAGAAAAGTAAAGAAATATTTTTGCTTTTTCCCGAAAGCAACTTGCAGGAACTTATAGCCAAAGCTCCCTCCCAAGCAGAATATCCAGATGACAACAGTGTGGTGATTTTAAATGAGAAACAACAGGTAATATATCCCGAAGGAGCAAAAGAATACCGCTACGATTTGGCTACAAAAATTTTGAACAAATCGGGAATTGAAGAGTGGAAAGAATATGCAATAGGTTACAACGGTTACTGGCAAAAATTAATAGTAGATAAGGCAGAAGTAATCAAATCAAACGGCACTATCTCCAAAGCAGAAACCAACGACAACCGTATTGTATTTACCAATTTGGAAGTAAATGATGTGCTCCATTTGGAATATCGTATGCAAGATTTGTCGGGGGGGAAACTGGCAATGCAGTTTTTCGACGACTTTAAATTTCAGTATGGAGTTCCTATCATCAAATCCAAATTCTCTTTGCTGCTCCCCGAAGATAAGAAATTTAATTTTTCGGTCAAAAATGCCAACATACAACCTTCTATCAGTAAAAAGGAAGACATGAGCCTTTACACGTGGGAAATGGAAAACGTACCGGCGGTTAAAAGCGAACCGTATATGGGTACGTTGGCAGATATTGCTCCCACCTTACATTATAGCAGCATCTCCAATTGGAAGTATGTGAGCGACTGGTACAAAGACCTTACATTCAGCAAATTTAAAACAGATTATGTACTTAAAGAGACCTACAACAAATTGTTAAAAAACAACGAAAAAGCAAGCAAACTTGAAAAAGCAAAAATTTTCTATCACTACATATTGGAAAATATAACCTACTCCAGCGTGGATTTTATGCAAAGCAATTACATCCCGCAAAAGGCATCTCGCACCATCACCACAAGGCTGGGCGACTGTAAAGACTTGTCCACGCTCTTTGTTTCTCTTTGCAGAATGGCAGATATAGATGCCAATCTGGTACTTATATTGACACGGCAAAATGGCACAGATAATCTTATAATGCCCACTGTTAATTTTAACCATGCCATAGCACAACTCAATATCGATAATAAAACATATTATTTGGAACTGACTGACAACAGCCTCCCTTTTGGAGCTATTCCCGGAGATGATTTGAATGCCCAAATACTCCCCATCCCTTTCAATGGTGGCAAAGAAAATAGCTCTTTGATAAAATTAGACATTTCACAACGACCTATCAATCAATCTGTGAGAACACACAATATTATCATCAATGGCAACGATATGGAAATCAAACGCGAAAAAACAAGCTATGGAGCAACCGCATCTATTGTACGTAACCGTTACAAAGCTTTGAGTAGCGACGAACAACTCAAAAGGAGCAACGAAACAATTGCCGCCAATTTTATCGTACCGGCAAAGGTTAGCGATTTACAATTTTCTGAACTCACTACACTAACCGATTCTGTATCTGAAAAATATACCATAACTGTTGTCGGTGCATTACAAGAAGTGGCTGGAATGAAAATATTTCGTTTCCCATGGTCGGATATCAACTCTTTGGACATTGTGGCATCCGAAACTCGCAAATATCCGATGAGATATTGGAGCTATCAACACGAGGATAGAACGTTAGAAACCATCATTCTTACGTTGCCTAAAGGTAAGAAATTGGTTGAAATACCCGAAAATAAACGTTTTGAATGCGCAAACGGTATCTACTCCTTGACTTTTGACACAAAAAATCCAAATCAAATCGTTGCAAAGCGATATTTTGAAAGAACAAAAGATGTGGTATCGGTAGAAGATTATCCTAAATTCCGGGATTTCCTTAACAATGTAAGCGAAAGTGACAACAGGCAATTTGCCCTAAAATAAGAAAAACAACCGTTACTTAGGGTCTGCTGAAAAAGTTTTAGGTGTGTCAGATACAAGTCGCCGAAGCATAAATGTATAATAATACTTCAAGCTGAAGGCGGCGAAGTAGATGGCGTGCATAAAACGAACGATTTATATCACTTTTGATTCTTGTTTTGTAAAATGCAAAGGTTCTATCTGAATTATTAAAAAAGCTTTGAATTTATATTTCTAAAATACTTCATAAAACACACTTAAACAAATGTTTAAGTGTGTTTCAGCAGACCCTACTTACACAGTATAATGAAGAGTTTTGCCGCCATAGATTTTGAAACTGCCAATGAGCAACGCACAAGCGTGTGCAGCGTAGGAGTTGTGGTGGTACGGGAAGGTATGATTGCCGACAGTTTTTACAGTTTAATTCGTCCGGAACCTGAATATTACAGCTATTGGAATACTAATATACATGGCATTACAAGAGAAGACACTATAAATTCTCCCATTTTCCCAAAAGTATGGAGCCAAATAATGCCTATAATAGAAGGGCTGCCACTAATAGCACACAACAAGGTATTTGACGAAAGTTGCCTGAAATCTGCTTTTCGAATGTATGGGATGGAATATCCTGATTATGATTTTTATTGTACGTTACAAAAGTCAAAAAAAGTTTTTAGAAACAAACTGCCAAACTTTCAACTTCACACCGTATCACACTACTGTGGCTACGATCTTACCAACCATCACAACGCCCTCGCTGATGCCGAAGCGTGTGCGTGGATAGCTCTAAAGGTGTTTTAATCGGATAAAGTTACCTTGAGCTTCTGTTACAATAGAACGGTTTCAATTTTTAAAATTGAAACCGTTCTATCATTTTTATGTTATTTTCGCAAAAATTATTCTCACTCTTTTGACTTTCAAAATAGTTTGGGTTTTCTTTTTTTTGCTTCCTCCAACGAGAGTAAATCTATTTTGGGGGCTTGCTTTTCTCTTATTTGACGGTATTCTTGTTGAATTTCGGCAATATAAGATAGCTTTGTTTTTTCATTCATCAAACTGGCTACTATGGCTGTATTTACCGAGGCGTCTTTGACATATACTACCGGCTGATTGTAATTTGGAGCTATTTTTACTGCTGTATGCACTTTGGAGGTAGTTGCACCACCTATCAGCAACGGCACTTTTAATCCTGCTTTTTCCATTTCGGAGGCTACGTTACACATCTCTTCCAGCGATGGGGTAATCAATCCGCTCAAACCTACAATATCTACTTTTTTGTCGATCGCCGTTTGAATTATTTTATCGGTCGGAGTCATCACACCCAAATCAATAACTTCGTAATTGTTACAGGAGAGTACGACAGATACAATGTTTTTTCCAATATCGTGTACGTCTCCCTTTACAGTAGCAATCAAAAATTTACCGGCAGAAGCGCTTTGACCCGCCACTTTTGTTTTTTCTATTTCGGGCTGAAGTATTGCTACTGCCTTTTTCATAGTGCGAGCCGTTTTTACCACTTGGGGAAGAAACATTTTTCCTGCTCCAAAAAGTTCGCCAACCATATTCATACCGCTCATCAATGGTTTTTCGATAATTTCGATGGCTGATGAATATTCTGTCAATGCCTCTGCCAAATCTGTTTCCAAATATTCACCTATTCCTTTTACCAAAGAATATTCCAACCTTTTTTCGAGTGTGCCATTCCTCCATTCGTCCACTTTTCCTATTTTATTTTCCGAAGTATCATTTTTGATGCTTTCGGCAAATTCTATCATCCTCTCGGTTGCATCTTCTCTACGATTCAATACCACATCCTCTACCCTTTCCAACAAATCTTTGGGAATTTCTTCGTATATCTGTAACATTCCGGCATTCACTATCCCCATATCCATCCCTACTTGGATAGCATAATAAAGGAATACAGAATGAATTGCTTCGCGCACCGGATTGTTCCCACGAAATGAAAACGATAAATTGCTCACTCCTCCGCTCACTTTGGCATGCGGAAGGTTTTGCTTAATCCATCGGATAGAATTGATAAAATCGACTCCGTAATTATTATGTTCTTCAATTCCGGTGGCAATGGCAAGCACATTTGGGTCAAAAATAATATCTTGCGGAGAAAAGCCTGCTTGGATTGTCAAAAGCTTATATGCGCGTTCACAAATCTGTATTTTACGTTCAAAACTGTCGGCTTGTCCTTTTTCGTCAAAAGCCATCACCACTACTGCCGCACCGTAATTGAGTATTTTTTTCGCTTTCTCTATAAAATCTTTTTCTCCCTCTTTCAAACTGATGGAATTGACAATACATTTGCCTTGTACACATTTCAGTCCGGCCTCTATCACTTCCCATTTCGAACTGTCTATCATAATGGGTATCCGCGCTATTTCAGGCTCGGAAGCAATATAGTTTAAGAAAGTAGTCATTTCTCGCTCTGCATCCAGCATAGCATCGTCCATATTAATATCGATAACTTGTGCACCGTCTTCTACTTGCCTACGAGCAATATTCAATGCTTCTTCGTATTTTTTTTCGTTGATCAAACGTAAAAATGCTCGAGAACCGGCAACGTTGCACCGCTCGCCTATATTGAGAAAAAGAGAATCTTCTTTGACAGTTAATTCTTCCAAACCACTCAGGTGTAAATTATTATCAACCTGATTGGTTTTTCTTATTTTTATATTTTCAATTAAATTTTGATATGCTGCAATATGTTCGGGAGTGGTACCGCAGCATCCTCCGATGATATTTATCAATTTTTCATCAACATATTCCTTTATTTGCAACGCCATCATTTCGGGTGTTTCATCGTATTCTCCAAATTGATTGGGTAGCCCCGCATTAGGATATGCGCTAACAAAATAAGGGGTAACGCTAGCCAACTCTTGCAAGTAAGGTTTTAAGTCTTTCGCCCCAAACGAACAATTCAGCCCAACAGACAGCAGATTGGCGTGTGATACGGAGGTAAGAAAAGCGCCAATAGTCTGCCCCGAAAGTGTACGCCCGCTTGAGTCGGCAATGGTTGCCGAAAGCATTATATCAATTTGCTTACCAAATTTTTTCATTGCCTCTTCCACTGCAAATATAGCGGCTTTTGCATTCAATGTATCAAAAATAGTCTCTATTAAAACGGCATCTACTCCCCCTTCAAACAATGCCAGCGCTTGCTCTTCGTAAGCAGAAACCAAACCATCAAACGTTACTGCACGAAAAGCGGGATTATTTACATCGGGCGACATAGAAGCTGTTCTGTTGGTTGGTCCTATCGAACCCAATACGAATCGGGGTTTTGACGGATTTTTGGCAGTATATTCTTCGACTGCGGCGCGAGCTAGCCTTGCAGCTTCCAGATTTATCTCCCGCACATAAGCCTGCATTCCATAATCTTCCATCGAAATACATTGCGCATTGAATGTGTTTGTCTCAATCAAATCGGCGCCTGCCTCCAGATATTGAACATGGATGTTCTTGATAATTTCCGGCTGTGTCAATACCAACAGGTCATTGTTGCCTTTTTGCAAAATATCAACCTCTGCAAAACGTTTGCCTCTGTAATCTTTTTCTTTGAGTTTGTAACGCTGAATCATTGTACCCATAGCACCGTCCAAGACCAGTATTCTTTTTTCTAACTCTTTTCTTAAATTCATTGCTGCCATAATTTTTGCAAAAGTACGGATAAAAAACCAATTCAAACTCAAATCGTCTCTTTTTAAGGATAAAAACTCTCCCCGTTTCGGTTATTTTTGCTAACTTTGCAAACGCTATCAAATGATTTTTTATCAATAAACAAATAAAAATAAAAACATAAACACAATGAAAAAAGTAGTATTAATTCGCCATGGCGAAAGCGTATGGAATAAAGAAAATCGCTTTACAGGTTGGACCGATGTGGATCTATCGGAAAAAGGGATGGAAGAGGCTGTAAAAGCAGGACAATTGATGAAAAAAGAAGGTTTTGAATTTGAAATCGCTTTTACTTCGTACCTGAAACGCGCCGTAAAAACGCTAAACAATGTCCTCGATCAGATGAACCTGGATTGGATTCCGGTGTATAAATCTTGGCGCCTCAACGAGAAACATTATGGAATGTTACAAGGACTGAACAAAGCTGAAACTGCCGAAAAATACGGCGATGAGCAAGTCTTAATTTGGAGAAGAAGCTACGATGTTCCTCCCACTCCGTTTGATAGAAACGATGATCGTTCTCCATTGAATGACCCTCGCTACAAGGGTGTACCTGCCGCCTATCTTCCACTGACAGAATCGCTGAAAGAGACGGTAGACAGAATCCTCCCTTATTGGCAAGACACCATCTACCCTGCGCTGATGCAGCATGACCAAATTTTGGTAGCGGCACACGGAAATAGTTTGCGCGGCATTATCAAGTATTTGAAAAACATCTCAAACGAAGATATTGTCAGTTTAAATTTACCCACCGCTGTTCCTTATGTGTTTGAATTTGATGATGAACTGAACTTGGTAAAAGATTATTTTCTTGGAGATCCGGAAGAAATCAAAAAGTTGATGGAAGCTGTTGCTAATCAAGGTAAAAAGAAATAGTTTGCCAAGAGAATAAACTTTGGCTCTTTATGTAATTATTATACGCATCTGTTTGCGATAATTTTTATCAACGTTTAATAAAAAGCGTATTATCGCAGCCAAACTACAATAAAAGAAAAGTCCACATTAATAAACTCATTTATTAATGTGGACTTTTCTTTGTCATATATTTTACACTCTTTTTACAAGGGTTGGTTATTGTTGCTCCAATTCCTTGCTGATTTCATCATATTCTTTTTGCATATTTAAGCGATAGTAGAGTTGTTTCAGTGCAAATTTATAATCGTAATCTTTTGGATTCAACTCTACAGCTTTTTGCAGATAAGGCATCGATTTTTTAAAAATTTCGTCTGCTTTCTCTTTCTCTTTTTGGTACAGCTTATTGTCTTTAATCGTAGTTGCATCATTCAACACTTGAACGCCTTGGTTAAATATTAACCGTCCTATCCCACCGTAAGCGCTTGCAGAAGTCGGATCCAATTCCAGTGCTTTTTGAAATGCTGCCTGTGCCGCATCGCTATGCCCCAGTCTGTCTTCTATATTTCCTTTTACCGAATAGTATTGAGCTACATCAGGAGCCTGTTTAATGGCATCGTCCAAGTATTTTGCGGCCTCGTCAATTTTGTCGGAATAGATGTAATGGTTGATGATATTTTGAAGAAACCAAGGTTCATCTCTAAATTTTTCAAATCCTTCTTTTAGCGTATTTAGGTAATTAACCGTGTCTTTTTGGGTTAGATATTCATTTGCCAACAGTTGATATACATTTTTGGTCTGATAATCTTTAGTAGCTAAATCTTTGAATATCTTTATAGAAGCAGCATGGTTATCAATATTACTGGCGGCAGCAGCCGTATAATACTGAATCATACTGTACGTAGAGTCTTTTTGCAACTCGTTGTTCATTATCTTAAGGTCGGGTGTTTCCAAGTATATGTTAAAGGCATCGAAAGCGCCTTTGTAATCTTTTTTATCAAACAAATTTGCTCCATACGAAAACATATTATATTGTTTGTCATAATAATCTTTGATGGCGTCCGATATTTTTTTTGTATAGCGTGGTTTTACCTTCCCTTTTTTGTCGGGCAAATTGTCCAAACTATCGGCTATAAGAAAGTATTTGTAAGATTCCATCAGGGCTTCTCCTTTTTTTATGGGATCTACCTGCTTTTGTAGCATCATCAGTTTTACATACTCTTCGTTTTCTCTTTGTCCGATAAATCCTGCAATATAATATGTTTTAGCATCATCTTTTGTAGTTTCATCTTTCAAAGCTGCTTGAATGGCTTCACGTGCCCCCTTAAAATCGGGATTTTCTTGCATGGCTAATCTTTCGGCTTTTGACACATTCGATTTTTGAGCAAATGTAATTGAAAGCACCATTATTAAAGTTAGTGATAAAAATAGTTTTTTCATATTCCAAAAAGTTTTTTGTCTTAATTAAACAATATATACAATGATTATTTTAAGTTATTCTTCTAAGTTTTCAACAGATTCATTTGCTTCGGCAAAGTTATCATTTTCATCACTATTTGCAATAACTTCTCCTGTATTTTCAGTCAATTCCTGTGTCTGTTCTTCTGTTTCTTCTTCCGACTGCACTTTGCATACAGAGGCTATCTCGTCGTTTCTTTTCTCTAAATTGATAATGCGGACACCTTGCGTGGCACGTCCCATTACACGTAAATCTGCCACATTAATACGTATGGTAATACCCGATTTATTGATTATCATCAGGTCATTATCGTCCGACACAGCTTTGATAGATACAAGTTTGCCTGTTTTTTCTGTTATATTAATGGTTTTTACCCCTTTGCCTCCGCGGTTGGTTACGCGGTAGTCTTCGAGTTGCGAACGTTTTCCGTATCCTTGACGGGAGACCACCAAGATATTTTCATTCTCCTCGGGCGAAATGCATATCATTCCTACCACCTCGTCCACACCATCATCGTCCAGTGTCATGCCTCTTACGCCGGTAGCTGTCCGCCCCATGGTCCGCACTTTGGATTCATGGAAACGGATAGCGCGCCCGTTGCTGTTTGCCATAACCACTTCCGAGTTTCCGTCGGTCAGTCTTACTTGTATTACCTGGTCGTCTTCGCGAATAGTAATTGCATTGACACCATTTTGGCGGGGACGAGAGTATGCTTCGAGTACGGTTTTTTTTATTACCCCATTTTTCGTGCCAAAAATCAAATAGTGCGAATTGATATATTCAGCGTCTTCCAATCCCTTGACACGGATAAAGGCATTTACTTTATCGTCGGAGTCGATATTAAGGAGATTTTGAATAGCTCGTCCTTTTGTGTTTTTTGCTCCTTCAGGGATTTCATATACTTTGAGCCAATAACATTTTCCCTTTTGCGTAAAGAAAAGCATCGTATTATGCATAGATGCGGGGTAGATGTATTCGATAAAGTCTTCGTCTCTCGAATCGCTCCCTTTGGAGCCTACCCCCCCTCTTCCTTGCGCCTTAAATTCGGTAAGCGGCGTACGTTTGATATATCCAAAATGTGAAATGGTAATAATCATTTCATCGTCAGCATAAAAATCTTCGGGATTGAAATCTTCGGAGGCATAAATTATTTCGCTTTTTCTTGTATCTCCATATCGGGCTTTTATGTCAAGCAATTCATCTTTAATTATTTGCATACGCAGACTCACATTGGCCAATATTTCTTTCAGATACTCAATGTGTTTCATTATTTCTTCGTATTCTGCGCGCAGCTTGTCTTGCTCCATTCCGGTGAGCTGCCGTAGTCTCATCTCTACTACTGCTCTCGACTGCAATTCGGAGAGTCCGAAACGCTCCATCAGCCTGGTACGGGCTTCGTCCGGTGTTTTCGAATCGCGTATGATTTGGATAGCTTCGTCCAGATTATCCAAAATAATCATAAATCCTTCCAAGAGGTGGGCTCTTTTTTCGGCTTCGCCCAGTTCGTAACGGGTACGACGTACTACTACCTCATGCCGATGCTCTACAAAATATTTTATCAACTCTTTGATGTTCAGCAATCGCGGACGTCCGTTGACTAACGCGATATTATTCACACTGAACGAGGATTGCATTGCCGAATATTTGTACAGTTTGTTGAGTACTACATTGGCGTTTGCGTCGCGCTTAATATCTATTACAATACGCATGCCGTCTCTATCAGACTCGTCGTTGATGTTTGAAATTCCTTCTATTTTTTTGTCGCTTACCATAGCGGCTATGGCTTTGATAAGTTCCGACTTGTTTACCATATAGGGGATTTCGCTCACGATAATTTTTTCTCTCCCGTTGGCATCGGTCTCTATTTCGGCGCGCGAACGAATGATTATTCTTCCTCGTCCGGTCTCGAAAGCCTCTTTTACACCTGCATAGCCATATATCATCCCTGCCGTAGGAAAGTCGGGAGCTTTGATGTATTGTATTAGTTCTGATATTTCTATCTCGTTGTTGTCGATGTACGCGACGGTAGCCTCTATAGTTTCGGATAGATTGTGGGGAGCCATATTGGTAGCCATACCTACGGCGATACCAGACGAGCCGTTTACTATCAAATTAGGAATTCGAGAAGGAAGTACGATGGGTTCTTTGAGGGTATCGTCAAAGTTGAGTTGAAAATCAACGGTGTCTTTTTCGATATCTACGAGCATCTCTTCCGATATTTTTTTCAATCGGGCTTCGGTGTAACGCATTGCTGCAGCATTATCGCCATCGACAGATCCAAAATTCCCTTGTCCGTCCACCAAAGTGTAGCGCATCGCCCAAGGTTGTGCCATACGCACCAGTGTACCATAAATAGACGAATCGCCATGGGGGTGATACTTACCCATTACTTCTCCCACGATTCTCGCTGCTTTTTTATATGGTTTGTCAGAGTTGTTGCCGAGTTCGTTCATCCCGAAGAGTACGCGGCGATGTACCGGTTTCAATCCATCCCTTACATCGGGCAAGGCGCGCGATACAATTACTGACATAGAGTAGTCTATGTATGACGACTTCATCTCATCGTCAATGTTTACTTTAATAATTCTGTCGTTGTTTTCAATCATCTGTATTTACTTTAAAAGACTAAAATGCTTTTTTACTTTCTTATGGTGTGTTTTTTATATGTGCCTTATGGTGGTCACGGCTGATAATAAATACTTTAAAAAATATTTTTTCATCTCCTCAAAAAACGCACTAAATTACAACTTTTTTTTGACACATACAAACATAGAAAACAAAAAAAAGAACACTGTTTGCAGCGTTCTTTTTCTATTCGACGGTTTGATTTGTTTTAAAATATTGCTTAATTCACTTTTTGTCTGCCATGAGGACATATTCTTTTGTAAAGGATGTTGTCTATAGCTATTTTTCCGGGACCGGCAAGCAATATTACCAAATACACCCCCAAATACAGCAAAGGCAATTCTCTTGCATTAAAAGGCTGCCCTGCATGGGCAATAAATGCAGCCACACTCATACCGATAATGAGCGGGATGGTTGCCAGCCGTGTAAATAGTCCGAGAATCAATGCGATAGAACAGAAAAACTCGGCAAATATTATCATCGAAAGAGCCACACTTGAGCTAAGCCCCAACATCGGAGGGAAATTTTGAGACATTTCGCCAAAACGGGATAGTTTCGCCCATCCGTGTGTCAGCATAAAAAATCCGACCACCAGTCTTAATACCAACAATCCTACATCTTTTGTCTGAGGACAATTTTGTTTTCCTTTGTCGTCCATTTTACATTCCATAATTTCTATTTTTTAAAAATTTTTATGGTATAACATCTTTAGTTCTATTTAGTTCTACAAAAATTTGATTATTTAGAATAATTATATAAAAATAATACTTTATATTTGTCTCTGTAAAAATTGTATTGATATGAAAAAGTGTATATTTTCGATTGTTTTCTCTTCTGTTTTTTTATTGGTCAATGCCCAATTTTTGGCAAACTACGAACTGAATGCCGGAGTTGCCATACAAAAAACTCAAAAACTTTATTGGGAAAACGGTATTGGAGTAGATTTTACTTCAGATTTTTTGTTGGACAAAAAAATGTATCTGAAAGTCTCTTATGTTACCAGTCGCTTGGGGAGCGCTATGGGTACCAATGCCATCAGGCAAGATAATTTTACGGTTGGCGCGGATTGGCATTTTTTTCACAAAAACGCATTTCATATTTTCACAGGGATAAATACCGGTTTTTTTTATGCCGATTACGAAATTGATGCTTTTGACATATTGCCCAACAGTTCACCTCTTTTGCAATTCAATACGGGGATATATTACAAATTTAACAATCCATTTACAGCATCGCTCTCTATTGGCTATAATTTTGTAAACGGCAACGGAACTACCACTCCCGGCACGCTCTTTCCTGTATTTTATCAATTCAAAGTATTATATAGTTTCAAGTTAAGTAAATAAAAAATAAATTATGAGCAGAGCAAAATACTTATTATTTTTTTTAACAATTGTCTTTTTGATTGTTTCTTGCGGAAAAAATCCGGATATCGACAATGCAATAATGCTCGATGGTGATCAGATATTTGATTTGTCATTAAGCGAACCTCAAAAATATCTGATTTCGGAGAGTTTGCCTCACCCTACCGATGCACAAAAAAATATGCCTGTTGTTATCGCAGCTCACGGATACAGCGCCAGCACTTTTGAATGGGACGAATTGCGCTCGTTTGCCGATAGCACCAAAAGTTTTTACGTATCACAAGTATTACTCGGCGGACACGGAAGAACATACGAAGATTTCAAAAAAGCCACTTGGCACCATTGGCAGTCGTCCATCATCAGCGAATATAAGAAATTGGACAGTATCGGGTACAAGAATATCTACCTGATAGGTTCGTCCACAGGCTGTCCACTGATTATTGATATGGTAACCAACCGAATATTCAGAGACACCGTACCTCCAAAAGGAATATTTTTGATTGATCCGATTGTAGTTTCATCCAATAAAATGCTGACATTGGTTTCGGTACTTGGACCCATTTTGGGCTACACGAGTATAGAATTGAGTAGTGGAGAAAAAGGGAAATGGTATATTTACCGCCCGCAACAATCGCTAAAACAATTGATGAATTTGATAGACCTTACCCGCAACAATCTGGAAGAAGGTATCTATCTGCCTAAAGGGACATTTTTAAAAACATATAAAAGTAAAATAGACGATACTGCCGACCCTGTGAGCGCCGTTATGATTTACAAAGGTATGCGAACATATGACGGAAAAATGACTCAGGTAAGCATTGTAGATTCGAAATTACACGTTTTCACGCGTTTGGAGGGGAGAGAAAATGTTACGTCCAAAGACGAGGCGCTACAGACAAGAACTTTTAAAGAGATAGAATCTATGGTATTGGAGAGTAAAGAAAAATAATTTGCACTTCTTAATCTTTTCTGTACTTTTGCATCTTCATCATTAATTTTTGAAATGAATAAAAAAGTAAGAGTTCGTTTTGCCCCCAGCCCTACCGGTCCGCTCCATATCGGAGGTGTCCGCACCTGCCTTTACAATTATCTCTTTGCCCGCCAGCATCAAGGCGATATGATATTGCGCATCGAAGACACCGACTCGTCTCGTTTTGTTCCGGGAGCCGAAGAATATATTGTTGAATCGCTCCAATGGTTGGGGATAGGCATAGATGAAGGAATAGGAGCTAAATCCAAAGGGAATTACGCACCCTACAGACAAAGCGAACGTAAAGATATTTACAAAAAATATGTCGATTACCTACTGGAAAATGACAGAGCATACATTGCTTTTGACACCCCCGAAGAATTAGATATAAAAAGGACAACAATAGAAAACTTTCAATACGATGCCTCTACCCGTGGGCAAATGAAAAATTCGTTGACTTTATCCGCCAAAGAGGTTCAAGACAAAATTCGCAACAAGGAGCAATACGTGGTACGAATAAAAATTGAATCCGGCAGAGAAATTGTAGTAAATGACCTGATACGGGGAGAGGTAAAAATAAACTCATCGGTTATTGACGATAAGGTACTATACAAATCAGCAGACAACCTACCCACATACCACTTAGCTAATGTAGTAGATGACTATCTGATGCAAATTTCACATGTAATACGTGGCGAAGAGTGGCTGCCTTCCGCGCCGCTCCACATAATCTTGTACCGCTATTTGGGTTGGGAAGATTCAATGCCGCAGTTTGCGCACCTTCCTTTGCTGCTGAAACCGGATGGAAACGGAAAGTTAAGCAAGCGCGATGGCGACCGTCTTGGCTTTCCCGTATTCCCATTAGATTGGAAAGACCCTCAAACGGGCGATATATTTTCTGGATACCGCGAAGCAGGTTACTTTCCCGAGGCGGTGGTCAATTTTTTGGCTCTTCTCGGGTGGAATTCCGGAACCGAGCAAGAGATATTTTCGATGAACGAACTTATCGAAAAATTTTCGTTGGAAAAAGTGAGCAAAAGTGGAGCCAAATTTGATTATGAAAAAGGCAAATGGTTTAACCACCAATACTTGCAAATAAAATCTGACGAAGAATTATCGGATGCTTATCAAAAAACATTGGTGCAAAAAGATATTTTTGAAGATTCAGACAAGGTAACCAAAATTGTAGGGTTGATAAAAGAACGAGTCAGTTTTGTGGATGATTTTTGGGAGCAGAGTTCTTTTTTCTTTTGGGCTCCGACAGAATATGACGAAAAAACGGTTACAAAACGGTGGAAAAGCGAAACGCCGCTGCAAATGCAAGAATTGGCAAAGGTATTGCAGGATATTGACGATTTTACCGCGCATCATATCGAAAACACCGTAAAGCGATGGATTGAAGAGCGCCAGTACAATTTGGGAGGAATTATGAATTGCCTGCGTCTCTCGTTGGTAGGAGCTCCAAAAGGACCACATTTATTTGATATTGTGGAAATTGTAGGCAAAGACGAAACAATAAAAAGAATACAAACCGCCATCGAAAAGTTAAGTTGATTATTGCAAAGCGGCAATAAAATTTGTCAAGACAGACAATAAAAGACAGTTATGAAACGCGTTCTTATCATCACGTACTATTGGATACCTTCGGGAGGAGCAGGGGTGCAACGCTGGATAAAATTTGCCAAATATCTCCGTGAGTTTGGCTGGGATCCAATTATCTATACCCCCGAAAATCCCGAATATCCATCAGAAGATTACTCGTTTGAAAAAGATATCGCTAAAGACATACAGATAATTAAAACTCCGATATGGGAGCCATACAACATTTACCGAAATATCTTTGGGAAAAAGGGCGAAAAAATCAATGCCGGATTCATTCAGGAGAACAAAAAATCGGGATGGCAAGAAAGGCTCTCCATTTGGATTCGCGGAAATTTTTTAATTCCCGATCCCCGCAAGTTTTGGATAAGACCATCGGTAAAATTTCTACAAAAATATTTAAAAGAACATAGTGTAGATGCCATTATTACCACCGGACCTCCCCATTCTATGCACCTTATTGCCTTGGGATTAAAAAAACGCCTTCCTGATTTGCCTTGGATTGCCGACTTTCGCGATCCTTGGACAAACATTGATTTTTACAAAGAACTGAATCTTACAAAAATTTCGGACTCCATTCATCAAAGATTGGAAAAAAAAACAATTCGAACGGCAAACTGTATAACAGTGGTATCGCAAGGTATGCTAAGGGAATATAAAAACTTCTCTCCTCGCGATATTCAACTGATTACAAATGGTTTTGACACAGATGACACAAATTCGGTAAAAACGGATTTGGATAAAAAGTTTACACTGTCGCACATTGGCACGTTAAACTCCGCACGTAATCCTGTAACGCTGTGGAATGTTTTGGGCAAAATAGTATTGGAAAACGAAACATTTAAAAACGATATAAAAATTCAATTAATAGGAAAAATAGATTTTAGTGTATTGGCAACCTTAGAAAAAAATAATTTAGCGACATGTGTCGAGAAAATCGATTACCTTTCACATTCGGACGCCATAAAAAAACAAAATTCTTCTCAGGTATTATTGTTGCTGATTAACAATTCTGCTAATGCCAAAGGTATTTTGACCGGAAAATTTTTTGAATATCTTGCCGCAAAACGTCCTATTTTAGCTATAGGACCACCCGATGGAGATGTGGCTTGTGTACTGAATGAAACCAAAGCGGGAAAAATAGCAAACTTTGACAATGAAAACGAAATACGAAAAGTGATACTAGAATATTACCAACAATATAAAAATGGAAAACTTTCGATAACATCAAACTCCATTGAAAAATATTCGAGAAAAGAGCTAACCAAACAACTTTCCGACATACTCAACTCGCTTGTATGAAACCGACATGATTAAAATAATTATTTAGCACACAAGGCAATAGTTATTTTAATTATCAAAGGTTCTATCCAACCAATTAAAAATTAACCATAAGCAGATGAAAAAAATTATTACTATAGTAGGAGCACGCCCGCAATTTGTAAAAGCCGCCACACTAAGCCGTCAATTTCAATTATTTGGAATTGAAGAAAAAATAGTGCATACGGGGCAACATTTTGACACCAATATGTCGGACGTGTTTTTTCGGGAAATGGAAATTCCCCTACCACATTACAACTTAGACATTCATGGAGTTTCACACGGAGCTATGACGGGACGGATGCTGGAAGAGATAGAAAACATTTTGATGAATGAAAAGCCCGACAATGTTTTGGTTTATGGCGACACAAACTCCACATTGGCAGGAGCATTAGCTGCCTCCAAGCTTCACATCCCCATTGTTCACGTCGAAGCTGGTTTGCGTTCGTTCAATATGAAGATGCCCGAAGAGATCAACCGTATTTTAACCGACAGAGTTTCCTCTCTCCTACTCTGCCCCACTGACGCAGCCACAAAGAATTTAAAACAGGAAGGATTTGACAATTTCAACATCAAAATAGTAAAAAACGGAGATGTAATGCAGGATGCAGCCATCTTTTATTCTCAAAAAGCAGAAAATGAATCGAAGATTTTACAAAAAATTTCTGTCGAAAAATATGTATTGGCTACCATTCATCGGCAGGAAAACACAGATAATATCAAAAATTTGACTGCTATTGTCGATGCTTTGAACAAGATTAGCACACACACGTGCGTTGTTGTCCCCTTGCATCCCCGTACCCGCAATATTTTAAAGGAACGCAATCTTCCTATTTCGTTCCAAATTATTGACCCTGTAGGATATTTTGATATGATTATGCTGCTTAAACATTGTGAAATGGTGATAACTGATAGCGGCGGTGTTCAAAAAGAGGCGTTTTTTTTCAAAAAGAATTGTATTACAATGCGGGATGAAACAGAGTGGGTTGAGTTGGTCGAAAACGGGTATAATGTGATTGCTGGAAGTAATAAAGAAAAAATAGTTGCCGCTTTTCATAAAGGTTTGAGCAAAGTATCTGATTTTTCACTAAACTTGTACGGCAATGGAAAAGCTTCTGAAAACGCTGTAAAAGAGATAATTGCCTTATAGATTTACAAACGGTCGCGCTATCCTATAAAAATATCATCTATTCAAAATTAAACGAAAGTGTTATCATTTTAGTTGTTAGTTTTGAGAGACTTTCGGTATATTTCCTATCCTCCCCGCTTATCATTCCTGCATCTCTTTGGCTTAGCGGAATGAGCATATCATTCATTCCGAGTGAGAACTTCAACTCTGGAGACAGTTTAAAGAAAGAGAAATACAGATCGCATCCGACGCCTATTTCAAGCATTGTATCGAATGTTTTCAGCAAAATGGGCTTTTCTTTGTTTCTCCCCCAATCCCACCACAGCCCGCCTCCCGCTATTATATAGGGACGGTAATTGCCTTTTCTTTCCGAACTGTATTTCAGGTACAACGGCAAATACAGTGGAACGGACAAAACATCGACTTTGCTACTATCGGCATAGTGCAATGTACGCTGTCCTAAATTGAGAGTGGGGGTAAAACGCAGGTTGAAGTAACGGCTCAAACGTAAATCGCTGATGGCTCCTACCGAAAAACCGGGACTAAGCGACGACACGCTCACATCATTTTCGGGGTCAAGGGGTATCACTCCAAAATCCATAAAATTAAGCCCCAGCGAAAAACCGAAATGTATGTTCCTGTCATCCGCATATGGAAGGTTGCTTTGTGCCTTAGTTCCTTGAGTTATTAATAAAAATAGAAAGAGCAGAGAAACCGTGCTGGTTTTATGGATATATCTCATTTATCAAAAAAATTATTTTCCTTTTATCAAAAAAAACGTACTAATAAACGCTTTATTGTATATGCTTTTTGCAAAATAACTCTTAATTTATCGAAGACACAACTTATCGTCTCTTTTTTTGATTGGAAAAATTGCCGTTTTGTCTTTGCCATCTCCCTCTCACAAAATAAACGATAAAACAATTTGATGCTTTACAATAAGTTATACAAAATAATTAATTTAAATATTTTTTAAAAAATAGAATTCATTAATAATAAAACTCATCATTTTATTCAAACATATTTCTAAAATGTGAAAAAAAGTTTTTTGCCGCTGTTTGGTTGGGTTGAATATTGCTTGAGTTTGCCAATTTTTCCATCATCTGTTTCTCTTCTTTATTCAAACTTTCGGGAATATACACCCCCACATTTACCAACAAATCACCGCTCCCGTATCTATTTACGCTCGGTAGTCCTTTGCCTCTCAATCGTAATACTTTGCCGGGTTGAGTACCGGCGGTGATATTTACTTTTACCTTACCATCTACGGTAGGCACCTCTACCGTTCCTCCCAGAATTGCTACCGGAACAGAAATTAACAAATTGTAAATAAGGTCATTATCATCTCTTATCAACTCAGAATGTCGCTCTTCTTCGATTAAAATCAACAAGTCTCCATTCATTCCTCCTCTTGAAGCTGCATTTCCTTTTCCGCTCATAGTTAGTTGCATTCCTTCCATTACACCGGCAGGTATATTTATCGAAATTACCTCTTCTTCCCTTACTGTGCCTTCGCCGTGGCATGCAGTACACTTGTTTTTAATAATTGTTCCTTCACCGTGGCAAGTAGGACATTCTGATGCTGTCTGCATTTGTCCAAGTATAGTTTGCTGAACACGCGTTATGCGACCGGTTCCACGACAGGTTTCGCAAGTAACACTGCCCGAACTGCCTTCGGCACCAGTTCCATGACAGTGCGAACAGGAAACGGCTTTTTTTACTTTAATTTTTTTTTCTACTCCGGCGGCTATTTCTGCTAAGTTTAATTTTACCTTTACTCTCAAATCTGAGCCTCTCCGCACTCGCTGTCCGCCTCTCGACTGACTGCCGCCGAAACCGCCAAAACCGCCGAAATGTCCTCCAAAAATATCGCCGAATGTAGAAAATATATCATCCATAGACATTCCACCGCCAAATCCTCCACCACCGGATGCTCCGCCTACCCCGGCGTGTCCAAACTGGTCATAGCGCTGCCGTTTTTGTGCGTCACTCAGTACCTCGTAAGCTTCTGCGGCTTCTTTGAATTTTTCTTCCGCAGCTTTATCACCGGGATTTTTATCGGGGTGATATTGAATTGCTTTTTGGCGATATGCCTTTTTTATCACTTCAATGGTTGCCGTTTTTGGCACTTCTAATATTTCGTAGTAATCTCTCTTTGCCATATTTTATTAAAATTTTATCGTACAATACCGAATCGGATTTGCCGTTTTTTTTGGCTCCGTTATCTTCAAACTGTCAGGTTTACACTATCGGCTATTCTCCTATTACTACTTTGGGAAAACGGATTACTTTATTGTTGAGTGTGTATCCTTTTGACAATGTATCCACTATCTTTCCTTTTTGTTCTTCGGTAGGTGCCGGAAAAGTTGTTACAGCTTCATGCATATCAACGTCAAATGGCTTATCTTCGGTAATTATTTCCTTTACGCCGTTTGCTTGCAAAAACGAGATAAATTTATTGTAAATCAAACTCACTCCCTCTTTTACGGCATTTACGTCTTCGGTGCCTTCCATCGCTTTTGTAGCGCGTTCAAAGTCGTCCACCAACGGCAAAATATCAATCAATATTTTTTCGTTTGCCATACTTATAAGATCGGCTTTTTCTTTCAAGGTTCGCTTGCGGTAGTTGTCAAACTCTGCCATCAGGCGAAGATTTTTATCTGCCAAATCGACACACTTTTCTTGAAGTTGCTCAATATTTTGATCTGTTTCGTCAATAACAGTCTCTTGTTGCCCTACCTCTTCTAATATTTCTTCGTTTGGAGAGTTTTCTTCTATTTCGTCTTGTTGGTGATTTTTTTCATTTTTCATATATTCGATATCTATTTTGATTTTCTTATTTTTTATTTTTTATTTATCATAGTGCAAATCAACAACAATAAATCTGCCAAAATGATTATTTAACATTTCTCTGAATATCAACGTCATTTTGGCAGATTTATATAGTTAATCGGTAATATTTATCTATTTTCAAGCCATTTTACAAATTTTTTGGGATCTTCGTCAAAAGCGTATGATTTACTCAGCGGTTTGCCGTTGCCATCGATCATGACATAGAATGGCTGGGCATTTGATCCGAACTTGGAACGCTGCAAATAACTCCATTTGTCGCCTATGGTCTTGATTTTTGTTGTACGTCCGTTTTCTGCTACTTCATAGGGGTGTTGCAGGGGTGTTTTCTCATCTACGTACAGCGAAATAAGAACAAAATCATTATTCAGTATATTTTTCACATTATCATCAGTCCACACGGCAACTTCCATTTTGCGGCAATTGACGCAGCCGTGTCCGGTAAAGTCTATCAGAGCAGGTTTGTTGACTGATATGGCATAAGCCATTCCCAAATCGTAATCGGTAAATTGGGGGTGTACATCATTTGTGTACAAATTGAAATCTTGTGTGCGAGAAGGGGGGGCAAATGCGCTTACAACCTTGAGGGGTGCACCCCAAAGCCCCGGCAACATGTAAATGGCAAAAGAGAATGAAATGATTGACAAAAACAGTCCCGGCACCGAAGTGTGCTTAGATTCACTGTCATGCGAGAACCGTATTTTTCCTAACAAATAGATTCCGAGCAAAATAAATATCACAATCCACAATGCAAGAAATGTTTCTCTATCCAATATTCTCCAACCATAAGCCTAGTCTGCCACTGATAAAAATTTCAGAGCAAAAGCCAATTCTAGGAAAGCGAGTACTACTTTCACTCGATTTAGCCATCCTCCCGATTTGGGTAGTGACTTGAGCAACGTAGGAAAAAATGCAAAAAATGCGAAGGGGATGGCTAATGCGAGGGAGAAACCAAACATTGCTATCGCCGGACCGGCTACAGAACCTTTGGTAAACACATCGACTAGCACCAGACCAATAATGGGTCCTGTACAAGAGAATGAAACGATTACCAGTGTAAAAGCCATAAACAAGATACTCAACATCCCTGTGGTCGATTCTGATTTTGCATCCATTTTTGTTGCCCACGATGCAGGAAGCCCTATTTCAAAAGCTCCAAAGAAAGAGATAGCGAATACGACAAGTAATGCAAAAATTAGAAGATTAAATACTGCATTGGTAGAGAGGCTATTCAAGGCGCTTGCTCCAAAAATGACGGTAATCAACATCCCCAACAACACGTAAATAAATACGATAGAGAATCCATACAACATAGCATCTCTCCGTCCCCGCATCCTATCTTGCGATCTTTTCAGAAAAAAGCTGATAGTCATCGGTATTATGGGCCAAATACAGGGCATTACCAAAGCCAGCAATCCACCTAAAAACCCTGTCAGGAATATCCACCATAGCGAATTTTGCTTTGTGCTTTCGTTTCCAAAAGATTTTAATTCTTCTATCACCGGTGTCCACAAATCTGCTGCTGCCGAAACAATATTCGTTGGGAGATGTAACAAGGTGGTATCGGCAGATTCTGTGATATTAGCGGACAAAGCAGAGGCGGTATCCGTAAGAGTTTTTATCTTGTCTTTATTCTCTTTCGGAGAAGATTTTTCGGTTGCCTTCGAAGTTGTTTTTTCCGAAAATTTTCCCCCTTTTTTACCTATGCTAAAATCTTGAGTAGTCGGTGCTAAGCATGTTTGGTCATTGCAAAGCATATATCTTACGCTCCCTTCGATGTATGCCGCATTGGTATCGGTAAATGATATTTTTTGAACGAAAACGGCTTCGTCTATATACCAATTTAAATCCATATCGAAATTGGGATCATAAGAGTGTATCAGTTTCGACTTAGCCTGAATATTTCCTTCTTTTTTTGCATTTTCAATGGTTTCAAGAGTAATAGAAGTAGGTATGGGACCATCTTTAGGCAAATCCAATCCGTATAAATGCCATCCTTTATCAATTTTAACCTTGATAATAATATCTGCGGTAGTAGCGCCCGTATTTTTTTTCTCGAAAGTCCATTTTACAGGGTCTTGGATTTGGGCGTAAACTCCCCAAAAGACGAACAAGAGAAAGAGCGATAGAAGTTTATATTTCATATTTATACAATAAAATAAGTCATTTGCACATTTATATCAAAAAAATAGAAATTCAAAATTAGTGATGGTAATCTAATATAACAAATTTTATTATGCAACAAAAGCCATCAATTCAGACAATCATCTGATTATCAATAAAATAATTTTATTACTGTTGGTATTTTTTTTGAACTTTAACAATTTATAACTATCCACCTATTACAATTACATTACAGCAAAAAAGCACAAATTTTCTTACGGCAATAATAATCTGATTGATTTTTTTTAAACAGATTTTGACAGTACTTTCATATATCCATAGTTTACAGGCAATTATCATCCGAGATATTGGTACCGGCTTACGAGAGAGGAGTTTCAAATATTTACATTTGGCCGAAAGTTCACCATTTAGCCCGAATGTATTCAAAAAAAGAAACTATTGAAATTTGTTTTGTAAAAAAAAATCAAAAAGTTCTCGAACATATATTTTTTGAAAGTTTTGCCGAGTACATTACTTTCGGGGATTCAAACTTACGCTTATTCAATTCGGACAACTCAAGGATTTTCTATTCTTGTTTTTCTTTTCAGTTCAAAGTCGCGCCCAAGATATTTTTCACGCACAACGGGATTGGCGGCAAGTTCCTCCGAGGTACCCTGAAACATTATTTTTCCTTCGAAAAGCATATAAGCACGATCGGTGATGCTCAGCGTTTCGTCCACATTATGGTCTGTAATAAGGATGCCAATATTTTTGTCTTTGAGTTTCCATACAATATCCTGAATATCTTGCACGGCAATGGGGTCGACTCCTGCAAATGGCTCGTCGAGCATAATAAATCGCGGTTCTATTGCCAGACAGCGGGCTATCTCCGTACGGCGACGTTCGCCTCCCGAGAGGCGATCGCCAATATTTTTGCGTACGTGCCCCAAATTGAATTCCGAGATTAATGTTTCCATTTTTTCTTTTTGATATTCTTTGGAGAATTTGGTCATTTCTAATATTGATCTTATATTGTCTTCCACCGTCATTTTTCGAAATACCGATGCCTCTTGGGCTAAATAGCCGATACCCAATTGGGCACGACGATACACGGGATAATCGGTAATTTGGTGATTGTCAAGAAATATTTTGCCTGAATTTGGCGTTACTAATCCGGTAGTCATATAAAAGGTGGTAGTTTTTCCGGCTCCGTTTGGTCCTAGCAAGCCTACGATTTCGCCTTGCTCTACATGAATGGAGACATCGTTTACCACGGTACGTTTACCGTACTTTTTAAAAAGATGTTCTGTACGAAGGATTTTTGAGTTTTCTTCCATTGCTCTCTTTTGTTTTACTGATTGCAAAAGTACAAAATTTGAATCTATTCCTAAAGTGTATACGTTTCTGAAAAGAAAAATCTTTGACAATCTCCATCAACGTAAGATTTGAATCGATTAAAGTTTGCATAGAGTTGCATAGAGCTGTTTGACAATCTTATGAAAGTACTATTGAGAGAAAAAAATGAAAAAAATATTTTAACATAAACAATTCATTATATGTACTATTCGCAATAAAATTGTTTAATTTTTATTATATTATTTTTAAATTTTTAGATTTTACTGAGCAACATCGTTGGTAGATGTTTTTTTTTGTGTACTTTTGCAGCCGAATTTTAAACTAAATTAATAAAAAATGAAAAGAATTCTTGTTTCGTTAGTCATTTTAACGACTATTTTGAATGTTAGTGCACAGGGTTACGTAGGTGGCACGGTTGGCTTTTCCAGTACTCAGGTAAGCGGAGGCGATGCAACAACTACTCTCCAAATTTTACCAGAAGCGGGCTATTCTATCAATAGCAATTGGGCGATAGGAGCAGTTTTGAGCTACCAAAAAGGTGCTATTTCACTATTGGGCAAGAGCGTTAATGATTCCGATGCCACCAAGTTTACTTTTTCTCCCTATGCACGCTACACGGCATTTAAAAGCGAATTGGTAAATGTGTTTATTGATGGTGGTTTGGGTTACGGAAATTTGAACGTATATAGCTCAAACTATACCTATCTTCAGGTGGGTTTCAATCCTGGAGTAAGTGTAAACCTCAACAAGCATCTTAGTTTGGTTGGCAAATTTGGTTTTTTGGGCTACCAAAAATTAGATGATGTTAGTGTTTTTGGAGTTACTTTAGATGGTAACAATATGAGTTTTGGACTGTATTATTCGTTCTAATCCCTCCAAGAGAATAAAGAAAAATGGGTGTTGTCCGCAACGGACGATGCTCATTTTTTTGTTTGTCTGCTTTCTCTGATGATTCAAGCCTGTCTTTTTTCAAAAAAAATCTCTGTCAATCTCGATACGGCATATTTTTCTATTTCCGACAGTTTCAGCTTTTCCAACGCTTGCACCGGTTGATTTTCTTCGGATATTTTTACCGAATAGAATTTTGTAAAAATTCTTCTGTGGCTCAAAACATGCTTTATTTCAAATGTAACTTCGGAAATGTCAACATGTCGGATATCTGAAAATAACCGGCTGAAATCTTCTGTTTGCATCAACTCCTGTAGTTCCAAATCTCCATCGGTTTCAATCAGCGGCATTTCATACAGATTTTGCCAAATATCTTTTTTTGTCCGTTTTTGCAAATATGTAAATTTGCCATTTTCAATAAAAAAATAATTGAAATATCTATCTGAAACAGTAGTCTTTCCTTGCTTTACCGGCAATATTGATACGATATTCAGTTTATAAGCGTCACAAATCGTTTGTAGTCGGCACATTTCACATTTCGGATTTTGCGGCGTACACTGCAATGCTCCAAATTCCATCATTGCTTGGTTGTGCGTGGACGAGTCGGAGACGTCGAGCAACTCCTGCGACAAGCGTGCAAAGTATTTTTGTCCTGCGTGGGTGTCTATTGGTAGAGAAACGGCAAAAAGCCGTGCCAACACCCTGAAAACATTCCCGTCCAACACAGCATAACTTTGATTGTAAGCAAAGCTACATATAGCAGAGGCTGTGTAGTGTCCGACCCCTGGCAGGCTTAAAATATCGTTATAATCTTTGGGAAATATTCCGTCAAATTCGTTTACTATTTGCTTGGCAGCTTTGTGCAGGTTTCGTCCCCGCGAGTAATATCCCAATCCCTGCCAATACTTTAGCACCTCGTCTTCAGTGGCATCTGCAAGTAAATGTACATTCGGGAAATTTTCCACAAAACGGAGGTAATAATTCAAACCTTGATTGACACGGGTTTGTTGCAGAATTATTTCCGAAATCCAAATTTTATAAGGGTCGGCAGTTGCTCTCCAAGGTAGCGCGCGCCGATTGGTTTCATACCAATTGCTTATTGTTTTGCGTAATATTTCGTTTTTATTATCCATCAACAAAAGATAGCTGTTCTTAGGCAACAAAATTACATCAAAACTTATCTAAACAAAAACGACATTATCGGCATTTGACATTTCTTTTCGGTTTTTACCGTTTTTCATATCATCGTGATAGTACAATATTTACGTAATCAATCAGTTACAAAACAAAATATTTTATCATTTTTGCAAAAAATGGAGACATTTCTTTTTTTTATAGGAATAATTGCCGTATATTTGCAGTCCTTTTTATAAAATAGGAAAACATTAAACATTTAATTACTAATTAATAAAACAACTAAAAATGACAAAAGCAGATGTTGTAAACGAGATTGCCTCCAACACCGGTATTGACAAGACTACCGTACTGGCAACTGTTGAAGCTTTTATGGAAACAATAAAAGCATCGTTGGCTAAAAAAGAAAATGTATATTTAAGAGGCTTTGGTAGCTTTATAGTGAAAGAGAGAGCAGAGAAAACAGCTCGCAATATTTCCAAAAATACCACTATCATTATTCCGGCTCATATCATTCCCTCATTTAAGCCGGCAAAAACATTTGTAAATTCAGTAAAAGAATAGATATTTAACGATTTTAAAAAAAAACAGAAGATGCCAAGCGGTAAAAAAAGGAAAAGACATAAAATGTCAACCCACAAAAGAAAAAAAAGACTAAGAAAGAACAGACATAAAAAGAAATAGTCTGCAGGACATTAGTTATTAAAGTCCGAGGAAACAAACTTATAATCATATGACTTGAATTTAAGTTTGTTTTTTATATAAACATAAATCAAAATAAAAGTGTGAATAGCGAATTAATTGTAGATGTAAAGCCATCTGAGATTTCAATTGCGCTGCTCGAAGACAAACGCCTAGTAGAACTCCACCAAGAAGGACGCGAAGAACAATTTGCCGTTGGAAACATATACTTGGGAAGGGTGCGTAAAATGATGCCCGGTCTGAATGCAGCATTTGTAGATGTAGGACACGAAAAAGACGCTTTTCTCCACTATCTTGATTTAGGAAACAATTTCAATACTCTCTCAAAGTTTGTTGTGCAGGTACGAAGCGACCAAAAGAAATTGCCTGCAATGAACAAAGTAAAACAGCATCCGGACATTGACAAAAACGGATCTATCAACGACCTATTGAAACAAGGGCAAGAAATTTTGGTGCAAGTAGCCAAAGAGCCTATTTCGACCAAAGGTCCCCGCTTGACAGCGGAAATATCGATCGCCGGACGTTTTCTAGTGCTTATTCCGTTTGCCGATAAAGTTTCGGTATCGCAAAAGATAAAAACCGAAGAAGAACGGATAAGGCTCAGACAACTGATACAAAGCATAAAGCCAAAAGGGTTTGGTGTCATTGTGAGAACGGTGGCAGAAGAAAAAAAAGTGGCGGAGCTGGACAACGAGCTTAAAATTTTAGTAAAAAGATGGGAAGAAACCATTACTAAAATCCAAAAAGCAAAACCGGTTTCGCTCATTTCGGAAGAATTAGGTCGCACGGTAGGGATAATCAGAGATATTTTCAATTCAAATTTTAAGTTTATCCATATAAACGACAAGCAAATTTACAATGAAGTAGGCGAATACGTTGAATTGATTGCCCCCGATAAAAAAAAGATTGTAAAGCTGTATAACTCAAACATTCCCATTTTCGATAGTTTTGGGATAACCAAACAAGTAAAATCTGGATTTGGAAAAACAGTTTCGTTCAAGAGAGGGGCGTATCTCATTATCGAACACACAGAAGCAATGCACGTAATAGACGTGAATAGCGGAAATCGGTCAAAAGCCGGAAACGATCAAGAGAACAATGCCTTTGAAGTAAATATGGCGGCAGCAGACGAAATAGCCCGCCAACTTCGACTCAGAGACATGGGAGGTATTATTGTAATTGACTTCATAGACATGCACGAGGGGGAAAACCGACAAAAGCTCTATGACAAAATGCGGGAGGCAATGGTAAACGACAGAGCCAAACACAACATACTTCCTTTGAGCAAGTTTGGTTTGATGCAAATGACCCGGCAACGGGTGCGTCCCGTAATAGATATGGAAGTTGAGGAAACCTGCCCTACCTGCTATGGAAAAGGGAAAGCAAGACCTTCGGTACTATTCGATTCTCAACTTGAAAGTAAAATCGATTTGATGGTAAACAAGTTGAATATCCGTAATTTTACGCTCAGAATCCACCCCTACGTATTTGCTTATGTCTCGAAAGGAATTGTTCCTATAAAATTAAAGTGGAAAATTAAATTTGGAGCCGGATGCCACGTTGTACCTTCTCAGCAATTGGGATTTCTCCAATACAAATTTTACGACAAAAAGGGAGAAGAAATTGACCTTCAAGAAGAAGTGGAAAAAATTGTATAAAACACCAAAAGGGCTGCCTGAAAAAGGCAGCTTTTTTTTATATCACATATTTCAGAGTACTTTCGAAAAAAAACAACAGCTTACGAAACATCTGATAAAATGTTTCAAAGCCATTGTCTTTAAATAAAAATTGGTATTGATAAATTTCTTTTACATTTCCTACATTTTTACTATTTTGTGTGCTGAAGATGTACCGTCCTGAAATTCAATTTGCAACATATAGCTCCCACTACAATGCTTGCTGAAATTAATCGTAGTACGCTTGGAGGATTCACTTATTTTTTCTTCAAAAACAGATTGTCCAAACAAATTGAATACGCATATGGAACTGATATTTTCTTTTGCCTCAATAACTAACGCATTTGCAACGGGATTTGGATAAACAAGAACTTTTGCCTTGTCCGACAAGGGCGGTTCCGAAATAGCGCTTTCCATTTTATGAAAATCCCAAGTGTAATTTTCCATAATCTGCATAGTCGATTTTTCAGTACAATAGTCCTTGTTCGGCGACACAGATAACGCGTAAGTTTCATAAAAATATCCGCCACACCAATAAGTCGAAGTAAGCTGATTTTCTTTCAGATATTGGAATACATTATCAATGAAGCCCATATATCGTTCGTCTGAATTATCGGCACCGTTGTAGGGTACTCCAAACTCCCCAATCATCCCTTTTTTATTATTGTCTTTCAGCCATTTGACAAATGGGTCGATGCGTGTTTTGTAAATCTGCGAATTACTTTCGTTGTATGCATGGTTATAAGTTCCTGAATTATCGTTGTCGAAATAAACGTGTGCCTGATAAACCACATCAATTCCGCTTGGATCGGTTAAGTCTTTTAGCGCACCACTTACCGTTGCCCAATTTTGTGAATTAGCATAGTTTTTACCCTCTACTACAATTGGAGTATTTGTATCAACTTCACGAATAGCGTTAATTGCTGTTTGGTAGTTATTTTTCAATATATTGATATCAATACCTTTCGGTTCGTTCATTAAATCGTATCCCCAGATATTGGTAAAATCTTTAAATTCATTTGCTAGTTTTTTCCACACATCGGCAAAGTGCTCGGCTGTAATTCCGGGAGTTTCATCGGTTATCCAGTTTCCCCAACTACCGTCTCCATTTTTTTCTTTATGCCCGGCAACACCTATTTCATAAAAACGATCATTTTCCGTTCTTTCACAATAGTCATGCATATCAAGCATAACCCATATTCCAAGTCGCTCTGCCTCTGCTACCACCTTTTTCATTTCGGTAATGTCTTTTTCGGTAAGAGCACCATTGACTGAACTTTGCACCCTTTTCCAACGGAAAGGGAGTCGGACAAGGCGAACACCTTTGGCTTTGAAATACCATAAATCTTCGAATTTAGGCATTGCATAATTTGTTCCGAACGTTCCGGGAATTGTACCTCCCGATGCCGAGGCTAGATTCACGCCCAAATAAGCGCGATCTCGTGGAGGCAGTTGTCCGGTTGAACTATCGGCAATAGGTTCGGTGCAGGGTTGTTCGTATCCGCAATCGGGAGCTATAATATTGCTTATAGCATCGCCTTTGTATGCGAAAATATTATCGACATACGCTTCCATTCCGGCATAACCACTTACACGCAGGCGAAGAACATATACGTTTGATAAATCGACCGCATCTTTGAAATAACACAGCGGAATACTAAAAGAGACCCACTGTCCACTACTCATAGCTATGGTCGGGATATTAGCTGTAATTTTATTTCCCGCATTGTCATGCATCCAAAAAGTAATCGTAGCTTGCTTCCCATCGGGGTCCAACGGACTCATCAAGTAAACGCTACAATGCAGATAATCCATATCACTCATATCCATTGTGGTACTGTTTTTATGAATTTTGAATGGATAGTCGTTCCAACTATTTAACTTTATGGTTCTATTGTCCTGTACAATTTCGACAAATTCCCTGCTTTGACTTTCGTTTTGTCCATAGTCCATCAAATTACCATTTGCGTCAAGGTCGGTCATTCCCAAATCGCTATCTTGATAGCCTGCTGTCTCAAATTGTTCGCAAAAAATCGATTTCACGTTGTTTCCCTCGTTCAAAATGATCTCAGGTACTGCTACCGGCGGAAGTACATCTTCTAGTTTGCCCGAATAAGCATAGATATTGTCAATGTAATAATCTCCCGAACCATAAAACATCATCTGAGTAATACCGTCCAGATTAAGTGCTGTTTCTTTGAATTTTGAAACCGGAATATCCATTCCTACCCATTGGTTAGGTAGAGTTACAGGCCATGTATAATCCGAAATGGTTTCGATGTTATGCTGATCCCAAACATTGGTCAGTCCGAAAGAGAAAGGAACAGCACCGTCGCCATTTCCGTTATTGTACACGTCGATATGAATATAATCCATATCGGATATTTTCCACGTAGCTATGTTGCAGAGGCTCGAACCCAAGTTTATAAGTCTAAGCAGGCTATCTTCCCGCGCGGTTTCGTAAGGCATCAGCTTTGCAACCGTTCCGCCAAAGGCTTGGGGAGTAACTCCTTTGCTTGATGGAGTATATGAGTCGCTGAATACGCTTTTTACAACTGCCACATCGTGTGTTGGGATTGGTGCGGCAGGGATATCGACTGTTTCTACAAAAACGGATTTATCTCCGTATGCGTAAACATTATCGACGTAATAAGTTCCTGTTCCATAAAATCTGATCATTTGTATATTTACGGCATCGTCTAATCCGTTTTCTACAAATTTTACGAATGGTACATCTATTTTAGTCCAAGCACCCGCTTTCAATTCGGGCCAATCGTAATCGGGAAGCGTTGTAACGATATTGCTGAATGATACACCAAGAGAAAAACTGAATATTCCACCACTTACGGAATAAACATCCAAATGGATATATCCTTTCTTTTGGGCTGTCCAGCCGGTAGTATAAATGGCATGGCTGTTGTTGGCGCTTCGGAGTATTTCGTCGGTCGTATTGCTGATAGTTGTCCGAACAACATTGCCTGTGCCGTTGCTCCCTCCCCAGCCTTGGGGTTGCGGACCGTTGCCTGTGGTTGTATAATGATCGCTGAATAATGATATGACATCTGTAGCGTTATGGATAGGTGTCGGAGCAGTGATCGCTGGCTGGGCAAGGGTCGGAAAAATTCCACCAAGCGCAGAAAACACCAACAGGAGTAGTCTTAATGAGTTTTTCATAATAATATCTTTTTGAATTTTGTATTTACTAAAAATTTGAGATACAGCAAGAAAACCATAGTCGGATATTTCTTTCTGCTTTTCAAATGAATTATTTTACAAAGCGTTTGCTTGTAGTTACGCCGTTTACAAATTCGGCAGACACCACATAGACTCCTGGCGACAAAGAAGACAGATCGGCTGTTAGTGCAGATTTATTGGTATCAAACGAGTTCAACATTTGTCCTGTCAAACTGTATATACTGATTTTTTTTATTATTTCGGGAGCGGTACAGTTCAGCGAGCCATTCGAGACATATACTTTGAATCCATAATCATTTTTTTTGCTAAAAATGCCTGATTCATTATCGCGTACAACACCGCCTAAACAAGTTGGCTCACCATTGAATAAAACAACATTGGTAATGTATATTTCATCAGAATAAGTAAAAAGATCGGTTGCATTTCCGATGCGTAGTAAATTTGCATTTGCGTAATTACCGCCTTCAACAGTCCAACTTGAGGTTACTTCATTGTTTGCGTCGTATATCAGTTCGCTCATCGGATAGTCGATAGAGTACCATTTCCCAGCTACCATATTTTTTGCGTTTATAGCCGGGAAATAGACTTCGTTGCTGTTAGTAGGCCAGTTTGAGTGAAATCCGATACGGAAATCGGTTGTTTCGTTGCAAAAAATATCAACGTGAAAGTATGAATATTTTTTTGTTTCGGCAGAAATTGAATTTTGAATGGGGAGCCATGCGAGATTACGGATTACAATCAAACCTGCTGCGTCATCGCCGGTAGCTGTATAATCCCAGGTGCAAGTTTGCCCCCAAGTAGGAGTGGATAATTCTGCAAATTCACCATATTTTTCACTAAAATAAGACAATATATTCTCGGCATCGTATTCCAAATCTGGTGGTGCGGTTGGCGGAAGTTGTGCTTTTGCAAATGAAAAACTGCATAACAATAATACAATAAGACTGAGTTTAGTAGATGTTTTCATAATTTTTATTTTTTAAAAGTGAATATATTTAATGTTTATTCAATATGTTATTTCGTTTTCAGATATTTGGTAAGAATATTAATTTGAGGCATATCTTCCTTGTAATTATTTTTTGGTTGTACACCGAGTATATAATTATTCCATCGTACGCCGGCTGCCCAATATGTGCCATTTACACCTTGTTCTTGCATATAAGCCAACATATGGTTGAGGCAGCGTAGCCAACGTTCATCATTGGCAGGCACTCCATATTCTCCCACAAATCCGCGTAGGTTATTTTTTTTCAGCCAACTTACAAACTGGCTCAACCGTTCGACGCCTATATATTCGTGTGCTTTTTCTTCGTCATACGAACGACGATAAATTCCCGAACCGTCTTCATCGAAATAGATATGTGCCTCGAAAATGAGGTTATCTGCCGGGTCGTACAGGTATTTCAGTTCATCGCTTACTTCGAGCCATCGGTACGCCGAACTCCAGTGGTTTCCACCAACGATAATCGGTGTTTTTTGGTCTGTTTTACGAATTTCAACAATACAGGCTTGTGCTATTGCTATCCAAGGGGTTGATTCAAGCATATCGTGTGGTTCGTTAATAAGTCCGTAACCGTAAATCGTTTGAGTGTATCCTTGAAGTTCTTTAGTCAGTTTACCCCAGAAATCGGTAAATGCTTCGATAGGCAACTGCTCTTCGCCGATGATAATGCTTTTGTTTGCTGTTTTGCGCCTACCGTAATTATGTAAATCCAAAATTATCTGCAGCCCCCTTTTTTCTGCCTCCTTCAGCATATCTTTCATTACATCAACTTCTGCCTTTGTCAACTCACCGAATGTTTCGTGTTGGATACGCTCCCATTTGAACGGCACACGCAAGAGAAACAGTTTTTTTGATGCCCAGTAGTCCAAATCGGCAGTTGTGGGATAATAATAATCTTTATTTACTTCGCCCGGCATTTTTGAACCGTGTCCAAATTCGGCGCCGGCAAGATTTACTCCAAACGGAAGTCCACTTTGAGCTGAAACGCCTATTGCCACAATTAAGAAAACGAAAATGATATTCTTTCTCATAAAAAATCTATTTCAATGTATAAATAATGTTTGCTCCTTCTGCTATTTCGGCGTGGTTTATAGTAAAACGGTCAAGTTCTTTTCCATTTATATTTACCGATTTTATGGTTTTAGCGCTGGGGGTTTCTTTTATTGTTTTGATCGTAATTTTTTTTCCGTTTTCACGTGTTATTTCAATTTCGGGAAAAGCCGGAGGAAGCAAATAGTAATAATCCTGCCCTGCATTGGGGAAAAACCCAATGGAAGTAAAAAT
>JBKECI010000001.1:0-3762 GCA_047974405.1 Paludibacteraceae bacterium | reverse complement strand
TTTTCATTGGCAAAATTGATTACCGGCGTATCAAAAGGTATATTATAGTTTGCCTGTGGATCAATGGCGCTCCGTATTACGTCGGGGTAGCCACTCACAACCGGACAATTGAATGAGTTATTAGCCTGAGTAAATTCTTTGTACTCTTTTGGGACAATAGGATAAAATATACGGGTAACTTTTGAGTCAATAAGAGATAGAATATGTCCTTGTACCAGTTTGGCGGGGAAGCAGATATTATCGCTCATTACACTGCCAACACCGCTTTGGTAGAGCTTGACATCGCTTTCGGGCGAAATTGTGACTTCGATGCCGCAATCCTCAAACAATGTTTTCCAAAAAGGGAAGTTTTCATACATATTCAACACGCGCGGAATACCTATACGTATTTTACTCACAGTTTGCGATGGGATAGAGGAGGAAGGGGTAAATAGTATTTTGTTTTTTGTTTCAAAAGCATTGTAACCTTTCTTACGGACAGAATTTTTGCTAAAGAACACCTTTTCGCATTTGTTGCCGGCATAACTTATGTTTCCGTTCGGAAATCGAAATCGCAACACGGAGCATTTATTGGTACATCCGCTGCAGATAATCTCTTTGGTATCAACACCTTGCAGATTGATTGGATTCATAGTTTGCCGAATAAATTTTAATAAAGTATTTATTGACTTATGACAATAGTTTCTTCTTGTTTTGTCTGAAGGCTTAATTCTTTTTTGAATGTTGAGGACTTTGGGGCAAACATTTTTTTTGCATACAATGCTGCTCCAAAAGCGCCCATCATTTCGGGCATGTTGGTTGACGAAATGGTTTTGCCACTCAGCAGTTCGAGCGCTCGATATACGGCATCGTTTCGGAATGTCCCTCCCTGAACAACAATGTGGTCTCCCAAAACATTCAGATTATTTATTTTCAGTACTTTGAAAAGGCAGTTTTTTACTACCGAATATGCCAGTCCGGATGCGATATCTCCAATGGAGGCATTCTCACGTAAACTCTGTTTTACTTTTGAATTCATAAAAACTGTACATCGTGTACCCAAATCGGCAGGGTATTGAGCTATGCAAGCAATTTCGGTAAACTCTCTGAGCGACAGGTTCATGGTAGAGGCAAAATTTTGTAAGAAAGAGCCGCAACCCGACGAGCAGGCTTCATTGAGTTCTATGCGGGAAATGATGCCGTTGCTGACAAAAATCGATTTCATATCCTGTCCTCCAATGTCAAGGATAAAAGATACATCCGAATCGACGTATTGTGCTCCCGTAAAGTGGGCAACAGTCTCTACAATGCCGTAGTCGAGATTAAAAGCAGACTGTATCAATTCTTCTCCGTAGCCGGTTGAACAAGAAGATACAATATATTCTGTAGCATTGCCGTTACCGTATTTTTTTTCGAACTCGCTCAAGCCTTCTGCAACTTTTTTCAACGGATTGCCTTGGTTTGGAGCATAAAAATTAAAAACTATTCTTTCGTCTTCATCAATAATGAGAATTTTGGTGGTGGTGGAGCCGCTGTCTATTCCCAAATATAAATTTTGTCTATTAAATGATGACAGATTGGATCCAAGGGTATCAAGATGTTTTACTTTCCGGTTCTTTTTCCATTGTCGATATTCTGTTTCGCTACTGAAAAGAGGTGGTAGAACGTCTGTTCGGCGATTTTCTTTTGTTTCCAATTTTTCTATCAGCGTGTATAATCTTATTTTTTTGGAAGATTTTAGCAGCGCGCACCCCCAAGCAGGAAAGTATTCGCTATTGTCGGGCAATGTTAATTGAGCCTCCTCAAATTTGAGAATATTTTGAAACGCCTTACGCAAAGCAGATAGAAATGTAAGAGGTCCGCCAATGCAGACTACGGGTGGATTGACAGCGCAACCTCGCGATAGCGTGGTAATACTCTGCAAAGCAACGGCATGGAATATGGAGAGTGCTACATCGGGCGTGTTGATATTGCGGGAAATAAGATTTTGAACATCTGTTTTTGCAAATACACCGCAACGTGAGGCTACGGGATAGATTTTTTTTCCTTGCAATGCCAGTTTGTCTAATTCTCCTATGGAGATATTCATCAAATCGGACATTTGGTCGATAAATGCTCCTGTACCACCGGCGCACGAGCCGTTCATGCGAATATCGGGTTGCTTGCCTTCCTCGAAGAAGACCATTTTCGAATCTTCTCCACCCAGGTCAATAAGCGTTCCGGTGTGGGGATATTGTTTGTGAATAACCTCTACCGATGCTACTACTTCCTGAACAAAAGGGGCTTCGGTACGCTCGGCAATGCCCATCCCTGCCGAGCCGGTAATCATTACCGTAAAATATGAGTTGGGGAATTGCTCCTGCAGCGTGTTGAGTTCATCGATAAAAATGATATTAATATTGGCTTTGTGGCGTTTGTACGAGCGATAAACGATATTGTCGGCTTCGTCCAACACAATCATTTTGATAGTTGTGCTACCCACATCAATACCTAATTTATAAGTTTTATTTTCCATAGCCTTTGGAAATGTTTTTTTTTGATAATAAAAATTTAATCCGATGTATAGTTCTCGTTCACAGGTAATAACTACGTCTCAATAAAATATATATGTAAACTTTTCTGAAATATATTATGTTCGGTAGTTTATTCTGTTTTTTGTCTTTTGCGTAAGGAAAGCCATGGTTTCCCGGTAGTAAAGAAAATATTTTACCAAGTCATAATAATTAATTATTAATATTTTGCTTTAATCATTTGTTTAATATTCGAATAAAAAAAACTAATCTTCATTCATCATATCCCTCATCCAGATCGGAATCAAATCTTTACGTTCTTGCATCAATGTTGTGAATTGTTGCTCGCAAAAGCCGCCAAGTGCCATAATAAAGGGTTTGCCAACATAAGGAACAATAATTAGTCCCAACAGATTCATCAGTAATTGCGAAATGTTTTTTTCCGCTATTTTACCACTGGCAGCCTTCTCGCTCAGTTGGTGAACTATTACGGAGTTGGACCACACTTGTCTTACCGGAAGTTTCTTGAATAGGTCTTCGGGGCGGTTACGTATTTCGCTCAAAATAAAAATGGGGATATTGGGTTCGTTTGACAGCATGTCCGAATATTTTGCGACAAGCAACTCTATTTTTTGTTCTAAGGTGGTGTTCTCGTTGTTAAGAATCTCAATAATTCCTTTTGCAAAGTTGCTCAAGGTTTCATACATAACAATCTCAAATAGTTTTTCTTTGCTGCGAAAATAGTAATTCAGCAGTGCCAAATTGACTTTGGCTTCTTCGGCAATGTCTCTGGTGCGGGCTGCTGCCAACCCTTTTTCTTGAAATACTATGCGGGCGGCATTTTTAATTTTCTCTTCGGTAGAGAAGTCCATCTCTTGCATTGTTTTTTCAGACATCTTGGTTTTTTTATTTCTATTGAATGCAAAGTTATATTAACTTTTTGATTAAAACAATATTTTTAAACAAAAGTTTAAAATTTCAATCCTTTTTCAAAAATAATAATCGTAAAATAAATTGATTTGGTATTGTCGCCGTTTTTTATTTTTTAATCAAATGAATGTATTTTTGATCACATTCAGCAATTTTCACATAGTAATTCATTGAATTTCCGGTATTTTGTATTGTAATTTCATTTTTGTAGAGTACGCCTTGAATTTCTTTTGGCAACTCAACACTATCATCAACTTGTTCGCCTTCTTCATCAAGAGCTCCTTCATTTTCGCTCCACTCAATATTTTTAAGCGTTAAATAGTATCCATCTTTTTTATCATTA
>JBKECI010000037.1:0-52176 GCA_047974405.1 Paludibacteraceae bacterium | reverse complement strand
CCTTCGTAGTTTTTCAGGATTAAATTTATGATTTGGTCATCGGAATATTTGACCATCTCTTCTCCCGTTTTGTGGGAGTAAGCTTTGCCTGCACGTGCAAAAAGTAGTCGAAGAAAATCGTAAATCTCGGTGGTAGTACCAACGGTTGAACGGGGATTTTTGTTGGTAGTTTTTTGTTCAATAGAAATTACGGGGCTTAGCCCCGTAATTTTATCGACATCGGGACGTTCTAAGTTTCCTAAAAAACTACGTGCGTAAGCCGAAAATGTTTCGATGTACCGCCGCTGTCCTTCGGCAAAAATGGTATCGAATGCCAGCGACGATTTTCCGCTGCCGCTCAATCCGGTGATGACAGTGAGCGCGTCGCGTGGAATAACTACGTCTATATTTTTCAAATTGTGTACCCTGGCGCCGGTAACATTTACACACTCATCGTTAGCGGGAAGGTGTATATTATTGTTTGTATCCAATGTTGATCTTAATTTAATTTGCAAAGGTAAGCAAATTGGAGAAGTTGGGCAATATTCCTGATAATGGGTTAATTATTTTTTGGAGTAATACAGGGAATTGTTTGAAAATGTTGAGAGGTAAAGTTTTAATCTTATAATTTTGTAGATATATTGTAAAGGGCAAGCCATCCTGTCGGCAACTTTTTGTTTTGGCTATCTGAATTTAACTACTACTATAATAAAAAAGACGTTGTAATTTTTAACTTACAACGTCTCTTTTTAGAGCGGAAGACGGGGCTCAAACCCGCGACCCTCAGCTTGGAAGGCTAATGCTCTATCAACTGAGCTACTTCCGCGAATTTAATTAAGAATTTAGAAATCCGATTTAGAATGAACTGTAATCACAATCGAATCTAAATCTTAATAGTGGGCAGTGAAGGATTCGAACCTCCGAAGTCGAAAGACAGCTGAGTTACAGTCAGCCCCAGTTGGCCACTTTGGTAACTGCCCCATTTGCGGTTGCAAAGGTAATCATTTTTTTTTATCTACAAAATAATATTGACCATTTTTATGGCTGTTATAGCAGCCTCATTCCCTTTGTTGCCATGGATACCGCCCGCTCTATCCTTTGCTTGTTGCAAATTGTCGGTTGTTAGTACTCCGAATATTACGGGACACCCTTTTTCTCGTAGATTCAACTGTGTGATACCTTGCGTTATACTATCGCATACAAAGTCGAAGTGTCGGGTTTCTCCTTGTATTACGCAACCCAATACGATGATGGCATGGTATTTTTTCTCAAGTTCCATCAGCAATTTAGCACCGTATGTCAGTTCAATGGTTCCGGAAACATGGATGATGTCTATATTTTGTTCGATGGCTCCATTTTCCAAAAGTGTTTCGTATGCTCCTTCTTTGAGGACTTTAGTAATAGAATAGTTCCATTCTGCTACTACTATTCCGTAACGCTGCTTTCCGACAATATCTTTAGCAGGCATCGACTCCAAATCGTAATCTGCTATTGTAAATAATTCTGTGGCCATAATATCACACCAAGCATTAATCCCGTTTGCTTTTGGCAGGCGGGTTGGGTTGGTTACATGTAAATTAGATTAAATTATTTATCGACTCTTGCAATATATTTGTCTATATCTCCAGCTTGGGTGCTTGTCGGATAATCGTTTTTGATTTGTTGGAACATTTTTAATGCCTCACTAGATTTACCTTTGGTTTCGTAAAGTATTCCCGCTTTTTTTAAATAAACAGGTGCCAAATCGTTTTTCATCCCAACTGCTTTTTTGTAATGGTCAACTGCTTTGTCTGCGTCTCCCATTTGGGCATAAGCATCTCCGGTGAGTCCAATAATGGAGGTTTTGAAGTATTCGTCTTTGCCTTCGTATTGGGTGAGGTATTTTATCGCTTCTTGGTATTTTCCTAATTTAAAATAGCATATTCCGGTATAAGCTTTAGCCAGTTTTCCACTCGGAGTCATTCCATAATCTGCCGCTATTTCCTTAAATCCTATCATATCTGCCGAGCCGTCTCCTTCCAGTGCTACCTTGAACGAATCAACGGCAAAATACGTTTGTGCTTTGTAAATTTCGTTTGCTGCTGTTTCTACACGTGGTTTTAAATAAAAATGGTTAAAGGCTATAACGCCTAATACTACAACCAAAACAGCACCAAGAGTTATGATAATTTGTTTTTGGTTTTTTTCAATAAATTGCTCTGATTTTGACAGGGCTTGTCCTACGCTTTCAAGTTCTGAAACGGTAGATTCTGTTTTTTTTGCCATATAAAATTTTTTCTCTATTTTTTTAGGAATACAAAAGTAGTCCTTTTCTTTAGAATATAGAAATATTGGCGTTCTTTTTTAAAATATATTGTTTTTTGTGTAGAGGGAAATTATGAAACGGGAGGTTTCGTGGAATAAAAAACTGTCGTTTCCCAAACTGTTGTATGTTTTGGAAAACGACGTTGTATTGGATTATTTTTATGTGTAAAAATAAACTTTTCTATTTTATCTTCTTTTAAACCTGATGAATTTAGTTGAAGTCTTGTGATATTTCTTCAATCCATTTGTCTATTCTTTCGTTTGTAAGTTCGCTTTCATTGTCGTCGTCAAGCGGCAATCCCACAAACTTCCCGTCTATTACGCCAGCCGAAAAATCAAAGCTATACCCTTCGGTATCTACCGCTCCAACTATTGTACAGCCTTTGTTTTTGATTTTTTCGTAAATGATGCCGAGCGCATCCACAAAACTATCGGGGTACGAATAGGCATCTCCCAATCCAAACAGTGCGATGGTTTTTCCTGTCAAGTCTGCTTTGGCAAGTTCGGGAAGAAACCCTTCCCAATCATCTTGCAACTCTCCAATGCTTAATGTGGACGAGCCTAAAATTATTTTTTCGTATTCAGAAATTTTGCCAATTGGATTGTTTGCTACATCGTAGATATCTGCACCCAATTTTGCAGCCATTATTTTTGCTGCATTCTCGGTATTTCCGGTAGAAGTACCGAAAAAAATAGCTGTTTTATTCATAATTTGTTTTTAATTTAAATTTATATTTTCTAATGCAAATGTACTTATTTCTATTTTGCCAGTTCTCTGTTTGAGTGAAATTAACCCCTTCAGTTCCAAAAACTCAGCAACGTTCAAAGCCATATAGCTACCTTGTTGACCTGTGTGCAACAGAAGTTTTCTGCGATTTTGTGCATTTTTATTCTTGTCTATGTAAAATTTGTAATCTATGGAGTTTACGTATTCTCTGTACTTCTTAAATTCGTTTACAGATAGATTAAAAAAAATATTGCCAAACTCTAAATGAACTCTGTTGCGGCAAGTGCAGATAAAAATCTGACCATTCGGAGTTGAATTTATCAATTTCATTGAAGTTTTCAATGTAGTATAGAATTAGATTGATATAAATTTTGTTGCTTCGAATAATCATTGTGTTTTCTGCAAAATTGCTCTGTCGCGCGCTGTATATCAAAAGAAACAACGGAACTGACAGAAAAGTTTTCTGTCTGATATGCAGGTGGAGATTTTTGAAAATGTGTGTCCATAATTATATAAAATTGGCAGCGCCTCATTGTTTTAAGAATTTAATCAACGGCAAAATAACTACAATACAGGGAAAGACACAATCCTCAAAAATGATGATATATTGACCTATTGATACCTAAAAAACAGGATGCAAGTCGCTCCAAAAGGCATTATTTATTTTTTAACAAAATATTTGGTCAAAAAACAACGATGTTTTAAAAAAAATACCTACATTTGTATGACCGCATTGCTCAGAGATTGGAAAATTCAACAAGAAATTTATACCGAGTCGATCGGTTTTCAATGGCGGGCTGCAACTTTCGGGTATTTGTCATTTTTTTTGATGAACAGCAGATTACAAAGAAAACTAGTGGCTCAAATCCTGTTATTAGGAATTTTCTCAACACGTAGCGATGCGGTTCTTTTTTTTGCTACTTTTTATCTACTTACCTCCCACAAACAATCTTGTTAAACAAAAAAGCAAGCAAAAGTACAAAACTTAATAATTTGTAATAATTCTAAATAGAGAGCGTTTTCTGATAGCGGATATATTATATTTGCAACAATCTATTAATTTAACTCACTTAACAATTTGAAAATGAAAGCAAAACAATTATTCATAGCATTGCTTGCAATGTTTATTTCGGTTTCGATAGCTACCGCCCAAGACACAACTACTAAAACTGCTACGCAAAAAGCCACCTCTACTTGCTGCCAAAAAGAAAAAGCTAAAAGCGAGTGTCAAAAAGACAAAGCAGAATGCAAATCGAAACAAGCAGAGTGTAAAAAGGAATGTACTGCCGAAACCGCTAAACAAGAAAAGAAAGAGTGCTGTAAAAGCAAAGCAAAAGAGTGTACAAAAGGAGAAACGGCAGCTAATAAATAATTTGCAAAAATCGTCGTTATATAGAGAGATAGCGAGAAACATAAATCAGTATCAAAAAATCCGAAACAGAGTGATTTGTTTTCGGATTTTTTTTTATAAAATTTTATCTTTACCCGAGTGTAAGGTAATCAAAACAAACTTATGCTACCCTCCAAAATCCGGACTGGTTGTTAGATTAGTACCTTTAACAATAAAAATTTATGTCAGTAACACGGAGAAAATTCAGTGAATATTTTAAGAGTAAAGCAGTTTTTGAATCGCTCAAAGAGCGCGAGAGTTTGGAGATTTTAACCAAAGAGTACGAGTTGCAACCCGCTCGGATTTCAGGGTGACGTAGTCAGGCAATGAAAGGTTTCAGTAGTTTATTTGCCACATCGAGCGACAAGAAAGATAAAAAATCGTCGGATTGGGAATCTCTGTTCAGTCAGATTGGGAAGTTGAAAGTAGAGAACGGCTTTCTAAAAAAAAATGGTTTAAAAAAATATTTTTAAAAATGTAAAAAATGGTTGCTATCACTTAATGTTTGACTGTGTCCGCAGGAATGGGCAATAAAACCTTAGATATAGGATGCGGAAAAAAAGTTTAGATAAAACTTTGTAAAACAAAAAAAAAATCGTACTTTTGCACTCCGAAATTCAGCGTAATCTCTGACAGCAAAAAACAAATACTGTGAATATTGCGCGTAGTATCAACTTAAAAAAAATAATACGACATTATGGATTTAATGAAAGTTGCCGAGGAAGCATTCAAAGTAGAGAAAACGCACCCAAAATTCAAAAGCGGAGATACTGTAACTGTTGCTTATCGAATTAAAGAAGGAAACAAAGAGCGTATTCAAGAGTATCGCGGAGATGTAATACGCATATCGGGGCATAGCGGTGCTAAGCGATTTACCGTACGTAAAATGTCGGGAAACGTTGGCGTAGAGCGTATTTTTCCCTTAGACAGTCCGTTTATCGAAAAAATTACCGTAAATAAATACGGAAAGGTTCGTAGAGCCAAACTCTATTATTTGCGCGAAAGAACCGGTAAAAGAGCCCGTATCAAAGAAAGAAGGGTATAGTAGCTACCGTCATCTTTATCTTTTTGAGAAAAGACAAATAACAAAAAGAATATTGTATAAAACCGTCTAAATCATATAATTGACTTAGGCGGTTTTTTTTTGAAAATTCTTATTTAGAGATACTGAGTACTCTCTCAATATATGATGGAGATAAAGCAAAACAACATTATTGCTGATACCGCCTTTACTATTCACGAACGTTTTTCGAGCAATTCGGCTATTTTTACGATTACCATCATCGCCTTTTCCATTGAGCGTATTGGAAGGTATTCAAATCGTCCGTGAAAATTGTGTCCTCCTGCAAAAATATTAGGACAGGGGAGCCCTTCAAACGAGAGTCTGGCTCCGTCTGTCCCACCTCGTATTGGTTTTACCAGCGGTTCCACATCATTTGCTTTCATAGCTTCAAATGCCAAATCTACTATATGCCTCACAGGTTCTATTTTTTCTCGCATGTTGTAATATTGGTCTTTGAGTTCGAGATAGGCAGTATCTTTTCCAAATTCCGTATTGATTTTGTTCACTAAATGTCGCATCTCCTTTTTGCGACGTTCAAAGCGGTCGCTGTCATGGTCGCGAATGATGTAGTTAAGTTTGGTATTTTCTACCGTTCCTTCCACGTTGGTCAGATGATAGAAACCTTCATACTCTTCGGTATGTTCAGGAGTTTCGCTATGCGGGAGCATATTTACAAATTGCATAGCAATACGCATCGAATTTTTCATTTTGCCTTTGGCATATCCTGGATGCACATTCAGCCCCGTGATGGTAACTTTAGCCGAAGCAGCATTAAAGTTTTCATACTCAAGTTCTCCAATTTGTCCTCCATCCATTGTGTAAGCCCATTCGGCACCAAATTTAGGTACATCAAAATGGTCTGCCCCCTGCCCTATCTCTTCATCGGGGGTAAATGCGATACGAATTTTACCATGTTTTATTTCGGGATGTGCTGTCAAATATTCCATAGCTGATATGATTTCGGCTATTCCGGCTTTGTCATCTGCTCCAAGCAGCGTAGTGCCATCGGTGGTGATAATGTCTTGACCTTTGTAAAAAAGTATTTCTGGATATTTTTCGGTTTCCAAAACAATCACTTTTTCTTCGTTGAGCAAAATATCTCTTCCATCATAGTTTTCTATTATCTGTGGTTTTACGTTTTTTCCGCTCATATCGGGACTGGTATCCATATGCGAAATAAATCCTATTGTAGGTACGTTTTTCTCTGTATTAGATGGTAACGTAGCCATAATATATCCGTTTTTATCAAGTTCAATCTCTTGCAAACCAATCGATTTTAGCTCTTCGACCAAATAGTGTGCAAAAATCATTTGACCCGGAGTGCTGGGGGTAAGTTTTGTGTTTTCATCAGAAGTGGTGGTAAAGCTCACGTACTTCAAAAATCTGTTGGTAATGTTCATATCAATTATCTGTTTATGTGTAAAGTTTACAAATTTAATTAATTATTTTGAGCTGTTTGGAGGTGTTCATACTAAAAAATGTAAAAAACAAATGAAATAAAATGTACATAACCATTCAACCTTTTAATAAATTCAGGAATGTGAAAATCTGAATGTGAAAAATAAGTTTATACAATATTCCAATTGTATTTTCCGTCAGTTACGTAAACCACTATTGAAAAATCTGATGCATTTTTTTTAGGACGGGCTCGACCCACGTTCAAAATTGGTCAAAACAAATGCTCAAACTTGCTCAGAGAGTGTATTCACAAACAAAAAAGTATCTCTCTCGATCAAATTGACAAGCAACATTTTGAGGGCAGATTGGAAGTATTGGCACGGCAAAACATCGAATATTAAGTTTTGCACTTACAAAAAACATCGTCAAACACCAGCACCATTCGTTTTGATTGTTGAGGAAATTCCGATGTTTTGCCAAGTAACAATGATGGTTTGGAGCGAATCATCCGATCATCAAAAATCAAGCGAAAAATGAGCGTTATATCTAAACCGAAAGAAGATGTAGATAATTTTCACCTCCTTTATTGCAAATGATATACTTTACTTATGTTATTATTTTACATATAATTATATGTAATTACTTTTCCCAACTTTCAAATTTTATCCTCTCTTATTTTACATTATCAAATATATTTGTAATTTTACATCGCAAAACTATAAATAACGAACACTTATTGGGTATGATATTTAAATTTACAATTATTTCTGATGAAAAAGATGAATTTCTCCGCATAATAGAAATTGATTCGGAGGCATCTTTTCTTGATCTACACAACAGTATTTTAGAGTCGATAAATTACGACAACAACCAAATGACATCGTTTTTCATATGCAACGACGACTGGGAAAAGGAGAAAGAAATAACCTTGGTAGAAATGGAATCAAGTTCGGAATACGACAACTTGGTAATGGAAGATACTGTGCTGGACGAATTGCTTACAGACGAAAAACAAAAGTTGTTGTATGTTTTTGATATGATTTCGGACAGGGCATTTTTTATGGAACTGACCGAAATTATCCCGGGAAAAGATTTGGACGAGCCTGTTTGTATTGTTTCAGAAGGGACACCTCCAAAGCAGATAGAAGAAACCGATGATTTGAATACTGTAATAGCTACAGCCTCCAAAAAGGCAGATATTCCCACAAACGACGAAAGTTTTTACGGCGATGAGAATTTCGATATAGAAGAGTTGGACGAAGAAGGATTTGGAGATTTGAATTTTGAAGACGGTAGCTTATTTGGCGAAGATTCTAAATTTTAGATATTAAACTTTGTGAAAGCAACAAAAGCAGAAAATTACTTATTTGCACCGCACAATGAGTTTTTTCTGTTTTTGTCGTTTTTTTTTAGAAATACCCAAATATTGGTTTGCCAGATATTGTTTACACGATTTTGCGATTTTGAAAACACTTGTAATTATATTAGGACCAACCGGAGTTGGAAAAACCAACATCAGTTTACAACTATCCAAAAGATATAAGGCTCCAATTGTATCTTCCGATTCGAGGCAGGTATTTAAAGAATTAAAAATAGGAGTTGCATCTCCTACCAAGGAGGAACTGCAACAAGCGCCGCATCATTTTATTGCTACTCATACCATATTTGAAAATTATAGCGCCGGGCAATACGAAGAAGAAGCCATTGGACTACTCGAAATACTGTTTCAGAAGCACGAAACGGTATTGCTGGTCGGTGGCTCAATGATGTACATAGACGCCGTATGCAACGGGTTAGACAATATCCCTCAAGTGAGCGACAAGACGCGGGAATTTTGGAAAAATGAGTACAAAAGCAACGGATTGGAATATATTCAAAACGCACTGAAACAATTGGACGAATCACACTATCATGAGGTGGATTTGAAAAATCCCAAACGGATATTGCATGCTTTGGAAATATGCAGTGAAACGGGAAAAACATTTTCAGAATTTCGCACAGGAAAGAGAAAAAAGAGAAACTTTAACATTATCAAAGTGGGGCTGAATCGTCCAAGAGCAGAGCTGTACGAGAGAATAAACCATCGTGTGGACGAAATGATGAAGCAAGGATTGCTCAAAGAAGTAGCTCCGTTGTACCCTTTTAAGCACCTGAATACGCTCAACACCGTAGGCTACAAAGAGTTGTTTAAATATATGGAAGGAGAGTGGACACTGGGTTTTGCCGTAGATATGATAAAACAAGACTCGCGTAGATACGCCAAGCGGCAATTAACCTGGTTTAAACGCGATGAAATAATACGCTGGTTTCACCCTGAAAGCGAAAAAGACATTGTCGAACACATCGAAAAACAGTTAATGCTATGATAAGCATACAAGAAAATACATCGCTAAAACCCTATAACACATTTGGAATAGATGTAAAAACTAAATATTTTATAGAGTATAGTTCTGTAGAAGAATTGGAAATATTTTTGACAGGAGATTTATTTTCCAAAAACCGTCATCTTCATATCGGGAGTGGAAGCAATTTGCTTTTTTTAAAAGATTTTGAGGGAATTGTATTACACTCCAAGATAAAATTTATCGAAAAAGAGAATGAAACCGATAATTTTGTACTATTGCGGGTAGGAGCAGGAGTTATATGGGACGATTTTGTGAAATATTGCGTAGCAAACAACCTCTATGGAGTCGAAAACCTCTCTTTGATACCGGGAGAAACCGGCGCAGCAGCCGTACAAAATATTGGCGCTTACGGCGTGGAGATAAAAGACCACATAGAAATGGTAGAAACGGTAGAAATACCAACAGGCAATACCCGAAAATTTTCATATTCGGAATGTAAATACGGCTATCGAAAAAGTATTTTCAAAGAGAATTTGAAAGGGCAGTATATTATTACACACGTGTTTTTCCGTCTCAATAAACTACCCGATTTCAAGCTCGAATACCAACATTTAAAAGAGACAGTAATTAAAAATGGCGGAATAACGCTACAAAATGTGAGAGACATCATTATAGCCATTCGCCAGAGCAAACTTCCCGACCCTGCCGAAACGGGCAATGCCGGTAGTTTTTTTATGAATCCGGTCATTGTAACAAATAAATACAGGGAGTTGAAGCAAATTTACCCCGGAATCCCCCACTACACTGTTTCCGAAACAGAAGAAAAAATTCCGGCAGGGTGGTTGATAGAGCAGTGCGGCTGGAAAGGGAAAAGAGTCGGTAATGTGGGAGTACACCAAAATCAAGCGTTGGTCATCGTCAATTTTGGTAATGCCACCGGTAAAGAAATTGCCGAAATAGCATCTCAAATTCAAGCTGATGTAAGCAAAAAATTTGGAATTGACATTATCCCCGAAGTAAATTATATCGAATAGGCTATTACGCTATCAACAACAATCCTCTTTTTCTACTTTTGCTCTGCCGTATCGTTGTAGCAATCTCTGCATATTGGTTCATACTCGTTCATTTCGCCCAAAAGCACTTGTTTCTCTTCATTTACCAATCGGTGCGAAACATAAGCCAAAGCGCCACAGCGCACACAAATGGCGTGCGTTTTGTACACATCTTCGGCAACAGCCATTAAGGCAGGCATTGGTCCAAAAGGAACTCCCTTAAAGTCCATGTCCAATCCTGCAACAATTACCCGAATACCTTGGTTGGCAAGTTTGGTACAAACATTAACAATTCCGTTGTCAAAAAACTGCGCCTCGTCAATACCCACCACATCTACCTCGCTACTCATAAGCAATATACTCCCCGACGACTCTACCGGAGTGGAGCGAATGGAAGTTTTATCGTGCGAAACAACTTCGTCTTCCGAATATCGCGTGTCAATTTTTGGTTTGAATATCTCAACTCGCTGTTTGGCAAAGTTTGCCCTTTTCAAACGTCGGATAAGCTCCTCTGTTTTACCTGAAAACATAGAACCGCATATCACTTCAATACTTCCTCTTCGTAGTTGATGGGGGTTATTTTTCTCGGAATATATCATCTGTTTTGAGCATTTTTATTTTGAGGTTCTTTTTTTTAAGCGTTTTAGTACGTATCTTTACAGCGTGATTAAATACTTTTTGACAAAAGTAAAAAAAATACTTGTATCCAACTTTAATTTAATAAAAAAGATATGAACAAAGATATTTTAATAGTTTTGATAGAAAAAGACATCCGCGAGTTAGGATTACTTACCGGTGGATTCAGCGATATGGATTTACTACCGAAAAAAATATTGCAATTGGCTGTTCAAAAGGGAGAAAACATCGTCAATAATCTGAAAGAACTGGAAATATTGGACAGAAAAGACACTTCTTCTCAGCCGATAGAGCAAATAATCACTGGCAGTCAAGCAGAAAACGAACTGTTGGAAACTACTGAAAAGGCAATAAGCAAAAACGAAATAAACAATGCAGAAAAGGAGAAGATAGATATCAATGCCATTACAGAAAATGAAAAACCATATGCTAAAAACGATTTGCATGTTTCAGAAATTTTTATTGAATCCGGAATGAATAACGACAGCGACCCCGCCGATTTTGTCGAAACACTCAAGGAGTATGCTATTCAAAGCGAATCTGCAACCAACCAACCAGAAATAGCAAACGAACCAAAGGATATAGGCGATGTAGGCGGTTTAAAAGAGGATTATACAGAAACTGCCTCCTCTCAAACGCTAACGTCAGCAGCAAAAAACATCGAAGATACAACCCTGCTCAATAACGGTACGGTAAACGAAAATATCAAGATAAACGACATTCGCAATGCCATTAACATTGGCGATCGTTTTCGTTTTCAGCGCGAGCTTTTTGGAGGCAACGGCGAGGTAATGAATAAAACTATTACCTACCTCAATCAATTGGCAAAATACGACGAGGCTGTTTCGTTTCTCAGCAATAAGTTTGGATGGGACAACGAAAACAAGCATACTGAAGACTTTTTACAAATAATAAAAAGACGCTACCTATAATATCTTTATACAAATACCACTCAATGTACTTTGCTTTGTGTTATTTTATAATATACAAAAAATTAGCCATACGCAAAAAAATGTATGTATAAAAAACGGGTTGTTTTGCTGATGAAAACGGCATTCCGAAATATTAGTAAACCAGAGTATCACAATTAAGTCGCTTTACTACACTACCTTTAATTCTTTTGTAAAAATAAGTAACACAAAAAATAATTTCATGTTTTCCTAATATAATTATCAGGTAATAAGTCTAATGACCAAATTCTCACTACTACCTATATTCAAAATACTAAAAACAGATGAAACTATTTGTAGTCCCTACCCCAATTGGCAATTTGGAAGATATGACCTTTAGAGCAGTAAAAGTATTGCAATCGGCAGATTTAATTTTGGCAGAAGATACGCGTACCAGCAGTTTTCTGCTAAAACATTACCAAATTACCACTCCGATGCACTCTTACCACAAATTTAACGAACACAAAACGGTAGAGCAAATCACAGAACGTATCAAAAATGGACAAAAGCTGGCTTTGATATCCGATGCGGGTACGCCTGCCATATCCGATCCGGGATTTTTGCTGGTGCGGGAGTGCATAGCTAACGGAATTGAGGTGGAATGCTTGCCGGGCGCAACCGCATTTGTACCGGCTCTAGTCTGTTCGGGATTACCGAACGACCGTTTTTGTTTTGAAGGTTTTCTCCCTCAAAAAAAAGGGAGACAGACCAAACTCAATACTATAAAAGAAGAGTCCCGCACAATGATTTTTTACGAATCTCCTTTTCGCGTACTTAAAACTCTGAGCCAGTTGGCAGAAACTTTGGGAAAAGAAAGAAAAGCGTCTGTAACGAGAGAAATTTCCAAAATTTACGAAGAAACCGTAAGGGGTACATTAGAAACATTAATTACGCATTTTACCAATCATCCTCCCAAAGGAGAATTTGTTATCATTGTTGCAGGATTTGAATAAATTCACTACTTTTGTATTGAATTTAACATATTGATAATAAGATATAAACTATTCTATAAAATGAAAAAAATCATTTCATTCATATTACCTATGGCGTTTGTCTTTTTTGTCTCGTGTAACCTGCAGTCAAGCAAAAAACAGGTTGAAGACCTGCAAGCCAAAAATGACTCGCTGATGCAAGCGCAACAAAAAATGGAAAGCGAAGTGAACGACTATTTCTCGGTAATGAACGAGATTCAAGAAAATATCAACAAAATCAAAAGCACCCAAAAAACCATCCCTATAAATCCTCTGAGCGAAAATACTCCCGAAGACGTTAGAAATCAGGTAAAAGAAGATATGAACTATTTGAATGAAATGATTCGCACCAATCAGGAAGAGTTGAATAATTTGCGTGCTAAATTGAAAAAAAGTTCATTCAAGCTGACCGATGTAGAAAAAATGCTTGCCCAACTTACCAAATCTCTCAATGAGGAAACGGTAAAAGTAGCAGCTTTGAAAGTACAGCTTCAACAAAAAGACTCTGTAATCACTACGCTCAATTCTACGGTAGAAAATTTAGGAAAAAATGTAGATAGTTTGACAACGCAAACCAAAGCCCAAAGAGAAAAAATAGTAACACAAACCACTACCATCAATACCACATGGTACGCCATAGGATCAAAAAAGGAACTGAAAGAGAACAAAATTATCACTTCAAATGGACTTTTTAGCTCGAAAAAAGTATTGGAATCCGATTTTAATAAAAATTACTTTGTAAAAATCGATGCTCGTAACACAAAAAAAATCCCTTTGTACTCTACCTCCAAAGTAAAAATATTAACCAATCATCCCAAGTCAAGCTATACTCTTGAAAAAGAGAATGAAAACTACGTTATTTTTATCATCGAACCTACAGAATTTTGGAGTGTGAGCAAATATCTGGTAGTAGAGGTCGATTAAAGCTACCGACAAATTGATATATATATGGTGGCGGACGGGCTGTTCTCCGCAAAATATTTTCCTGAGGATATTGTCCACACATAACCTCGGGATATTTTTTTAATAAAAATGAAAAGATACAAACACCTCTTTATAGACTTAGACGACACTATTTGGGATTTTCGAGGCAATGCCAAATCTGCTCTACATGACCTTTATTTGGACGAAAAATTATTTTACCGGTTTCAAGATTTCGAATCGTTTTACACAACCTACGTTCAACGTAACTTAGAATTATGGACACTCTATGGTAAGGGAAAAATCACAAAAGACTATTTAAGTATCGAACGTTTTCGGTATCCGCTCAAGCAAATAGGGATAAATGACGACAGATTAGCCGATAAAATGAACAGTATATATTTGGATACCCTTGCCACAAAAACCCTATTGATGCCCTATGCAAAAGAGTTGTTAAAGTCATTTGCAGACAAAAAAATTCCGGTTACTCTTATTTCTAACGGATTTGTAGAGGTGCAGCACAAGAAGTTACGCAATGCCAATATCGAACGCTATTTTACCCATATAGTACTTTCCGAAACGGTCGGAGCGTTGAAACCAAATCCTGAAATATTCCGCTATGCCCTAGAATTAAACAACGCCTCTAACGAAGAGGCGCTTATGGTGGGCGATAGCTTTGATGCCGATGTCATAGGAGCAGTTTCCAGTAATATTGATGTTCTTTTCTACAATCCGGCAAAAATAGCAACAAATATCGAAAACAACATTTGTGGTTATACAGAAATAACCGATTTAAGAGTCGTTGAGAGTTTGTTTTGAGATTTCTGCCAAAACGGGAATAAAATTTCGTAAAAAAACGGAAACAAATATTGCATTGACAAAAAGAGCTTTATCGCTTTTTACCGATGTATTTTCTCTGTTGTATTTTATATTTTTATCTTGCTTTCAGATTCTGCCAATTCTGGATCGACTAATATTCTTCCACAGTATTCACAAACAATAATTTTCTTTCTCAATCTGATATCTAATTGTCTTTGAGCCGGAATTTTGTTAAAACATCCTCCACAAGCATCACGCTGTACAGAAACAACCGCTAAGCCGTTTCTCGCGTTTTTACGAATACGCTTAAATGCTGTAACTAAGCGAGTTTCAATGATACTTTCTATTTTTTTTGCTCTCTCTCTCAGTTTTTCTTCTTCTTGTTTGGTCTCGGAAATTATTTCGTCCAATTCTCCCTTCTTTCCTTCAATGTCTATTTTTCTCTCCCCAAGTTGAGCGATGGTTGTTTCCTGCTCTTCTTTTTTGCTCTCCAAGGTAGCCGTGTATTCTTTGATTCTCTTTTCGCAAAGTTCTATTTCGAGTGTTTGAAATTCTATCTCTTTTGACAAATTGTCGTATTCGCGACTATTTTTAACGTTGTTTTGTTGCTCTTCGTAACGCTTAATTTTTATTTTTGCCTCTTCTATCTCTATTTTTTTACTTGCAATAAGCGTTTTCAGCTCTTCCAATTCACTTTTAAGATTATCTATACGAGTATTTAACCCAATGATTTCATCTTCCATATCTTGAACTTCCAACGGAAGGTCGCCACGAAGAATTTTTATTTCATCTACTTTAGACATTACCCTTTGCAGCTCAAAAAGCGCTTTTAGCTTATCTTCAACCGTAATATCTTTTTCTGTTTTTGATTCGGTAGCCATAGGTCTTTACAAATAGTTTATAGGATTGGTTTTTACTTTTGAAATTCGGACTGCAAATGTAGGCATTTTTTTTGTAATTATTTCATAAAATATCTCTTTTGTGAATTGTTCACTTTCAAAGTGTCCTATGTCTGCAACTAATATTTTGCTTTTTGCATCAAAGTATTCATGGTATTTAAAGTCTCCCGAAACAAAAGCGTCTGCACCAGAATTTAAGGCATTTATCAATAATTTGCTCCCGGCTCCTCCGCAGGCTGCTACCTTTTTTATCTTTTTGCCGGTTGCCGATGTGTATTTAAGCATTTTAATCTTAAATATATTTTTGATATAAAGTAAAAAATCCATTTCTTCCATTTCGATTTCCAGTTCTCCAACTATACCTGCTCCTTTGGTATCCCAGCTATTTAGTAAGGGTACTATGTCGTAGGCAGGCTCTTCGTAAGGGTGTACAGATTTCAACGCTGCTACCACCTCTCCAATTTTGTGCTTGGGAAGTATCACCTCTACCCTAATCTCTGCTTCGGAGTGTTGTACCCCTATTTTACCTACAAACTGATTGGTATTTTTATTACCTCGGAATGTGCCATATCCCGATGAGTTAAAACTGCATTCATCATAATTTCCAATATTGCCGGCGCCGGCGTTAAATATGGCTTTTCTTATCTCCTCTGCATATCTTTGAGGAACAAAAGTGATAAATTTTAACAATTCGTTTTCTTTAGGTGCAAGGATTTTGATGTTTTTCAAACCGATTTTTTCGGCTATTTTTCCATTGACACCGTTGAGTACATTGTCCAAATTGGTATGGGCGACGTAGATTGCGATGTTGTTCTTGATTGCTTTTATTATACATCGCTGTACTTCATTTTTACCTGTAAGTTGTTTTACTCCTCCGAATATGAGTGGATGATGCGAAATTATCAAATTTAATTTGTTTGAGATGGCTTCGTCTATCACTTCTTCGGTTACATCAATACAAAGCAACGCTCCGATCGCTTCCATATCGGGGCTGCCAACATTCAGTCCGGCATTGTCGTACTCCTCTTGCAGCAAAAGGGGAGCTTGCTGCTCTATTAATGTAACTATATCTTTTACAGTAATCATTATAGAAATATAAAAGTGCAATATACAAGCTTTTCTGAAACTTTATTTGTATATTTTACCACCTTTTGATGTGTTTATTTTCTGTATTAAACTCCCCGGTTGGCGCGATTGGTTCTCACGGCTGTATTGGCACCTTTGGTATTTTGTTTTATTTTTGGGTTTTGTCGGGTAGTTGCTTTTTTGGTGGTGCCATCTTGTTTTGTCCCTTTTGTTTCTTCTTTGGCAGTTCCCTTTTCTCCTTCTTCGTTTTCGGTTGTTTCTTCTTTTTCTATAAAGTCTGTTAATTTAGACTCGGTCAATAGGTTATACCAATTCAGCATTTTGCGAATATCGCTGGGATAGACTCTATCTCGGTCAAAGTCGGGCAATATTTCCGCCAAGTATTTTCGCAGCGTATCGTTGTCTGATTTTGGTTCAATAGAACATTTGCCCCCTTTTTCTTTTTCTTTTATTTTTTCTAATACTTGCCCCAAAGGAACCTCTTCAGTTTCGGTATAAATTGCAATATCTCCCAGTGACACTGCTTTATCTTTGGCAAATGTCGGAATCCTGTTGCCATCGGAGAGAGATTCAACTATCAACATATTTTTACCTTGAGATACAAGTTTGTAAAGTCCGGATTTTCCGGTAATGGATAAAATTTCTTTAAGCATATGTTTATTATAAATAAGGATGTCGGTGTAGGACACCGACTAAAAAATTATTGAATACAAAAGTAAGGATTTATTTCGAATTTTTCAATTTTTGATAGTCAAATAAGGAATGGTTCCAATTCTTTCATTTTGATTTTTCCTTCGTAAATGGCTTTTCCAAAAATGACAGCCGGAATGTTTGAATCGTTGAGTTTTATTATATCGTATATGGAACTCACCCCGCCACTTGCTATCAAGTACAGTTCGGGGAAATTGCGAAGGGTTTTCTCATATAGATCAATAGATACTCCTTCGAGCATTCCATCTTTGGCTATATCTGTACAAATGACTTTGCTTATCCCTTGCCGCCTGTATTTTTTTATAAATGAGGTGAGTTCAATATCTGTATTTTCTGTCCACCCCGATACTGCTATTTTTTCATCTTTTACATCGGCTCCCAGTATCAATTTATCGCTGCCATATTTAACTATCCAATTTGAAAATGTATCGGGATTTTTAACAGCGATGCTACCTCCTGTTATCATTGATGCTCCGCATTCGAATGCTATTCGCAAATCATTGTCCGATTTTAGTCCGCCTCCGAAATCGATAATCAAATTTGTACCGGATGCGATACTTTCCAATATATGATAGTTTACAATATGATTGGCTTTTGCCCCATCCAAATCGACCAAATGGAGTCGCTTTATTCCTGAATCGGCAAATATTTTGGCAATTTCTAACGGATTTTCGTTGTAAATTTTTTTCTGAGAATAGTCCCCTTGCGTTAAGCGGACACATTTTCCATCGATAATATCAATGGCAGGTATGATTTCTATCATTTTTCTTTTCCCTCGTAATAGTTTATAAATGCCTTATTTACAAGACGATTACCTCCGGGTGTGGGATAGTTGCCAGAAAAATACCAGTCTCCCGTATGATTGGGACAGGCATCATAAAGTCCTTCAAGAGTTTGATATACCAACTCTACCGGGCAATCGACTTCTTTTGGAGTAAGCATTTCGGCTATTTTTCTTGACACTTCGTCTTGAGTAAATGGTTCGTATATCTCTTTTACATAGTTTATTATTTTTTCTTTGGGCAAGTTTTCCTGAGCTTTTGATTTTCTGTAAACATCATCGATAATATATTGCTTTCCATTCTCTTTTAATAGCGAAACAGCTGCTCTGAAGGCGCAAAATTCACTCATTTTTGCCATGTCTATTCCATAATAATCGGGGTATCTAACCTGAGGCGAAGAGGATACTATGATTATTTTTTTGGGTTCTAAACGACTTAATATTTTCAATATACTCTGTTTTAATGTTGTGCCACGCACAATGGAGTCGTCTATTGCTACCAGATTGTCTTTTTTCCCTCGCCGTATAGATCCCCATGTTACATCATAGACGTGAGCTGCCAAATCGTTGCGTTCTTTGTTTTGCGAAATAAATGTACGGAGTTTGATGTCTTTCAAAAGAACTTTTTCGATATGGGGCTCAATGCCGGTAGTTTTTTTTATCCCTTCTGTCATTCCGTAAAAGGCAACCTCTGCCGTATTGGGAATGAATGAAAAAACCGAATTTTCCAAATCGTAATCAATGGCTTTTAATATTGGCATTGAAAGCGACTCGCCAAGTTTTTTCCTTTCGTTGTAGATATCCAAGTCACTCCCTCTTGAGAAATAAATTCTCTCAAATGAACAGGAGGCGGTTTTTGGGTCGGCAAAACGAACGGTATCGAAATAAATATTGTTATTTGCCTTGATAACCATTACTTTCCCGGGTTCTAACTCTTTGATTTGTTCTTCTTTTACTCCCATAACTGTTTGTATCACGGGTCTTTCCGAGGCGACTACCACAATTTCGTCATCAGAATAATAAAATCCGGTACGTATCCCTTTGGGGTCTCGAAAAACAAACGAATCTCCATGTCCTAGCAGACCGCATATCACATACCCTCCATCCCAATATTTTTCTGATTTTCGGATAAAGGATGGGATATCAAGTTGTTTTTCTATTTTTTGAGTAATCAGAATATCGTTTGTGTATCGTTTTTTTATCTTGTCGTATTCTGCCTGTACTTCATTGTCCAATTTATTTCCAAGAGATTCGAGCATCAAAAAGGTGTCTGCCTTATCGCGAGGATGTTGCCCTTGGTTGGTGAGTCTTATAAATAATTCATCGACATTGGTCAGGTTAAAATTTCCGGCAAGTACCAAAGTTCTCGATTTCCAGTTGTGGCGGCGTAAAAATGGGTGTACATAAGAAATACCGCTTCTTCCGGTTGTACTGTAACGAAGGTGTCCGAGATATAACTCTCCCGCGAATGGCAAATTTTCTTTAGCAAACTTCACGTCTTCGGCGCCACCATTATATACCTCCAACTTGTTGTTGATGTTGTCAAATATGCGTTGTATGCCATTTTTACCATCTTCACGTTCTCTCCATATATATTCTTCTCCCGGGGGCATATTTAGTTTGACTGTGGCAATTCCGGCTCCTTCTTGTCCCCGATTGTGTTGCTTTTCCATCAAAAGGTACATTTTTTGAAGTCCGTATTGCCAGGTACCATATTTTTTTTGATAATAATCCAATGGTTTCAAAAGCCGAATCATTGCTATTCCGCACATAAATATTTTTTTTTTGTGTTGTAAAGTGTATTGTATGTAGTTGTTTGGCTCGTATATTTTTACTTATTCTACTGTAACCGATTTTGCCAAATTTCGAGGTTGATCTACATCGCATCCTTTGACTACCGCAATATGGTATGCCAGTAATTGTAAAGGTACAGCCGATAATAGTGGCGAAAGGCACTCTTCGGTTTCGGGTATAGAAATCGAAAAATCTGAAAGTTCTTTTACGGTAGTATCTCCCTCTGTAACTATAGATATGATTCTTCCTTTGCGAGCTTTAATTTCTTGAATATTACTAATTACCTTTTCGTATGTACTTGATTGAGTGGCTATTACCACAACAGGCATTTCCTGACTTATCAATGCAATAGGTCCATGTTTCATCTCTGCCGCAGGATATCCTTCAGCGTGGATGTATGATATCTCTTTCAGTTTTAAGGCTCCTTCTAAAGCCACAGGAAAGTTGTATCCGCGGCCAAGATAAATAAAGTTTTGAGCATAGGTAAAAATTCTCGAAAGGTCTTCTATTTGATCATTTTTTTTGAGTATTTCGCCAATTTTCTCAGGAATTAAACTCAGTTCATGAACGAGTTTCAGATAATATTCTTGCGAGAGTGTCTTTTTCTCTCTGCCTATAAGCAGGGCTATCATCAACAAAACCGTTACCTGTGCCGTGAATGCTTTGGTAGATGCTACTCCAATTTCGGGTCCTACGTGGGTGTAGCACCCCGAGTGGGTATTTCTTGGAATGGAAGAACCTACTACGTTACAAATGCCAAAAAGAAAAGCATTGTGCTTGTTTGCCAGCTCTACTGCAGCCAGCGTATCGGCGGTTTCGCCCGATTGAGATATTGCTATTACAATATCGTTTGATGTTATAATAGGATTTCTGTATCGAAATTCGGAGGAATATTCTACTTCTACGGGGATGCGTGCAAATTCTTCGATGGCGTATTGCCCTATCAATGCCGAATGCCACGAAGTGCCACAGGCTGTTATTATTATTCGCTTGGCATTAACAAATTTTTCTTTGTTGTCTATAAATCCTGCAAGAGTTATGTTGTCGTAATCGACATTCACACGTCCTCTCATACTGTCGGCAAGAGTTTGAGGCTGTTCAAATATCTCCTTGAGCATAAAGTGCGGATATCCTCCTTTTTCCAACTGACTCAGCGTGAGTTCTAGTTTATTTATTTCGGGAGTTTTTTCTACATTGCCGATGGTTTTAATTCTTAATGGTTCGTTTTTGCGTATGGTAACGATTTCTTCATCGCCCACATAAACTACTTTATCGGTGTATTCCACTATGGGAGTGGCATCTGAGGCGATAAAATATTCTTCTTCGCCAATACCTACTACCAAAGGGCTACCTTTGCGGGCTGCCACAATTGTATTTGGATTTCCTTTTTCTAACACAGCTATGGCATACGCCCCAACTACCTCATTAAGAGCTAATTGTACTGCCAGCGAGAGATCGACTTGGTTTGACTTTTTTATATATTCGATGAGTTGTATCAAAACTTCGGTGTCGGTTTGGCTCTGAAATTTATATCCATGTTTCATCAATCCTTCTTTCAATACGGCATAATTTTCGATTATCCCATTGTGTATGATGGCCAACTCTTCCGACTGGGAGTAATGTGGGTGCGCATTGATTTGGTTTGGCTCGCCATGCGTTGCCCAGCGTGTGTGTGCAATTCCTATTTTTCCGTCGATATTCTTTTGTTGTGCAAATGCTATCAAATCGGCAACTTTACCTTTTGCTTTATATACCTTCAGGTTTTCATTGTCCATTATTGCAATTCCGGCGCTGTCATAGCCTCTGTATTCAAGACGTTGCAATCCTTTTATCAATATCGGGTAAACTTCTTTGTTACCTATATAACCTACTATTCCGCACATGGTTTAATTGTATTAAAATTTTTATAATCAATTAATTATCTCAAATACAAATTTATAGTGATTGTTTTTTATGAAATATGAACTATTGTTCTTCCTTTTAGTTTTCCTTGCAATATTTTATCTATTTTATCGTTTAGTTCATCCATCTCTATGGATGTATATAAATTCATCAATTGTGTCGGTTTCCATTCACCAGATAGTTTGTTCCACAAGATTTCTCGCAAATTCATAGGATAGTTTTGGGCCGAAATACCTATAAGTGATATTCCTCTCAAAATAAACGGAAAAACGGACATGTTCAACTCTGTAGAAGAAACACTACCACAGGTGGTTACAGCTCCCAATCCTTGTAAAGACTTTAGAATTTGCTCCAAGTACTTTCCTCCTACGGTATCGATACCGCCCGCATATTGCGCTGTGAGTATAGGTTTGGTCTCCCCGGATAGAAATTGGTCTCTATCTATTATTTTTTCAGCTCCCATTTTTTTCAGAAAATCATATTCTTCTTTTTTGCCGGATACCGCAACTACCTGATAACCCAACTTGTGTAAGATATTGACAGCTACAGAGCCTACTCCTCCCGTGGCACCTGTTACAACTATTTTACCGTCAGATGGCTTAACGAGCGATGTTATACGGGAAATTGAAATACCGGCTGTGAAACCTGCTGTACCCAAAATCATAGCCTCTTGGGTTGATAGATTTTCGGGCAATTTTACAACCCAATCGGCAGGAACGGCAATATATTCGGCAAAACCGCCGGGGGTATTCATCCCCAAATCGTAGCCAGAAACAATTACCCTCTCTCCTACCTCAAATTTCAGATTTTCGGAGTGTGCTACAACCCCTGCCGCATCAATACCCGGCGTATGGGGATATTTTTTTGTAACTCCTTTATTGCCCGTAGCGGAGAGTGCATCTTTATAATTTAACGAAGAGTATTGAACTTTGATTAAAACTTCGTTTTTCGGTAAATTTCCGGTATTCAGCATCCGAACTCCCCTAAGGTATTTCCCTCCTGATTCTTCTACCCAAAATCCTTTATATGGTCGATGTATAAAATTTGACATTGTGGTTTTAAATCAAAAATTGTTGAGGGTTTTCTCAACAATTGTATTTCTTTTTTAGTTTTTATTGTTCGTTTCTTTTTCTGTAGATATGCTTTTCATTGAGCAAGTACCATTGAACACGGCATCCGGCTCAACTATCAAAGATTTTGTAACAACATCTCCTTCAAGTATTGCTGTGGAGCGTATCGAGAGTGTATCAGAAACTTGGATGCTACCTTTTAATTTGCCTATTATTTCTGCGTTTTCACAAATTACCGTCCCTTTTAGCGTCCCTTTTGGACCTATAACCAGTTTTCCATTACAAATAATATCTCCCTCAATTTCGCCGTCTAACCTAAAGTCGGAGTCGGAGGTTATTTTCCCTATTATTTTTGTACCATATGCAATGGAGTTATATACGTTAGCGTTGTTTGAGGTCCCGGAGTCTTTTGCCATAATTTATAATATGTTTGATATATCTCTTATTTTGGTGTTGAAAACAAAGTCCAAAATTACAAAAAATCGGAATACGCGAAAATAAAAAATGAAGATAATTTATATTCTCATTTGTCTAATGTGGTTCAAAATGATTAAATTTGTCGTCTGTTTACAAAATATTTATATGAAAATAAACCACTTAAAACACAAAAATATAAATTTCTCTGATTGGGATGATGTGGTACTCAATTCGAAAAATAGTTTTATTTATGCTCAATCATGGCTGTTGGATTGTATTGCTCCGGACTGGGAAGCGTTGGTAAGCGACGATTTTGAATTTGTGATGCCACTGCCCATAAAAAAGAAAATCGGTATAAAATATGTTTTCAAACCATTCATAGCCCAGCAACTTGGAGTTTTTTCAAAAAAAAAAATAACAGAACACATTGTTAATGAATTTGTAAAAGCCATTCCGTATTGCAGTTACGAAATGGCTTTGAACGAGCAAAACTATATTTCCAATGCTTTGACCAAGCCAAATTTTGTACTTCCATTAAACGATTATTACGAAGAAATAGTCAAAAAATTTGGTTCCAATACTATTCGAAACATACAAAAAGCTGAAAAGAAATCGTTGATAATAGAGTGGAACTTGAACAAAGCCTCTTTTATCCGTTTTTTCTTTGGGGAGAGAAAAATAGATAATTTTTGGGAGAGTGATGTCATAAAAAAACTGATAAACGTTGCTGTCGAAAAAAAATCGATGCAACTGATAGGGGTAAAATCTGCCGAAGGAGAGGTTATTGCCGCTTTAGGATTGTTGATATCGGACAGTAGATTAATTTACCTGCTCCCCGTTTCAAGCAAAGAAGGAAAAGAGAAATTAGCTATGTTTTTGCTTATCAATGAGATTATAAAGAGATATTGTGGTTCTGGCAGGATTCTTGATTTCGAAGGCTCGATTATTGAGGGGATTGCCCGATTTTACAAAGGATTTGGGGGCGAAAAAAGAGATTATTATGTGGTAAAACGATTAAAACCAAAATTTGGAAAGTAAAAATGATACAAAGGGTAGCTTTTATATCGACTATGCATTATTCGCTGGATGACAGAATCTTTTATCATTTTGCTAAATCTCTGAAAAGCAAATTGTCTGAAATATTGATCGTTTCTACAAAAGAGTTTCTAAAAACAACTGTCGATGGTATTGAAATTGATTCTTTTGATAGCGAAAAACTTTCCAGATCGGAAATTTTCAGTTTGGTAGATAAAAGGCTTTCTGACTTTCTGCCGGAAGCTGTTTTTTGCGACAATCCGATGGCTGTTTTTATAGCAAAAAAGTATGTCAAAACGATTAAAATACCTATTATCTATGATATTACAGAATGGTATCCTTCCAAAAAAAATTTACTACAATTCAATTTTACGAAGCGTATATTCAGAGCAACGCTACTATCATTTTTTACCCTTTTGAGCGGTTTTGTAGCCGACAGTTTTATCTTTGGCGAGTACTACAAATCTATACCATTCAAAATATTTTTTTGGAAAAAAAAGGCGTTGATTCCCTATTATATAAACAAAGACTACTTAAGCATTTTTCCTCGAAACAATCGGTTGCGCAAAGAGTGCAGATGTTTGTACAGTGGCATTGTAAATAAAGACAAGGGCATCGAAAACCTTCTTCCCGGTATCTATCAGGCTGCATTGCAAAGACCTGATACAAATTTTAGACTAACAATTATCGGAAAATTTATAAACGAAGACGATACTCGTAGATATGAATTGTTTTTTGCAGAGTACGCAATCGAAAATTTTACCATTGAAATTGTACCTCATATGGATTTTCCCTATTTTTGCAAAGTTGTAGGCAATTACGACTTGTACTTCGATTTGCGTGAAGACGATTTGGAAAACCGACATTGTTTACCTATCAAATTATTTCTATATCTTGCTTGTGAACGTCCTGTAATCTACTCCAGCCTTAAATCTATTCGTAAAGAGATTGCCGATTTTAATTTTGGCTATCTTTGTAATCCAAAAAACTCAAAAGAAATAGCGGATAAAATACTCCAATATGTCGATAATCAGGAAAAATATAATGCGCATTGCGAAATGGCAAAAGATATATCTACTACAAAATACGATTGGAAACTCATCGAAAGCAGGTTAATATCTTTAGTTGAATCTCTTTAATTATTGGATTTAGAGTTTCATCCACTGAGCTATTATAAATCTCGATATTTTACCCCCCAATCTATAGTAACGTGTCGAATAAGAGACTGAACGAAATGCTTTTCTGGTAAAAGGATATGATTTTAGATGTGTAGCAACTTTGATTAATTTAGATAATTTCTTTTCGTTGATAAATAAATTAATCAAACAGTTTGAAAATTCTTTTTTGACCGATCTCAAAAAATATTCTTCATATTTATCGTAGATATTGTATGCAAGCAAATGCTCGTAAATGATATTTTTTCCCTTTGCACGTTTTGCACATTCTTTGTATTCCGGTAAATTGACGGCGCTTTCATTGTGCAGTAAATGAAAATAGTAAGAATTGGAATTGTACTTAACCTTATCGGCACAAACAAGACACATTGTCTGAAAAATTCGATCTTCAGGTGTAACAACTTTTGTATCAACGAAACTTAAATTGTTTTTTTTCAAAAAAGATGATTTGTAAATATTAGGGTGTATGTTTGCAAACACAGGCGTAAGGGTCTGGTCGTCTCCTCCCAAAAGTAAGTCGGTTAATGCAAACTCTTTCAGTTCATTTTCATTCAAATTAGAGGGTACATGAGTTGTTTTGTGGTCGTTTCCCAGGTAGATATTGCTACCCAACACTAGGTCGGAATCGTTTTTTTTTGCCTCTTGATACAACCCTTCGTACATAGCCGGTTCTCGGTAATCATCATGATCCGAAAAACCGATGTATTCGCCTCGAGCAGCTTCAATGCCCTTGTTTCTGCTATTTCCAATATGAAGATTAATTTTATTTTCAATAATTAATATCCGATTGTCTTTGGCAGCGTATTCTTTGGCAATTTTGTCAGTTTCGTCTGTAGGACAATCAATTACAAGTATTATTTCAATCTCACGTAGCGTTTGATTCACAAGCGTATCCATACACTTTGCAAAATAAATACCTGCGTTGTAAACCGGTACAATGATGCTTACTTTAGGCGTTGTACTTTTCATAGCATTTTTTATCAGCCGTCTCCATTGGTTTATGAATGTACTTTGTGATGACTTTTGGTGTACTTAGGTTGAATTTCTGTTTGAAATAGCATCCACAATCGTACAATAATTCTACAATTTTGTTTGCGAAAGATAATTTGTCGGAAAAATATTTTTTCCCTTTTTCAGCCATTTCGGGTATTTTTTCAATACACGTTACCTCACAATGTAGTTTTTCTACCATGTAGCGGGTGTTGTATCCTGTAGCCAAACCAAATTCCAACACATCCGAATTTGGAGTAATAAAAGACAAATAACTGTCAAATACGGCTGATTCTTCATTTCTATCGTAAAATTTAGCCATTCTTCATTTGTATTTTTATTGTTTTAATTGTTGCATAAGATGCAGAGGCCATTTCCAGTTTTGATATGCAAGTTGTGAAATTCCCGGGGCTAAAATCATTCCCCAAATACCCCAATTCAATACTTTAACAAATAAAAACAGCAATATTACCGTTACAATTCCCGATATGATAGCCGCTTTGTAGTAAGGAACTTCATTATTGGTAAGTAAGAAACCGCCTGCCATGGCATGATTTTTTTCTAAAAGATTGATTGTCAGCAATCCCAACAACATACTTCCACTTAATAGAAATGTATTCGATTTCAACAATACAAGTATCTCATTTCCTGCAAATACCAATATTGCTCCCGACACCACAAACACCGAGAGCAAAATAAAAACGCTTATCCAATATATTTTTCTGATTTTCAACAGGTCTTTTTGCACTCTCAAAAAAGCGACTTTGGGCATATACGAAGAGTAATAGACCATACCCAATGAAGCTATAACACCTATTATCTGGATGGAAATACCATAGGAGGCCAATTGTTCCAGCGGCAGGTACAACGATCCTACGATAATCACTGATTCGTATCCCAAAAACGAACCGATGCTTGTGATACCTATTTTGATTGAATTGGGCATAATTACCCTGATTATTTCTTTTACGCTTTTTACCTCTGCCAAAGGTAACTCGTTCCGCAATTGCGGAGTAAAAAAACTTTTATAAGAGAGAAATCTTTTTATAATTAAAGATACGAATTGAGCCGCAACAATCCCAACAATTCCGGCGTCCGAAAGTATCAGCGCCAGCGCTGTTGTCAAATAGCCTATTTGACTTACAATGATTATCTGCTTATTTCTCATCACCTTGCCACTCCCCAGCATTAATGAGTCATAATAAAGAGTATAAATATTGTAAGTATTTACAAAACAGAATATTGCCCAAGATATCCAAACTTCTACTTTATCACTATTATAATTGGTATTCAGAATATAAAAAAGATACAGACTTCCCAGAACAGAGAGGGAAAGTAATGCTGCCAGCGCAATACGCTTGTAAAACCATTTCATAGATAAAATAATGTCTGACAACAGTTGAAAATTGATACCCAACTCTATTTTTTGTTCAGAAATTCCGGTTTTTTCCAGTTTGTTTACTCCCGAAAAAATATAGGTTACGTTGCGCGTAAAAGATGGCGAAAATCCAAAATCGAGCATATTCACCATTGCCGTTATCGAAATGAATATAGCCCAAATACCAACGGTTTCGGAAGGAAGCATCCGTAAAATAATAGGAAAAAGCAATACTCCGGATCCTATTTGCAAAAAAGTAGCCAGATAATTCCAAACAACATCTTGCCTGCCTATGTTTATCTCTACCGGTTTCGACACTATAAATCAGTAAAATATGAAATAAATGTATTAAATGTGATACAAAGTTACTATTATTTATTTAATATCGCTTAATATCGCTTCTCGGTTAATTCTTTTTTGAGTAACTATGAAAAATATTGAGTAACTCTGTACACAGGACAAAATCTTTACCTTTGATTCCATTACACTCAAAGAAAAGACGTTATCAACAAAGAAAAAATGTACAAAATAATAAAACTAAGTTACTGCACAAACTTTGGATCGGTTTAGTTCAAAATTTGAGCAGTAGCAATCCCCCAAAACTATTTTTTTCTATTACTTTATAAATTTCTCTTTTAACAAAAAAACTAATTTACACTTGTTTCACACAATTAACAACTAAACCTAATTTTACAAAAAAGATACCGAAAAGTTTTTAAAGAATACATATCCCGAATTAAATAATTTTCATTAGCTTTGTCGTTTAAAAAACCAATAATTAAATTAAACAGATTGATTTGAATATGACTGAAAAAATAATTACTACGCTGAGGGATTCCAAAAAAGCACGCTGGACCGCACTTGCCATAGTATCATTTACAATGATGTGCGGATACTTTCTTACAGACATTATGGCTCCACTGGCCGGTCTGCTGGAAGGACAACTGGGGTGGTCTCGTGCGGAATATGGCACATTTACAAGTGCTTATGGATGGTTCAACGTATTTTTGTTGATGTTGATATTTGGAGGGATAATTCTCGACAAAGCCGGTATAAGAATTACAGGATTGGGAGCCACTTCTCTTATGGTAGTTGGCGCCGCCATAAAATATTGGGCAGTTTCTACCCATTCGCTTGATGGAGCCATAATAATGGGTATGAAAGCACAAGTACTTTGGGCAAGTATCGGCTTTGCCATATTTGCGGTAGGTGTTGAAGTTGCAGGCATTACGGTATCCAAAGTCATTGTCAAATGGTTCAAAGGCAAAGAACTGGCTACGGCAATGGGGTTACAAGTAGCTATGGCTCGCATAGGCACAGGTTTGGCTATTGGATTTTCGGTCCCCATAGCCAAAGCAACCGGACTTGTTGATGTGTCGAGACCCATATTGATTGCCCTCATAGCACTCTGCATTGGTCTCATTGCATTTATCGCTTATGTGTTTATGGACAAAAAATTGGATGAGTCAGAAACGGCAAGCGGTGTGGAAAATACCGAAGAAGAATTTAAACTATCCGACATCGGAAAAATCCTTGCCAACAGAGGATGGTGGTATATTGCCATTTTGTGCGTATTGTTTTATTCGGCTGTTTTTCCGTTTCTCAAATATGCGACAGACTTGGTGGTCAATAAATTTGGCGTAAACGAAAATTTTGCCGGATTTATCCCTATGCTTTTACCTGCCGGAAATATTATACTAACTCCACTATTTGGCGGTATTTACGACAAAAAGGGGAAAGGTGCTACCATTATGATTATTGGTTCGTTGCTATTGATTTTTGTACATGCTATGTTTTCTATCCCAAGTTTCAACAATTGGATTATAGCTGTTATTCTGGTAATCATTCTCGGTATAGGTTTCTCTCTGGTACCCTCGGCAATGTGGCCCTCCGTACCCAAAATTGTTCCCGAAAAAAGACTCGGCACTGCCTACGCGCTTATATTTTATGTTCAGAATTGGGGATTGATGGGAGTGCCGCTGTTGATAGGCTGGGTACTTGAAAAATACTGTATCACAGGGCAAACCATAAGAGACGGACTTACCGTTAATACCTACGACTACACCCTCCCAATGATGATATTTACCGTATTTGGCATATTGGCGCTTATTGTGTCATTCTTACTCAAAGCCGAAGACAAACGCAAAGGTTACGGACTTGAATTGCCCAATATTAAACAAGAAAAAGATGCCCTTTAGCTAATCACATCACAGAAAACCCTATAAAAAATGGAAAATCAAGAATTATTAAACCAGGTAATTGCCAAAGCACAAATTTGGCTCAATGGAAACTACGACGAAAATACCAAAGCCGAAGTCAAAAGAATGATGGATGCCGATGACAAAACCGAACTGATCGAAGCATTTTACAAAGATCTGGAATTTGGCACCGGCGGGTTGAGAGGAATTATGGGAGCAGGCACCAACCGTATGAATATTTACACAGTAGGAGCCGCTACACAAGGGTTGAGTAATTATTTGCTCTCCCAATTCCCAACCATTCCGCAAATAAGCGTTGCCATAGGACACGACTGCCGCAACAATAGTCGCAAATTTGCCGAAATAAGCGCCAATATTTTTTCGGCTAACGGAATCAAGGCCTATCTCTTTGAAGACCTCCGCCCCACTCCCGAAATTTCATTTGCTATTCGGGAGCTTGGATGCCAAAGCGGAATTATTATTACCGCTTCGCACAATCCCAAAGAGTACAACGGCTACAAAGCCTACTGGGACGATGGCGCGCAAATGATAGCTCCGCACGATGTTAATGTGATAAACGAGGTAGAGAAAATAAAAAATGTGAGCGAAATCAAATTTAAAGGAAACCCTAGCTTAATAGAGATATTGGGAGAAAAAATCGACAATATCTATATTAGCAGAATGAAGACATTAATCCTGTCTCCCGAATCCATAGAAAGAAACAAAAACTTGAAAATTGTCTATACTCCAATACACGGAACAGGCATTAAATTAATACCAAAAACATTGTATGAATTTGGATTTACCAATATTATAGACGTACCGGAACAAAACGTAATCAGCGGCAACTTCCCGACTGTAATATCACCCAATCCTGAAGAACCTGCAGCGTTGGCTATGGCAGTAGAAAAAGCAAAAGAAACCGATGCCGATATCGTGATGGCATCAGACCCCGATGCAGACCGTATCGGAATTGCTATAAAAAACGACAAAGGCGAATGGATTTTGGTAAATGGAAACCAAACTTTCCTCATTTTTATCTATTATCTCATTACCAAGTGGAAAGAACTCGGCAAACTCAAAGGCAACGAATATGTGGTTAAAACCATCGTAACTACCGAAGTAATGGTGGACATTGCCAAAAAGAACAATGTACAATACTACGATTGCTACACAGGGTTTAAGTGGATAGCTGCTGTGATGCGCGCAAACGAAGGCAAAAAAGCTTACATCGGCGGTGGCGAAGAGAGCTACGGATTTTTGGCAGAAGACTTTGTTCGCGACAAAGACGCCGTATCAGCCTGTGCCCTGATGGCAGAAATTACCGCTTGGGCAAAAGACAATGGTAAAACACTTTTTGAACTGCTACAAGACATCTACGTCGAATACGGATACGGAAAAGAGAAAGGCATTTCGGTAGTACGCAAAGGCAAATCGGGAGCTGAAGAGATTCAACAGATGATGGCAGATTTCCGTAACAATCCGCCATGCGAAATTGCAGGCTCGAAAGTAGCGACTGTCAAAGATTATAAAACTTTGAAAATAACCGACGCACAAACCGGAAAAGTTACCAGTTTGGATATGCCGGCAACTTCAGACGTGCTGCAATTTTTTACTGAAGACGGCACAAAGATTTCTGTTCGTCCGTCGGGAACCGAGCCAAAAATCAAATTTTATATTGAAGTACGCGGCGAAATGAAATCGCGTGCAGACTACGCCGCAGCAAACACGAAAGCCGATGAAAAGATCAATGCCGTAAGAACCGATTTGGGAGTATAAATTTTGTAAAAAAATATCTATTAAAATTAACTTAATACAACTTGATTATGAAAAAATTTAATTTGTTTTTTATTAGTCTATTAGCGCTAATTGTTACGTTTTCATCTTGTAAAAAAGACGACGACCCTACAGGAAACAACTCTAAAGTATCGGGTACCATTCAAGACGGTTCGTCATTAAATTCGCCGTCAGACTCGGTTTACGTTTATTTGGAAGACGATGGTTCCGATGTCCCTTTTGCAAAATCTGCCCTAAATAGTGGTAGTTTCAATATTAATCTTGAGACACCATCCAGTAGTCAACTTTATAGTTTATCAGATGGCCTTGGCAGTTCTATTACGGCCTCAGACAAATCAGCCAACGGGGTTGTCGCTAATTTTACCCTATCTAGTTCGGGAGAAGTAGCCTCCTTGTATTATGGTAAATATTCGTTCTCATCAACATCAGAAAATATATCTGCTACAGTAGCAACGTATATCTATTGTGACAGATCGCTTACATTAAAAGGAACCGAAACCGATGAAGATGGCAAAATTGTATTTGATGTGAAATTTGGCAAAGGATGGAATATATTATTGACTAAAGTAGATATTACTTCCTCCACAATGACCATAACCTACACTTCAAAATCATCCACGAGCGGATTGGGTTTAATATGGACCACTATAGATCTTGGTGTCGATATTGACGCTGCCCTACAAAACAAAATGATACCATCAAAATTATTTAAATAGGAGAATGCAATTGGTTCTATAATATTACCTTTGCCAAAGAATAGTTCTTTTTGGCAAAGGTATTTTTTTTATAATGCAACGTTATCTCAATTACAATACTGTATTAAAGCAAAAATTCTCTGAACGAATACAGAAAATTTCAATAAATGCCGGATTTACCTGTCCTAATCGCGATGGCAGTAAAGGAAGAGGCGGATGCACTTATTGTAATAATCAAACGTTTAGCCCCGAATACTGTAAACCAACCAAAACTATTTTGAAGCAAGTAGAGGAAGGTATTGCATTTTTTCATCACAAATACCAATCACAACTATATTTTGCCTATTTCCAGAGCTACACCAACACTTACGATACCATCGAAAATCTAAAAAAAAAATACGAAGAGGCTCTCTCCCACCCTCAAGTTGTCGGTATTGTAGTAGGAACTCGTCCCGATTGTGTAAACGACGAATTACTGAGTTATTTTGCCGAACTAAACAGGCATTATAATGTGATGATAGAATACGGCATTGAAAGTACCGATGATAAAACCCTCCAATTTATCAATCGAGGACATGATTATCAATCTTCAATCGAAATCATAAAAAAAACAGCTACCAAAGGGATCAATGTAGCAGCACATCTAATATTGGGACTCCCTTTTGAAGATAAAGAAAAAATAACTCTTCACGCAAAACGAATCTCAAAATTGCCTTTAACCGCCATCAAATTACATCAACTTCAATTAGTCAAAGGAACTGTCATGGCAAAGCAATATGCAACACACCCCGAGTGGTTTAATCTATATACTGCGAATGAGTATATAGATTTAGTGGTAGATTTTTTAGAAAATTTAAATCCAAATATTGCCATAGAACGTTTTGTATCACAATCGCCCAAAGAATTGTTGATAGCGCCAGATTGGGGATTGAAAAATTTTGAATTTGTACATCAGTTGGAAAGGCGATTGGAGCAAAGAGATACTTGGCAAGGTAAAAAATATTTTCAATCCTAATAGATTAGCTTAAAAAATCACACAAATACATAAGTGTAAGCAAAATAACCTGTTGATAATTATCAACAGGTTATTTCTCTACCAACAATTTGTAAAATACTATAAGATGAAAACAATTACTTTACCACATCAAAGCGATCGGCGTTCATCACTTTCACCCAAGCTTTTACAAAATCCTCAACAAATTTTGTTTTATTGTCGTCTTGAGCATACACTTCAGCATAAGCACGCAATACCGAGTTAGAGCCAAATACCAAATCTATTCGGGTTGCCGTCCATTTGATTTTCCCCGATTTTCTTTCGATAATATTGTAAAGATTTTCGGCTACCGGTTTCCACGCATATTGCATATCGGTGAGGTTTACAAAGAAATCGTTGCTCAGCACCCCTTCGTTATCGGTAAATACCCCGTGTTTAGTGCCTCCGCAGTTCGTTCCCAACACGCGCATTCCACCAACCAAAACAGTCATTTCGGGAGCTGTAAGCCCCATCAATTGGGTGCGATCGAGCAGCAGTTCTTCGGGTTTCACGGCATAGTTCTTTTTCTGCCAGTTGCGATAGCCGTCGTGCAACGGCTCGAGTACGGCAAACGATTCGGCATCAGTCATTTCAGTAGTTGCGTCGCCCCGCCCGGGTGTAAAGGGTACTTTTATTTTTACTCCCCCTTTTTCGGCAGCTTTTTCTATTGCTGCACTTCCGCCCAATACAATCAAATCGGCAATACTCACTTTTTTGTCCAAACCCGACTGGATTTCTGTAAGTTTATTTAGTACTTTTGCCAAACGTATAGGTTCATTTCCTTCCCAGTCTTTTTGAGGAGCAAGGCGTATTCTGGCGCCGTTGGCTCCGCCTCTAAAATCTGACCCCCTGAATGTACGGGCGCTATCCCAAGCGGTGTTAATCAGTTCGGTATGGCTCAATCCACAATTTAAGAGTTTAATTTTCAAATCTTCAATTTCCTGTTCGGAAAGAGTATAATCAATGGCAGGAATGGGGTCTTGCCAAATCAAATCTTCGGTGGGAACATCAGCACCAAGATAGCGGCTTTTGGGCCCCATATCGCGGTGAGTAAGTTTGAACCACGCTCGTGCAAAAGTTTGGGAGAAATATTCGGGGTCGGCATAGAAACGTTCCGAAATTTTGCGGTATTCGGGGTCTATTTTCAGTGCCATATCGGCATCGGTCATTATTGGGTTACGGCGTACTCCTTTTACGTGTGCGTCCCAGGGTTTGTCTTCTTCCTTTATATTCACCGGTTCCCACTGCCAAGCACCGGCAGGACTTTTGGTGAGTTCCCATTCGTAAGTAAACAGCAAGTAGAAATAGCTGTTGTTCCAGCGATCGGGCGTGGTGGTCCAAGCTCCTTCCAGTCCGCTGGTAACGGTGTGCTCGGCATTGCCTTTTCCCTTGGGATTGTGCCATCCGAGTCCTTGCTGTTCAATGGAGGCTCCTTCGGGATTTTCGCCCAACAAAGCGGCATCGCCGTTGCCATGGGCTTTGCCTACGGTGTGTCCGCCGGCAGTCAGTGCAATGGTTTCTTCATCGTTCATTGCCATACGTTTGAATGTTTCGCGCATAGCTTGAGCAGTTTTCAATGGGTCGGGTACTCCATTTACACCTTCGGGATTTACATAAATTAATCCCATTTGAACAGCTGCTAATGGATTTTCAAGTGATTTTTCGTTGGCTTTGTCTGCGTATCGGTCTTTCCCGAGCCATTCTTTTTCGGCTCCCCAATAAATGTCTTTTTCGGGGTGCCAGATATCTTCGCGTCCGCCTGCAAATCCAAAGGTTTTGAATCCCATCGATTCGTAAGCCATATTTCCGGCGAGTATCAGCAAATCTGCCCAAGATAGTTTGTTGCCGTATTTTTTCTTTATGGGCCATAGCAACCTCCGAGCTTTGTCCAAACTTACATTATCGGGCCAACTGTTGAGCGGTGCGAAACGTTGGTTGCCGGTGTTGCCACCTCCACGTCCATCAGCAAGCCTGTAGGTGCCGGCGCTGTGCCATGCCATACGAATCATTAGACCGCCGTAATGCCCCCAGTCGGCAGGCCACCAATCCTGACTATTGGTCATTAATTTTTTTACATCTGTTTTTACTTCCTCCAAATCAAGTTTCAAAAATTCTTTGCGATAATTGAAATTTTCTCCAAGAGGGTTCGTTTTGGTATCGTGCTGGTGTAAAATGTCTAAATTCAGTGCATTGGGCCACCAATTCATTACAGAACTGTTTGTTTCTGTGTTTGCTCCGTGATGAAACGGGCATTTTCCTGTTTTTGAATTATCCATAAATAATTGTTGTTGTTTTAATTGTTATCCCTACAGGTTTGTAATACAAATACAATGTATTTAAATATATTGTATCTGTGGTAATAAAGTATTTACAGTCAATATGAATACCTTAAAATGACTGTTGGTTCAATCATTATTTTTTTGATGAAACAATTGATTTATTGTTATTATTTTTTATATATTTCTTCTTCCACCTGCTCTTTTGAAAGTTTGCGTGTGCAAAAAAACCAGTCGTAGCAGGTCATTTCTCCTTCTTTTCCTTCCATACGTTTTTGGGCCGTTCCGCAAGAGCCTGCCGTCGGAACAATTACATCGTCTCCGGGACGCCAATCGGCAGGGGTTGCCACATTAAACTTGTCGGCAGTCTGCAAAGCAACGAGTACCCGTTTTAATTCGTCAAAATTGCGTCCCAGCGAAAGCGGATAGTAGATAATGGTACGGATAATTCCTTTGGGATCGATAAAAAATACGGCGCGAACGGCTTTGGTATTGGACTCTCCGGGTTGAATCATTCCATATTTTTTGGCAACTTCCATCGTGATATCTTCAATTAGCGGAAAATTGACTTCCACCTCTTTCATCCCTTTGTATTCGATTTTTTCTTTGATAGTACGCAGCCAGGCAATGTGGCTATAAAGCCCATCGACCGAAAGCCCTACCAGTTGGCAGTTGAGTGCAGCAAATTCCGGTTCCATTGTTGCAAATGTCATAAACTCTGAAGTACACACCGGAGTAAAATCTGCCGGATGGCTAAATAGTATTGTCCATTTACCCTCATAGTCTATCGGGAAATTAATTTTACCTTGTGTGGTAACGGCTTCAAATGCCGGAGCTTTTTCTCCTATACGAGGCATAGAGGACTGCTCTAAGTTCTTTTCTTCCATGATTTCTAATTTCATTAAATTATTATTGTTAAATATTTGTTCTTATTGATTGCTATTATCGATTGCTATTATCGATTATTAAAATCTCCAGTTATTTCTAATTTGATTTTTTCTATAGAAAAATTATCTATTTTCTTTTTTGAAAAATATTCGAGCAGCAGTTCGTCCAGTTCCTCGTCGTAGTAGTCTTCAATTTTATCGGAAGTTTCGCTCACCAAATGATGATGATGCTCTCTGACTTCATCGTATCTCATTGTTCCTTTGTCTGTTTTTACCAAGCTAATAATCTCCTTTTGAACCAATATGTCTATTACCTTATATATGGTTCCCACAGCTATGTTAGAGTTTTCTTTCTGTACATATTGGATAATTTTTTCTGCATTCGGATGATTTTTGATGGTAAAAAATGCTTCCAACACCGCCATCCGCTGAGGAGTAATCCTCAAATTGGCATTTTTCAACAATTGGCTGATTTTTTCTTTTTCCATATTTATATTTAATCTTATATAAGAATTATTCTTTTATAATATATAAACAATAAAAAACTGAGAAAGTTTTTCAATCAGTAAAAAATATATTATTTAGAACTATTCTTTATAATAAAAAATATTATCTTTGTCGGAAATTATAATAACATTTGGTAAGTGTATGAATCCTCTTAAAAAAAATATATCTCCCGATAAGGAAATTACTTCTTTGGTTTTAGCACATCCTCAAACGCTCCTTTTTTTGGAGCATTTCGATATTTACCCCCCCTTTAACGAGAAAACAGCTGCCCAAATTTGCGATGAGTACAATATCCGTTGGGGGCTTTTTGCTATGCTGTACGAGTTGTATATCGGAGTAGAATTGCCGCAATCGGACGATTTTCTGCTTTCTGACCTATTTGTAATCATTCCTTACCTAAAAAACAGTCATAGATACTATATAAGCGATATTTATCCCCGTATTCAAACATCAATTGAATATTTTAACCAATCTAATGACACACCGGAGATAAAAATGGTGGGCAAGTTTTTTCATAATTATTTTCATGAAGTAGAAGAACATTTAAAATATGAGAATGAAACCGTTTTCCCATACATTGAAATTCTACTTCAGAAATTAAATACCGATGAGGACATCTCGAAACCCTTTCGATTGCAATATTCTATGCATGAATACAAGGAGCATCATAACGACATCGAAGAAAAGCTGGATGACCTTATGTACTTGCTAATCAAATATTTACCGCAAAAGAATGATTATCAGATCAGACGCTGCTTATTTACGCAGCTCCACGAGTTAGATGATGATTTAAGAATTCACTCATTGATTGAAGATTTGATAGTGATACCACTGGTAGAAAAATTGGAGATAGAAATAAAAAAAGTAAAATGAACAGTAAAGGCAAACATATTATCATTGTTGAAACATCTTTTATACTCTACCACGGACTGACAAAGTCACTGCTATCGTCAGAACTGCCTGTCCGGATTTTCCAATCTGAAGAATTTCCCGAAATAGAAAAAAAGATAGAAGACGAACCGGAAAGTATCGTTATTATCAATCCTGCTATGGTCCAGTTCAACACCAAAGAATTTCGGCTGTTGAAAAAAAACCGCCCATCTGTCCATTGGATTGCTTTTATTTACCAACTTTTTGATGAACGCTTACTACCCCTTTTCGATGCTTCTATCCATCTCAACGACCCTCCCGAAAGAATCATCGAAACTATAAAAAATCTCTTACGTCCGGTAAACGAATCGGGCATACCCGATTCAGAAAAACTATTGAGCGAACGAGAAATAGACGTCCTTACACAGCTGGCACTAGGCCTTTCGAACAAAGAAATAGCAGACAAACTCAGTATCAGCATCAATACCGTAATTACTCACCGGAAAAATATATCGCAAAAAACGGGCATTAAAAGTGTATCGGGTTTAACCATTTATGCTGTTGTAAATAAATTAATCTCCCTGGAAAATCCTACATAACTTATTCATTATTTTTAATGATTACCAACCGGCATTATCATTATTTTTTGGTATTGCCAAAGAATGTGGGTTACTGCAATATTGTGCCCCGTTTGTTGATTAGAAAATAACATTTACCAACTAAAAATATATTAAAAAATGAAAAAAACGATTATTTTTGTATTATTACTGTTCAATATTTTATTATCGTTTTCACAATCGCCCAAAACAGATGCAATGCTCTTTGGAGACATCAAGGACAAGGGGACAAAAGAGCATATCCCTTTTGCCACCATCACTATAAAAGGAAGTAAATTGGGCACGGTAACAGACGTTACCGGACATTTCAAAATTGCAAACCTCCCCACAGGCAAGCAGACAATAGTGGTAAAATGCACAGGATATAAACCTCAAGAGATGGAGGTAATGATGGAAAAGAATAAAGCCACCGAAGTTTTTATAGATATAGAAGAAGATGTATTTAACTTGGAGCAGGTAGTAGTAACAGGAACTCGTACTCCTCACTTTATCAAAGATGTACCCGTCCGAACCGAGGTAGTAACATCGCAAGCCCTGAGAAACAAAAATGCATGGAATATTTTTGAGGCATTAGAGGGAGTCCCTGGAATCAGAGTAGAGAATCAATGCCAATTTTGCAACTTTACCATGGTGCGTATGCAAGGATTGGGAGCTGAGCATACTCAGGTACTTATCAATGGACAACCGATATATTCTGGTCTTGCAAGCGTTTACGGGCTGGAGCAAATCGGCACAGGAGATGTAGAGCAAATAGAGGTTGTGAAAGGGGCGGGTTCGGCGCTTTATGGGAGCAGTGCCGTAGCGGGAGCCATCAATGTGATTACCAAAGAACCCTCGCATGTACCCACTTTATCTGCCGATGTTCAGTTTGGGAATCACCATACCAACGTGTATAATTTTAATGGCTCGATGCGAAACGAAAAAGGAAATGTAGGATTAAACTTTTATGCTCAAAAAATTGATCATGGAACCATAGACCAAACCGGAGAAGGACACTCGCCGAATGAAGTGAAAAAGAAAGATGGTATCTCGGATCGTGTAGAGTCAAATTTGCACAACATCGGTTTTGGACTCTATTTGTTCAATCCCTTTTTCGATAATGATAAATTGACCATCAGAGGAAAAGGTATTTCGGAAAAGCGAGCGGGAGGAACTATTACTGGTGATTATTACAAAAATCCTTTCACCAATGGTACAGAAAGTATATTTACCAAAAGATACGAGGCTGAAGTAAACTATGAAAAACCCCTGTTCAATGGCGGAGAATTAAAATTTAGTTCAACCTATATCAATCACAACAGAGAGGCTACAAACGACTCGTATCTAAATGACTATATGAATACACACCAAGGCACAACACCCAACATCTTGGATATGAAACCTTATATTGCAAGCGAAAATTCTCTGGTATCGACCCTTACTTTGGGAGTAAAAGTAGAAAATCACAGCCTTCTCGCAGGACTGCAACACTACACTACCCGGCTGAATGAAACCGGAATGTACAACGTGGTGGACGAAACAAGCAACTACTACGGCGAATCGTACCAATCCATCGCCCATAAGTACGCAAATGAACTTGGGGCTTTTGTGCAGGATGAATGGAATCTGAACAAACAATTTACGGTAGTACCCGGGATAAGAATCGACCACCACTTATCGGGAGAGAAATATAAATCGGATAAAAAAGTTTTTGATTCGGACTTCCCAAAAACCAACTTCGAACAGACAAGCATCAATCCCCGTGTCGCTCTGAAATACAGTATTAACAATCATATAACTCTTCGGGCTAATGCCGGAACGGGATTTCGCGCTCCTTACGGATTTTCAGAAGATTTGCATCTGTGCAGTGGATCGCCCCGCGTATGGAAATCATCAAATCTCAAAGCAGAAACCTCACGAAGTGGTAATTTGTCGGCAGATTATTACGGACACCATTTTCAAATAAACACCAACTTCTTTTATACCTATTTGAAAAATAAAATTGATTTTTCAGATGCCGATGAAGATGTCAAGGCATTAGGATATACATATCAATGGGAAAATGTGGATAATGCTACCGTTAAAGGAATGGAAATCGCCGTTTTGGTTAATCCTGCCAGAAACTTGAATCTTGGAGCCGATTTTACACTTAACGATGGCAAATATAAGCATGTACGTGCCGACTGGATGGATACACCTTACGAAAAGACAAGTCGAAATATACCTCGATTTGCCAATACTACAGGCAGTATAAAGATAGAATATACTCCTAAATCGTGGATTTTTATGACCAACGGTATTTATCAAGGAAAAATGTACATTGACTATATAAGCGAAGTGAAAGCGAATACCAAAATTAAAGAGACAAAGCCATATATGACCTTCAACGCAAAGGTATCAAAACGATTTGGACTGTTTGACCTCTATGCCGGTGCCAAAAACATATTCGGTTACTTGCAAGATGAGAAACATTTGGATGATGCTGCTTTTATTTATGCGCCGCTCTACGGGGCTATGTACTATGCCGGAATATCTATTAAGATTACGCATTAATAAGACTTTGGGCTGAATATAGCTCACAATAAGAAACCATTGACCGACAAAAAAAAGAATAGTATAAAAAAATAAAGGGAAACAAGTATTTGGAAAAATAGTATTACCTTCACACCTACAAACCTGTTTCATTCAAGTTAATATACAACTAAGAAATGTACACAATCATCACGTTGCCACTGATACCGTTGCGTAGTGAAGCTGACGAGCGCAGTGAAATGGTATCACAACTACTTTTTGGTCAGCAGATTGAAATTTTGGAATCGAACGAAAAATGGTACCGTATCAAAAATATAGACGATAACTATGAAGGCTGGATAGGTAAAAACACGATAAATAAAAAAAAAATCACGAGTGCCCCTTGGGATACTTCTTTGCTCAAACCTCTTAAAGCAGCCATTCTGGTCTGTTTCAAAACTTCGAGTGTCGAAAAAATCATATTACCAGGCGGCAGCTTTCTTCCTCCTATCCAAAGAGATCAATTTGAATTGCATGGTGAGATATATCAAATAGCACAGTTTGAATCGCAATTTTCCAAATCAGATTTTGGCTCTCTCATATTGGATTTGACTCAACAATACCTCAATGCTCCATACTTATGGGGAGGAAAAAGTATTTTTGGAATAGATTGTTCAGGCTTGGTACAAGTTGTATTTTTGATGGTGGGTATCAAACTGCCTCGCGACGCCTCCCAACAGGTAGAACTTGGTAAGGTTGTCGATTTTTTGAACGAAGCAAAAGCGGGTGATTTGGCTTTTTTTGAAAACAGTGATGGCAATATCGTTCATGTAGGCATACTTGTCAATTCGCACCAAATAATACATGCCTCAGGAAGCGTCAAAAAGGAGATTATCGATTCACAAGGGATAGTTTCTTCGCAAACGGGAGAATATACCCACAAATTGAGGATAATAAAACGAGTTTTAGGGCAATAATAATACTGGTATTTATCTATATATTAGTCAAAATTTTCTGTAAAATAATAAAAAAATTTCAGTTCTTGCAGCATTACTTTTAGGCATAATATTTGACATAAAAGTACACAAAATAAAACAAGTACGATTGAAAGAAATTATCAATACAGATGAAAAAGACATTTTTGCTCTTTGTAATGTTGTCTCTTTTTTTTACGACAACTCAAGCACAAGATATCGATAAGTTTTTTAATAATTATTCGGACAATAAGCAATTTGAGTATGTGTCCGTAAGTCCTTTTATGATGAAATTTGCCTCTTTGTTTGCATATCCCGACAGCAAAATGGAAGATTTCGTATCTAAAACCAAAGGAATAAAAGTGCTTACTCTACGCCGAGACAACGGAGACACCCTCTTATACAATAAGTTTCAGAAAGAGATAGATATATTGATACACAGTAATTTTGAAAAAGTAATAATCTCCCAAAACAATGGGGAGGATACTAATATTTACAAAAGATTTACAGAAAAAAACAATGCCGATATCGTCATTTTGACATCAGACAGCCAAAAAACAAATATCATTTGGTTTAATGGAAAGTTTTCGGAAGAAGAGTTGAACGACACATTACTATACGATATTGGAGAGGATGATTTCTAAAATGCTTTGTTTTATAAAAAAACTGTAACAATTCCTACAATTCCCAAAGTTAGTATAATTGCTCCGGTTGCTCTGTTTATCAGCCTTAATCCTCTGACATTGAGTTTATTCTTAAAATGACTTGCAAAGTAAGTTAATAAAAGCCACCATACTCCTGCGCCAACAACAATCGAAATAACTCCTACTATTATTTTAAGAAATTTAGTATCGTGTGTAACAAACCCCAAGCGGGCAAACAGGGCGAGCAGCACAAACAGAATCAAAGGATTGGAAAGTGTCAAAAAGAATGAGGTAATATAATCTCCAAAAAACGAATAACTACTTTCGCTGTCTTTTGCCCGTGGCTGCATTGCCGGATTGGTCCTAAAAATCCATATTCCGAATAAAATAATCAAAATAGCACCTGCAATTTGAATGACAACTCTGTGCGAGTCAATAAAGTCAACAACAAAAGACACAAAAAAAAGAGACACAACCGTGTATATAATATCCGAAGTAGTGGCACCAAACCCTGTTGCCAGCCCATACTTCCGCCCTCTGTTCAAGGTACGCTGAATGCACAACATACCTATAGGTCCTAGTGGTACCGAAATACTCAATCCAATAATTATACCATGTAGAACAATAGTTATCATTTCAAATATTTATTATTCGGCAAAATGAAAACACAATCTAAGATCATGCCTGTGGAGTGTTAGCTAACTACTATAGTTAATATACTGATTTTTGTTTACAACTACTCGTACGCAAAACAAAAATATCATGAGGTTTCATACAAAAGTAATATTTTAACCTCAATTTTAATCGGACATTTCAAAAAAAAAGTAATTTGCCATAATTTTGATAGATTAAGAATCGAACCAAGCTGATATTAATATTTTGGTAATAACCCTATTCCTGTCGAAACTCCATCAAGGTCAGTTTATCATTCAACAAAAAACTCAAAATATACTCTTTAAACGAAAACCACCAACAAGCCAACCAAACGTAACACACTCACTGTCAGACAATAAAGATATAAATTCAGATATAATACAATAATATTGAACTTTCGAAGAACAATTTTTATTTTTTTGCATTATCTTTGTAGATAGTAATTCAAACAAAAAATGCTTGCCTATGAAAAAAAATACTCTTATACTATTCGTGGTTATTTTGAGTGCTTTGACTCTTTCGGCTCAGAAAAACACAAGTTTGTTTGACAAAAATTCGACAGAAAGCGCCTATCAGCAAAGTGATAAAGTTGCCGACAATAGCAATACTCCCAAATTCAGTATAGTGGGAAAGTCTTTGATTATTAATAACATTGAACAAGGTGTTACCATCGAAATTTATAGTGCCTTAGGAGCCAAAGTATTAAGCATTGTTTATGGAGGAAATCCTTTGTCGCTCACCGAACTGAAAAAAGGAATATACATTGTAAAAGCTGGAAAGCTGACTCAAAAAATAATGATTTAATCATTAATTAATTCATTGTATGAAATTTACCGAAACTAATTTTTAGTTTCGGTTTTTTTTTGCAACACTATAAAAGGGACTAACAAATCTATATTTCGGACATATTAAGTGCTTTTGGAAATCCACACGCAATTTTATAAAAATTATATGTATTTTTGTTGCACATACCAAATTATTACCTTATTGTTTCCAATGAAAACACTAAAAGAAGTACTTAAGAACACATACGTTTTTTGTAAAAATGGGGTCAAAAATATGACTATAGTGGTTAAATATCTTATGTGCTATTGTTCTTGTCAAACTTTTCATCATATTTTCTACTTTCAAAATTTCCTTTTCCCCCAATATGCTCAGTGTTTACAAAATCAAAGATAAGAAAACATAAATATATATAGAGAGAACAAATAACAATAACGAAAGTCATAAATAAAATTTACAACATTTTTTTTAACAACAAAATTTTATGGAATTATTAGATGTTTCTTTAATTAACTGGTCGCGATTGCAGTTTGCTATGACGGCTATGTATCACTGGCTCTTTGTACCATTAACTTTGGGACTCGGTTTGATAATTTGTTTGATGGAAACAATTTATTATCGAACAGGAAAAGAAGAGTGGAAAAAAACAACTAAGTTTTGGATGAACATTTTTGGTATCAACTTTGCTATCGGAGTAGCTACCGGTATCATTTTGGAATTTCAATTTGGTACAAACTGGTCGAACTACAGCTGGTTTGTGGGCGATATTTTTGGAGCGCCCCTCGCCATCGAAGGTCTTTTGGCATTTTTTATGGAGGCTACATTTATTTCCATTATGTTTTTTGGATGGAAAAAAGTGAGCAAAGGATGGCATTTAGCTGCTACTTGGCTCACCATAACCGGTGCAACCCTCTCAGCATTTTGGATTTTGGTTGCAAACGCTTGGATGCAATATCCTATCGGAATGGAATTTAATCCGGAAACTTTCCGTACCGAAATGGTTGATTTTTGGGCATTGCTCAAATCGCCTGTGGCAATCAATAAATTTTTACATACGGTTACTTCCAGTTGGGTACTAGGTTCAATGTTCGTAATTGGCATCAGTTCTTGGTATATTTTGAAAAAAAGAGATGTCAAATTTGCGACCCAAAGTATCAAAGTGGCAGCAACTTTTGGGTTGGTTGCATCGTTACTGACTGCTTATACCGGCGACGAATCTGGCTATCATGTAGCGCAACAACAACCTATGAAACTTGCCGCTATGGAGGGATTGTACAATGGCGAAAAGGGAACAGACCTGGTTGCCATCGGCATGCTGAAATCCGATATTGATTATACCAATGCGGAAGATCCTTATGTATTTGCCATAAAAATACCTAAAATGCTGTCATTCTTGGGTTACCGCGATTTTAATGCGTTTGTACCAGGCATCACAGACGTTATCAAGGGCGGATATATCCCCGAAGGAAAAACAGAACCTACTCTCTCATTTGGCGAAAAAAAGGTGCGAGGGCAAGCTGCCATTGCTGCTCTAAAAGCTTTTAAAGAAGCGCAACTTGCCAATGACAGGACAGCTATGGAGATACATCGCGCCTCCCTGAAAAGCAATTTTGCTTACTTTGGATACGGATATCTGGATAAGCCGGAAGAGTTGATTCCCGACGTACCGATGACTTTTTATGCTTTCCACCTTATGGTAGCATTAGGATTTTATTTTATTTTGCTCTTTGCTATGGTATTGTTTTTGAATCACAAAAAGAAATTGGAAAAAATCAAATGGCTACTGTGGATCAATGTTATTTCAATCCCGTTAGGATTTGTAGCAAGTCAATTGGGATGGATTGTAGCCGAAGTAGGGCGCCAGCCTTGGGCTATCCAGGATATACTTCCGCTCAATGCAGCCGTATCGGGGCTGAACACTTCTTCTGTACAGATTACGTTCTTCTTATTCCTTATACTATTTACCGTACTGCTTGCTGCTGAGGTAAGCATTATGCTGAAACAGTTTAAAAAAGGTCCATCAACAATAGACTAACTAAGGCGAATCTTTTAATCCTCATTAATAATATAATAATAATACAAAAAATAAATATCATTATGATAACATATTCATTTCTTCAGCATTATTGGTGGTTTTTGGTTTCGCTCTTGGCAGGTATTTTGTCTTTTCTCCTTTTTGTACAGGGTGGACAAACCTTGTTGTTTTCACTCGGGAAAACAGAAGACGAACGACGTTTGTTGGTTAATGCCATAGGTAAAAAGTGGGAATTTACATTTACTACTCTGGTTACGTTTGGCGGTGCTTTTTTTGCCTCGTTTCCATTGTTTTACTCCACAAGTTTTAGCGGCGCATACTGGGTTTGGATGTTAATTTTGTTTTGTTTTGTGCTGCAAGCCGTATCATACGAATATCAAAACAAGCCGGGTAATCTGTTTGTACCTAATGTTTACCGTGGTTTTTTGTTTACAAATGGCTTGTTGGGAACGTTTTTGATAGGAGCAGCAGTGGCTACCTTTTTTACCGGATCGTTGTTTAGCGTAAACAAGGCTAACCTGGCAGATTCCATAGCGCCGGTTATAAGTCGCTGGGAAAGTCCTTGGCATGGATTAGAGGCATTGGCTAATCTCCGTAACTGGCTGCTCGGATTTGCCGTGTTTTTTCTTGCCCGCTCATTGGCTGTATTGTTTTTCAAAAACAGAATAAAGAGTGATACTCTTACTCCAAAATTCAATAAAGCCCTATTGATGAACGCCCTTCCTTTTTTGGTATTTTTCCTATCTTTTTTAATTTGGACACTTTTTGCAAAAGGTTTTGCCGTTGATCCGGCTACAAAAGTGGTATCTTTAGAGCCTTTAAAATATTTGCACAATCTTATTCAAATGCCGATAGTATTAATCGTGTTTTTAGCAGGAGTAGTTTTGGTGCTTTATGGAATAATAGTTTCGTATTTGAAACCACAATGGCGTATGGGTATTTGGTTCTCAGGCGTAGGTACCGTTTTGACAGTAACTATGCTGCTTTTGCTTGCAGGATATAATAATACCGCTTATTATCCCTCCATTTTTGGAGATATGAGTAGTTCGCTGACCATCGAAAATTCATCGTCAAGTGAATTTACATTGAAAGTAATGTCAATTGTATCATTAATAATACCTGTTGTATTGGTTTACATTTACTTTGCCTGGCGTTCGCTGGAAAAAAAGCAAATCACATTAGACGAGATAAACGATAAAGATAGCCATGCCTATTGATAAGTTTGTAGGTATATTCCTAAAATCCCGATTTGATATTATTCAAATCGGGATTTTTTTCGGGAGTCGAGTGTATTTCTATTTGTAAAAAAGAGGCATCAGGAAAGGATTATTTAAAGTTAATTTTTTTTACTTTAAATTTCATGCTTTGAAGCACATCGGCTATTTTTATCCGAAAATCTCCTTGTATAAGAATCTCTCCATCGCGACAAGAACCGCCTGCACTACATTTGATCTTGAGCATTTTTGCTATCTCTTTTAATTCATCGTCTGCTCCTTGAAATCCAGAAATAACGGTAGCCGGTTTCCCTTTTCTTTTGTCGAGTTCAATACGCAATATTTGATTATTGTATGAGAAATCTGGGGACTGTTTCTGCAAATGTTCTTCTGTTAGTTCCGGATTGTAATCTGCCGGTAGTAGAGAGTTCAATTTGTCTCTCCAATCGCTGTTTTTCATATATCTTCTTTGGTATCTACAATGTGTAATCTTTCTCTTTGGCTGTTATACGCGAATTTCCATTCATTCTGTTTTTCAAATTGGGATAGAGCTCATTTTTTACAACATGGAAGTCTGGAGAAATACGGAGTACTTTCAAGTAACTTTTTTCAGCCAGGCTGTCGTTGCCCAACAATTCGTAACAATGCCCTTGAACTACGTGCAATTGAAGATATACCCAATTCATTTTGGCTTTATCTTGCTTTTCCAAAGCGGCAATTGCTTGTTGATAATATTTTAATGCTTCTTTTTTGTCTCCGCCAAATATTTTGGGGGGATAATATAGTGAATTGCCTCTGTCAAATAATATTTGAGGATTATCGGGTTCCAATTCGTATGCCTTATCCAAATATTTTCTGCAAGATTTTCCTAAGATTATAGCCTTCATTTTATTCATAGCTATCTCATATCCGACAAAGTCGCCCATATAGTTCATAGCAAGGGCATTTTCGGGATCTTTTTTGAGTAAATTTTCTGTTATTTTTTTCCCTTTTTTCACAACCTCGCTAGCTTGTTTTTCCATTTTTCTGGCAATAAGGGCAGATGCAAGTCCGTAATAACAGTGTATCAATTCTTCCAAGTTTTCAATTTTGGACAAATCTTTGTTTTTTTCAATATACAGAACCGCTTTCTCCCATTTGGTGTAATCGCCCTCTGTCAGAGCCTCAAAGGTAAGTTTTTGGACCACGCTTTGCGCCTCAATCGATAAGAAAGGTAAGTAACAAAAGATAATTGTGAAAACGAAAGATAAGTTTTTTTTCATTGTTTGAATTTTAGAGCCATTTCCCATATTGCAATACCTGCCGCAACGCTTACATTGAGCGAATGTTTTGTCCCGTATTGAGGTATTTCAATGCTGCCATCGCAGATATCAATCACAGATTGTTGTACTCCCTTTACCTCGTTGCCAAGCACAATAGCTGCTTTGCAGGCAGAGTGGGGTGTGAAATCGGGGAGCATAACGCTATTTTCTGTTTGTTCTATCGAATACACTCTGTAGTTGTTTTCTTTAAGTGCTTTTACTACAAGGCGACAATCTTCAACATATTCCCAATCGACCGAATTTTCTGCTCCAAGGGCTGTTTTGTGGATTTCGGCATGGGGAGGAGTTGAGGTTATTCCGCAAAGATATATTTTTTCTATCAAAAAAGCATCCGAAGTTCTGAATATAGAGCCAACATTGTGCAAACTTCGGATGCTGTCGAGTATTATCACTAAAGGTATTTTCTGTCTCTGTTTAAATTCCTCCATCGATAAACGATTCAGTTCCGTAATTTTAAGTTTTCTCACTTGCTGGTGTTTTATTGATTTGAATTTTTATACATACTTCTCTATTTCAATAGCTCTTCAATAGCTCTTCAATAGCTTTTTCGATAATGGTATCGTAACCATTGGTTGCATCTGTAGAGTCCATATCCAATTTTATATCGGGATATACCCCCCATTCGATATGTTGTTTGTCGGCATCAAGCATCGGACTTGCCGAAAATCGTACCATCCAGCCATTAGGGAGCTCGCTCGAAAATGGCAATCCTCCTCCCCCACCCGTTATGTCTCCTATAATGGTAGCTTTGGGGGCATATCTCATTTTGCTGACAAAATCATTGGCAGCACTATAACACATTCTATTGGTGAGTACTATTACGTTGCGTTTCCAAGCCAAAATGCTGTTAGGTTCGGTGTAAACAGCCACAGGTTTCGAAAAATCGGAATATCCGCTACCGGTTTTGTGCATAATGTATCCGGTCAATGTTTTCTCTGTAAAAAAGTAAGATGCCAACAATTCGGCATTGGTTACCAACCCTCCACCGTTGTTGCGTACATCAATTATTATCCCTTTACAATTTTTGAATATATTAAAAATATAGCTCATATTAGAGTTGTTGAAATTATCCGAAAAACTTCCGTAATAAACATATCCGACTTTTCCGTTTGCAATGGTGTTGTATCGGAGTGTGCTTGCAATGCGATAATTACTCCCTATATACCGTTTTGACGTAACAATGTCCCAATCAAAATTGGGAGGATACTCTGTAAACCATTTCCAATAGCGAGTTTTGTCAAACCCGGAGTAAAGATTGACATGTCCGTCTTTTAGTTCATTCAGCATTCCTCCCATTATATCAAACAGGTCGTAGCGCGTTTTTATATCTTTCAGTCTTGGAGAGTAGGCATTATAAACAGAATCCCAATCTATATTTTTATAATCCAAATAGCAATATCGCGTGTCTATTATTTTCCACAAAGCATCAAAATTTCCTTGTGGATTGTTGATTTCCGTGTCGGGTTCGTCTATGCAAGACAGTATTCCGACAAACAAAAGGGGTATGATAAGAAAGTTTTTTTTCATTGTTGGTCAATACGATAATCGAAAGTTTTCGGATGGGATATTTTTACTTCTCCTGAAAACGTGCAAATGAACGACACATCCAATCGAAATGGAGATATTATTATTGTGCATAACCATATTATTGGCTTTATATTGTAAAAATTGCTGCCGCATCCCAATCTGGAAAGTTGTTATATTTAGCGGGATATCTAAATGGAGTTGATGAGAAATCCCTCTTCGATTGTGAATGGAACTGAAGTGGAAAGTGTTACTTAAATTTCTCAGGCTGAAAAGCTCATAATACGAAACCCCCTGCTCCGGCACAAACATTATACCTGCAAGAGGAATTTTCACTCCATACTCTATCCTGAAATTTTGTTTGAAGAGGTGAAAGAAATCTACTTCAAACTTATAGTTGGACGATATTCTACCATTGATATTTGTATATAAATCCAACGAAAAAGGATTGTTTACGTTGCGTGAAATGTATTTTCCTCCCAAATTCCAATCCCAACTTCCACCCATCAGGCATATCAGATTATCAACAGGTGTTCTCCATCGATAGTGGATACTTACATCGTAGTTGGTATTAACAAACAGCATTGAATTGATTCGGGTAGGATGCTTGGCATCTCCAACAATAAGATTCAGAGTGTTTTGATAAGAGAAAATAGAGTCTTTTGATGACAAAAACCGTTGTTTGTCATTCTGATATTCGATATGCGAGCCGGAGTATTCGAATGGCGAAAGGTACGGATCTAAAATACGGCTATAACCAATTCCGACAGTGTTGGAATTGGTTATAAGATTGTATTTTTGATGATTGTCTTGCTGTGAATATAAGGATAAAGGAAATACAAAAACATTTAAAACAGCGATAGCAACAGTTTTATGTAACGTTTTTGGGATAAAGTAAATAGTCATTTATTGCAACAAAAATATCTAAGAAACCTATTCTTAAAAAATGATGTACAAAAATATAAGAAAATTTTAGCTTTTATGCCGTTAAATGGTTAAAAAAGTATTATTAGCAAAAAAAAATCAAGCACCAAAATCGTCAAACATCAAATTTTCGCGAGGTACACCCAAATCCCACAGCATATTTTCTACCGCTTTTGCCATAGGACCCGGTCCACACATATAATATTCGATGTCTTCTGGCGTGTCATGGTTTTTCAAATAAGTATCCAATATTACCTGATGCACAAATCCTGCAGTATATTTTACGCCTGCTTTGTCTGCTGCCGCATCGGGGCGGTCAAGTGCCAAATGGAATTTAAAATTGGTGAATTTTTTTTCTAATTCTAAAAAATCATCCATATAAAATACTTCATTCAAAGCGCGCGCTCCATAGAAATAAGAAATTTTGCGGTCTGTAACTTGAAGCGTTTTTAACAGATGGAGTAGATGTGAACGTAAAGGAGCCATTCCTGCTCCTCCTCCTACATACAGCATTTCGGCTTTACTTTCGAAAATCGGGTGAAAATCTCCAAACGGACCGGATACCATAACCTTATCTCCCTTTTTCAAATTGAAAATATATGAAGAGGCAATACCTGCCGGCACGTCCATCCATGAATTTTTGGCTTTGTCCCAGGGTGGAGTGGCTATGCGGATATTGAGCATCACGATGTCTCCTTCTGCCGGATAGTTTGCCATAGAATAAGCGCGCATTGTCTCTTCTGTATTGGAGGCTGCCAGATTCCACATATTAAATTTGTCCCACTCGGGGCGGAAACGCTCTTCTATATCGAAATCTTTGTAACTCAAATTGTATGTTGGAATATCTATTTGAATGTAACTGCCGGGTACAAAGTGCAAGTGTTCGTCTTTAGGCAGTTTTACTACGAATTCTTTGATAAAAGTGGCTACATTGTGATT
>JBKECI010000036.1:0-5466 GCA_047974405.1 Paludibacteraceae bacterium | reverse complement strand
TTGTTGATAATTTATATAGTTGTCAAGTAATTATGCTTCTTCCTTTGCTTTGGAATTATTTTTTTCAAATTTATTTTATTTTTTCTTTCTTTTTGATACTTTTTTTTTCTTATTTTGTTTGCTTTTTAAATTGAAAGTCTTTGGTATCTACTTCAATTATTTTTTCTTTTAAAATACCCTGCCCAAAAACAAGAGGGCGTTTGGAAAAAAAAAATAATGCCCAACAATCCTACAAACATTTTTGCATATTTTCTCTGCTGTTAAGCGGCTGTTTTCGTTCATCGACACTTCTCATTGCAACTTTTTTTTAAGAAGTCGTTCTCTACTTTCAATCGTCCGATCTGACTGAACAGAGATTCCAAATCCGACGATTTTTCGTCTTTCTTGTCGCTTGATGTGGCAAACAAACTGCCGAAACCTTTCAGTGCCTGGCTACGCCACCCTGAAATCTGAGTGGGTTACAACTCGTACTTTTTGGTTAAACTCTCCAAACTTTCACGCTCTTTGAGCGATTCCAAAACTACTTTACTCTTGAATTTTTTACTGAATTTTCTTCTTGTTGTTGACATAAATTTTTTGATGTTAAAGTTACTAATTTATATCTTAACTAACAGTCCGGATTTTGGGGAGTAGCATAAAATATCAGATAATTAAATTTGAATTAAAATAATCTCAACTTTCATCAACAACGTTGTGAAACTTGACGCTTAGCATATCAAAATAAGAATTAGTCCAAGTCGAAAAGCCAAGTAAAGAACAAGTAAAAATTATTGGCAGATTAGCACATTTTGCGTACCTTTGCACCTCCCAAAAAGGGAACTTGGTGACTGCATATTTTGAGTAAATTCGATATATGCCGTATCATTCCCTCAACCAATAGATTCATTTTATAAAATTGAAAAAAAACATATATGTTTGAAAATCTGAGCGATAGATTAGAAAGATCATTTAAAATACTCAAAGGAGAGGGTAAAATTACCGAAATCAATGTTGCTGAAACTTTAAAAGAGGTACGGAAGGCGTTGCTTGATGCCGACGTAAATTTTAAAACAGCCAAAACATTTACCGAAACTGTTAAAGAAAAAGCCATAGGTCAAAATGTGCTTACAGCGCTTAAGCCACAGCAGTTGATGGTAAAAATAGTACACGATGAACTTACCGAACTGATGGGTGGGAGCAGTGTGGACATAAACATAAAAGCTAATCCATCGGTAATTTTAATGTCGGGATTGCAAGGCTCAGGTAAAACCACATTCTCGGGTAAGCTTGCCAATCTGCTCAAAAATAAACGGAGCAAACGTCCTTTGCTTGTTGCCGGAGACGTTTATCGCCCTGCCGCCATCGAGCAATTAAAAGTATTGGGCGAACAAATAGGAATACCGGTTTTTGCTGACGAAGAGCAGAAGAACCCTGTCAAAATAGCACAAGATGCTGTTGCGCATGCCAAGAAAATGGGCTACGATGTAGTGATAGTAGATACTGCAGGGCGTTTAGCAATAGACGAACAGATGATGAACGAAATCTCTGCAATCAAACAAGCCATTAATCCACAGGAAATTTTGTTTGTCGTTGATTCTATGACCGGACAAGATGCTGTGAATACAGCCAAAGAGTTTAATGACAGATTGGATTTTGACGGTGTAATTTTGACAAAATTAGACGGAGATACTCGTGGTGGTGCTGCGTTATCCATCCGTTCGGTAGTAAACAAACCAATAAAGTTTGTGGGTACCGGCGAAAAAATGGATGCTTTGGATGTATTCTACCCCGAGCGTATGTCCGACCGTATTTTGGGCATGGGAGATATAGTCTCTTTGGTAGAAAGAGCTCAAGAACAATACGATGAGGAAGAAGCTCGACGCATCAGCAAAAAGATAGCAAAAAACCAATTTGACTTTGACGATTTTATGTCCCAAATCAAGCAAATAAAAAAAATGGGCAACATCAAAGATTTGGCATCTATGATACCGGGTATTGGCAGACAAATAAAAGACTTGGATATTGACAACGACGCCTTCAAAGGGATTGAGGCTATTATACAATCTATGACACCTCACGAGCGGCAAAACCCTTCGTTGCTGAATGGTAGTCGCAAAAACAGGATAGCATCTGGTAGCGGAACCACTATTGTGGAGGTAAACAGGCTGCTCAAGCAATTTGATCAAATGAGTAAAATAATGAGGCAAGCCACATTGAAACAAGGAATGCCCAAATTTAAGAAAAAAAAATAAATGGAAATCCTCCCCTTCGCAGTGGGAGGATTTTCATTTGTTATAACAAATAGAAATATTACAACACATGAACATTATCGATGGAAAACTTATAGCACAGCAGATAAAGGGCGAAATTGCGAAAGAGGTAAAAGAGTTGGTATCCTCAGGAAAAAGAGCACCTCACTTAGCCGTCATTATCGTAGGCAACGATGGCGGAAGTGAGACTTACGTTTCTCATAAAGTAAAATCATGCGAAGAAGTGGGATTCAAATCAACCAAAGTTGCCTTTGAAGAATCTATATCAGAACAAAATTTACTGGATGAAATAGACAAGATGAACAAAAACAGTGAGTTGGACGGTTTTATAGTACAACTGCCTCTGCCCAAGCATATTTCGGAACAGAAAGTGATCGAAGCTATAGATTACAAAAAAGATGTTGATGGGTTTCACCCCGTCAATGTAGGGAGAATGTCCATAGGGCTTCCTTGCTATGTTTCTGCAACGCCTTCGGGGATTATGGAGCTTTTGAAACGATATCAAATTACTACCCAAGGAAAACATTGCGTTGTGATAGGCAGAAGCAATATTGTAGGAAAACCGATAGCCTCACTGATGATGCAAAAAAACAATCCCGGTAACGCAACCGTAACCGTGTGCCACAGCCAGACAAAAAATCTGAAAGAATTTACCCAGCAAGCCGATATTATAATTGCAGCTCTCGGAATTCCCCGATTTCTAACCGGTGATATGATAAAAGAAGGTGCGGTGGTGATAGATGTAGGTACAACCCGTATTCCCGACTCGACCACCAAAAGCGGTTTTCGCCTCTCGGGAGATGTTGATTTTGAAAATGTCGCCCTAAAATGTTCACACATTACCCCCGTTCCTGGAGGAGTTGGACCAATGACTATCGTTTCGTTGCTGAAAAATACATTATTGGCAAGAAAGAAAGAAATTTACAGTTAATATCTGTCATATATGTATGGAAAATACTTCTGTGAAATTAGAGCGGATAACGCAATTACTTGCAAATATAGCAACGCTTTTGATGACAAACGGATCGAATACGAGACGTGTTTCGAGAAACATAGGCAGAATATCCAAAGGATTGGGATGCGAATGTGATATTTTTTACTCCTATTCGGCCGTTGTTCTTACCGTAACAGACACCCGGTCGGGAGAAAAACAGTCTATGGTCAAAACAATATCTGGTTATGGTGTGCATTTTGCCATTGTATCCGATATAAGTATCCTTTCATGGCAGGTTATAGAGCACAAAATGACAATAGAAGACATTGAATGTGAGATAGATAGAATTAAGAACATGCCGCGACACAACAAATATGTTATGTATTTTTTTGTCTCGTTGGCGGGAGGTGCTTTAGCCAGAATTTTTGGCGGAAACTATGTTGAGTTTTTAATATCTTTCCTGGCTACATTTGTCGGGCTTATCGGTAGAAGTTATTTTCAAAAACATCATTTCAATCATTTTATCACTTGGTTATTTGCCGCGTTTATTTCGGTTTCTGTGGTTAATTTTTTTAGATTTTTTGGAATAGAGCATCTCAGTAGCGGTCTTGCCGCTTGCGTGCTGTGGTTGATACCCGGAGTACCACTTATTAACGGTTTTATCGATTTGCTATCGGGACACGTTGTGTCGGGGATAGCAAAACTTACTTCCGCTGCCTTATCAATATTTATGATTGCTCTCGGTTTTTTTCTCTCTCTAATTACATTTGGTTATGGCTCTACTCTTTAATGTCTTCTCCGAAATATGGGAAGAAGTTGCTTTGTCAATGATTGTCTCCTTGGGATTTGCCATATTGTTTAACACGCCGAAACGGGCATTATGGATAGTGGCGCTCTTGGGAGGGATAGGTTTTATGATTAAATTGGTTTTGATGCATACCGTTATGCAGGGAGTTGATGTAGTCGCAGCTTCGTTGGGAGCATTTGCTATAGGATTTTTGGCAGTATATTTCTCGCACGTAGCGCATACACCACCTATCGTATTTACCATTCCCGCCGTAATCAATATGATACCGGGAAAATACGGTTATCAGTTTATGATTAGTTTGATGAAAATAGTTACTACTCCGGGAGATGCTATGTTGCAAAATGAAGTGATAACGGAAACCATCAATAAGCTTTTGAAAACAGGATTTATAACTTTGGGACTGGCTTTCGGAATCATAGCGCCAATGTTATTGCTCAACACCTATTCTGTTAAAGATAAGGATTTAACCAAAATTCTGACACGGAGATTAAAAAAAACTTTTCAAATAAAATAGCTATTTTACTAAGTAGCTATAAAGCATTAGCACAAAGTTAATCATTTAACTATCCGTCCCATCGGATATGCCCAACAAATGTACAAAATTTTGTGCTGGTCGAAACTTTCAGCAATAAAAGATATATCCGAAAGGACGGGTTCAAACATATCTTATTGATAATAGATTCAGTGGATATACTTCGGATACCAACTATTTTTATTCAACCAATGATTCCATTTCCAAAAAAAACGTATCTTTGTGTTCAATTAATAAAAATAAAATAATTATTTATGAAACTATTAGAAGGAAAAGTAGCTCTTGTAACCGGTGCAGCTCGCGGAATAGGTAAAGCCATTGCCCTAAAATTTGCCTCTGAAGGAGCCGATATAGCATTTACCGATTTAGTGATAGACGAAAACGGAGCGAATACCGAAAAAGAGATTGCAGCTCTTGGCGTAAAAGTAAAAGGATATGCTTCAAATGCCGCGCTATACGACGATTCGCATAAAGTAGTAGAACAAATAATAACGGACTTCGGAAGAATTGATATTTTGGTAAATAACGCCGGCATTACCAAAGACGGACTAATGATGCGTATGACAGAACTTCAGTGGGATGCGGTTATCAATGTAAATCTAAAATCTGCATTTAACTTTATCCATGCTTGCACGCCTGTTATGATGCGTCAAAAATCGGGAAGTATCATCAATATGAGTTCGGTAGTAGGAGTTTCGGGTAATGCCGGACAATCGAACTATTCTGCATCCAAAGCCGGTATGATAGGATTAGCCAAATCGATATCCAAAGAGCTGGGAGCAAGAGGAATACGCGCCAATGCGATAGCTCCCGGATTTATAGAAACAGAAATGACTCATGCACTCAACGATGAACAACGTGCCAAATGGGCAGAAACCATCCCGCTGCGACGGGGAGGAAGTCCTGACGAAGTTGCCAAGGTTTGTCTATTTCTTGCCTCAGA
>JBKECI010000035.1:0-5608 GCA_047974405.1 Paludibacteraceae bacterium | reverse complement strand
GTTTCCAATGTTGGAAATTTGGTGTCTGCAACCAAACTAAAAGGGGTATTAGGTATAAAAAGCACAGCCACACTGTTGGATTATTTTTCGTATTTCGAACAAACGTATTTATTATATTTGTTGCCGAAATTCTCTTATTCGTATAAAACACAATTGGTTAATCCGAGAAAAATCTATCTGATTGATATCGGACTACAGTTTGCTATGAGTTCTTCTTTTACCGATGATTCCGGAAGGCGTTTGGAGAATATGGTTTTTTTAGAATTACGACGCACAACAACCGAACTCTTTTATTTTAATGAAAATAACAAAGAATGTGATTTTGTAGTATGCCGGAACGGAAAACCCCGTGTGGTTATTCAAGTTTGCTATAAATTAACCAATGAAAATTTACCGCGGGAGCAAAACGGAGTTTTGGAAGCAATGAATTATTTTAATTTGAATACAGGATATCTACTTACATTTAATCAAACGGACAAGATATATAACGGCGAAAAGAATATTGATGTAATTCCTGTATATGAATTTGATTTTGACGGTATATTTGACAAATGACAAGTTTTAGAAATGATCCCTTTTAACAAACCATACCTTACCGGCAAAGAGACCGAATACATCAAGCAGGCGGTGGAGACCGGAAAAATTTCGGGCAACGGAGTTTTTACTAAAAAATGTCAGCAATTTTTCGAAGAAAAATACGGTTTTGGCAAATGTCTGCTCGCCACATCGTGTACCGACGCGCTGGAGATGGCGGCTATACTCTGCGATATTCAGCCCGGCGACGAAGTAATCATCCCGAGCTATACTTTTGTTTCTACCGCGTTGGCTTTTGTGCGCCAAGGAGCAAAAATTGTGTTTGCCGATAGTTACGCGGATAATCCCAATTTGGATGCCGATAAAATAGAAACATTGATTACCGCCAAAACCAAAGCGATAGTACCGGTGCATTACGCGGGTGTGGCGTGCGATATGGATAAGATAATGGCATTGGCAGAAAAATACGGTTTATTAGTCGTGGAAGACGCGGCGCAAGCAGTAGATTCTTTTTACACAAACAGCATTGGAAAGCAAGTTGCCTTAGGAAGTATCGGGCATTTGGCGGCATTTTCATTTCACGAGACTAAAAACATCATTTCGGGCGAGGGCGGTATGCTGGCAATCAATGATAAACAGTTTTTCCGACGCGCCGAAATTATCTGGGAAAAGGGAACCAATCGCGCCGAATTTTTTCGTGGCGAAGTGAACAAATACGGTTGGGTGGACACCGGAAGTTCTTTTCTGCCATCGGAAGTGATTGCCGCTTTTCTGTGGGCTCAGTTGGAAAATTTGGAAGACATACAAGATAGAAGAAAAGAAATCTGGAACACTTATTGCAAGGGACTACAACCATTGGCGAATAAAGGTTTTTTTCGCTTGCCTAAAATCCCTAATTTTGCAACGAATAACGCACATATGTTTTATCTTATATGCAATTCGTTGGATGAACGCACCGATTTAATCAATTACCTGAAAGAAAATGATATTTTATCGGTATTTCATTATTTGAGTCTGCATACGAGCGATTATTACAAAGATAAACACGATGGCAGAAAATTGCCAAACTGCGACCGGTTTGCGGATTGCTTGGTGCGGTTACCGATGTTTTATGAGTTGACCGAAAGTGAACAGAAATATATAGTGAAAAGAATAGATTTATTTTTTACAAAATAATCCAATTTATTTTTATTTTTTTGAGTATTTAAGTGTAATAATAGTTAATGTACCTCAACTTATGTTGTATTTTGTAAAAATAATAGAAAGTTATTTGTTTATATAGAAGTGAGATGATTTTAACGCTAAATGAATTATAAAATGGAGTACACAACGGTAATCAAACCTCAAAGTCGTCTTTGGGAGGTGGATTTTAAGGAGATATGGCGGTATCGCGATTTACTTTCGATGTTTGTAAAGCGAGATATTGTTACACAGTACAAACAGACAATTTTGGGTCCTACTTGGTTTTTTATCCAACCGGCATTCACTACCATTATGTATATGGTTGTGTTTGGTGGTATTGCAAAAATTAGTACCGACGGACTACCACAACCATTATTTTATTTGTCGGGGATTGTGCTTTGGCAGTATTTCTCAGATTGTCTGAACAAAACATCCACAACCTTTACTGCTAATCAAGCCATTTTTGGTAAAGTTTACTTTCCCCGTTTGATAGTGCCTATGTCTATTGTGGTTTCTAATTTGTTACGCTTAGGTATTCAACTGTTGCTGTTTATTTTGGTATATATTTATTACATTATCATTGGAGTACATATACTGCCCAATGCTTATGCACTGTTGATTCCTCTCTTAATCATGATGTTGGCCGGTTTGTCTTTAGGCTTTGGAATTATAGTATCTTCTATGACAACAAAGTATAGAGACTTGACTATCCTTTTTACTTTCATTGTTCAACTTTGGATGTACGCTACTCCTGTGATTTATCCATTAAGTATGATGCCTCAAAAATACCAATGGATTGTAGCATTGAACCCGCTGACATCAATTTTTGAGGCATTCAAATTTGGTATGATGGGTGTTGGTACCTTTAGTTGGCTACAATTGACCTATAGTTTTGTATTTATGGCTGCTGTCATGGCTATAGGAATAGTTGTATTTAATCGGGTACAAAAAAGTTTTATGGATACGGTGTAAATCAATATTAGCTGTTGCTTTTGTTACTTCGTTCTAGAAAAAATATATATATGCTGCCACAAAAAGAAAAGTTGATAAACAATAGTTATATTGGTTTTTTTTACGCATTGTTCAATATTATTTGTTGGGGCTATGTTATATACACTTTAAATAGGGGAGTGTCGGTAGATGAAGGTTACTATTTGCAAGGGTATGTGCAACACACGAAACAGTTTGGAGTATTAGACTTTCACAATATAATAAGAACGCTGTTTTCTTTTTTGGATTTCAATAATACTCTACAACTTAGATGGTTTTATTTTGCTTTAAGCAATGCTGTATTTGCGTTTTTTACATTAGCTCTCTATCGTTTTCTTCGAAACAGAAAATATGACATTAAAGAAAGTATTTTTTTCCCTTTGATAGTATTTACTTGGATTCTTTCTTTTTGTTTTGCTTCACCAGTTTTATATTATGATACGCTGCAACTTTTAATTTATCTTGTTGTTTTTAGTTTAATGTTTATTTCTGATAATTTACGAAAATATAGAGCTATAATCTACTTTATGGTCGGATTTCTTCTGGTTTATTCGATAACAAACTATTTGCCATCCGGTATTTTGCTATTTCTTACTGTGTTTTTATGGATAATTGTTAATTGCAAGATAGAAATAAGAAAAGTATTATTATCGGTTTTAATCGGTGTTTTAATTAGCTCGTTTATATACCATTTTTATATTCATTCACTGTCAGATTTTTATCAAAACGTATATAGTTCATTTTTTTATGCCCAAAACGGTGATACTAAGCATGATACCGGAGGTTTATTAACAAAGGCAATGATTTTTTTTGTTGAGATTTTACTTTTATGTACAGTAATTGTTGGGATATATAGTTTTGTAAATAAATTAAGAAAAAAAAACGACAATCTCTCTATCTTTTATATTCTGTATTTTACAGTTTCCGTATTATTAATAGGTTTGTCTTTCGTTTCGCGTCTAAAATTGGGGAGTCTGTTGATTTTTATTCCCATTGCAATACTACTTGCCGATATAAAACTTACTTCCTTGAAAGAGTTGCAGGGTAAAGAATTATTTTTGATTATTTTATGCTTGCTTGTGCCGGTTTTTGGTGTTTTTGGAACCAATCAGGCTATCCAACAAAAAACATTTTACTTTTTAATCTTTTGGTTTATTTTGTTTTATCTGCTGTATAGTAAATTTTTCAATAAAATATCTAAAGTCAATCGTATTTTTTTACCTTTGTTGTTTTTTATCGAAGTAGGGATTTTATTTTTACACAACGGTTATTTTAAGCGAATACATAATTATTATGGATTTAAATCGTCTAATGTTTATGTTGAGAATACACCACGACTTAATAATATAAAAATATCTTCCCATCAAAAAATGTACATTGAAAATATAAATCGTGAATTAAAAGTTTCAGGATTTCATAGCGGCGATACTATTTTAGGTTTTGAAGTAGATTTTATTCCTATATATGCTGTTGGAGGAACCGTGATGCCATCAGATTTGTTCTATGCTCATTATAATATGACACAGAATGTTGGCAACATACCAAAAGAAAAAGTCAAGTATATCCTATTGTACAAGAGAGCAGAAAAAGAATTTACAGAATTTCTGAAATCTTCAGATTGGGATTTTCCCAATTCATACAAAAGGATAAGTATAGGAAAAATGGCTGAAAATATGACCGATGGGCAAAGTAGTTTTTTATATGTATCAGAAAAATAATTAATAATGACCGCGATTGAATTCGAAAATATATCAAAACAATACCGATTAGGATTAGTATCTACCAAAACGATTAGTCACGACTTAAACCGTTGGTGGAAGATGAATATACTCGGTAAAGAAGACCCGTATCTTAAAATAGGCGATGTAAACGACCGAGCCAGCAAAGGAGAAAGTGAATATGTATGGGCGTTAAAAGACATTAACTTCAAGGTAGAGCAAGGCGATGTGCTTGGAATTATTGGAAAAAACGGTGCAGGGAAATCTACTTTATTAAAAATTCTTTCAAAAGTAACCAATCCTACTACAGGTACAATCAAAGCAAACGGACGAATAGGATCACTGCTGGAAGTAGGGACCGGTTTTCACCCCGAAATGACAGGGCGTGAAAATATTTTTATGAATGGCTCGATAATGGGAATGACCAAAGTCGAAATCTCCAGAAAATTAGCCGAAATAATAGACTTTTCCGGCTGCGAAAGGTACATTGATACTCCTGTAAAGCGATATTCAAGCGGTATGATGGTACGACTTGGTTTTGCCATAGCAGCACATTTGGAACCCGAAATTTTAGTTGTAGATGAAGTGCTTGCCGTAGGTGATGCCGAATTTCAGAAAAAAGCCATTGGAAAAATGCAGGATGTGAGTAAAGGCGAGGGGAGGACAGTGTTGTTTGTGAGTCATAATATGACAGCGGTAAAGAGTCTTTGTAGAAAGGGGATTATTCTTGAAAATGGTAGTGTGAAAACTTCCGGCGAAATAGATTCCATAGTAAGTACCTATCTAAAGGGAGATAGTAGTGTTGCAAATCACAAAATATGGGAACTTCCCCATATCCAGAAAAATAATTTTGAATTGATCGAAATTGGCGTAAGGAAAAAAAATGGCGATTTTTCAGATATAATACGAGTAGATGATGAGTTGGAACTATTAATCCGTTATAAATTAAGAACTGATTTTGACGCATTTCACATTACCTATCATGTAAAAAATGAGCAAGGAGAAAAGATATTTTCCACAACAGGAGTAAAGCGTTGTTTTGCGTATGAACATCCCAAAGGAGAATATATACAAACAGCTCAAATTAATCCAAACTTCTTTAATTGGGGAAGTTATTCAATAGATTTGTATGTAGTGGAAAATAGAAACAGCGCTTTTATCATAGAAAATGATATCATTTCTTT
>JBKECI010000034.1:0-1768 GCA_047974405.1 Paludibacteraceae bacterium | reverse complement strand
CTCCAACATTTTTTTGCATAAATGATACGCAATACGCAAAAGACAGCGACAGGGCAAGAGCTACTGTGTTTTTGAATAAACTTTTTCCACAAAAATCTCAGTTTGAAAAATAATTTTAATTTTCTTTAATATCGTTGAGGTCGTATTGATTGAAATAGTCTAAATTTCGCTGCTTCAAAGTTCTTGCTCTACCTCTGGAGCGCTTGTCCAAGAACTCCTCATAAGATTTTACGGCATAATGATTGATGCGGATTACATCTTGTTGAGGCTCTCGGTCGCGAAAATTCTTTTTTACAGTTTCTCCATGTGAATCAACTGTATGTCCCGATATGCGTGCCACTTCATGACAGCCAATAAAGCAAAAGACACGACGTGGATTGACTATGCTCTTTACATGCCGGTTCGAAATGTGATTGGGGAGCGAATGATGCTTAAATCTGTCCATTACAGCCCCTTCCTTTTTCTCTTTGGCGCCTCCACTCCCATATACTAACCAGTTGATTTCTACGGCAGAGTAATCTTCAAACTTCTGTAAAAAATCTGTAATTGTCGCATCTTTTTGTGGCACGATAAATTCGTCCAAGTCAATGACGGCAATCCAACGTGCGTCGAAACGGTGTTTCTCCAGACAATCGTCATATGCCGGTAGTTGTTGGCGCTTTCCGGGAAAATAGGTGTACTCTACCACTCCCGATTTGATGTATGGTTCAAGTACTTCTCTTGTGTTGTCTGTGCTTTCGTTGTCGTAAATAAAAAATTTTTCGACTCCTAATTTTTTGTGCCATTCTATCCATTCTTTGAAATACGTTCCTTCATTTTTGGCGATGGCGCAAATAGCAAGATAATACTTTGATGGTGTATTATTCTGTTTCACCTTGTATTTGAGTTTGGCAGCTCGGTAAAGTCCGTAGCGTAAAATACCTCGCCATCTGTTTCTTGCCATTTTATTAGGGATAAGCCCTGCAATAAGTTCTGCCAACAGCTTGTTGATACGTGAAACGTTGATTCTCATAGATAATAAATGGTTCAATTAAATTTCAAATGTCGATTTGTGAGGCAATATTGTTTCAAAGGCATTTTCGATATCTGCCATTACCCGCGTATAGTTTTGAATATGAACATTATCATTCAAACAAATAAGCGAGTAGCTTTGTCCCAAAATTGCTTTTACCGCCTGTTTGGGTTTTATTATAAGCGGAAACATTTTTGTGTCTTGATAGGTGTTGTACGGTTCAAAATTTCCTTTGCATATTTGCCATGCCCGGAAAAGCTCCGGTGTCAAGTCATTCAATGCTCTAAATCGATTTGAGGATGTTTCGGTCAACTCTTTTTCGGCAATCGTCCACACTTCTTCAAAAGTACTTTTCAGATAAGGTTGTGCATTGTGTGGTGTACGTAGAGTTATGAACTTGCTGTATGGTTTCAAAATGTAGTTCCAGCGGGCTTTGGAGCCGTAAGTCTTGTCAAACCATTTGTCGTAAAATAGGTTCATTACCTCTTTTTTGTCAAAATGTTTATTTATGATTTTAATATTGTTTTTGATACGTTTGTACCATTGAGACCAGCCAATATTGTACTGAAATACGGCAATGTCACAAGGCAAACCATTTTTGAAAAATCGCTCTGTGCCAATTGAATTGATGATATAAAAATCATCGTTAAAATAGACAAAATGTTCCGAGAGCCCGGGTATTTTATGCAGATACCGCTCAATTACAACCGAATTGTAGCTTGGCAAAAATTTGGTTGGAATGTAATCTTTATGATT
>JBKECI010000033.1:0-20673 GCA_047974405.1 Paludibacteraceae bacterium | reverse complement strand
TAAACTTAGGTTATGATGTAGGGCGGTTTTCGTTGGTTGGCAATTATATTTTCAACGAAGCGGGTGGCGCCATGTCGGCAGGTGAGGATAAGTATTTTGAGGTGGGATATGCTTTTGAAAAATTCAATGTTTTTGTCGGTGCCGGAGATGGTTGGCATACATCCGATAGAAGATTTGACTTAGTAAATATTGGTGTCAGTGCAGTAAAGGACATTGAGATAACAGATTCTTTCACTCTGCCATTGACGATTGGCACCATTCTTAATCCGGAAAAAGAACAATTTTTTGTCGTAGCAGGAATTTCGCTCTGAGAATAAGTTTTTTATAAAATCATTATTGTAATAATTATTAAACATGAAAAAAATCGAAGCAATTATTCGTAGATCAAAATTTGAAGATGTAAAAGAAGCGTTGTATGGTGCCGATATTGATTGGTTTTCGTACTGGGATATTACGGGTCTTGGTAAAACTACAGAAAATCAGATTGTCAGGGGGCAAGTGTTTCAGTCGAGATACATCCAGCGGAGAATGCTCTCCATAGTAGTAAGAGATATCAATCTAGAAAAAACAATCCATGCTATCCTTGATTCTGCATGGACGGGAGAAATGGGTGACGGTAAAATATTTGTATATGACATTGCCGATACTTATCGTATCCGCAACAGAGAATCTGGTCCGGGAGCTCTCTACAACAAAGAGATTTAGATTTTTATATCGAATGAAAGAAAATACATGGCATAAATTATCAATATTATAAAAATATTCAGATGAAAAAATATATTTTAGCACTTATAGTTATACTTTTGTCTTTTGTATCGTTGCCCGCACAGGACGCTACCCCTGCCATCAATTCGGGAGATACCGCTTGGATGCTTGTAGCCACTGCTTTGGTTCTGTTTATGTCAATACCGGGATTGGCTCTGTTTTATGGGGGGCTGGTTAGGCGGAAAAATGTGCTGAGCATTTTTATGCAAGTTTTCGTAATTGTTGCAGTAATTAGTGTAGAGTGGGTGGCAATAGGTTATAGTAATACCTTCGGCGACAATTCTGTTGATTGGCTCAAGCCTTTTATTGGTGGGTTTGATTGGGTGTTTTTGCAAAATATAAAGCCAACCGATTTGAGTCCATATTTTATATCGCACTCTCAACTAGCGGCAGACGGCAGTAGTGTCGGTACCATTCCGCATTTGGTATTCGTTATGTTTCAAGGGATGTTTGCGGTGATTACGCCGGCTCTCATTATTGGGGCGTTTGCAGAGCGTATCAATTTTAGAGGTTTTCTGCTATTTTCAGTTTTGTGGGCAATTTTGATATATAATCCCGTGGCACATTGGGTGTGGTCGGGTGACGGTTGGTTGTTTGGATACGGCGCACTCGACTATGCAGGGGGTACTGTGGTGCATGTTAATGCAGGAATTGCTGCTATTGTAATGGCGCTGTTGCTTGGCAAGCGTCGCGATTACAAAGGGCATGCCTTACCGCCTCACAACATCACTTACGTTGCCATAGGGGCTGCCATGCTTTGGGTGGGATGGTTTGGTTTTAATGCGGGTAGTGGACTTGCGGCAGACGGACTTGCAGGCAGTGCTCTGATGGTAACAAATCTGACGGCCGCTACCTCGGCACTTACTTGGGCTATTTTGGAATGGATTATCGATAAGAAACCAACTGTTGTGGGTATCTCGACCGGTGCTGTAGGTGGTTTGGTGGCTATTACACCTGCTGCAGGATTTGTAGGTGTTGGCGGAGCTATAGCCATAGGCTTGATAGTAACCGTTGTGTGTTTTGTTATGGTAGCCTACATTAAACCTAAGTTGGGGTATGACGATTCGTTGGATGCCTTTGGTATTCATGGGGTAGGGGGTATTTTGGGAGCGGTCCTTACCGGTGTGTTTGCAACTCCGCTTGTTCAGGAAAGTTACAGTGGAGTTATTTATGGTAACTTTTATCAACTGTGGATACAGCTTCTTGCTACACTTATCACTATGTTGTTTTCTGGAATAGGTACCTTCATTCTGTTTAAAATTGCCGACAAATTGGTAGGGATACGTGTTACCGATAAGCAAGAGGCGGTAGGGCTGGATGAAACGTTGCATAGAGAGACTGCCTACACAAGTTTTGATTAAAATAATTTTATGCTAACCAAATGATATCAAAAAAAAGACTCATATTCCTACAACTTTATCATTTAGTTGTTGTTTTATTGTTTATTGCATCATAAATTTAGAAAAAAGACATATATTATAAATTTATGATATGTTTTATGCGATATTCTATAAATTTTTCTTACTTTTGCATTCGAAATTATTAATTCGTTATCGGCAAAGTAAAAGATCGAAGAAATTAATTAACAACCACAAACTATGTCAAATTTAAGATTTAAAGCCATTGAAGCGGCATTCAAACACAGACCGCTCGAAGTTATTAATAATGAACTTGTTTCCGATTATTACGGAAAATATGTATTCAACCGTGATCAGATGTCAAAATATTTGTCAAAAGAGACAATGAAAATCCTTTTTGACGCCATTGACAAAGGGCAGGTACTCGAACGTGGCATTGCCGACCATATTGCGGCAGGGATGAAAATGTGGGCAATAGAAATGGGCGCTACACATTACACGCATTGGTTTCAGCCCCTTACGGATGGAACTGCCGAAAAACATGATTCCTTTATCGAATATGTAGGAGCTCCGGGGGGTAAAGTTATTGAAGAATTTTCAGGCAAATTGCTAGCACAACAAGAACCAGACGCATCAAGTTTTCCCAACGGAGGTATCCGCAATACATTTGAAGCAAGAGGATATACTGCTTGGGATCCTTCTTCGCCTGCTTTTATAGTTGAAGATACGCTTTGTATCCCTACCGTATTTATTTCGTACACCGGTGAGGCGCTCGATTTGAAAACTCCGCTTCTCAAAGCGCTGTCAGCGGTTGATTCTGCAGCAACCAAAGTTTGCAAACTTTTTGATCCGACTGTAAAAAAAGTTTATTCTTATCTCGGCTGGGAACAGGAATACTTTTTGGTTGATGAAGATATTTTTGTCGCGAGACCCGATTTGTTTCTCACAGGAAGAACATTGATGGGACATGAAAGTGCCAAAAACCAACAGCTCGAAGATCATTATTTTGGAGCCGTTCCCGCCCGTGTAGCGGCATACATGCGTGAATTGGAAAACGAATCATATAAGTATGGCATTCCGCTCAAAACGAGGCACAATGAGGTTGCTCCCAACCAATTTGAACTAGCTCCTATATTTGGCGAAACCAATTTGTCCGTCGATCAAAATTTATTTGTCGTGTCGCTGATGCACAAGATTGCATCCAAACACAATTTTCGCGTATTGACTCACGAAAAACCTTTTGCCGGTGTCAATGGCTCTGGCAAGCACAACAATTGGTCGCTGGGAACCGATACCGGTGTTGGTTTACTCACTCCGGGGAAAACAGCGGAAGACAACCTGCAATTTATTACTTTTTTGGTTAATACGCTGATAGCTGTTTATAAAAACAACGGATTGCTGAAAGCATCTATTGCCACTGCTCAAAATGCACACCGTTTGGGTGCCAATGAGGCTCCTCCCGCTATAATATCGGTATTCCTAGGCACACAAATATCGGCAGTGCTGGACAAGCTGGAAACCAGTACAAGCGAAGAAGCTATTGTGGTAGACGACAAAAAACGAATGTCTCTTGGAGTGGCGCATATCCCCGAAGTGTTGGTCGATAATACGGACAGAAACCGCACCTCACCGTTTGCATTTACGGGAAATCGTTTCGAATTTCGCGCCGTAGGCTCTTCTGCAAACTGCTCTTCGCCTATGATTGTGTTGAATGCGGTAGTAGCCAGTCAATTAAATGAATTTAAGGAGACAATCGATAAAAAAATGAAAGAGGGAACAAGTAAAGAAAAAGCTATTTTCGATACGTTGAAACAATACATCAAAGAGAGTAAAGCCATCCGTTTTGATGGAAATGGATACAGCGACGAGTGGAAAGAAGAGGCTGCTCAAAGAGGATTGGACTGTGAAACGAGCGTTCCTGTAATGTACGACTGCTACACAGCACCAGAAAGTGTTGAAATGTTTGGTAAAATCAATGTATTTACAGAAAAAGAGTTGCATGCCCGCAACGAGGTGAAGTGGGAAACATACACAAAAAAAATTCAAATTGAAGCGCGTGTGTTGGGAGACCTGTCTATTAACCATATCATCCCGGTAGCTACCCGTTATCAATCTATGCTGTTGGACAATGTTTATAAAGTTTCGCTACTTTACCCTGCCGACAAGGCCGAAAAACTGAATAAAATGAACCTGTCGTTAATAGAAGAAATAGCAAAACACACAGATGCCATCAAAACCAATGTTGAGGCTATGGTCGACGAGAGGAAAATTGCCAATAAAATTGAACACGAAAGGGAAAAAGCCGTAACCTATCATGATAAAGTATTACCATTTTTCGATATAATCAGATACCATGTGGATAAGTTGGAACTGATTGTAGATAACGAAATGTGGACATTACCAAAATATCGCGAGCTACTGTTTATCAGATAATTCTATTGTTATAACGTGGAATTCGATTTGATTTTTAATCCAAATCTTTAACCCCATTCGGGATTGCTCCATAATGAGGTTAGATAAAATGCTGTACATACAAACTCAGATACAAAATGAAAAAATTTTCAAATCATCAAATTTCAGATTTAGAACAGCGGACACTCTATTCTTTTGAAAACGAACACGATGCTTGCGGTGTAGGTCTTGTTATCAATCTCAATGGAGATAAATCACACGAGATAGTAGAACAGGGGCTGCAAGTGCTTGAAAATATGGTACACCGCGGAGCCGAAAGTGCCGACAACGCTACCGGTGACGGTGCCGGAATTTTGGTTCATATCCCGCACGAATTTATATTATTGCAAGGAATTGCCGTACCTTCAAAAGGAAAGTACGGTACAGGATTGGTTTTTTTACCCAAAGACAAGAAAAAAGGCAATCTTTGTTTGAATATAATCAAAGAATCGGTTGAAAAAGAAAATTTGAGACTAACAGCAGTGCGTGATGTACCGGTAAACAGCGGTATTTTGGGTGAAATTTCACATTCAAACGAACCGAGTATCAAGCAAATATTTGTTACGGCACAAAATACTGCTCTATCACAAGACGATTTGGAGATAAAATTATACATTGTCCGAAAAAAGATAGAGAAACTTATATCCCAATCCACACTTGCTAGCGATAGAAGTTTCTATATTGTCAGCCTCTCAACTAAGCAGATGATTTACAAAGGGATGCTCACATCACTCCAGCTACGCGATTACTATCCCGACTTGTCAAATCCCAATTTCACAAGTCGTATAGCTCTTGTACATTCACGTTTCAGTACCAACACTTTCCCCACTTGGGATTTGGCACAACCTTTCCGTATGTTGGCACACAATGGAGAAATCAACACCATACGTGGAAATAGGCAATGGATGGAAAGTCGTGAAAGTATACTTAAATCGGAAGTATTCGAAGATATGAAAAATCTGTTTCCCATAGTGCAACCACGTATGAGCGATAGCGCTTCATTAGACAATGTATTGGAGTTTTTGATTATGTCCGGCAAATCACTACCGCATGCTATGGCTATGCTCGTACCGGAAAGCTGGAATAGCAAAAACCCTATTTCGGATGGTCTCAAAGCGTTTTACGAATACCATAGCATGCTTATGGAACCGTGGGATGGACCTGCTACACTACTATTCAGCGATGGCAGATACGCAGGAGGAATGTTGGACAGAAACGGACTCCGCCCTGCGCGATATACTGTTACGCATGACGGATATATGATTATCGCTTCCGAAGCCGGCGCCCTCTCTATTGATGCCGACAACGTAAAAGCGAGAGGAAGATTGAAACCGGGAAAAATGTTGATGATAGATACCAAAACCGGACAAATTTTATATGATAATGAACTGAAAGAGGAACTTGCCAAAGCATACCCTTATAGAGATTGGCTCAACAAAAACTGCAGTAACTTAGATGTGATATCTTCCGGCAGAAGTATCAGTAATGAAATAAAAGATCACGAAAAGCTTTTGGTGGCATTTGGATATTCTGTAGAAGATATTAATACAATAATATTACCAATGGGGCAGGAGGGTAAAGAACCTATCTCATCAATGGGAAACGATGCCACATTGGCAGCATTTTCGGACAAGCCCCAAAGGATGTTCAACTATTTTCGCCAGCAATTTGCACAAGTTACCAACCCGCCGATTGACCCTATTCGCGAAGAACTGGTAATGTCTCTCACAGGATACATTGGGGCTATCCATCAAAATCTGCTTGGAAACGTTCCCGAACTTTCGAAAATTGTAAAAATAAAAAGTCCTATCCTGACCAATACACAATTCGATATATTATTGAATTTGGGCTATAAAGGATTCTCTACAGCTGTACTCCCGATGTTGTTTGCTCCCCAACAAGGTGTTGCCGGACTCGAACAAGCTATCAGCGAACTTTGTATCAAAGTAGAAAAAGCTGTGGACGATGGAAAAAACTACATTGTGCTGAGTGATAGGGGAGTGGATGAAAATCATGCTCCTATTCCCTCCTTGCTTGCTGTTTCAGCAGTACATTTATATCTGATAGAAAAGCGAAAAAGGATGCAGATAGATATCGTTGTAGAGAGTGCCGAACCACGAGAAATAATGCACTTTGCATTGATGTTTGGATTTGGAGCCAATGCTATTAATCCTTATTTGGCATTTGCCGTTTTGGCAGATAAAGTAAAAACCGGCGATATACAACTCGACTTTGACACAGCAAAAAAAAACTATATCAAATCGATAAATAAAGGTTTACTCAAAGTTCTCTCTAAAATGGGTAACTCTACACTGCGAAGCTACCGGGGGGCACATATTTTTGAGGCTATTGGAATATCTTCCAAAGTATTGAACGCCTATTTTAAAGGAATATCTTCCAAAATAGAAGGGATAGATATGGAAGACATCACACGCGAAACCCTCATACCCCACACAGAAGCTTTTGCAAAAAACAACGAACCGGCGCGCCTTAAAAATTTAGGGATATACGCTTACCGCAAACTTGGCGAACAACACGCTTGGAATCCGGAAAGTATATCGAGACTTCAAATAGCCTCTAAAACAGGCAGCTATGAAAAGTTCAAAGAATATTCCGCTACAGTGGACAACAAAGAGCAGCCCATTTTTATTCGTGATTTGCTCGATTACAAACAAAATCCGATTGATATATCGGAAGTGGAACCGGCAGAAAGCATTATGAAACGATTTTGTACCGGCGCTATGTCTTACGGTTCCATTAGTCGCGAAGCTCACGAAGCAATGGCAATGGCAATGAACAAAATAGGAGGCAGAAGTAATACAGGAGAAGGAGGCGAAGACCCCGAACGATACAAAAAACGCGAAGATGGGTTGAGTACCCGCTCTGCCATCAAGCAGGTAGCATCGGGGCGATTTGGCGTAACGTCCGAATACTTAGTCAATGCCGATGAGTTGCAAATAAAAATAGCTCAAGGTGCCAAACCGGGAGAAGGAGGGCAGCTGCCCGGATACAAAGTAGATAATATCATTGCAAGAACGAGACATTCCATTCCCGGTATTTCGTTGATTTCCCCTCCGCCACATCATGATATTTATTCCATCGAAGATTTGGCGCAATTAATTTTCGATTTGAAAAATATCAATCCCAAAGCAGTAGTAAGTGTAAAATTAGTATCGGAAACAGGAGTAGGGACAATTGCCGCAGGTGTTGCCAAAGCCAAAGCCGATTTGATATTGATAAGCGGTTCCGAAGGGGGGACGGGAGCAAGCCCGTCAAGTTCTATCAAACATGCCGGAATGCCTACCGAAATAGGACTGTCTGAAACCCAGCAAATGCTTGTTATCAACAACTTGCGGGGTAAAGTTCGTCTCCAAACCGATGGTCAGCTTAAAACAGGGCGAGACATCATCATTTCTACACTTTTAGGTGCCGAAGAGTTTGGTTTCTCTACAAGTGCGCTTATCGTGCTGGGATGTGTAATAATGCGTAAATGCCACCTTAATACCTGCCCCGTGGGAGTGGCAACGCAAGATGCCGAATTGCGTAAGCGTTTTTCGGGACACCACGAATATTTGATCAATTTTTTCACATTCCTTGCCGAAGAGACACGCGAACATTTGGCAAAACTTGGATTTAAAACGCTGGAAGAGGCTGTGGGACGTACAGATTTGTTGGTTCGGAAACATTTTAAACATCTTTCCAAAACGGAAAAAATAGATTTGTCGAAAATTATATATTTACCTAAAGAGACTCAAAATACAGCATTACGCAAAAGTGTGGAACAGGATCATAAATTGGAAGATATACTTGATAGAATGTTGATTGAAAAATCTCTTCCCGCGCTTGATTTGGGTATTCGTGTAGAATTTGAATCTCCGATAAAGAATACCGACCGTACCACTGGCGCTATGCTCTCTGGAGAAATAGCAAAACGATACGGGCAAATAGGATTGCCACACGATACTATTTCTATAACATTCAACGGTTCGGCAGGGCAAAGTTTTGGCGCGTTTCTTTCAAAGGGGGTTACATTGCGGCTCGAAGGTGAAGCCAACGATTATCTTGGCAAAGGACTTTCCGGAGGAAAAATAATTGTTACTCCGCAAAAACGAAGTACTTTCAAACCAGAAGAAAATATCATTTGTGGCAATACCCTGCTTTACGGTGCCACATCCGGAGAGGTATATATTAATGGGATAGTCGGCGAGCGTTTCTGTGTTCGTAATTCGGGAGCAATTACTGTTGTAGAAGGAGCCGGAGACCATTGTTGCGAATATATGACCGGCGGACGTACTGTAGTTTTGGGAACTACCGGACGCAATTTTGCGGCAGGTATGAGCGGAGGCATCGCTTATGTGCTTGACGAAAAAGGAGACTTTGATTACTATTGCAATATGGAGATGGTGGAGCTATCTCTTATCGAAGACAATACGGATGACAAAGAACTGCACAATCTGATATCGAAACACTATAAATACACCGGCAGTCCATTGGCAAAAAAGATTTTGGATAATTGGAAAGCGTATATCGAAAAATTTATCAAAGTAGTGCCTATCGAATACAAAAAAGTATTGCAAGACGAAAAAACAGAGGCACTAAAGAAAAAGATAGCAGAATTAGAACGTGACTATTAATCTATTTTATTTTTAGAAATATATTGATACACAATTTATTTATATCTGTAAAAAAGAAAACAAATATGTTTAACACAGAAGGATAAATCCGAATAAAAGCATCGGAATGAACCTTAAAAAATATTATTTATGGGAAATCCAAAAGCATTTATGTCGATTCCGCGAAAAGAGGCGGGATACCGTCCGGTACTCGAACGTATCAACGATTTTGGCGAAGTAGAACAGACATTGAACAGAGAAGACCGTAAATTGCAAGCATCCCGTTGCATGGATTGTGGCATACCCTTTTGCCATTGGGCTTGCCCTTTGGGAAACAGAATGCCCGAGTGGCAAGATTTAATATATAAATCAAAATGGAAAGAGGGGATGGAAATTCTTCATGAAACCAACAATTTTCCCGATTTTACCGGCAGAATTTGCCCTGCGCCTTGCGAAAAATCTTGCGTGTTAGCCATTAACGAAACACCGGTAACCATTCGCGAAAATGAAGCAGCTGTAACGGAAGTTGCGTTTATCGAAGGACTTATCAAGCCCAAATCACCAATATTCCGTACTGGAAAAAAAGTTGCCATTATAGGCTCCGGACCTGCTGGACTGGCAGTTGCCGACCAGTTGAATAAAAAAGGACACGAGGTAACTGTATTTGAAAAAGATGCCGGTGTGGGAGGATTATTGCGCTACGGTATTCCAAATTTTAAATTGAATAAAAATATTATTGACCGTCGTGTGAAACTACTTGAGGAAGAAGGGATAATATTTAAAACCAATACCGAAATAGGCAAAACTATTACCGGAAACGAACTGGTGGAAAAGTTTGATGCAGTTTGTATTGCCATAGGTGCCGGTCATCCTCGCAATATTATCTGTGAAGGACGCGATTTGAGAGGCATTCACTATGCTATGGAATTTCTTTCGTTGCAAAACCGGTTGCTAATGGGAGAAAAAACATCTCTTGACAATCAATCAATATCTGCCAAAGATAAACATGTTTTAGTCATAGGGGGTGGAGATACGGGCTCGGATTGTGTAGGCACTTCGATAAGACAAGGAGCCGCCAAAGTAACTCAGATTGAAATACTACCACAACCGCCCGAAAAGAAAAATCAGGCAACTCCCTGGCCCTTTCCTTATCCCAACGTTATGAAAACTTCCAGTTCGCACGAAGAAGGATGCGAGCGTTTTTGGTCGTTAAATACATTAGAGTTTAGAGGGGAAAATGGGCAGATAACGGAAGTGGAAGTGGAAGAAATTGAATGGCAAAAAGACGAAACTAATAAAATGAATATGATTTCGCTCGGCAACAAACGTACCATTAAAGCCGATTTGGTGTTTTTGGCGCTTGGATTTGTACATCCGGTCAAAGAAGGATTGCTTACCGAATTGGAGGTGGCATTGGATGGCAGAGGCAATGTAGCTGTAAACGACCAGTATAAAAGTAGCGTAGCAAAAGTATTTGCTACCGGAGATGCCGTTATGGGAGCAAGCTTGGTGGTAAAAGCTATTGCTGACGGAAGAAAAACTGCCGAAAGTATTCATAATGAAATAATGAAGAAATATATCGATATTTAGTGTGTTTTATAAAAATTTAAAAAGAATATGTGCGGAATAGTATGTACATTTAACATAAAAAAAACAGAAGAGGAACTTCGTCCTCAAATACTTTCGATGTCGAAAAAGATACGTCATCGCGGACCGGACTGGAGCGGTATTTTTGCTAATGACAATGCCATATTGGCTCACGAAAGATTAGCCATTGTCGATCCCCGTTCTGGCGGTCAACCATTGTATAGCAAAGACAGAAAACTTGTGTTGGCTGTAAATGGAGAGATTTATAATCATCAGGAAATAAGAAATAGATACAAAGAAAAATACGAATTTCTCACAAAGTCTGACTGTGAAGTAATTTTGGCACTCTATCAAGACAAAAAGGAGAATTTTTTGGAAGAACTGAACGGGATATTTGCCTTTGCTCTGTATGATGTGGAAAATAATTGCTTTTTGATAGGTAGAGACCATATTGGAATCATCCCGCTCTATCAGGGATGGGATAGGAATGGGGCTTACTATGTAGCTTCAGAATTGAAAGCTCTTGAAGGGTATTGCAATAAAATAGAAGAATTTATTCCCGGACAGTATTATTACAGCCCCAACGAAAAGCCAACTTGGTGGTACAAGAGGGAGTGGATGGAATATGAAAATGTAAAGAATAATGTTTCAAATGTTGATGTACTCAGAAAAGCCCTTGAAGATGCCGTAGAGAGACAGCTAATGTCAGATGTGCCTTATGGGGTATTGCTATCGGGTGGGCTGGACAGTTCCATTATCTCTGCCGTAGCCAAAAAATATGCTGCAAAAAGGATTGAAAGCGGCAATACAGAAGATGCTTGGTGGCCCCAGCTTCACTCGTTTGCCATTGGTTTGGAGGGATCGCCCGATTTGAAAGCCGCACGAAAGGCAGCTGATTTTATAGGATCTGTACACCACGAGATAAACTACACGGTACAAGAAGGGTTGGATGCGATACGCGATGTAATTTATCATATCGAAACGTATGACGTAACCACCGTCCGAGCAAGCACTCCAATGTATTTACTGGCGCGTTACATCAAATCTATGGGGGTAAAAATGGTGCTTTCGGGCGAAGGAGCCGATGAAATTTTCGGCGGATATTTGTATTTTCACAAAGCACCAAATCCGGAAGAATTTCATAAAGAGACAGTACGCAAGTTGGGAAAGTTGCACCAGTACGACTGCTTACGCGCCAACAAATCGTTGGCATCGTGGGGGGTGGAAGGACGTGTCCCTTTTTTAGACAAAGAATTTATGGACATTGCTATGCGTTTGAACCCAAAAGATAAAATGGCAGGTAGTGGCAAAATCGAAAAATATATTTTGCGAGAAGCGTTCCAAAATTATTTGCCGGAAGAAATCGTTTGGCGTCAGAAAGAGCAATTTTCGGATGGCGTAGGTTACCATTGGATAGATACGCTGAAAGCCATAGCCCAAGAGCAGGTAAGCGATGAGCAAATGGTTAATGTTGCTTTTCGCTTCCCGATAAACCCCCCGATGACGAAAGAAGAATATGTTTACCGCACTATTTATAGTGAATTATTTCCGTCAGACAGTGCTGCGTCGTGTGTGCCTTCGGTGCCTTCGGTAGCTTGCAGTACTCCCATTGCTTTGGAGTGGGACGAGGCTTTCAGAAAAAATGCGGATCCTTCGGGACGTGCCGTAAGTTCTGTACACGAGCAAGGCTATAAACAATAAAATGGGTAACCTCTGGCATATAAAATTGATACTTGACATGACACTGTGTCAATAAAGGTGTTTTTTAGCCGGTAATTTGAATTATTGAGCGTCCGTTACCACTTGGAAGTACTTCAATGTGCGTTGCAATCCGCTCCTTGAGTTCTGTTAGGTGCGAAATTACTCCAATGATTTTGCCTTCACTTTGCAGGTTCGACAGGGCATTCAGTGCTACGTCGAGGTAATCGGAGTCAAGTGTCCCAAATCCTTCATCGATAAACATTGTGTCGATATTCATATTTTTGCTTGCTATATTTGCCAATCCGAGCGCAAGAGAGAGGGATACGATAAATTTTTCGCCACCAGAAATATTTTGTGCGGTTCGTTCTTCGCTGTTTTGGAATTTGTCTATGACAAATAGTTCGAATGGATTAGTTGTATCGTCGGTGCGTTTGAGAATGTAGCGGTCAGACATTTTTTGCAGTTGCCTGTTTGATAAGGTTATCAAATGTTCAAAAGTTAGTGCTTGGGCAAAATTACGATATTTTTTTCCATCGGAAGAGCCTATAAGTTCATTCAAACGTCCCCACGCGTTACAAACAGCTTGTTGTTTCTCTTTTTCTTTCAACTTGCTTCTACTGTTTTTCAAATTATCGGTGTCCGATTTCAAAATTTGTTTGTTGGCTCCTATTTTTTGTGAAAACTCGTCTGATTTCAATCTTCTTTCATCAATTTTTTCCTGAATTTCTTCTTCTGTCTTTTCTGTTATTTTTTGTTCTTCTATCGTCAAGAATTTTGCTTTTTTTTCGACAATGATTGCTCTACATTTTTCAAACTCTATGTTTGATTTCGAGCTTTCTATTTCAGCTTCTACTTTTCTGTTTTCGGCATTTCCCAACTGTTTTTTCAAGCGATTTTCTTCTTCTTCTACCGATTTTTGGCCAAAAATTTCTTGCCGATCGACGGATAATTTTTTCTTGTCGGCTTCGATATTTTTTTTGTCGGTTTGCTTATTCTCAAATGATTGGAGCATACCTTCCAACTCTTTATTTTTCAAAGCAATATTGCCTGTCAAAATTGTAATTTGGCTCAATATTTCTTCCGTTTGCTTTTTATTGTCATTCCACGTATCAAGGTGTTTTTTCAATACCGTTATATTTTCGGCAGCATAACTTTTGAGAATTTCGGAGAAGAGAGTATATTCTATCTTGTATTTTTCTTGCAATGTATTTGCCAAGTCTTGTTTAGTTTTCAACTCTTGTTCTACCAATTTTTGAGCGATTTCGGTGCTGTTTTTAACTCTTTCGGCTGTTTGTTTTGCTTCTTGTAAGGCAGGTATCTCTTTGTCTCTTAGGTTTGCCAATTGCTTTTCTATGTCGGATGCGTTTTTGACAATCTTCTCTATCTGCTTGTATTCGTTTTGTTTTTGTACATAAATTTCGTTGAGTATTTCGAGTTTATCTTCTTGTTCCGATATCAAAAAATCGGGATTAAGTTTATTTATCTCAAATACGGTTTCGGCTTGTTTCAATTTGTTTTCTGATAATATTTTCTCCTCTTTTTGTCTGTTTCTAAGGTTGTTTTCTTTATCCGAATTTAACTTTGCAAGGTTCTGTTCGTCCTGCTTTATAATATTCAAAATCTCTTGAAATTGATTTTTCAACACCGCCAGTTCTTTCTCTTTTGCCCCTATTTGCGGCACATTCCCAAGTGCGAAAGGATGTTCCTTTGAACCGCAGAGCGGACACTTTTCTCCATCTTTGAGATGAAGGCGGTGTTCATCTAAGCTTTGAATGAGCTTTCCTAATTTTATGTTTTCGTCAAGTAAATTGATCTGATTTTCAAAATTGAGAGAGGACATTTTATCGTTTGCAATCTTGTGTGAGAGTTGTTGAATTATTTTTTCAGACTGTTTTATTTTTTCGTCAAAATCAATTATTTCTTTCTTATTTTTTGAGATACTTTTTTCGATTTCGATCAGGCTTTTGATACGTGTGCCAAAAGTTGTAATGTTTTCTTTCTCCGATTGTAGTGCCGAAAGTTCCTTGTTGTTCAAAATTACTACCAGCTCTACTTTTTTAGTCTTAAGTTCTTTGTTTTTGTCGCTTAGATTTTTCTCTTTCTCGTCAAAGATAGTTGCTGTTTTTTCGCTCTCCGATGTTTTTGCATCCAACTCTTTTTGCAATTCGGTAATTTTAATGTTTAATGCCTCTATTTCATCGAAAGAGGCAGTCAACAACCGGTTTTCTCTTTCAATAGCGGCATAATTGGAGACCAGCTCTTCGTACTGTTGATGCTCTGTTGCCCAATTTTGTTTTTTACTAAGGGATAGTTGAGACTTTTCTAACTCTGTTTTTTGATTGCCCAATACCTCAGACAGTTTCTCTTTATTTTTTTCTAAGTCAGAGAGGGTTTTCAGAATGGGGTGCAGCAATTTTTCTTTTTCCGATATTTTTGTGTCTAATTCTCGGACTTGCTTAAATATTGATTCCTGATTTTGGTATTCCGATTTTGCTGTTTTCAAAATATTTTCAAATACCTTTACAGCCTCTTTGTCTGCTTTAGCTTTTTTTTCCAATTCCGGAAGTTTTTGTCCGGCATCGTGGATTTGCTTTTGTAGATTTTCTAAATCGGAAAGCCATTTTTTTGTTGTTTCCAATTCTTGCAATTCTTTATCCAGTTGAAACTTATCTTTTTCAAAAGCGACCGTTTCATCAACCAGATTTTTAATTTCCTTTTCCGAAAGAATTTTTATCGCTTGCAATTCCACCAAAATTTGGTCTAACTTTTCTTTTTCCGTTCTGTTTCGTTCAAAAACTCTTTTTGAAATATCGGCATAAATTTCAGTTCCCGTAATTTGTTCTAAAAGTTCCCCCTTATCATTTTTATCTGCTTGCAAAAAGGCTGCAAAACTACCTTGTGCAAGCATTATTACTTTGATAAACTGCTCAAATGTAAGCCCGATAATCTCAACTATTTTTGTATCGCAAGCCCGAATCTGGTCTGCGATGATTTGGTTGTCGGCATTTGCAATAACACGATTTACCGGTTTTAAATTTCCGTTGCGATTTAGTTCCTGCTTCCATGACGATTTCCATTTTTCCCCAGCAACTTCAAAAACGATTTCGGAATAGCAATCTTTTTCTCCCTTTGTCATCACGGCATTGTCGCTGCCTGTAATTTCTACTCTCGGTGTTTTTCCGTAGATGGCTAATGAAATGGCGTCAAGAATAGAACTTTTGCCTGCTCCAGTTTTTCCGGTAATGGCAAAAAGCCCTTCGTTTACAAAAATGGGATTTGTAAAATCAATCTTATTTTCGCCCGACAACGAGTTGATATTTTTGAATCTCAGGTTTAAAATTTTCATAAATTATTAATTTTCTATGTTCAAACCATCTATAATTTCTTTGTACGATTCTCTCAGTTCATTTTTTTGTTCTCCCGAAATAGTGTTTTTTTCAAGTAATTTGTCAAAAACCTCCAAGGCGTTTAGTTCGTCAAGTGAGTTTGTCGCCTCGTCTTGCGATAAAACTTCGTTTAGGTAGCGGCGATTTTGCAATCTCAGAATTTCTATTTTGGAGCCAGCTGTTTGTTCATTTGCCCAAGCAGATAAATCGGGAAAAATATCGTCGCCTTTATAAATAATCTCTACCCAAACAGAAACGTCTGTTTTTTTTAGTTCGTTCAAACGAATTGCAATCAAATTTTTGTCACCGACAATAGATTCTAATTTTTGAAAAACTGGAATTGATACGGTTTTAATATCTCTTCCGTGTTCAAAGTTGATAATATAGACACATTTATTTTGTCTGGATTCGCCAAATCCCATCGGAATGGGTGAACCGCAGTAGCGAATATGATCTTTGACGACCGCAGGGATATGGTAATGTCCAAGAGCGACATAATCAAATACTTCAGGAAATATATCGCTGCCTACCGCTTCAATATTTCCAATATATGTTTCTCGCACTCCATCGTCTTCATTCCTCTTTCCGCCTGCTACCGACAAATGTCCTGTTGCCAAAATCGGGATATTTTTGCCCGATTCATTTCGTTTTTTTTCGGCAAGCATGGCAATTTCTTCGTAGTGTTTTTTTATGTTTTCATTGATACGTTTGGAGCGGTCGGAATAATTTTCTCCCTCTGTAAAACGGACAATATCCCGCTCTCGCAAGAAAGGGACTCCGCAAACTATGGCGCAAGGCTTGCCTTCAGCATTTTTGATAACGTTGATTTCATCCTCGATATTTTCACTGGCATTGCCTGTTACCGAAACATTTAGAGCCAATAGTATGTCTTTGGGCGCATTCAAGAAACTTGGCGAGTCATGGTTGCCACCAATCACAATTACATGGTCGCATCCCGAATTTCTCACTTTTATAAGAAAGTCGTAATACATTTTTTGGGCGGTGCTGCTTGGCGAGGCTGTGTCGAAAACATCTCCGGCAATGAGCAGCAAGTTGATGGAGTTTTCCTTAATGGTTTTTAGTAACCATTCCAAAAATGCGATATGTTCTTCCTTTCTTTCTTTTTTGGAGTAAAGTGTCCGTCCCAAATGCCAGTCGGAAGTATGGAGTATCTTCATCTTTTTCGGTTTTTGCTTATTATATAATAATAGGGAAGAAGTTCTTTCTTGTCTGTTTCTTTTTGGGGTGATGTTGCTTGTTTGCGCGTGTACAAATCTATATTTATCTGTTTCAACTTCTCGATACGTTTTTTACCCCTTTTATATTTCTAATTTTTTTTATCGTATTTTCCAACTCTTTATTATCGCTTACCATAATGGTGAGATTTCCCTGAAAAAGTCCGGCATTGCTATCGATAGAAATTGATCGGAGCAAAACGTTTTTTTCTTTTGATATTATCGAAGTAATGTTGGTTACGATGCCGATATCGTCATGTCCTACCACCCGCAATGTAATGGGGTATTGCGAGCCGACAGACTTGCCCGACCATCGCGCTTTGACTATGCGATACCCCAATCTCGAAATCATTTGAGGTGCATTGGGGCAGTCGGTACGGTGTATTTTTATCCCTCCCGAAACGGAGACAAATCCAAAAACATCATCGCCATAAATCGGATTACAGCATTTTGCCAGCTTAAACTCAATATTTTTCAAGTTTTCGCCAATAACCAGCACATCTTCTTTGGATGTCGTGTCGGGTATTGGTTGAGTTTCTTTTGTAAAATTTTCGGCTGTGCGTATTTCGACTCCGGTGGTGTTGTCGCGTCTTTCCAATTCTACGTATTGTTCACGTAGTTCGTGAATGTCTGTTTTTTCTTGTGCGAGCGCTTGATAAAAATCGCTGACGGTTTTAAATCCCCTCTTTTTTGCCAACCGAGATATTCGTCCCTCTTCAAATTCTATTTTCCAATTTTTGAATCGTCTGAGTAGTATCTCTCTTCCTATTTCAGCGTCTTTAAATTCAATCTCTTTTAATGCTTGCCTTATCTTGTTTTTTGCTTTGGAGGTGGTAACTATTTGTAGCCACGCCTGATTGGGTTTTTGAGTAGGCGAGGTAAGCACTTCGACCTGATCTCCATTGTTTAGAGTATATTTTATCGGTACATTTTTTCCATTAACTTTGGCTCCTACGCACTTTATCCCGAGACCGGTATGAATAGTAAAAGCAAAATCCAGAGCGGTAGCCCCTTTAGGAAGTTTGTGCAAATCGCCGTTGGGTGTAAAAACAAAAACCTCTTTGTCGTATAAGTCAAGCCTGAACTCATCCATAAAGTTTACGGCGTTCAAGTCGGGATTTTCAAGAATTTCTCGTATATTTTTGAGCCATTCGTCCATACCACTTTCACTTTTTATACCTTTGTATTTCCAATGGGCGGCAAGCCCTTTTTCGGCTATTTCGTTCATTCTTTCAGTGCGAATTTGCACTTCTATCCATTTGCCTTGCGGACCCAACACTGTAGTATGCAGGCTTTCGTATCCGTTTGATTTGGGTATAGAGAGCCAGTCGCGCAATCGTTTCGGATTGGGCTGGTACATATCGGCAACAATTGAATATGCTTGCCAGCAAGCATTCTTTTCTTTTTCTATCGGAGCATCAAAAATAATGCGTATGGCAAATAAGTCGTAAATATTTTCGAAAGTGGTATTTTGCTTTTTTATTTTACTGTAGATAGAATGGATGGATTTGGTACGCCCTTTGATCTCAAACGGTATGCCTACTTCTTGTAGTTTTACTTTCAGCGGTTCAATAAATTCGAAAATATATTGGTCTCGCGAGCGTTTGGTTTCATTCAGTTTGGTGGCTATTTCTTTGTATATTGCCCTATTGGTGTGTTTGAGAGATAAGTCTTCGAGTTCGGTTTTGACAGTATAGAGTCCCATACGGTGTGCGAGAGGTGCATATAAAAATGCACTCTCCCTTGCTATCTGTTGGATGTTCTCTTTGGGAAAACTGCCCAATTTTCGCATGGTATGGAGGCGAATGGCCAGCATTATCAAAATTACTCTAACATCTTCGGCAAGCGTGAGCAATAGCTTTCTGAAGTTTTCTGTTTCGAGCGCAACATTTTTTTCGTAAAGTTGCTGTATCCGTTGCAAACCTTTGATGATAGGAGAAATCGAACTTTCAAGTTGCTTTTCGATGTTATCACACGACAAATAATTTTTCTCTACAGCTTCCAGAAAAATTACACTAATGACTGCAGCTTTGTTCAATCCGATTTCATTTAGCAGAATATCAATTATCTCTAATTTTTCGACAAAAAACGACGATATGTCGATGTTTTCTGATAGCAAATAATCTTGCAACAATATTTTTATTTTTTTTCTTTCTTCAAATGTCAGTATATCTGGATAAGAAACGAGTAATCGGCGATATGATGATATGTTGGGTAATGGAATCATTGTAGTATTTGTTGGTGTTTTGCAAAGATACAAAAATCCCATTCGTTGAAATAAAAAACATTCGGAGAGATTACAAAAAAAACATTTTGTCCCAAACCGCCGATAGCAATACAGATTATTTGCATTCTCGAATAAACTATTTATCTTTGTCGATGACAAGATCAACAAACAGCCTCGATGCAATCATCAACATTCAGAAAAGAAAATCGGATAAGGACGATACTTCTGCACGTTATCGGCTGTTTGGCTTTTTTGATTTTACCTCTCATATCGGGAAGACGACACGCCAACGAAAGCCTGTTTTCATTTGGTCCGCCCGAAATGGAAGGATTTATAGGCTCAATACTCCTTATCCTGTTTTTTTATGCCAACTACTATTATCTGCTGCCAAAATTTATTTTCCGAAAAAGAATATTTCCGTGGATATTAATCGTGCTGTGCTGTTTGTCTATCGTGTTATTTGTTCCTCACAAAGTAGTGCACCCGTCCTCTATCGAAAAATTTGACAAGCATCAGCTTCCTCCTTCCTTTAAAGAACCACCACATCGGATTCATCCCGATAGAATGTTCGACCGCCAACCGCCAACCGACGACAAACCGGGTATATTCGCAAGTTCATTCCGTTATCAAGAAACGTTTTTAAAATTCCTATTTGTGTTACTGTTATCTTTTTTGCTCAAAACTAATCAATGGTGGAAAGAGAGCCGGGAAGAAAAACGACAGGCAGAACTGCTGTTGCTCAAATCACAAATCAATCCACACTTTCTTTTCAACACGCTCAACGGTATTTATTCGCTCGCCATCCAACAATCCCAAAAAACGCCCGAAGCAATCGTTAAACTATCGGAGCTGATGCGCTACTCGGTAAGTGAAGTCGAAAAAAAGGAAGTCCTGCTTGAAGACGAAATAAACTATTTGCAAAATTACCTCGACCTGCAAAAACTCAGGTTGGGCAACACGGTCGATATTCGTTTTGATACGACCCAAGCAGACAAAAGCCTTAAAGTTTCTCCGATGCTGTTTATCTTTATTGTGGAAAACAGTTTCAAACACGTGATTACAGCCCAAAAAAAGTAGGTCATCGACCTACAAATCAAGAGCACAGGCAACGAATTATTTTTTTTGGTAAAAAACAGCAGAATCAACCGAACCGGAAACGAGAGTACGAAAACGGGACTTAAAAATGTAAAAAGAAGGTTGGAACTGGTGTACCCCGGACAGTACCGCTTGACGACTACTGCCACCGAAACCGACTACATTGTCGAGCTGATAATACAAACATCCACCAATACCAAACGATGATAAGAGCCATTGCCATAGAAGACGAACCCCCTGCTTTGAGCATAATCG
>JBKECI010000032.1:0-11527 GCA_047974405.1 Paludibacteraceae bacterium | reverse complement strand
ATTGACTCAAAAGTTACCCGTATATTTTATCCTATTGTCCCAAAAGAGTACAAAGAATTTACTCAGGCTAATAACTCATTCAATTGTCCGGTTGTGAGTGGCTACCCCGACGTAATACGGAGCGCCATTGATCCACAGGCAAACTATAATATACCTTTTGATACGCCGGTAATCAATTTTGCCAATGAAAAAGCATTGAAATCTCAATGTTGGGACTATTTAAAAGTGCTATTACCTGCACCTCCATCCAAATTTTTTTCAAAATTTTCAAAGGATCAAAAATATCTTTTCGACAAAGCGTTTGAAAAAGCCATTTTCATCCGCGAAAGTTGGAATGCCGAGTTTATCCGCGACCAGCAAAATATGCTTCAAAAATGTATAAATAATGGTGATTTGTGTTTTGTTGTTGCAGGACGCCCTTATCATGCAGACCCGCTCGTAAATCAAAAAGTGGGACAAATATTGTCTGATTTGGGTGTAAATGTAATGACGGACGATGTTTTCAGGACAATAAACGAGCCTCGGCATACCCAAAAATACACATATAAGTTTACCGATAAAAATTCGACAAACAACAACTCTCTCTTCGATTCTTGGAAAAACATTAATTTCGTTTCTCAATGGTCGTACCCCAACCGTGTGATGCAAGCGGCGATACAAATTGCCAAATTACCGGTCAATATTCAATTGGTGCAGCTCAACTCATTTGGCTGCGGTCCCGATTCTTTTTTGATGGACGAAACGGGTGAGATATTACGCAAAGTTGGAAAAAATCTCACCGTTTTGAGAATTGACGAAATCGCAAGTCCAGGCTCTATCAGATTGAGGTGTAGAAGTTTGATAGAAAGTCTGAAAACACAGGAAAAATATAGAGAAACACTTGCTTGACAGAAAAAACTTTAATTCAGAAAACAGTGGACGAAACAATCAGCATTGAATACAAAGGCTACCACTCCTTTTTTAAAGAAGAGGATAAAGGTAGAACTATCTTAGCGCCTTGGTTTACAGATTTTTTATCACCGTTTATCCCGGCGTTGGCTAAATTGGCAGGCTATCATATCGTAAACTGTCCTAAAACGTCCAAAGCTTCGGCAGACATAGGATTGATGTACGGTAACAACGAAGTTTGTTATCCGGCTACGCTCATCCTCGGCGATTTGATTGCCGAGATTCAGACAGGCAAATACAATACGGACGAGCTTGCCGTGGGCATTACACAAACAGGCGGGCAGTGTCGCGCCACAAACTATGTAGGGATGATAAAGGCAGGGTTGAAAAGCGCCGGGTTTGATAATGTTCCTGTAGTGGTAATATCGTTGGGAGGTGTATTTCAGAACGAACAGAGCGGTTTTAAGCTGCCTATTTACAAAATAATCAATATTGCCGCAAATGCTTTTTTCTTTGGCGATGCCCTAAATATGCTTTTTGCTTTTCATACCGTTCGCGAAAAGCAAAAAGGAAAATCTCAAGAAATTTTTGATGGGTACATAAGTCAGGCAACCAACATTATTTTGCAAAACAAACCCAAAGAGCTGTTTCGTTTGCTCCAAAGTGCCGTAACAACATTTGACACCATAGAAATTTTTGAAGATAATTTTGATAAGGTCGGTTTGGTAGGTGAAATTTTTGTAAAATACAATAATTATGGGCAGGCTCATATTACCGAATGGTTGAGAGCAAAAGGGATGGAAGTTGTTACCCCTTCGATGATAGATTTTTTCATACAAGCATTTGTAAACCAAAGGACAAATAGTAAAAATGGAGTTAATAGATTAGATAGGCTCAAACAGCAATTGATGCCCTTGGGTTACAAGATTGTGAATCGCCGTTTGCAGAAATTTGAAAATATTGTTTCCAAATCGCGCGCTTATGTCCCTCGCGAATCTATTTTTGAAATGGCTAAGAATGCCGAAAAAGTTCTTAACCTTAGCAACCAATTTGGCGAAGGTTGGATGATAGCCGGAGAGGTGGCAAACTTTGCAGCCAAAGGCATCAATAGCGTAGTGTGTGTGCAACCGTTCGGATGTATTGCCAATCATATTGTAGCCAAAGGGATTGAAAAACGGTTAAAAAAAATCTACCCCACAATGAATCTGTTGTTTCTCGATATTGATGGCGGCATAGCAGAAGTAAACTTGCAAAACAGATTGGAATTTTTAATAAGCAAAGATAAATTACTGTAAATCAAAATACACAATTACACTTAAAGCCTACGCAAGATTGTGTTTCAAAAAAGAGATACAAGATAATTAATCAATTTTTTCAATAAAACTAAATCGTTCAAAGACATAGGTAATAGACAATTTCGTAAAAATTCTTTGAACTATACAAATATAATCGTACTTTTGTTATACGTTTTTTTATCTACAACTAACAAAAGCATAATTTTATGAAAGGAATTATTCTTGCGGGCGGTTCGGGTACTCGATTGTATCCAGTAACCAAAAGCATATCCAAACAAATAATACCGGTGTATGACAAGCCTATGATTTACTATCCACTGTCGGTTTTGATGCTTGCCGGAATCAGAGATATTCTAATTATTTCCACCCCTCAAGACATACATTTGTACGAAAACTTGCTCGGCAACGGCACTGATTTCGGCATCAGTTTGGAATATGCCGTTCAACCCTCTCCTGACGGGCTTGCACAGGCGTTTATCATCGGAGAAAAGTTCATTGGTACCGATGATGTTTGTATGATTTTGGGAGATAATATTTTCTATGGTTTCGATTTTTCGCGTACATTGCGGGAGGCAGCAACATTACAAGACGGCGCCATTGTATTCGGATATTATGTAAACGATCCCGAGCGCTACGGAGTAGCCGAATTTACCTCCGATGGCAAAGTGCTGAGCCTGGAAGAAAAACCTGTCAATCCCAAATCGAACTATGCTGTTACGGGGCTCTATTTCTATAGCAATGATGTGGTACAAAAGTCAAAAAAACTGACTCCCTCCAAGCGTGGAGAGTTAGAAATTACAGACCTCAACAGATTGTATCTTGAGGAGGGACGATTGAACCTGAAACTTATGGGACGAGGAATGGCTTGGCTCGATACGGGAACTCATGACAGCCTGTTGGAGGCATCAAACTTTATAGCAACCATCGAAAATCGTCAAGGTCTCAAAGTAGCCTGCATAGAAGAAATCGCTTTCCGAAACGGCAATATTTCCAAAGAAAAATTGCTCCAATTAGCAGAGCCGCTCAAAAAAAATAATTATGGGCAATATCTGATTAAGATTGCTAATGAGAAAAATTGACCATATTCAAGTTTAATCTCACATATAAACTCCAAATAATTATTCCGGTAATACAGAGCAATATTTTATGGAAATAATAGAAACACCGATAAAAGATTTAGTCATAATAAAACCATCTATATTTGCCGATTCACGCGGATATTTTTTTGAATCTTACAATCAAGAAGAGTATAAGAAAGCAGGAATCGATCAAGATTTTTGTCAAGATAATCAATCCAAATCAAGTTACGGTGTCATAAGAGGGTTACATTATCAATTAAACCCTCAAAGCCAGTCAAAATTGGTTTTTGTAACAGTAGGTACTGTTTGGGATGTGGCGGTCGATTTAAGAAAAAACTCCTCCACTTTCGGGCAATGGTTCGGAGTAGAACTTTCAGCCGAAAATCATTTTCAGTTTCTTATTCCGCAAGGATTTGCGCACGGATTTTCCGTATTGAGCAAAACAGCCGTTTTTTCTTACAAATGCGACAATTTTTACAATCCACTGTTGGAGAGAGGTATCCTTTACAACGACCACACCCTGAACATAGATTGGAAAATTCCTGCTGACAAAGCCATAATTTCGGACAAAGACAAGAAACATCCGCTTTTTGAAAATGCAGAAACAAACTTTTGATAGTTTTATAAATTCTACATATTTTATACAATGAACATCTTAGTTACCGGCTCCAATGGACAGTTGGGAAACGAAATTCGGGTTATTTCCGATAACTATCCCCAGCACCGTTATTTTTTTACAGATGCTGTCGAATTGGACATTTGCGACAAAATTGCAACAGAAAATTTTGTCGTAAGCAACCACATTACGGCTATCATCAATTGTGCAGCCTACACTGCCGTAGATAACGCAGAAGACGACATTGACCTATGCTATAAAATCAATCGGGATGCAGTAAAGAACTTGGGCGAAATTACTGAAAAGTACAAACTGAAAATTATACACATCTCTACCGACTATGTTTTTGATGGTACCAACCACATCCCATATACGGAAAAGATGACTGTAAAACCTGTTGGGGTTTATGGAAAATCAAAACAGGAAGGGGAAAGCGAATTGCTAAAAGCCTGTCCCAATTCCATAATCATACGAACTTCATGGCTCTACTCCTCGTTTGGTAATAATTTTGTAAAAACAATGCTCAAACTCGGTAAAGAACGTAGCAGTCTGAACGTAATCTTTGACCAGACAGGCACTCCCACCTATGCCAGAGATCTAGCAGAGATAATACTGAAAATTATATCTTCAGAAAAAACTATTTCAGGTATTTTTCATTTTTCCAACGAAGGAGTTTGCAGTTGGTACGATTTTGTAAAAGCAATCCATCGCATAGCCAAGATTGAATGCGATGTAAAACCCATAGAAACAAAAGATTACCTCACAAAAGCCATTCGCCCCCATTATAGTGTACTAAATAAACATAAAATAAAAAATACGCTCGAAATAGAAATCCCATATTGGCAGGAGAGTTTAGAAAAGTGCATAAAAATTATCCATTCTTAAAAAAAATGACTTCAAAATACATTAGTTTTTTGCAGCAATGACAAATAAAACGGCTATATTCAATCCTCTCTCTCTGCCAACTTATGTTATGGCAAAGCCGATAGGTTCAACGTGCAATTTGAATTGTAGCTACTGTTATTATTTGGAAAAAGAAAAACTCTATGAGAATCGACACAATTTTCAAATGAGCGATGAGGTTTTGGAGCAGTATATCGAAAGTTATATACAAGCTCAGCCCGTACCCGAAGTACTCTTTGTATGGCATGGAGGAGAGCCTCTTTTGAGAGGTATTGCTTTTTTTAGAAAAATAATACTTTTTCAAAAAAAATATGGGAGGGGACGAAAAATAAGCAATTCACTCCAAACCAACGGCACATTGCTTAACAAAGAGTGGTGCCTATTTTTCAGAGAAAACGGCTTTTTAATAGGAATATCCATTGATGGACCAGAACATTGCCACGACTATTACAGAAAAAATAAAAGAGGACAGCCAACTTTCAAGCAAGTGATGCAAGGTATTGAACTGATGCAAAAATACGGTGTAGAGTTTAATATTTTATCAGTCATCAACAATTATAATGTAAATTTTCCTATCGAAATATATCGTTTTTTCAAAAATATAGGAGGGCAGTTTTTACAATTCTCTCCTATAGTAGAAAGGATATCAACCTCTTACCACAGTAAACTAAACCTACTGCCTCCCGAATATAATGACGATGAGACAAAACTTGTATCGTGGAGTGTCGATCCGGTTAAGTTTGGTGAGTTTTATATCCGATTATTTGACGAATGGGTCAAAAATGATGTTGGGAAAATCTTTGTACAGCTGTTTGACGCCACTCTTGCCAATATGGTTGGAGTTTCACCTGGCGTATGTCTTTTTGCGGAAACTTGCGGACATGCAGGAGTTATGGAATTTAACGGAGATGTATATTCCTGCGACCATTATGTTTTTCCCGAATTTAAAATCGGAAACGTCAAGAATCAAACCATATTTGAAATGATGTTTCAAGAGAAACAATTGCATTTTGGGGACAATAAAAGAGACACGCTACCCATACAATGTGTTAAATGTGAGGTGGTCAAGTTTTGTCATGGAGAATGTCCCAAAAATAGAATCATCAAAACCCCAACAGGAAAAACAGGATTGAACTACCTCTGTGCAGGATACAAATCATTTTTCAAACACGTTTATCCTTATATGGAATTTATGGCAAACGAATTGGCAAATAAACGTCCACCGTCAAACGTTATGGAATGGGCTAAGTCAAGATAATTTTGTCTCTGAATCTTTCTTTTTCCGTTTCGTTTCAAATTTTTCCACAATGATTTTTTATAATACACAAAAAATCTGCCGTGCTAAAATTTTCAACGGCAGACTTTCTAAGCTTTATTACTTTCCAAGTATTTTTTTCAAGTAAGATATTTTTTAGTCATTCAGTTTTGCGTACAAAAATTCTCTATTCAGACGTGCAATGTGCGAAATAGAGACATTTTTTGGGCATTCGGCTTCGCAAGCTCCCGTATTTGTACAGTTGCCAAAACCGAGTTCATCCATCTTAGCCACCATTGCTTTTGCGCGACGGGTAGCTTCTATTTTACCTTGCGGCAACAAAGCCAACTGACTTACTTTAGCGGCGACAAATAGCATTGCAGAAGCGTTTTTGCAAGCTGCTGCACAAGCGCCACATCCGATGCAGGAGGCAGCATCCATTGCCTCGTCTGCTTTTGGCTTGGGAATGGGGATGGCGTTTCCGTCGGGTACGCCTCCTGTGTTTACAGAAACATAGCCGCCTGCCTGAATGATTTTATCGTAAGCACTCCTGTCCACCATCAAATCTTTGATAATGGGGAACGCGGCCGACCTCCAAGGCTCAACAGTGATGGTTTCACCATCTTTGAAGTTGCGCATGTGCAACTGGCAGGTGGTAATTTCGCCATCAGGACCATGTGGATGTCCGTTGATGTACATACTGCACATGCCACAGATGCCTTCGCGACAATCATGGTCATATGCAATGGGTTCTTTGCGCTCACTTACCAATTTTTCGTTTAATATATCTATCATTTCGAGAAACGAAGCATCGGTAGGAACGTGATCTAATTTATAGGTCTCGAAAGATCCTTTTTCTTTCGAACTGGCTTGACGCCAAATTTTCAGCGTTAAATTTATACTTTTTTCCATTGTAAGCCCCTTTAAATCCCCTAAGTGGGGAAATTAGAAGTTAATTTTATTGTTAGTCTTTTAATGTTATTCCTCCAAACTTCTCTCTTTTTCAAAAATAAGAGATCGGGAGGGGGCTGTTATGCCTTGTAGTTTCTCTGTTGCCTCACAACAAATTCATAATCCAATAACTCTTTGATTAGCTCTGGTTGCTTTTCTTCTCCCGTGTACTTCCAGCAAGAGGCATAAGAGTATTTTTCGTCGTTGCGTAATGCTTCTCCCTCTTCAGTTTGATATTCTTCTCTGAAATGTCCGCCACAAGATTCTTCGCGGTCAAGTGCATCCAAAGCCATTAATTCTCCTATTTCTATAAAATCTGCCAGCCGCAATGCTTTTTCGAGCTCGTTATTCAGACCACCGGTTTTGCCAGGCACATATACATCCGACCAAAAAGTTTTACGGATTTCTTTAATTTTCTCCAAGGCGGTTTTTAAACTTTTCTCTGTACGTCCCATACCTACAAAGTCCCACATTACCAGTCCTAATTCGCGGTGGATAGAATCTACCGACCGTTTACCTTGAATAGACATTATTTTTTGAATGCGTTCGTTTACAGCTTTTTCCGATTCCTCAAATTCGGGTAAGTCTGTACTCATACGGGGAACCTGTATTTGATCTGCCAAATAATTTTGAATGGTGTAAGGAAGCACAAAATATCCGTCAGCCAACCCCTGCATCAAAGCAGAGGCTCCCAAACGGTTTGCGCCGTGGTCAGAAAAGTTGGCTTCGCCGATGCAGAATAGCCCTTTTACTGATGTTTGAAGTTCGTAATCGACCCAAATCCCACCCATTGTGTAGTGTATAGCCGGATAAATCATCATCGGTGTTTTGTAGGGATTGTCATCAACTATTTTTTCGTACATCTGGAATAGGTTTCCGTATCTCGCGCGTACTACATTCTCTCCAAGCCGTTGAATGGCGGCTGAAAAATCGAGATATACAGCTAAACCTGTGTTTCCTACGCCATAGCCGGCATCGCAACGCTCTTTTGCCGCACGTGACGCCACATCGCGAGGTACAAGATTTCCGAAAGCAGGGTATCGGCGTTCCAAATAATAATCGCGGTCTTCTTCTTTTATGTCGGTTGGTTTTAACTTACCGGCACGTACGGCTTCTGCATCTTCTTTTTTCTTCGGTACCCAAATGCGCCCATCGTTACGGAGAGATTCCGACATCAACGTTAGTTTGGATTGATAATCTCCGTGAACAGGAATACACGTTGGGTGTATTTGGGCGTAAGCGGGATTGGAAAAGTAAGCTCCTTTACGGTACATTTGCATAGCGGCGGAACCGTTGGAAGCCATAGCGTTGGTCGAAAGAAAGAAGGTGTTGCCATAGCCTCCTGTTCCTACGACTACGGCATGTGCAAAAAATCTTTCTATTTTGCCTGTTACCAAATTTCTTGCTATAATTCCTCTTGCACGACCCTCTATGATTACAACATCCAACATTTCGTAACGTGCATACAGCTTTACGCTCCCTTTTCCTATTTGGCGGCTTAGCGCCGAGTATGCTCCCAACAACAATTGTTGTCCTGTTTGGCCTTTGGCATAAAAAGTGCGGGAAACTAAAGCGCCACCGAAAGAGCGGTTGTCGAGCAGCCCGCCATACTCGCGTGCAAAAGGAACTCCTTGTGCCACACACTGGTCTATGATATCTCCCGAAACTTCAGCCAAACGATATACGTTTGCTTCGCGTGCCCGATAGTCTCCCCCCTTTATTGTGTCGTAAAACAGGCGGTATGTGGAGTCTCCGTCGTTTGGATAGTTTTTGTTTGCATTGATACCGCCTTGTGCCGCAATGGAGTGTGCGCGGCGAGGTGAATCCTGAATACAAAAATTGAGTACGTTAAAACCGAGTTCAGCTAGAGATGCGGCAGCAGATGCTCCTGCCAATCCTGTTCCTACTACGATTATATCCAAACGGCGCTTGTTTGCCGGATTGACCAATTTTTGGTGGTTCTTGTAGTTTTTCCATTTTTCGGCCAAGACTCCTTCGGGGATTTTGGCATCTTCTCTTGTTATTATTTTTTCTACTTGTGCAGATTCTTCTTTTTTTGCCATAATTCTTTAATTTTTTCAGTTAAATACCACAGGAAATATTACAAAACCTTAAAACCGAGTAAAAAATAAATCGGAATTGACATGAACAACAGGATAATGATAGTAGCATATATGTTTGCAATTATTTTCAAACGGCTCAACCAGATTTTATTATTCCATCCCAATGTTTGCAAAGCGCTCCAAATACCATGTGTCAGGTGTAACCAAAGTGCGACCAACCATACGATGTAAAGTATCGAATAGAGGGGATTGGAAAATAGCGTTTGAATAAAAAATGCGCCATCGCCCGGGTTGTGCTTGCCAGCAGCTTCCCAATCGTGTCCGTACTGGAGTTCTACCAATTGCATTTTTGCCCAGAAATTGAACATGTGCAAAATTAAAAAGCCCAAAATAACGGCGCCGAGTATCAACATATTTTTTGAAGCCCAGCTTACCCCTTGCTGGTGAGCTGTTTGCGCATAACGTTCTGAGCCACGAGCTTTCAGGTTGAGATGATACAAGTAAAGGGCATACAAAATGTGTACTATAAAACCGATAGCCAGCACTTTGGTAGCAATCAGGGCATACCAGTTTGCTCCCAACATTTCACATATTTTGTTGTATGCCTCTGCGCTAAACAATACAGCAACATTCATTAAGCTGTGAAAGGTAAGAAACAGAATCAGGAAAATTCCCGAAATACTCATAATGAGTTTTCTTCCGATGGAGGAATTAATTAACCACATAGATTTTTCTGTTTTTTTTAGTTTTAAAATATAGAATTTAAATTTGTTTGTTTTTAGAATCGGATAAGAGTGTTTTTTGTGTATAAAGTAATGTGTAAAAGTTCGTGCAAATTTAAGGATTTAACCCGAACAAAAAAAACGGATTGGAGAATTTTTTCTTTAATTAAGGTTACTGTTTTACTGTTCAATTATTGAATAAATGAATTTAGCTTACTCACAATCAGAATACTGTTTAATATCATATGAATATCAAAAGGGTTGAGTGGAAGTGGTATTTAGAGCCATTCTAAGCTAGATTTTCATTTTTCCCTATTTTCAAACTATAAAATAGACATACGTATGGCAGATAACTTTACAAAAGATATTAATGGTACATTAAGAGATTACAAATCGTCAAATAGCTTTGCCAAAGGTTTTTCTCATCGCTTTCAACATGGACGAAGGTGACCAACCTGAGGGTACAATCATCCGGCGTACAGTTTGTAGTGGCTCGGACTTATCTCTTTTGGTTGAAAGTATAAAGGAGAGTTTAAAATAGCTATTGAGTTGTACAGATGCCTCATGATTGCAAATACCGTAAGGATAAGCAAAGTATTCTACTTTTTTACCGGTTATTTGTTCCAATTTTTTTTGAGGCTCTGCTATTTCCGTATTCCAGTCTTCTTGGGTTTTATATTTAGTTACCATTTTATGGTCCCAACTGTGCAATCCTACCGTATGATTTGCTGCCGCCAACGATGCTATTTGCTCTTTGCTCATATAGTTCTTTTTGTCGTAAGTGATGGTCATAATAAAAAATACGCCCTTAAATCCGTACTTTTCCATTACGGGAGCCGCAATAGTGGCATGCTCTACCCGCGAATCGTCAAAGGTAATCACAACCGGCTTTTCGGGCAACGGAGCATTATAAACCAAGTAATTGTAAAGTTGATCGGGGGAGATGGAGTGAAAACCGCTATCGGACAAAATTTTCATTTGAGCTTCAAACGCACCGGGGCTTACGGTATATTCGTCGTTCCTCCCATTTTCTATTCGGTGATAACAGAGAACAGGCACTTGTGCCTTCGCAAAAATGGCAACGGTATCGTTTTTATGTTTTTCTTCGACTTTTGTAAGTTGGATATTCTTACCATTTTCGTTATTCTTACCTTGTTTCTCAAAATGTTTTTTTGCTGATTTTTCGCACCCCGACAGCAAAGCGACAATCAGCATCAAAGTAAATAGTTTTGTATTCATACCGAACAGAATATAGGTGCATTTTTAAAACTTTGCAAAAGTAAGTTTTAATTTTGATTCTTATCCATTTTTGAGAAAGTAACATTAAAAATATTTCAAAATCTAATTTTTGACTCTATTGTCGCATATTATTTGCTGTGTAGCACAACAACATATCCCACATCTGAGTACAATATTGAACAGTTGCAAAACAGAGTTTTTTTTCTACCTGTCTATCATCTATTTTTTATTTGCCAGATGGAACATCTTTGATGATTAAAACAATCATTACCCTGTGTGTTTAATAATTATTTTAATCATGCGACCAAAATATCTCCACAACTATTTTAATTGCTATATCGTCTCTTTCAGCCTTGCAAAGTACATGGCAAACGAACGGTACAGAAAGTGTGTCCATTTGCCAAATGGCACAATAATCAAAGCCCACTGTGCAAGTACCGTCAAATGAATCAGATACATCCATTTATTGTTTTCCAAAATATTGAGGTCGATAAACAAACGAACAATAAATGCCGT
>JBKECI010000031.1:0-48824 GCA_047974405.1 Paludibacteraceae bacterium | reverse complement strand
CACGATAAGTCTGTTTCTTTCGCTGATATTTATCCCACAGTTCGGATGGAGCTAAAAACTTGCGGGCTGTAAATTGGCTTCCGCAACCATAACACTTATATCGTTGCTTGCCACGAAAATGCCCATTTTTCTTCGTGATTTTGCACCCGCAATAAATGCAGATTTTTTATATTTCATCTTTTTTGACCGCAAATTTATGTATATCAGTTCATTATATAAGTTTTTAGCATCACTTTTGTCTATTATCCCTAAAAAATGTATTTATTTACTTTATTCAAGTGTTATCACAGTAATTCCCATTCCCCCAAATTGCACATGTTCATCGTGAAAATCTTTTATCCCACTGGCAGAAGAGAGATATTGTCGAACTATTTGCCGTAAAGCTCCACTACCGGTTCCGTGTAGTATGCGGATAGAGGGAATACTTACCATACGGGCATCGTCAATAAAGTAAGTAACTGCTTGTAACGCCTCTTCGGCACGCATCCCGCGTATGTCAATATCCGATTTGAAAGTAAGTTTTTTTTCTCTAACCTCGTCTGTTACGCTCTTGCCGAGATGCGAAAAGCGATTTGCCTTTTTTAATTGATTATTGCTGATAAACTCCAATTTTGAAATATCTATCGTAGATTTCAAATGTCCTAAGGCTACTACTGCTTGTTTACCTTGTATTTCCAATATTTCTCCTACCGCTTGTTGTCCTTTTAATCGTACTTGATTGCCTTTTTCAAAATTGTGGGATTGCTGTTCCTTTTTTTGAGGTAAAGGTTGTGTACCCGCTTTTTTATTTGAGATATTCTGTTTTTTCTTTTTAATCTTAGAAATATTTGGCGTATAAGAAACAAACGGAGTATCTATCTGTGATTTGAATTGCTCGAATTGTTTGCGTATTTCACGGGTTCTTTCTTTTTCGGCGTTGGCTTCCTTTATCTGTTTTATGGTATGCTCTATTTTTACGTTAGCCTCTTTTAGCAGATTTTCGGCATCGTTTTTTGCTTGAGAGACAATCTCTTTTTTCAGTTTGTTGATGTTATTTATCTCTATCTCATACTTGTCAAGTGTCTCTTCCAATCGTTTTTCTTTCAGTCGAATTTCCTGTCTTTTTCGTTCCCAATAGCGTTTGTCGCGCACAATATCTTGCAAATGCTTGTCGTAATCCAGATGTTCTTGTCCCACTTTTTGGGCAGCTTCTTCAATCAGGTCTTCGGGTAAACCTATTTTTCGGGCTATTTCTACTGCGAATGAGCTGCCCGGATTGCCTATTTGCAACTGAAACAGCGGTTGTAGATGTTGCCTGTCGTAAAGCATGGCGCCGTTAATGATCCCTTCAGCATCTTCGGCGTAGTGCTTCAAGTTGGTGTAGTGCGTAGTAACGACCCCTAACGCTCTTTTCTTGTTGAAACGCTCCAATGTAGCTTCGGCAATGGCTCCTCCTATCTGTGGTTCTGTTCCGGTGCCTAATTCGTCTATCAAAAGAAGGGTTTTTTCATTACAGTTTTTAATGAAATGTTTCATGTTGAGCAAATGTGAACTGTAGGTCGAGAGGTCGTTTTCGATAGATTGTTCATCGCCAATATCTATAAAGAGTTTTTCAAAAATTCCCATTCGGCTGTTTTCGTGCAACGGTACAAGTAAACCACATTGCAGCATATATTGTAGTAGGGCTACTGTTTTCAGGCAAATGGATTTTCCACCGGCATTGGGACCGGAAATAAGTAAAATACGTTGTTCTTCGCTTAGTTTTATATCTAACGGTACCACTTTTTTGTGATGTTTTTTCAGTGTCAGGTAGAGTAGAGGATGTACGGCTTTTGTCCAATCTACTTCGCATCGGTCGGTTATGTGGGGTTTTATTGCATAAATTTCTTTGGCGAAAATAGCTTTGGCACGGAGAAAGTCGATTTTTCCCATAAAAATTTGCGAATCGGCAATTTCGCCAAAATGTGGACGAAGATAGTTGGTGATTTCGATAAGTATTTTGATGATTTCTCTCCGTTCTTCGCTTTCCAGTTCTCTTAATCGGTTGTTGGCTTCTACTACTTGTTGTGGCTCAATGAAAACGGTTTTTCCCGTAGCTGATTCGTCGTGTACAATGCCACTTATTTTTCGTTTGAATGCTGGCGTTACCGGTATTACCAAGCGCCCGTCCCGTATGGTGGGAGACAAATCTTTTTCGACGTATCCATCGGCTTGGGCTTGTTTGAGTATGCTGTTGAGCGTACGAGAGATACCGCTTTGAACTTGCAGTATTTCTTTACGGATGCGTACCAGCTCGGGGGTAGCGTTGTCTTTGATTTTTCCGAACTTATCTAAAATTCGGTCTATCTGCTTGGATATGTCTGAAAATGAGACTATATTTTCGATTGTTTTGTGCAAAAAGGGGAAAGATAGCTCATCTTGCCGCTTGATGAAACGGGTAAGATTAGTTACGGCTGCAACGGTACGGTGTAAGTCAAACAGTTCTGAAATGTCCAAAAATAGGCCTTCTACCCGAACTCGCGATAATGCCGGACGTATGTCGTAAAAATCTCCAACAGGAATTTCATCGGTTTCAAAAAAAATCAAGCGGTACATTTCATCGGTTTCGCCAATTTTTTGAATTATTTCCTCAAAATGGATCGAAAACGACATATTTTCCGTAGCATCTATGCCAAGCTGAGACAAGCAGTTCGACATTAGTATTTTACGAATATCTGAAAATTGAATTTTATCTTCAAAGGTGGAAGGATACAATGTACCTTCTGCATTTTTTTGAAACGACTGAAAGATTATCGAATCTGTATCTTGATACTGATTTTTCATTTTGTTTTATAAATATCCGACATAGAGTAGATTATAGATTTAGTCTCTTTGCTTCCTCCCAAATTACATTCATTTCGGCAAGAGACATTTTTTTCAAATCTCGACCTTGTGTTATAGTTCTGGATTCAAGGTAGTCAAATCGTTGAGTAAATTTTTGGTTGGTGCGTTCGAGCGCATTTTCGGGATTGATATTATAAAGGCGGGCGGCGTTAATCAGACTGAACAGTAAATCGCCAAATTCAGCCTCCATTTTATTTTTATCGTTGGCTTTTACCTCTTCCAAAAATTCCGACAGTTCTTCTTGTACTTTGTCCCAAACCTGTTCGCGCTCTTCCCAATCGAAACCTACGCTACGCGCTTTGTCTTGGATGCGGTATGCTTTGATCAGTGCGGGGAGTGAGTCGGGGACCCCTGCCAAAACGGTTTTGTTTCCCCCTTTTTCTTTTAATTTGAGGTCTTCCCAGTTTTGTAGTACTTGGGTTGAATCGTTGGCTTGCTCGTTACCAAAAATATGGGGGTGGCGGTAAATGAGTTTTTCGTTAAGTTTTTTGCAGACGTCGTATATGTCGAAATCGCCGGTTTCGCTCCCCATTTTAGCATAAAAAACTACGTGCAGCAACAAATCGCCTAATTCTTTGCTTATTTCCTTTTTGTTGTCTTTGAGAATGGCGTCGGCAAGTTCGTAGGTTTCTTCAATGGTAAGCATACGGAGCGATTCAAATGTTTGCTCTCTGTCCCAAGGACATTCATTGCGCAAGCGTTGCATAATTTCCAATAAACGACCAAATTCTTCTATTTTTTCTTTTTTTGTGTGCATAATATTTTCTGTTAATCTTGGAGATTAAGAATTTCGAATGGTTTAATGTCTGTTATTTTCTATCAATAAGAATATCAAAGTTACAAAATTTGATTATATGTTGAAAATTCAGACTATCATCATATCTTCAATAATCCGGTTGGAAACAAGAATCCCCGATTGCGTCATAAAAAGTCGGCTGTTTTGCCGGATTAAAAGTTTGTTTAAAATATGTTTTTTGCTTGATTCCAACAGGTGTTGAAACATTTTTTCATCAAATAGACTTTTTGCCTCCTCCAATTCTATCCCTTCGGTGGTACGCAGGCGAATTATTATATAATCGTTAAACCGATCGTTTTCAGTAAGTTCTTCCCGTTCGAAATAGGAAATTTCATTTTCGATATTTTTACTGTAAACAAGCATATTGGCAATGTTCCATTGGCGAGAGTTGCCGTTGTAGGAGTGTGCCGAAGGTCCTATGCCGAGATAAGGAGTTTGTTGCCAATATGCAGAATTGTGGCGCGAACGAAATCCTTTTTTTGCAAAATTGGAAATCTCGTACTGTTCAAAGTCATCTTTGTTGAATTTACCCACCAGCATTCTGTACATTTTTACTATTGTTTCATCGTCTGTAGCTGTTACTTTGCCTTGCCGGAGTTGTTTCCAAAGTTTAGTGCCGGTTTCATAGGTAAGTCCGTAGGCCGAAAGATGTTGAATGTTGAGCTGCAGGGTGGTTTCCAACTGTTCCTCCCACGAGACGATTGATTGCCCCGGTAATCCGTAAATTAAATCGATACTTATATTGTCAAATCCGGCTTGTTGAGCATTTTGTATAGACTTTGTGGCTTGTATAGCGTTGTGCCGGCGTTTTACAAATACAAGCTGCTCATCGTTAAAACTTTGAATACCTATGCTTAAACGATTGATTCCAACTTGTTTTATGGAGTTTAAATATTCAAAAGACAAATCGTCGGGGTTGGTTTCGAGGGTAATTTCGGCATCGGGAGAAATTGTAAAATATTTTTCTATTTCGGATAAAAATATTTGAATTTCGTCTGCCGAAAGTACAGAGGGTGTACCTCCGCCAAAATATATAGTGGATACATTTTTATCGGAAAGATAATTTTTTCGTTCCGATATTTCGGATTGCATTGCTTTTAAAACTCGATGTTTGATTCTAAAATCTCCACCGGAATAGAAATCGCAATAAGTACATTTGGTTTTGCAAAAGGGGATATGCAGATATATTCCGGACATACAGTATCGGATGGTTTTTTATATAGACAAGAATTGTTTCAAAGAATTGTTTTTTTTATAATTTCAGTTCGTTTTTTACAACAGCCATTATCCCTTCAACTTGTGCGAACGCCAACATTCTTCCGTGAAAAGAGTACCCCGGATTATAACCTTTATCAATGTCTTCTGTCAGCAAGCGACCATGATCAATACGCATCGGGATATTGGGATTTTCTTTTTCGAAAATACGGATTACGTCTATCAGTTTTGCGCGTCCTTCTAAATGCGAGGCTTCCAAGAAATCGCCATTTTCCAAAACAGTTGTGGAACGAAGATGGGCAAAATGGGTATGTAAGGCAAATTTATCGGCCATTTTGGGCAAGTCGTTGTGGGTGCCTGCACTTAGCGAGCCTGCACAAAACGTTAGTCCGTTATGCGGATTTTTTACTGCCCGAAGTATCCAATCTATATCTTGCTCGGAAGTGACTATACGGGGCAACCCCAATACCTGAAACGGAGGGTCGTCGGGATGAATACACAAATTTATGTTGTAGGTATCGCATACAGGCATTACGGCTTTGAGAAAATATTTCAGGTTTTCGCGTAATTGTTCCTTGTTAATATTATCGTAAAAGGTCAATAAATGGCGAAATATCTCCACCGGATTTTGCTCCGAATTTTTGAAATTTCCGCTTATAAATCCCTGAGTTTTTACGATAATGGTGTCTATCAGTTTTTCCTTTTCTGCGGCAGTGATTGTTTTCTCCAATCGGGATACTTGATTCAAAATATTTTCGGTATAGTCCTTTGTGGCATTTTTGCGGCAGAGTATGTGTATATCGAAATAGGCAAGATGCACCCAGCTGAAGTAGAGAGAGGAAGAGCCGTCTGCCAAAGGATAGTTGAGTTCGGTTCTTACCCAGTCAATGACGGGCATAAAGTTGTAACAGACTGTTTTGATACCTATTTCGCCCAAATTTTTCAAACTTATTTTGTAGTTTTCTATCAATTTGTCTCTGTCGATTCCTCCATATTTAATGGCTTCGCTTACGGGGAGGCTTTCTACTACCGACCATCGAAGCCCTTGATGTTCGATGTACGTTTTTACTTTGTTAATATTTTCGACACTCCAGATTTCGCCATTGGGGATGTCGTATAGTGAGGTAACAATACTTTCTACCCCTATCTGTTTGATTGTTTGGAGTGAAATGGAATCTTTTTTTCCAAACCAACGCCATGTTTTTTCCATATTGATATTTTATTTATATCGCTTTCAAAGTAATTTGGGATATTTATAACTTATTGAATAAGGTGATGCGGATATGATTACTTAATTGTTTTTTATTTTTTATAAAATTTCTAATTGCAGCAGTTTTCAAACAAACATTTTTCATCCTGAGTTTCAAACTCGATAGTAGTGTGCTCTATCTCGTTATCAGTAAGATAATATCTTATTTTTTCTTTTAGTTCCACCAACTCTTTTGGGGTTTTAGCTGTTTTGAGTACTATGTGCATAGTTAAAACATTGTATTTCCCATCTACCGTCCACAAATGAAAATCGTGTATCGACTGTATTTCATCGTCAATTTTCAGTATCTTGAGTTTCAGGTTTTCTGTTTCTATACTCTGAGGGGTTCCTTGAAGAATAATGCGGGATATTTCGCGAATGTTTCCATATACATTTTTCAATACAAAAATGGCGATAATTATGGATAGGAGAGGGTCTATAATTGGCAAATTGAAAAAATGCATAATTAAAGCGCCTACAAGAACAGCTACCCACCCCAATACATCTTCCAAAAAATGGAGAGAAACGACTTTCTCGTTTAGGCTGTTTCCCTTTTTGAGTTGCAGCATAGCAGCACCATTGATTAGTATGCCGACTACTGCCAATATTATCATCCCTTTGGCATGCGGTTCTTGTGGATAGAAAATGCGGGGAATGGCTTCGCTTAAAATAATCACACTTCCCACTATCAATACGATAGATGTAATTAAAGCTCCCAATATCGAAAAACGTTTGTAACCATAAGTGTATTTTTGATTGCTTTGCTTTTTCGATATTTTTTGAAAATACCATGCCATTCCGAGCGAAATACTATCGCCCAAGTCGTGTATGGCATCCGAAAGAATAGATACACTATTGGTGTATATGCCACCCACTACTTCTACCAGCGAGAAAAAAAGATTGAGAAAAAAAGCTGTTTTGATATTTTTCACATCTTGTGGATGTGCGTGAGAGTGTGAATGACTGTGTTCTGAATGTGAATGCATCTTTTTAATTATTTTTATAATGAGTTTATTATCCCAACGCCACATCAAGAAACATCATAGTGGCAAATCCCAACATTGCTCCAATGGTGGAGAGGTCGGTTTCATTTCCTGTCTGAGATTCGGGGATTAATTCCTCTACTACAACAAAAATCATAGCGCCTGCCGCAAACGACAGGGCGTAAGGGAGCAAAGGGGTGATTGTAAGTACCAGATATGCGCCAATTACGCCGGCAACGGGTTCTACAATTCCGGACATTTGACCGTAATTAAATGCTTTTAATCTTGAAAACCCCTCGCGTCTTAGAGGTATGGACACGGCTGCTCCTTCAGGAAAGTTTTGCAAGCCTATCCCAATAGCCAACGCAACTGCTCCGGCAAGCATTCCGGTATCGGGATTGTGGGCAAGTGCGCCAAAAGCGACTCCCACGGCCAGCCCTTCGGGAATGTTGTGAAGGGTAATTGCCAGCACGAGTAAAACGCTTCGTTGCCAAGAAGTTTTAACCCCTTCGGCTTTGTCTATGGATAAGCCCAAATGTAGGTGTGGCAACAGTTTATCGACAAGCAGTAGAAATGCTCCACCACTCAAAAAACCAATCAAAGCAGGCATCCAAGAAGGTTTGCCGTTTTTTTCCGCCATTTCGATTGCCGGACTGAGAAGCGACCAAAAACTGGCAGCAATCATCACTCCTGCGGCAAAACCCAGCATAGCGTTCAGTACTTTTTTATTTATATTTTTGAAAAAAAAGACCATTGAAGAACCCAGAGCCGTTACCCCCCAAGTAAATAGCGTGGCAAAAAGCGCCATCAATATTGGATTGAAGTCAAGTAAAAAATCAAAATTCATACTCTTCTTATTTCATAAAGCATTATTGATGAAAGTTAAATAAATTTATGGGACAAAGTTAGTTTTTTATTTTAGATATAATTGGCTGTGATGTGTAAATTCAGGGTTCTTGGGTAAATCTTTTTTGAATGGTGTTGAAAAGCGTTTTTGACGTTTAAGTTTTATTTTATTATACTACTCCTCAAAAACAGAATTGGTAGTTGAGCTATACATTAGTAACTTTAACAATAGAAAAACGATGGCAGACACACGAAGAAAATTTACAGGTGTAAAATTAAACTTGATTGTTGGTTTTTTGTTAAAAAAGCAATAGCTCGTGATAGCAAAAATCAGGTTCTTGAAAAATTTATTAATACTCCTTGACGAGTTTTAAAGCCATATTATTTGTAATCATGGATTTAACTACAAACTTAAAAAATAAATTTGACACAACCTACCTCATTGTTTGGTTACCCTTTCCAGTCGTTTTATCATAGCAAATATAAATATAGCAGATACCAAACAACTTATCATAAATACCCCCCAAAGAATGTACAAATCTACCCTGTCCCAAAGAAGGCTACCAATAAACAACAGTTTGTTACCTACAGCGGTGGCAAGTAGCCAACCACCTTGCATCAATCCCTGGAACCGGGCAGGAGCCACTTTTGAGACAAACGACAATCCCATCGGACTTAAGAATAGTTCAGCGATAGTCAGTATCAAATAGCTGCTAATAAGCCAATACGGAGACACACGCATATCTTCGGAGACGGCTGCTCCCCCCAACAAACGAGGCGATACCAAATTCAATGAGGCTATCAAAATCACAGCGAAACCTAAGGCGGCAATAATCATTCCAAATCCTATTTTCCTTGGTGTGGATGGTTCTTTGCCTTTGGAGTTCAAGTAGCTAAAAAATCCCATCACGACAGGGGTAAGAGCGACAATAAACAGTGGGTTGAACGATTGGAAAACCTCAGGGGCAATCGGATTGCTACTGCTGTAAACACTTGAAATGTAATAATAGCAAATATATCCAAAGATAATAGTAAGCGCACCGCCAATAGATCTATAACGCAAAGTAGATTCGCTTCGAAACATCAAAAATACCCCTACTACAGTAGCGATAACGCTTAGCAAAGACCATAAATTAAAAAATAGGAAAGTAAAAGCTCCCACCTCTTTTACGGTATAGTCACGCGCAAAAACGGTAAGCGTCAGTCCATTTTGATGGAAAGACATCCAGAAAAATATCACAACCAAAAAAACAAGGATAAGAGATACTATACGAGGTCTCTCTTCTTTGGTAGCTATTTGGAAAATATACGAGACAAAAGCAACAAACAGCCCTATTGCCATTCCAAGTCCCAGTTTGGAAGATTGTTCCAATCCGGGTACCAATTGAACGAGCATAGCCGAAAAAGCCATCAAAAGTAGTGAAATGACCAAGCTCCGCCCCATTTTGCTGTTTTGGGTATCGCTGCCAATGGTATTGATCTGCCTATCAACCGATTTGGCAACCGACTTGCCGGGTAACAACTTGTTAAACGCAACATATACTATCAGCGACAAAATCATGGCTCCGGCTGCAATGGCAAAAGCCCAATTGTAGCCTCGCGAGAAAATGTCTAAGTATTGGTGCGAAAAAGCATTAAAATCGGTAATCGGAGTACTATTGAGTGATACTTTGTTTGCCAATTCTTGAAATTGCGACGTATCTTTCAGTGTTCCATCAATGTATTGATGTGCCAACGAAGGAAGGCTGGCATCGTGTAGAAATCCATTTTTTCCCAGCCACCAATCGCGAATAGCAGTAGCTACAAAAGGTGCAAAAAATGCTCCCACGTTAATTCCCATATAAAATATTAGAAAAGCGGAGTCCCTATATTTGGCATACTTCTCATCATCGTAGAGTTGCCCTACCACCGCTTGAAGATTCCCTTTGAAAAGTCCGTTTCCCAAAGAGATAACGAGCAGCGCGGCAAATGAGCCTGTCAGCGACATAGAGGGTATTGCCATCATTATATAGCCAATAAACATAATGATTTGTCCGTATAAAATGACGGTTTTATACTTTTTTGTCCAATCTGCCATCATCCCTCCTACCAATGCTAATGCGTATATGGCAAAGTAAAACCAGCTGTAATAATCTCCTGCTATTTTAACGCTGAGACCGTATTTAACCTGAAGAAACAACACCAAAATAGCCATCATGGTATAAAATCCGAAACGCTCTCCCATATTAGTAAAGAATGCTACGAATAATCCTTTGGGATGATTTTTTAACATATTTGTCTGATAGTTTTAATATTACAAATTTGTTGCAAATATATGCAAATTGATTGAATGTTTGGGCGGATAAAAATGATGTTTCTTCTTTTTAGTTGATTTTTTACAAAAATTAATTTTACACCAATTCTTTCTATTATCGCCGAATTTGTATGTTTCCGTTGATTTCAACTACACACACGCCCATTTTTTTATGCAGATTCATAATCGGAGTTGCTATTTGAACAATATCTCCGTTTTTCCTTATGGTAGGGGTTTCTATTCTTGTCAGCGAAAAGTCTGAATTCGGAATTCCTATCTCGTTTTTACTGGTCGAAAGTACAATATTATTATTGGCAGCATCTATTACAAAGGCTTTCTTCAGATTGGGTTCTTTCATTAGATTATCCAAGTGGAGTTGGGCTTGGTCTTTGTTATTCCTGAGCAGATCGCTTCTCACCGCCCATGAAAATGTTTTAGCCATAATAGCCATATCGGCTATGTGTACGCTGTCTATTTTTTGTTCGTATTCTATTTTTTGACGGATGTTTTTTTCTTGTAGATTTCTTATTTTTACCCATGCTATAATAGACAGCACAGCTATAACTGCAAACATCCCCCAAAATATATATTTGATAAACTGGTTGTTTTTTCTTACGATAACCGCCGTAGAGTTTTTTATCTCTTTGCTCATATTTTAAAAATTAAAAAATAAGGATATCCGCCATTAAGTATGAAACAAACAACGTCTATCCTTATTTCGGATTATGAAAACAGTAATTTTATTTTAGATACTTGGCAAAAAATCCCATCATAGCGCCATAAAACTCCATCCGGTTTTCTTCGCGGTAAAAACCGTGTCCTTCGTTATATTTTACCATATAAGGTACGTCGTATCCTTTGTTTCTCAATGCCGATACGATTTGATCGCTTTCGTTGATATTTACGCGAGGGTCGTTAGCTCCTTGAACAACTAAAAGTGGTTTTTTAATTTTATCTATTTGGAAAAAAGGAGATACTTCTCTGGCTATTTTTGCCTCCTCGGGATTGTCGATATCGTACCATATCTCTTTTAACATCTCTCTATAAGGTTTCCAATATTCAGGGATCGATGCAAAAAAGGTTTCGATGTTGGCAACCCCTACGTAATCCACCCCACAGGCATACAAATCGGGAGTTTTTACCAATCCCATCAACGTGGCATAACCTCCATGACTCCCACCATAAATGGCTATTTTGTCTTTGTCTGCCCATCCTTGCTCTATCACGTATTTTACGCCGTCTTCTACGTCATCCATCAGTTTACGTCCTACTTGCTTGAAACCGGCACGTAAAAACGCTTTACCGTAGCCTCCCGATATTCTAAAGTTTACTTGCAACGTTGCATATCCGCGACTGGCAAACAATTGTGTTTCGGGATTGAAACCCCAACTGTCTCTGACACCTTGTGGTCCTCCATGTGGATTAACGATCAAGGGTACTTTTTTGCCCGTCAATGCCGCTTTGGGTAGGGTTATATATCCGTGGATGGTAAGCCCGTCGCGACTTTTGAAAGTAATGGGGCGCATTTCGGCCATATCTTCTTCTTTTAGTTGCGGCATCAGGTCGTAAAGCAGACTTATTTTTTTTGTTTTCGTATCGTATTGGTAATAGGTACCATATAGTTTGTCGCTTTGGGTTACAATCAGATATTTTGTTTCATTGTCATCGTAGTCCACGATATAAAATTCTTTATCGGGAAAACGTTTTTTCATAAATTTATCAAGAGCCTTATACGTTTTACTCACAGGCACAATTACATATTTTTCTCCTTCGTAAGCATAGTAATCTGTTTCCCAGTTGCGCTTGCGGGATATGCCCAATCCGGAAACATCGTAATCGGGATTGGAAAATACTTTTTTTATCTCCTTGTTTTGTTTGAAATCATACAATATAATTTCGGCTTTGTCGCTGTTGAGATTGGAGATGATGAAAGCTTCATCGGGGTTTTGGGATGCGTAATTGAACCGGATGATATTAAAACTCTCGTCCCATTTAGTATGCTTGATCAATTTGAACTCTCCGCTCTCCAAATCTTTGTACCAAAGCTCCATTTCGGTGCCGTTGACCATTTTTGTGTATGCGCGCAAGTTGCCGTCTTTGTCAAAATCATACCCTTGAATGGAGTTGTTTACATCTTTGTTTTCGTAAAGCTGCACCATCTCTCCGGTTACAACATTCAGTTTGTAAGGTTCAAAGATCTGTTTGTTGTTTTTGTTCATCTGTATGATGATGTAGTCTTTTTGTTCTTTGAGGATGTTCAATATATTTGCTTTCACATCGTCAAACGGGGTTAGATCTTTGGTATTTGACCCATCGGTATTGGTGGCGTAGATATGGTAGTTCTCATTTCCACCGTTGTCCATCATAAAGAAAATCCGGTCGTCGTTAATCCATCCGTATCCTTTAATGGGCTCTTCTTTTTCCTCTATAATTTTGACCGCTTTGCCTGTTTCTATCTCTTTTACATAAACGTGATTTTTGTTATTTTCGTCTTTCTCTTTGTAAGACATATATTTTCCGTTGGGAGAGAGTTGGAACGAGGATGCTTTGGGGCGTGCAAAATAATCGGAAACTTTGTAGCGGTAATTTCCGTTATCCAATTCCACCAACTTTTTCAATTCGTTGTCTGCTGTTACCAAATCGGGATTACCGGGTAGTTTGTTTTCAAATTTCCTCAATGTGAGCGGAAAATCTATGCCGGCTTGAGTGAAAGTTCCCGAAATACTATCGGCTTGCCATACACCATCGTAAGCGGCTGCCATTGCCGAGGCGGTAATTTTTAGCTTACTTCCTTCAATTTCTGTTTTTTCAATAGGAATTCCGAGTGCATTTTGTAGTGGAATGTCTAATGTGGTGACGTAAATTCCGTCTTTCTCGACAATATGGAAAATCATCTCCAAACTTACGCCTTGTACTGCCAAAGCGCCTTTCCAATCGCCAGTAAAATTTTGTGCTGCTATATTTGCCATAATAAAAATGAATGAGACGAATAAACCATTTTTTTTACTTTTCATGTTATCCAATTTTTGTTAGCTTATAATCTGATGCAAATATACGATTTTTTTATACTGAAAGGGTTAGAGGGAGTAGATTTTTTTTTACGATACGGTATCATTTTCTACAATTATCGTATTTTGTGGCTGACAATGGTAAGTATCGTAACACCCTCCAAAATTGGACATAGATAAACTTTCGGTTTTTATTGTTATAATTTTGGAGAAGTATTTATATTAAAAGAGACTGCTTTCTTGAGCAGTCTCTCCATTTTTTTTAAGATTTCAATTCATTCAATATGCGCTGAGCTACTTCCAGTATTTTGGTGTCATCCAATTGTACTATTCCTCCATCGGGACCCGGTTCTATATGAAGTCCTACGCTTTTCCCCTCTTTATAATCACTCCCACCAAAATAGTTTTTTATCGTTTGTTTTTCCAGACCAAGTTCTTCGGCGATCTTGGCCATACTCCCACTTGGCAGCGCATCTTTTACTCGACGTAACTCATTGAATGTTATTGTCTTTGTCATGATAATAAATATTTTTATAATTAATAAAATCCGAACGTTAATATTGAGCAATAAACGTACTACTTTCTTTTTGTTTTACCAAATAATTTTCCATAAAAAAGTCAAATAATTTTCTTTTTTGTTCTAATAATATTACATTCTATTGAATCACAGTTGATTGATTTTATTCCTGTACTGTATATCCTTTGTAAAACTCCACAATTGTTTCTATCCCTTTTTCAAAGAGTTCCAGAGGGAAATTTTCGTTGGGAGAGTGTATAGCGTCAGATTCTAATCCAAACCCCATCAATATGGGTTTTACATTTAATACTTTTTCAAATATGGGTACCACCCCTATGCTGCCTCCTCTGCGAACAGGAAGCGGTTTTTTGCCGAAAATTTTTTCATAAGCTCTTTCTGCTGCCCGATATTCTTTCGACTCGATGGGGCAAACATAACTTTCGGCTCCATGAAGAGTTATAACTTTTATATCAACGTGTTGGGGGGTAATTTTATAAAGATATTTTTCTACTTGCTTGGCTATCTTTTCATATTTTTGATGGGGAACCAAGCGTACGGACAGCTTGGCGTATGCTTTGGATGGCAATACGGTTTTGCTCCCTTCGCCTGTGTATCCTCCCCAAATACCACAAATATCCAACGAGGGTCTTGTGCCTGTACGCTCAATGGTAGAGAAACCTTTTTCGCCATACAAGCGTTCGATACTTAAATCTTTTTTATAGCTCTTTTCGTCGAATGGAATTTGATTTATCAATTCTTTCTCTTTCTTGGATATTTTCTCCACATCGTCATAAAAACGTGGAATAGTTATTTTTCCGTTCTTATCAGTCAATCCACCCAAAATTTTTGCAAGTTCGTTGATAGGATTGGCAATAGCTCCTCCAAATATACCGGAATGCAAATCTCTATTGGCAGACGTAAGTTCTATTTGCCAGTAAGCAAGCCCCCGAAGCCCGGTGGTAATACTTGGCGTATCTGCCGCGAGCATACTGGTGTCGGATACCAATATAGTATCGCATTGCAACAGTTTTTTGTTTTTTTTGCAAAAATCTTCCAAACTGGGCGAACCGATTTCTTCCTCGCCCTCCAGCAAAAACTTTACGTTACACTGCAACTGATTGGTGTTAATTAGATATTCGAATGCTTTGGCATGCATAAAAGATTGCCCCTTGTCGTCGTCGGCGCCTCTGCCATAAATTTTGCCTTCTCTGATTTCCGGATCAAACGGTTTTGAATCCCAAAGTTCCAAAGGTTCGGCAGGCATTACATCGTAATGTCCGTACACCATTATTGTGGGCAACGACTTGTCGATAAACTTGGTGGCAAAAACAACCGGATTTCCTTTAGTAGCAAGAACTTCAGCCTTATCAACCCCTGCTTTCAATAGCAGTTGTCGCCATCTTTCGGCACATTGCAGTATTTCCGGTTGCCTGTGAGGATGGGCGCTGACACTTGGAATCCTTATCAGGCTGAACAACTCTTCGAGTATTTGTTGTAGGTGTTTTGAGATGTATTCTTTTGTATTTGACATAGTATAAATTGTATTTGTTAATTTCAACAAATGAGTAAGATGAATTGTTTGTTATTTATTAGTTTTTTATTGAGAGAAAATTGTTTGTAAATAAAAGTCTCTAAGTGAGTGGTATTTTGTTTTTTTTGTTACTTTTGCAGTTGTTTATTTTTAAAACTAGGATTGTTTGTCATATTATGGTACAAATGACAATCTGAAAATTTAAAATATCTTTTGATTTTGCTTTAATTCTGCATAAATATGAAAAATAAGTTTATTGTTGTATTTTATCTTGTAATAATACTGATTTTAACCGGTTGTACCTCCCAAAAAGAACTTGCTTATTTTAATGAAATAACCGAAAAATCTGCCGGAGAAATAAATAGTTATTTCAAATCCAACTATGAAACCACCATTGTACCAGGTGATCAAATTACCATTGTAGTTTCTGGAACTCCCGAAGCTGTTCTCCCTTTCAACAATCCCGTAGTAGCCTATGCTTCGCCCGGATCTAAGCAAATATATAGCCAACCTACTTTGCAGCCTTATTTGGTAGATGCGGAAGGATATGTAAACTTCCCTGTGATTGGCAAAATAAAGTTGGGGGGATTGAACAAATCAGAATCAATAGATTTTATTACCGAAAAATTAAAACCTCATTTAAAAGACCCCATTGTCAATATCAATTTTGTCAATTATAAAATTACGGTGCTGGGCGAAGTTCAAAAACCAGGACAATATCCGGTAGCCACAGAGAGGATAACAGTATTGGATGCTTTGGGACTGGCAGGAGACTTAACTATATATGGAAAAAGAGGCAACATACTGATAACAAGAGAGAAAGATGGAAAACTTGAATTTGCACGATTGAATTTAAACTCCGATGAAGTTTTCAAATCTCCTTACTACTACTTACAACAAAATGATGTGATTTATGTTGAACCCAACGGTGCAAAATCCGTTTCGGCTCAAAATCTTCCCCTTTACCTGTCGGGGATTTCGACCATCGGTACGTTACTTACACTTATTTTCACCATTTCAAAGAAATAATTATCAACAATAATTTAACCGACTATTAAAATATTATCTCACATTATATGGACAATATTATTGACAACTCAAATCAAGATGTAATAAACCTGAAAGATTTACTCTCCAAATATATCAAAAAATGGTATTGGTTCGTCCTATCTATAATTATTGTATTTTTATTGGCTTGGTTCTATCTGAAAGCCACAAACATAAAATACACTATTCAAACAACAATAATGCTGAGAAACGAAAATTCAGCTTCGGGAAATGAACAAACTGCCTTATTGGAAAGTATGGGGTTATTTAATGGTTCAAGGGCTTTGGAGGATGAGATACAAGTGATAAACTCGCATAAAATCATCAGGCAAACTATTGATTCGCTCAATTTGTATGTGGAATATTATAAAAAGGAGGGGTTGAAGTATGTTGAGAAATACCAAGATACTCCTCTTGAGTTGGTGATGCCGCAAAACTTCTCCGACACGATAAAATATAAGTTGGAAATTTATTTAAAAGAAAAATCGGGAGCATATATTGTAAAACTGAAGTATTTCGACAGAAAAGAAACTTATAAGATATCCAATATTCATCAAGAATTTAACACATTTTTAGGCAAATTTCAGTTTAAACCCACCAAAAAAACAAAAAATACTGACAAGTATAAATTTATAATTTATCCGACCAAAGTCTTGCTTTCCAATTATTCGATGAAGATTCAGGCAGGAGCCATCAACAAGCAGTCGATGAATGTTATCAAAATATCTCTGGTAGAATCAAATATTAAAAAAGCAGAAGATTTTTTGAATAAACTTGTGGAGTTGTATAACTTGGACGCCATTACCGACAAAAATCTAGTTGCAACCAATACCGCATCTTTCCTGAATGAACAGTTGGGCAAAATAGAGCAAGAATTAAACGATGTAGAATCCAATGTTGAACAATATAAAAAAAGCAACAGCATTACCGATATTACCTCCGAAGCTGATATTTACCTGCAATCGTCAAGCGAGTATGGCAAAAAAATGGCAGAACTTGAGACACAACTGCGGCTTGTCGATTATGTAAATACCCATATCAACAATAACAAAAACCAATATAGTCTGATACCAAGCAATATTGGCATTGAAGATAAGGGATTGGTCGATTTGATACAAGAATACAACAAAACTATTTTGGAGAGGATGAAGTTAGTAAAATCATCCAATCCGAGCAATCCGATGCTTATTGATTTGGAAGAACAAATCAACGCGCTCCGTGTCAATGTAAATTCAAGCATCAACAACGTAAAAGGAGGATTAACTATCTCTCGTGATGATGTAAGAAAAAAAGAATCTGAGTTTAAGACCCGTATTAAAGCCGTTCCAACCCAAGAAAGACAATTTTTGGAAATCAGACGACAGCAGGAAATTACCCAAAATTTATATGTTTTTCTTTATCAAAAAAGGATAGAAAATGCGCTTCGGTTGGCGAGTACCGCCTCGGCAGCCCGAACTATAGACAAGGCCTACGCCTCGCTGCTTCCTGTATCTCCCAAAAGAATGATGGTATTTTTGGTTGCTCTTATCTTGGGGCTACTGATACCATTTTTATTTATCTACTTGAGAGATTTGGTCAACGACAAGATAGAAGATGCCAAAGAGTTTCAAAAATCCATCAGAGCACCCTATTTGGGTAATATCTGTATAAGTAGAGAACCCGAGAGAGTAGTTGTGCATGAAGGAAAAGTTACCCCTATTGTGGAAATGTTTCGCTTGATAAGAACAAACCTACAGTTTCTGAGCGCCTCCAAAAAGTCGCCTGTAATTTTGGTAACATCAACCATAAGCGGAGAGGGAAAATCGTTCATATCTATCAACTTGGCATTGTCGTTTGCTTTGATGAAAGTCAAAGTTGTGTTGGTAGGAATGGATATTCGTAACCCGATGTTAAGTGAGTATATGCATATATCCAAAACAAGCGGTTTGACTCTGTATTTATCGGATGATTCGTATTCGATAAAAGATGTGATACTTCCGTCTGGATTTCACAATTATTTGGAAGTAATTCCTGCTGGTCCTGTTCCTCCCAATCCATCTGAGTTGCTTATGAGTCCAAGATTGGACAACTTAATTTCCGAGCTAAAAAAAGAATACGACTACATTATTGTAGATTCTGCTCCGATAGGAGTTGTTTCGGATACCTATTTGTTGAGCAGATTTGTAGATAACAGCGTATTTGTTGCCCGTCAAGATTACACATCAAACGACTCTTGCATACTGATTAACGATATTTACAAAGAAAATCGACTCAAAGATATGGGAGTTGTCTTAAACGGTACTCCCGCTACTTCCAATTACGGCTATGGCTACGGTTACGGCTCTGATTACAGGAGAAAATTGAGTGAAAAGGCAAAACCACGACCAACCTTTGGAGATAAAATCAATGATTTATTAACCAACCTTTTCAAGTAAATAAAAAATAGAAGGAGAGGCTGTCCAAAGGGCAGCCTCTCCTTTTATTCTGAGTTGCAAACTATAAGTTTTATTGTGTGATAAGTATAATTTATTTTGTTGAACTTATCTAAAAAATCTTTAACAAGCGGCCGAATATCTACTTACGAATTATTAAGTTTGGTTTCCGTTTTTCATTTGTAAATAAAAACGGAGAAAGTTAAAATATGGTATTTAAATACATATTTTTAAGTACTCAAATTCAACACTTGTCTCCTCTCCTAAAAAGTGAATTAATAAGGAGCGACTAACTTATGCGTTTTTGAGGAAGTGCATAGTTTCTTTTAAAATAGAAAGGCAAACAGATGAAAAATGATTAAGTTTGCATTTTGTATTGATTTATGCGGTATATTGTAATTTTAATATTATTTTTTGTGGGGAGTATTGCTGTTCGGGCTATAAACTTAGGCATCGACAGTCTGATACAAAACGTTATGACATCGGCAGCCCAATATGGCAAAATGACAGAGAGTTTTGATGCCGAAATGTACCTGCGTACCAATATCAAAACGCTTAAAAAAAATTTTTTGTACCCCTATACTTATCTTATACCCAATTTTGTACTTTATAATAGCGAGGCGGATGACGGAATCATCGAGGTTTCCGGTTCGCAACATTTTCGAGCACCCAACAATTACGAGTATAAAATAAAGTATGTAAACGGAGATATTACTTCTCGCAAAAAAATGGTAGCAATTCCATTTAATTTGCTGAATGTCAATGTGTATGATTTGATGATAGGTAGTGATGGCTTTTTACTTCCCTTACGGATGGAGGCCAAAAAATATTATGATTACCGTCTTGCAGAGACATTTTCCGAAAATGGCAAACGGTATTATGTCATCCGGTACCATCCTCTATACAGCAGTGCCAAGATGCTAAAAGGTTCTTTTACTATTGAAGAAAACACATGGCGTATAACCCATTTTTTTTGTATGGGGAGAGATTTGTTTGTAGATTTCTCTCTTCATATCGATATGGGTAGCAGGGAGGAGACTATGTTTTTACCTGTAAAGTTTGAGATATATCGGAGCCATTCGTATTTGGGAAACAAAATTCAAAATAGCTATTATGCTGCTGTTGAATATCGGAATATTATCAAAAAAAAGCCGAATGATGCAGGAAATGACAATTACGATGTTGGTAACAGATACAAATTGATATTGGATTCTGTCGAAGTTAATAAAGATACTCTTTTTTGGAGCAGGCACCGTATTTTCCCTCTTAAAATAGGAGATAAGTTGCTTTTGGACCGACTTAACAATAAGCAGCAGAATTGGCAAAACGATTCGGCTCAGACAAACAATAGAGCAGTGGAGTTAATAGGGCAAAGCTTGATAGGAAATACCAAATATTGGTACAAAAAGACGGAAATCAATTACAGTGGATTTATTAATCCAGCTATGATAAGCTATTCTACCAAAGAGGGGCTGAATTACAGAATGAAACTTGGACTCAAATTTCAGTTAATGGGAGACAAAGAATTGTCTGTTGGCACTTCGGCAGGCTATATTATGAGATACAAAGATTTGGTTGCTGATATTTCCACGACCTTTCATTATCACCCGCGCCGGTTGGGAAATCTGACCCTCTCTGTCGGAAAAGGAAATATGGCTTTCAGCTCATTGTTTATACAAGAGGTACAGGATACTTTGATGTCGCAAGGATTAACCTTTAATGATATGTTTGTAAACTACTACAAAGATTATTACGTACGTCTTTTCAATAGCATAGAGGCTATAAACGGATTAAATATGGGTACAGGCATTGATTATCATATCCGTAAAATCAACCCCAAAAAGGATGAAAATTTAGTAAATGATGAAATTTTAATCCGTCGTCATTTTGTTCCCACATTCCGTTTGGTTTGGACACCGTTTCAATATTATCGAAAAGAAGGATTTAGTAAAATTTATGAAAAATCGGATTATCCCACATTCAAGATGGAACTTGCACACAGTTTCAAGGGAATTTTGGGGGGTGCCTCCGTTTACGACCGTTTTGAACTGGATATAAACCAACAGATATCTGTTGGTCTGTTGCAATCTGTTCAATATCATTTTGGTGTAGGTTTTTATTCTCGTACCGGGACAGAGTTCTTCGCGGATTATACCTTTTTTGCCCGAAATAGTTATCCCGAAACCTGGCAAGACGGCATAGGGGGAGTGTTTAATATGCTTTCGTACAATGCCTACAATGCGTCAACTTCATACGCACAAGCACATATTATGTATGAAACTCCTTTTCTGCTGTTTACTATGCTGCCAAAATTGGCCAGAGGCGTATTGAGCGAACGGATTTATCTGAGCCAACTCTACACACCTTATATGAAATCTTACACAGAGATAGGGTATGGTATTGGCAACAAGTTTGTCAATGCAGCCGTGTTTGGTTCGTTTCAAAACCTCCAGTTTCAACAAATAGGGGGAAAGGTAGTATTTTTATTAGGAAAATAACCTGCCAAATATTATCTTTCTCTGTATTCTACCTTATGTTTGCAATGCTGATAATGTCTGCAAATACTCCGGCAGCCGTAACGCTTGCTCCTGCCCCGTAGCCTTTTATTATCATCGGAAATTCATCGTAACGTTCGGTAGTGATAAGCACAATGTTGTTGCTCCCCTGCAAATCGTAAAAAGGATGAAGACTGCCCACCTCTTTGAGTCCTACACTGCACTTGCCCCTGTCCATAGTAGCTACAAAACGCCACCGTAGTCCTTTCTTATCTATTTCTTCTCTTTTTTGTTCAAACTGACTGTCCAATTCAGTAATCGTTTTCCAGAAATGCTCCAAATCTCCTTCAAAATACTTATCGGGAACAAAAAGATTTTTTTCTACATCTTCCTGATTGACTTTATATCCGGCTTCGCGTGCTAAGATAACCAGTTTCCTAATCACATCTTTGCCCGATAGATCGATACGGGGATCCGGCTCGGAGAATCCGGCATCTTTTGCCATCTCAATAGTCTTGCTGAGTGGTATATCTTTACTTATGGTGTTGAATATAAAATTGAGCGTACCGGAAACCACCGCTTCCATTTTTACGATGTGATCGCCGCTGTTTGTGAGATTGTTCATTGTGTTGATAATGGGTAGTCCGGCTCCCACATTGGTTTCAAATAAAAATTTTACCCCTCTCGACCGTGAAGTCTCTTTTAACTGAGCATATTTCTCATATTCAGAAGACGCAGCAATTTTGTTGGCGGTAACTACCGAAATATTATTTTCGAGCAGAGTTTGGTAAGTTTCGGCAACCTCTTCGCTGGCTGTACAATCTACAAATACCGGATTATAAATATTCAACTCAAGGATTTTGTCTATTAAAGATTTTATCGAAGAATTTTCCCCTTCCTTTTTAAGTTTCTCTACACAGTTTTCAAGTTCAATACCATGTCTGTTCAATATTGTTTTTTTACTTGAGGCAATTCCTATAACGTTTATTCTCAGACCATTTTCTGTCATCAACTTTTCTTGTTGTTTTTGGATTTGCTCAATCAGACTGTTTCCTACGGTTCCTACCCCTACGATAAACAGATTCAACACCTTGTATTCCGACAGAAAAAATGAATCGTGAATAACGTTCAGTGCTTTGCGAAGCACGCTTCTGTCCGTAACAAACGAGATGTTTGTTTCAGAAGCTCCTTGAGCACAGGCTATTACGTTGATGCCGTTACGCCCGAGGGTACCGAATAGTTTTCCGGCGATGCCCGGAGTACGTTTCATCTTATCGCCCACAATGGCAATGGTTGCTAAATCGTCTTCCGAAAATATCTCATGAATTTCTCCCTGCTGAATCTCATAAGCAAACTCCTTGCGAAGTACTTTTACCGCCAATTTGCTATCGGCGTTCCGCACCCCTATTGAGGTTGAATTTTCGGAAGAGGCTTGAGATACCATAAACACGCTAATGCCGTTGTCGGCTAAAGAGCGAAAAATTCGATGATTTACTCCAATAACTCCGACCATTCCCAATCCATGAACGGTAATCAATGAGGTGTCGTTGATAGAAGATATCCCTTTGATTGCTCTAGTGTCATTCTCGGAGGGGATTTCTCGCTCTCCTGCGATAAGTGTTCCTTTTGCCTCCGAATTGAATGTGTTTTTTATTTCTACCGGAATATTTTTGTGATAAACAGGAAATATGGTGGGTGGATAAATTACTTTGGCTCCAAAGTTACACAATTCGGTAGCCTCACTAAAACTCAGTTGTTCAATCACATATGTATTGCTTATTACCTTAGGGTCAGCTGTCATAAATCCATCAACGTCGGTCCAAATTTCCAATTTGGTAGCGTTCAGGGCAGCGGCCAAAATAGCTGCGGTATAATCAGACCCGCCACGTCCCAAATTGGTGGTAAACCCTGTATTTACATCGGAAGAGATAAATCCTCCGCATACTGAAATATTAGGTAGTTTGGCAAATTTATTTTTTATCTGGGCATTGGTAGTCGGGAAATCTACCAAATGTTTGTTAAACTGATTGAAAGTTTTGATATGTTCACGCGAATCGAAATGCACCGCGTTGTCTATCAGGTAGGCAATGATAAGTGAAGATATTACCTCACCGTAACTTACAATGGTGTCGTTGATGCGCACAGACATATCTTTTATCAGATATACTCCTCTGAAAATGTTGGATAAGTCTGTAAATTGGTCCTTTACAGCAAGTATAGCTTGTTCTCTTCTCTCCTTGGGAATAGCTTTTTCTATGATTTTATAGTGCCTGGCCGCCATATCTTCCAATTCGATAAGATATTCCGATTTTCCTTCCGAAGCCAGTTTTGCGGTTTTATATAGCAAGTCCGTTATTTTTGATAATGCCGATACGACAACAATTACAGGCTCGCTTTGCGATTCTGCTATTTTTTTTACATTTAAGATACCTTCCACCGATCCAACGGAAGTCCCACCAAATTTTATTACTTTCATTTTTGACTTGATAAATACTGTATGAATTGAGCGTGCAATATTACTCATTTTTCGTCAAATACAGGTAAATTTTATGCTATTTTTTGTCTTATATATTGGAAATATGCAAAAAAAGATTTACTTTTGCACCACTTTTTGAAATAGAAAGGTCCGGTAGCTCAGCTGGATAGAGCAACAGCCTTCTAAGCTGTGGGTCGTGGGTTCGAATCCCGCCCGGATCACAATATGTAAATTGAAGTTTATTAGGTAGTTGGGCGATGACCTAGCTACCTGATTTTGTTTTTATACCGTTTAAATATACATGTTTTTGTGCGTATATTGTGCATCCGCATACTGAAAGAGTTACCAAAAAATTACCAATTATTGCGATTTGTCATTTGTACGGCAAGCCAAGCCAAGCCGTATTTTTTATTATTATCGCTTTTTTTGTGTCAATGTGATACTGTTTTCAAACCAACGACTGAACCTATTAGGGTTATGAGGAAGAATATTCGCCAAAATGTGGCTGGCTCTTTAAATACAAAAATTCCGACTAAAACCGTCCCGACTGCTCCAATACCCGTCCAAACGGCGTAAGCTGTGCCAACGGGTAAAGTTTGGATTGCTTTCATCAGCAAAATCATACTTATTGTAAGTGAGACTAAAAAACCGGCATACCACCAATACATTTCTTGTCCCGTCGTCTCCTTGGCTTTGCCCAAACATGTGGCAAACACCGTTTCGAAAAAACCTGCTATAACTAAAATTACCCAATTCATTCTGTTTTTTTAGGGGGGGCTTAGTTTTGTCTGTTGAAATTGCTATGTTTATTTCTGGTAGAAAAATATGATTTGTTTTCTATCCCATTTTAGACTTAAAAGCCAACGCATATAGTTTCATTTGCTTTATCATAGCCAATAGTCCGTTGGAGCGGGTAGGGGAGAGATGTTCGGTGAGTCCGATTCTTTTTACAAAATATAAATCTGTGTTTATTATCTCGTCGGGGGTATGATTGGAGAGGACTTGAATAAGCAGAGATACAATTCCTTTTACTAGCACAGCGTCGCTTTCGCCTTGGTAGCTAATTTTTCCTTCTTTAAATTCGGCATAGAGCCACACGCGGCTTTGGCATCCTTCAATAATATTTTGAGGTGTTTTGCAGCTTTCGTCTAGTGGTTGCAATGAGTTTCCAAAATCTATGAGTAAAGCGTACTTGTCCATCCAGTCGTCAAACTGATTAAATTGTTCTATAATTTGTTCCTGAGTTTCGTTAATGGTCATAATATTTTTTAAAAAGTGAAAAACATTCGATTTTGTTATTGGTCGGTATATACCTTATGGTTACGACAGCATTGCAACAACCCGTTTCAGGGCATCAACAAATGTATCAATCTCTCCCTTTGTGTTGTAAAAAGAGAATGAAATTCTTACGGTACCCGGTATTTTCAGTTCGTCAATCAGTGGCTGGGCGCAATGGTGCCCCGTTCGTACAGCAATGCCGAGTTTGTCGAGCAGCATTCCGATGTCGTAAGGGTGTATGTTGCCAGTCAAAAAAGAGATAACGGCGCTTTTTTTCTCTGCCGTTCCTATTATCCTCATATTCTCTATTTCCATCAATCGATCGGCGGCGTATAGTGTCAGTTCCTCTTCGTATTGGGCTATATTACCCAATCCGATGTTTTGTATGTATTGGATAGCTTGTGCCAATGCCGTAGAGCCAATGTAGTCGGGAGTTCCGGCTTCAAACTTAAATGGGAGCGTATTGTAGGTGGTGCGCTTAAAGGAGACGGTTTGTATCATTTCTCCTCCACCTTGATAGGGAGGGAGTTTTTCTAACCATTCACGCTTTCCGTATAAAACTCCGATGCCGGTTGGAGCATACATCTTGTGTCCCGAGAAAGCATAAAAATCCACATCGAGGTCCCTTACGTCAATGGAGATATGTGGGGCGGCCTGCGCACCGTCTATCATTACGGGAACTCCCTTTGAATGAGATGTCTGAATGATTTTTTTTATAGGGTTTATGGTACCAAATACATTAGAAACATGGGTTAATGATACAATTTTAGTTTTTTTGTTCAACAGACTTTCAAATTTATCTAATTTGAGTTCTCCCTTTTCATTAATAGGAATTACTCTCAAAGTCATTTTTTTTCGTTCGCAAAGCATTTGCCAGGGTATAATGTTGGAATGGTGTTCCATACCCGATATGACAATTTCGTCTCCTTCGGAACAAAAAGCCTCTCCAAACGAAAAAGCGATAAGATTGACAGCCTCTGTAGTGCCGCGTGTGAATATGATTTCATCAGAAGAATTTGCATGGATAAATTCTGCAATTGTCTTTCTTGATGCCTCATGCGCTTCGGTTGCTCTTTGACTGAGATAGTGTACGCCACGATGTATATTGGCATTTAAGTGTGTGTAGCCGTATATAATTTTGTCTAATACTTGTGCAGGCTTTTGTGTAGTGGCGGCATTGTCGAAATATATCAACGGCTTATCGTATATTTTTTCCTGCAAAATAGGAAAGTCGTTACGTATATCTTGAATTTGTTTGTTTGTCATACAGTATTTTAAAAAACGGAATTTTTTACTTTATAAATGTCAAGTTTCACAACATTACTGATGGATTGTCGCAAAATAAACATTCGATAATAAAAACATATTCTACTGCCGGTATGTTGAAACATCACATTCTTTTTTGAACTTAAAAAAACAAAAAAAGTTTTTATCCGTCATTATTTTACACTTTTGGCACATCAAAGGTAGAATATTTTTTACAATTACCCCATTTTTCAAACTTATAAATAGTTTATTGTTGATAACCGTATTGATTTTTTCTATGGATACCACCCTCCCCGAATTTCTAATCAAAAAACCATTTTTTACTACAAAACCTTTTTTGTAAATTTGTCCCTGAAAATAGTATCCGTTGTCTGTTACAAGATTACTCATTTTATACCAATTCAAAAAAATGGCAATAATAAAACCTTTCAAAGGCATTCGTCCACCAAAAAACTTGGTTGAAAAAGTGGCATCGCGCCCTTATGATGTATTAAACTCGGAAGAAGCTCGTGCGGAGGCCGGAACAAACGACTACTCACTTTACCATATCATCAAACCCGAAATAGATTTTCCGGTGGGAACCGATGAGCATGATGAGAAAGTTTATGCAAAAGCAGCAGAAAATTTTGCAAAATTTCGTAAAAATAGATGGCTTGTGCAAGACGAAAAACCGCTCTATTATGTCTATGCGCAAACTATGAATGGTAAAACCCAATACGGATTGGTAGTTTGTGCCGGCGTAGAAGATTATATGACCGGGAAAATCAAGAAACATGAACTTACTCGCCGCGATAAAGAGGAAGACCGTATGAAGCACGTCAGGATAAATAATGCTAACATAGAGCCGGTGTTTTTTGCCTATCCGCATAACGATGAACTCGACAAAATTGTATATGATATTACCCAAACCACGCCTGAGTATGACTTTGTTGCCGAGTTTGACGGTTTTGGTCATACATTTTGGATAATTGACAATGATGAAACAATAGAAAAAATTACCGGTATATTTGCAAGTATCCCATCGCTGTATATCGCCGACGGTCATCACCGCAGCGCGGCGGCAGCGCTTGTGGGTAACGAAAAACGACTGCAAAATTCCAATCACACTGGAGACGAAGAGTACAACTACTTTATGGCTGTCTGTTTCCCCGACAATCAACTTAATATTATCGACTACAACCGGGTGGTAAAAGATTTGAACGGATGGAGCTATGACGATTTTTTGGGAAAGCTGGAAGAAAATTTTGTTGTGGAAAACAAAGGAACGGAAATATACAAGCCGGGCAAGCTTCACAATTTCTCAATGTATCTTGCGGGGCAATGGTACTCTCTCACAGCCAAAAAAGGGACATACGACGATAGCGACCCGATAGAAGTGCTGGACGTAACCATATCTTCCAATTTGATTTTGGACAAAATACTTGGAATAACAGACCTCCGGAGTGATAAACGAATTGATTTTGTGGGGGGGATTCGTGGACTGAACGAATTGAAAAACCGTGTGGATAGCGGAGAAATGAAAGTAGCTTTGGCACTTTACCCCGTTTCTATGAAACAGCTCACAGATATTGCCGATAGTGGAAATATTATGCCTCCCAAAACAACTTGGTTTGAACCAAAGCTACGATCGGGGTTGGTTATCCATGAGTTGATTTAAGACGCGAAAACATTTGTCTTGAAACAATAAAACCCTATTTTCAGAGTTTCTTATTTTAAACTCTTTTCTCAATGATTAATGAAAATACTTAAAATACAATATATATCCGCTTTGTTTCTTATAGTCGTATTTCTCACCTCGTGTGGGATTGAGGCTCGCTTGCGTAAAGCCGATAAGCATTACACGTTGGGAGAATATTATACGGCGGGCAAACTATATAAAAGTGTCTATTCCAAAATACCCTACAAGCAAAAAGAAAAAAAAGCAGCAGTAGCATTCAAACAGGGCGAATGCTATCGATTAACCAATTATTACCGTGCCGAACAAGCTTATCAAAATGCCGTTCGCTACAAATATTCCAATGATACAGTTAATCTTCGGTTGGCACAGATGCAAATGCGGAACGGTAAGTACAAAGAAGCCGGAGAAAATTTCGATATTTTTCTGTCGCAACACCCCGAGAGCGAACTTGCAAAAAGCGGATTGAGGGCATCGACCTACGCTTTGGAGCTGAAAAATAATCCAACCCGGTACGAGGTAAGAAAATCCAAAGACTTTAATGCCGTACGATCTTCGTCATTCAGCCCTGCGTTTAGTGGTAGCGATGGCGATGTGCTTTACTTTACCTCCAATCGAAAATTCGGTAAAAAAAACATTGTACGCAAAAATAACGGTGTGAGTGGACAGCCCAATAATCATATCTTTTTCACAAGAAAAAACAATAAAGAAAAATGGGAAGATATAGAACAGGTAGAAGGAGAAATTAACACAGGTAATGATGAAGGAGTAGAAACATTTAGCTCGGACGGTCGTACCATGTATTTTACTCGCTCCAATACAGTTGAAGACAAAGGAAACGGCACGGTTGTTATGGTATCGAATCGTGCCGGAGGAAGTTGGGGAGCGCCCCAAGAGATAAAACTATTCAAAGACAGTACCGTTTCCGTTGCGCATCCAAGTATTTCGTCCGATGGGGAAATACTCTATTTTGTCTCTGATAATATTGGCGGATTGGGCGGAAAAGATATTTGGAAAGCAACCAACATTAACGGAGAATGGGGAGCACTAGAAAATCTTGGACCAAAAATAAATACGCAAGGAGACGAAATGTTTCCTACGGTAAGAGAAGATGGCGTTCTGTTTTTCTCATCCGATGGACATCCGGGAATGGGCGGTTTAGACATCTTTCGGGCTACACCTCAAAAAGACGGAGACTGGATGGTCGAAAATATGGGGTCGCCCATCAATTCCAACAACGACGATTTTGGAATTACATTCGAAGGAAAAAAGGAAAAAGGATACTTTTCGACCAACAGAAACAATACGAGAGCCTACGATGCTATTTGGAGTTTTGAACTGCCAACATTGGAATATGTGCTTACCGGTAAAATTACCGACCTGCAAGGAGAAACCGTACCCGATGCAAAAATTAAAATAGTAGGTAACGATGGAGAAAATGTGCGTATCCAAGCCAAAGGAGACGGCACCTATTTATTCAAAATGACCAAAGGTGTTGAATACGTTATGCTGGCTACGGCAAGAGGTTACCTTAACCTGAAAAACCAAATAAATACGTTGGTGGTCGATGACAGGAAAAGTGAAAATTTCAAAATAGATTTTCAATTGACTCCGATATATAAACCGGTACAAATGAACAATATATTTTACGATTTTGGCAAATGGACCTTGACACCGGCATCCGAAACAGGCTTACAAACACTAGTAAAACTGCTGAAAGACAATCCGAACGTTACCATAGAACTCAGCGCACATACAGACTACGTAGGCAACGATATCTCTAATAAGACGCTTTCGGAGCGTAGAGCGCAATCCGTAGTAGATTATTTGATTAATGCTGGTATCTCCAAAGCACGTTTAACCCCTGTCGGATATGGAGAAACCCAACCATTTACGGTAGATTCTTCCAATGCAAAAAGATATGCCTTTTTGAAAACAGGCGTAATATTGACCGAAGAATACATTCGCTCCCTTACTTCGGAACAGCAAGAAATTGCCAATCAAATTAATAGACGAACAGAGTTTAAAGTTCTGAAAACCACTTATAATTTATATTGAAATCTACAATTAGAAAATTGTAAACATCCGTAAAATAACTCCGTATTAAGAGTTTGCCACCAATCTATATGAAACAATATTTAGATCTCATACAACACATTTTGGACGAAGGAACAAAAAAAGAAGACCGTACCGGTACAGGAACAATAAGTATTTTCGGACATCAGATGCGTTTCGATATGCAAGAGGGATTTCCTTGCATTACCACCAAAAAGTTGCATTTAAAATCTATTATACACGAGCTACTTTGGTTTTTGAAAGGAGATACAAATATTCGATATCTCCAAAACAACGGAGTGAAAATCTGGAACGAATGGGCTGACGAAAATGGAAATTTGGGGCATATTTACGGCTATCAATGGCGCTCTTGGCCCGATTACAACGGAAAACACATCGATCAAATACAACAAGCAGCAGATGCGATTAAAAATAATCCCGACTCTCGGCGCATTATTGTAAGTGCTTGGAATGTAGCTGATTTATCCAATATGAATTTACCACCGTGTCATGCCTTTTTCCAATTTTACGTGTCCAATGGTAAACTCAGTTTGCAGCTTTACCAGCGTAGCGCCGATGTCTTTCTTGGGGTACCTTTCAATATAGCCTCTTACGCACTCCTGTTGCAAATGATGGCACAAGTTACGGGGCTCAAAGCTGGAGATTTTGTTCACACCTTTGGCGATGTACATATTTACACCAACCACTTGGAGCAAGTAAAAACGCAGCTGATGCGGCAACCCAGAAAACTTCCTCAAATGTTAATTAATCCAAATGTGAATAATATTTTTGACTTTAAATTTGAAGATTTTGAATTGGTTGATTACGACCCTCATCCTCATATCAAAGGAGAAGTTTCAATATAGCACTATCCCAAAAACTTAAATTATTGTCATTTTCACAATTCTAAAAATGTCTAAAATAGCACAGTTGGAATCCTTTTTTAATTACTTTTGTTCCGTTTTTTTTCTCTTTTAGTCTATTTCATTTTATAATACAGAGATAAAATTATGCCGGAAGTTTCGATAATTGCCGCTGTTGCAGATAATTTTGCAATTGGACACAACAACACCCTGCCATGGTATTTGCCTGCCGATCTCAAACGTTTCAAGCAGCTAACTACCGGACATGCAGTAGTTATGGGCAAGCGTACTTTTGAAAGTCTGCCCAATGGTCCCCTCGAAAACAGGAAAAACATTGTGTTGAGTACAATAATGGAGGGTAATTTCGACAAATACTACGAAGCCACTTCGCTGCGCGATGCTATAGAGCTGTGTGAAAACGAAGAAAAGGTATTTATTATAGGCGGAGCATCACTATTTAAACAAGCATTGGTTTATCCCGGAGTCAATACTATGCACCTCACATGGGTGCATCATATTTTTGATGCCGATACTTTCTTTCCCGATTTTGATATGGAAAAATGGAAAGAAGTAAGCAGAGAAGAATTCAAAGCCGACCATAAAAATCCTTATGACTTCTCTTTTTGCAAGTACGAGCTTAAAGTAAAAACACCTTTACAAATATAAGGTAAAGTTGATTTGAAAGACAAATTTTACCGATACCATTTCCGCAAAGTAAAAATGTGGAGCTGGTATGTTCTGCCGTTTTTTATATCAAAATAGAGTTATATTTTGCCTGTCAGGAAAAGAAGTATTCAAGGGAGTAGATTTGTGCAAACAACCCGATATTTTGAGTTTCTACACAGATTTGTAGTGTATTATCTTTTTAGATAATTTCTTGTCTGAAACCCAACTATATAAAACTTAAGTGTGTAGATATTCAAATTTTCCAAATTCACTTTCGATATGTAGCTCTTTTTTGTCCGATTGTTCGCAATATCCAATAATTTGTGCATCTATATTAAATGACTTTGATATGTCAATGATTTCTTGGGCAAACTCTTTGGGTAGGTAAATTTCCATCCGATGTCCCATATTAAAAACTTTATACATCTCTCTCCAGTCTGTTTTGGACTGTTCTTGTATTAATCTGAATAAAGGAGGTATGGAAAACAAATTGTTTTTGACCACTTTCAGGTTGTCGACAAAATGGAGAATCTTTGTTTGAGCTCCACCGGAACAATGCACCATTCCGTGTATTTGGTAACGAAATTTTTCCAATACACTTTTTATGACGGGGCTATAAGTGCGGGTGGGAGAGAGTACAAGCTTTCCTGCATCAATTCCTAAATTATCTATGTTGTCAGTCAGTTTGCAGTTTCCCGAATAGGAAAGGTTTTGGGGGATATTATTATCGTAGCTTTCGGGATATTTTTTGGCTAAATAATTTGCAAACACATCATGTCGGGCAGAGGTTAAGCCATTGCTACCCATGCCCCCGTTATATTCTTTCTCGTAGATTGCCTTGCCTGTAGAGGATAGACCTATGATTACATCGCCGGCTTGTATATTGCCATTGTCTATCACCTCGGAGCGTTTCATTCTGCAAGTAACGGTGCTGTCCACAATAATGGTGCGTACCAAATCGCCTACATCGGCGGTTTCGCCCCCTGTCGGGTAAATGTTTACACCCATCTTGCATAGCTCTGCCGCCAGCTCGTTGGTACCGTTTATGATAGCCGAAATTACCTCGGCAGGTATCAGATTTTTATTTCTTCCGATAGTGGATGATAGTAATATGTTGTCTGTAGCACCTACACACAGCAAATCGTCTATGTTCATAATTAGCGCATCCTGTGCAATCCCTTTCCACACTGAAGTGTCTCCGGTTTCTTTCCAATAGACGTAAGCGAGCGCCGATTTGGTTCCGGCGCCATCGGCATGCATAATGTTGCAGTAGTCGGGGTCATTGCCTAAAAAATCGGGAATGATTTTGCAAAACGCTTTTGGAAAAATTCCTTTATCAATATTTTTTATTGCATTGTGTACATCTTCTTTCGAGGCTGAAACTCCTCGCTGGTTGTATCTTTCGCTGTTCATTTTTGTTATTTGGTTCTTGAAAACCTGAATAAGAATATTTTTTGTACTTATGATATCTATTAAGAATTTTTATTTTTTGCCAGAAAAGTGTCAGTTTAAATTATATCAAGGTAATCATTTTTACACTTTATAGACGTAATTATCTGATATGGATAGCTAATAACTAAATTTTTATTACAACTTATCTTCCGCTTTCTTTAATCATTTTTTTTAATTTAGCATTAAATTTTTTCTCTGAAATTAATTTTTCGAGTGTCGTGTGCATCCGGTAGCACCAAAAATTTCGAGGATCGGCGGGCACATTAATTCTTTCGGCATGAGGATCTTCCAACCAAAGCTTTGAGTCTATTGCCATCCAATCTTGCCAAGGGAGAATGACAAGCATAGCGGTTGAGGCCAAGTGTTGTTTCACAATTCTTTCGGCAATCTCGGGAGTGCAATGCTCGGGAGCAGGTCCAGAAATTCCTAATGCACGATTGTAAAAACGCTGTGTTACCGATGGGCTTTCTTCCCACCAAGCGCGTATCGGATTCATATCGTGAGTGGAAGTGGTGCATACAGACAGATAAGGAGCATCGGCAGGCATAGCAAATTCGACGTTTGGTTTTTTGGGCATTCTTTGAATTTCCAAACTGATGATGTTTAACTGCTGCATAATTTCCGGTACAGAATCAGGTACCATCCCCAAGTCTTCGCCACACACAAGCATATTGGTGGCAGATATCAACGCCGGCAGTTTTTTTAATGCTTGTTTTTTCCAAAATTCATTGTGGCGGTGATAAAAATATTCTATGTATAGCTCGTCAAGCGTTTTTCTGATATTTTCGGGCAAATCTCTAAAGCTGTAAGAACTATGCATAGATATTCTCGGATGATACAAATCTTCGTCTCTTTTGTCTTTTACAAAAATGACCTGACTGTGCAATTTGTAAAGCCCATCTCGAATGGTAAGCTCTTTGTTGGTAAAATTGTATCCCAAAGCCGAAAAGTGGGTCTCTATTTTTTTCTGAGTATTAAATTCGGATTTGAACACGAAACTTTGCCAGCCATCTGTGTTGAGGTATGCCCGCATAACATCATCAGCATATTTACCAAAAATAGATCTGATGACGTGTTCTTTTAAATACGGTTTCAAAAAACGCTCTGAATCCCACCAAAGTCCTTTGTTTTGAAGTTCTTGTACAGAATAGGGGAGGGCCGGATTAAAACTTCCTGTCAAAGCCCATACGTCGTTTTCGGGTATTTCCCAAATACGAAAGAAACCGAGAATGTGATCGATACGGTAGGCGTCGAAATATTCAACAAATTTTCGAAACCGTTTTTTCCACCATTCGTAGCCATCTTTTCCCATCTCTTCCCAATTGTATGTAGGAAATCCCCAATTTTGTCCTGTTACCGAAAAGTCGTCGGGTGGCGCACCTGCTTGCATGTGGGTGTTGAACAGTTGCGGTTCTACCCAGGCATCTACGCTCCGGGAACTCACGCCGATGGGTACATCGCTTTTAATGGCAATTCCGTTTTGATGGGCGTAATCTCTTACTTGCGTAAGTTGCAGGTGCAGATGATACTGGAGAAAGTAATAGAGCGCTATCTCCGAATAGTGAGGTTGGTTGATGTCTGCAAAATTTTCTATTTCTTTTTTATTGTAAATACCCCACTTTTCCCATTTGCCAAATTCCGGTGTTTTGTTTATGTCTCTCAAATAGGAAAATGCGGCATAGGAGACAAGCCATGTTTTATTTTTTTCAAAAAAAAGTTGATACTCTTTCGAACTAAAAATATTTTCACTTTCTTGTGCATAAATGGCTTTGTAGTACTTCCATTTTTCGTTTAACACATTTTGATAATCAGAGAATTTGTTTTTGTTTAACACTCTCTTTTTATCTTCAAAATAGGCTTTTTGCTTTTTGTCTTTCAGTATTCCTATTTGTTCCAGATGAAGATAAATGGGATGGAGGGCATATACAGATACGGCATTGTAAGGATATGAATCGTAATTGGTGTGGTAGAGAATGGTATCGTTAATAGGGAGTGTTTGTATGATACGCTGATTGGTCTGTTTTGCCCAATCTACCAATTTTATCATATCGAGAAATTCTCCGGTACCAAATCCCTCTTCGCTCCGAAGCGAAAATACAGGTATAGCCACTCCCGCTGTTTTAAAAGAAGGGATAGTTCTAATGAAGTTTTCGTCTGTAATAATAGTGTAGGTGTTTTCACAAACAGATTGAACGCTTCTGTTTGGACCACCTTCCCAAGCAAGTATCTCGTTACTTTTGGTATCTACAATTAGGTATTTGTATTCGAGTGGAAACGATATATCGTTAGAATTTAGCCGAATACTCCAAAGGGGGTGATTGTTACCCTCCATTGCAACTTTTTTGTCGATATCCCAATTGCCCAAGCAAGGTTGGTTGCCAATGATAGCAAAATGTCTATCAGGCTCTATTTGTGGGCAGTACAAGTGGAGAGCTAAATCGGAATACGATTTTTTTTTCCGTTTTGTCTCTTTATTTCTTTTGAAAAAACATTCGGAAAATGCGATGGTTTCAAAAATACTTTCTCCGTTGGAACTGCGCCAAAAGTCGATATATTGAATGTTTCTATCGCTCATATTATCGGAGATTTCATCTATTTTCCGTATGTTTCCATATTCTTTTTGGAAAGAACCATCGGTATTTTTTACTACGTATTGATAGCTCAAAGGGATAAATACATTTGTTGTTTCAATTGTAGCAATCCATTTGTCTTCGCCTGTGCAAGTCATCTCGTATTCGTGCGTCTGATGTTGGCTGTCCAATATGTGTATGTGCAATGTTTGTCCCCAAACGGCGCGATAATTTAGAAGAAAGTGTAATAGCATACGATATAATATAGTAATAAAGATTTGGTTTTAAGTCATTTGGCTTATAGTCAGATAAATATGATGTTTAGAATATAATAATAAATTATTTTATATAACTTATGTCTTTTCAGAATCGCAAAAATAAGAAAAATATACTGAATAAAGAATTGTTAAATTAAAAATATAAAAAAACGTTTTCGTTCTTTGATATATTGGAGAGAACGATAAAATAACAACCCACTACCACGTTGTTTGTGAATGTTCCAAATTAATTATCGCTTTACACTTTTGGATTCCAATCCGTTTGCGTTCTTATTGTCTCATTATCAATCAGTTGTTTTGGTGATCTGTTTCACAAGAACGGTTTTTTATCTGTTGCAAAAGTTCTTTTTCGTTATTTTTTAAGTTATTCTCAATCAAATAATCAAATTGTTGAAGAAAGTACCTTTCCAAAATTTTTTACACGTTTACTTTGATAAAAGCTATCGATTCTTTTGCTCATAAAAAAATATTGTCTAACTTTGCACTCCGAAATTTGATTGAAACAAAAAATAATTAATAATCAATTACATACAAATTATGATTGTAGTACCTATAAAAGAAGGCGAAAACATTGAAAGAGCATTGAAAAAATTCAAACGCAAATTCGAAAAAACTGGTGTGGTAAAAGAGCTTCGTCGCCGTCAATGTTTTGACAAACCTTCGGTAAAAAAGCGTGAAGAAAAAATTCATGCTGTTTACGTGCAAAAAATGCAACAAAGCGAAGAATAGTAAAAATTTTTGGTGTTTTGGTAGGTTTATATTATTTTCGTAAAATAATATTTGCAATCTGTAGCCAAACACCTTATGATATATGCCTTTTTAAAATATTTACAGTATGAGAAGAACTACTCTTCTCATACTGTTTTGTCGTATCGTATTGATTTATTGCAGTTCTGTGAATTTCTTCGGATAAATCCGGAAGAATTTGCTCCATCTCGGATTCACCCAGCTACCATTCAACAGTGGGTGTTGGGCTTAATGAAAACAGACACTTCCGCCCGAACAATTTCCAGAAAAATATCTACCTTGAAATCATTTTGGAGATACTTGATGTTGCACAAACTTTCCGAAAAAAATCCTACATCAAAAATCATTTTACCGAAAACAAAAAAAACAATTCCTGCGTTTTATAAGCAAAGCGAGATGGAGCAAGCAATCCACTCTTTTGATGAGTTGAAATCATTTAAAGATGTGAGAAACAGTACAATCATTCGCTTGTTTTACGAAACAGGCATTCGTGTGTCGGAACTAATATCATTGAGAGATAATGACTTTAATATTGCCGCTAAAGAATTGAAAGTAACAGGAAAACGTAATAAGCAACGCATAGTACCACTTGGCGATGATGTGTGCAAGCAATTGTCGCGCTATCTGGAGGTAAGAAACTACGAGGTTGAACTTTTTTCAGACAAGCTTTTTGTACGCGAAAACGGTCAGGCAATGTATAGCAAAGCAGTTTACAATATCGTACACGAGAGAATGCCCTTGTTTGCTACCCTCTACAAGCAAAGCCCTCACGTGCTACGGCATACGTTTGCAACTACTCTGATGAATAATGGTGCGGATATTAATGCTGTAAAAGATTTGCTCGGGCACAGTAGCTTGGCTGCAACTCAAGTTTATACTCACGTGAATTTTAGCGAAATAAAAGACATATATAAACAGACTCACCCCCGTGAGGCAATTAAAAAAGGAGGTAAATTATGAAACTGAGAATCCAATCCATTAACTTTGATGCTACAGAAAAATTGGAACAGTACATTTCCAAAAAAGCATTGAAATTGGAAAAATTTTTCGATGAAATCATTAAAATAGAAATCTATCTGAAAGTGGTAAAACCAGAAACTGCTGACAATAAAGAGGCGGAAATCAAGGTTTCTATCCCTAATGTGGAATTTTTTGCCTCTAAAACCTGTGATACTTTCGAAGAAGCAGTTGATGTATCTTTGGATGCCATCGAAAAACAGATTCGTAAACATAAAGAAAAACAAGCGAAAAAATAATCCGTTTCGCAAGATATTTTTTGAAGAAATAAAAATAATTTTATATCTTTGCAAGCCGTTTGACAAAAGTTGTTAAACGGCTTTTTTAAGTATCAGAATGCCTCTTTAGCTCAGCTGGCCAGAGCACGTGATTTGTAATCTCGGGGTCGTTGGTTCGAATCCGACAAGAGGCTCCGATTTTGATAAGGATAGATTAAAAAAGAGATTATTTTTTATTTATCTAAACTATGTTCAAATCAAAGAGGTATTGTTTGTTAAAAAATGAATTAATTGTAGGGTAGTTACCAAAGTGGCCAACTGGGGCTGACTGTAACTCAGCTGTCTTTCGACTTCGGAGGTTCGAATCCTTCACTGCCCACTATTAAGATTTAGATTCGATTGTGATTACAGTTCATTCAAATTCGGATTTCTAAATTCTTGATTAAATTCGCGGAAGTAGCTCAGTTGATAGAGCATTAGCCTTCCAAGCTGAGGGTCGCGGGTTTGAGCCCCGTCTTCCGCTCTTTTTGAAACTTTTAAAGTTTCAAACCAACGTATCAATAACGTTAAATAGAGAACTAAAACGCTGTAGAATATAGATTCTACAGCGTTTTTCGTATTTTGATATTGGCAGTATTTTGAAAAGGCATCTTGGTAAAGTTAGCATTTATGCTATGGTCATTTATTGTTACGAAAATTGCTACAATTTTCAGTTTATGCTTGAAAAATAATTTTTACACTGAGTTCTTCGTTTTTTTATATTATTCTTAGATTTTTGGATTACTTTTACTCCTTTTCAGAGGCCTCTTTTCATTTTATCTGTCGGTTTCTGTTGTCTTTATTTCTGAAACTAACAAGTTGTATTATTCTTTGGTTGTGTGCGTTGAGTTTTGGTCGAATTATTTTTGTCGCAATTGTTTTCTTGTGGTTATTTCAAGTAGCTTGTCGCTGTTCGACTTTTTGTATCGCTCAAATGTTCTTACTTTTTTACTTCCGTTTCGGTTTTTTTGGATGTTTTCTTTGCCTTTTGTGAAAGGGGTACGAAGTTTAGGTATTCCTGCTCTGTTGATTATCGGGAGTGTTATGTCAAAATTATCGATGATTGAATATCCATAATAATCATCGGTAAAATCAAAATTCAAATTATATAAGTCGTTTCCTTTGTTGGTAATGGTGATGCCTCCCTGGTTTACATACATAACATCCGATGTAAAATATAGAGTGCCATAGTAGTCGTTGTCTGTTTGGTTGTATTCTCCTGTCAATGAGGTGTTTGTGGTATTGTCGTTGATAGATTTGACAGGATAAACTCCGGTAGGAATTCCCGATGTGTTTTCTATGGAGGTATAAATCTCAATTTGCATAGCGTCTCCCGTCCCGGCAAATGTAGAGAGGGTTACATCATCAGCCCCCAATCTGATGGTATAAAGATTGAGATTGTTTCCATAAATATTTCCTTGATACCAAATTTCGCCATGGGTTAGTGTGGTAGGTAGGGGTACAACCATATCATTGACAGGAATAGAGCCGTTGTATTCGATTTTCAATTGTTTATTGTCCTCTGTAGTTACGATTCCGGATAGGGAATAGCTACCATTTTGCTCAAAGGTTATACTACCCGTTGTGATAAGATATTTGACCGTTTGGCCGTTGGTAACGACACTATGAAACTCCCGATTGCTTTTTTTGTGTTGGTCTCGGTGTCTATTTCCCATTTTCCTCCCTCAAAGGTATATGGTTGTGGAACGGTGGCTGTGTTTATATCATAGGTTCCGGGGAGGATTTTTGTCTTATCGGTATTTTTACAGTTCAATGCCAGATAAGCCATAGTTCCCGATCCGTCCAAATCGTTTCCCAAGCCTCTGGTGTATAGATAGAGGTCATAATAATAAATATCATAATAATCGGGGTCTCCGTAAAAATCTACGCTGGCAGATGCAAACGAAACAGTATTGGGCTTGTCCACCTCTTTTTTATCCTTACAAGATGCTAAGAGGATAAGCATTGCAGGTAGCAGGAACAGGAGTTTTAAGTAGTTTTTCATAGCATATCTGTTTTTGGTAAAAATAATAGGGAATAATAATATTCGGAACAAAAAAGAGGAAACCTCCTTTGGGGGATACTTCCTCTTGTTGTTGCGGAGGCCCGACTCGAACGAACGACCTTTGGGTTATGAGCCCAACGAGCTACCACTGCTCCACTCCGCGATTTGTTTTATGCTGCAAAGATACTGCTTTTTTTTAATGTACCAAAGAAATATCGATATTTTTGACGAAATAAAAATATTTTTGCAGATACTCCGATTTAAAAAAATAGTCCCGGTACAAAAACCAGAACAAAACCGAGCATAAATCCAACGATTATTTGTCCCAATGTATGCGCTTTCAAATAGGAGCGGGAAATGGCGACTAAGCCGGACACTAAAATTACGGCAACGAACAACCACATCGGATTTATTGCCAACTGATAACAAACCCCGAAGATTCCTCCGGTCAAACCGCCTATACCTGTCAGGTGCGCGCTGATTTTCCACCGGAGGTTGATGATAGTCATAGCAAAAATAGAAACGATACAGCCAATGGCATATATAAGCAGGTACATTGGAAAATCTAAAGTACGCCACAAAAAAAGCACCCAAAAGACATACGCCAAAAAAGAAAACAAGTAAGGCATGGTACGCTCTTCTCGATTGGAGATGAAAACATCGTGAATATCTCCTTTACGCATCATCCACAGGATAGGAACAGCCGGTAAAATAGCTGTAAACAAAGCTGTACCCGATATGGCAATGATGTGATATGAACTGGGAAAAATTTGAAATACAGGCGTTTGCATCAAAAGAATAATGCCGTAAAGAGGCATTAGTAATGGCTGAAAAATATAAGATATGATTTTTAAAAACGTTCTCATAATAATAATAATAACCCTTAGTCTCTGTATATTGAAGTATTAATGGGTTTTGTTGTTAATAGTTTTAATTAAATGGTTTTATTTTTAATATATATATATTATGCTTTACAAGGTGGAGGAGGATGTGGTTATATCTCTTTTCTCAATCGCGCAACGGGGATATTTAATTGTTCACGGTATTTTGCAACCGTCCTTCGCGCTATGATGTATCCTTTTTCTTTTAATACTTCTACCAACTTGTCATCGTTGAGCGGATTTTTTTTGTTCTCTTCATCGATACACTCCTGCATAATTTTTTTTATTTCGCGAGTAGATATTTCTTCGCCCAAATCGTTGATCATCGATTCCGAAAAGAAGTATTTTACGGGAAGAATACCAAATTCGGTTTGGACGTATTTGCTGTTGCTCACACGCGAAATAGTCGAAATGTCGTATCCAGTTAAGTCTGCAATATCTTTGAGTACCATCGGTTTCAGGAGCGTTTCGTCTCCATCAGCGAAATATTCCTTTTGAAAATTTACAATGGTAGTCATAGTGGTCAGCAGTGTTTGTTGTCGTTGCCTGATGGCGTCTATAAACCAACGGGCGGCGTCTATTTTTTGTTTAACAAAGAGTACGGCATCTTTCATTTCGCGCGTCTGGTTTCCTTTGTTTGCAGAGTAGTCTTGAAACATATCGTTATAAGTGCTGTTTACACGCAATTGCGGAACGTTGGCATTATTTAGATGCACAAAAAGTGATTTGCCGTCATTTTCGATGATAAAGTCGGGGATAACGATAGACATCGATTTTTCCAGCACATTACCTCCCCAGGCATTCCCGGGTTTTGGATTGAGCCGTACAATTTCACTTAGCACCTCCCGCAACTCTGCTTCTGTAATGTTTAATGTTTTGATAATCTTATCGTAATGTTTTTTCGAAAATTCTTCAAAACAGATACTCAAGGTGTTGGTGGCGTTTATCACGCTCGCGCTCTGTTCTTTTCGCTGGAGTTGGAGGATGAGGCATTCTTGTAAATTCGATGCTCCTACGCCTGCGGGATCAAGTTCCTGAACTATTTTTATCAATCGTATCATCTCTTCGTAGGTGGTTTCCAAGCCCACCTGAAACACAATATCATCTACCATCAATTCGGCATCCCGCCTCAAATATCCCTCATCGTCAATGTTTCCTATAATGTATTCTACTAAAAGTTCTTCTCTCTCAGTAAGTTGAAGTAGTCCTACCTGCCCCACCAAGTATTCATGAAAGGTAATGCCTATAGAAAAAGGGATGTCTTCATGTTTGTCGTTTTTGGAAGAATTGTTGGAGTTTATTTTATAATCGGGAATATCATCGTCTGCCATATACTCCTCCATGTCAAAGTTCATTTCATCGTTGTAGTCGTCTCCATCATCGTTGTTGCCATATTCGTCTGTTTCGTCTTGACTGTTGGATAATTCCATACCCTCTTCCAAAGCGGGATTTTCCTCAATTTCTTGACGAATGCGTTCTTCCAACTCTAAAGTGGGAATCTCAAGCATTTTTATCACTTGAATTTGAGCCGGCGATAGTTTTTGTTGAAGTTTTTGTTGTAGCGACTGTTTTAGCATAAAATCATCCGATTTTTTTCGCGGAGGTCAATATCCGAATATGTTTTTTTCATAGTGTACAAAGATAGTAGTTTTTCTTAAAAAAACTGTTATCATTCGTGTGTTACGACCGGTATTCATTTTAAAAATCGAATTGAATGGAGTACATTTGCATTATGATTTTAAAAAAAACCGAAAATATTTTTTATGATAAAATAAAGATCGACATTGAATAAAAATAACACAATCTGTAGAATAGAAATAGGATGTACGGCAAAGGTGAATTGAAAGAGTTGAAAAAAGAATTTTGGGAAGGATTTGACCTGTTTTGCAACAATCATCCCGTACTTGGCAGACGTAAGCACAAATTTATGTTGTACGATACCAAAATAAAAGGGGTAGAATTGAAGTTTGACGTCGGTAGAAACGGAGCTTTTGTTATTTTGGAGCTAAATCATTCCAATGAATATGAGAGGTTTGACAAGTATGAAAAGCTCGAACAATACAAGGTGGTGATAGAAGAGGAGTTTCCGCAGGGTTTGGTTTGGGATTTTGCTTTCACACGCAAAACCGGCAGCGAGGTATGTCGTATTTATAGCCAAAAAGGGGGGATTGATATACATCGCAGGAGTGATTGGATGCAACTTTACCGTTTTATGGGTGAAGAAATGCTAAAAATGGAACGTGCTTTTTTGAAAGTAAAAGAAATTATATAGTCTCAAAAGTAGTGGATATTGAGAGTAATAAGTACCTATGATAGATCAGCCCACCATAGAAAAAATCCATGAAGCAGCCCACATAGAAGATGTAGTGGGCGATTATGTTACTTTACGTCGTCGTGGTGTGAATATGATAGGTTTGTGTCCTTTCCACAACGAAAAAACCCCCTCGTTTACCGTTTCTCCCGCCAAAGGTATTTTTAAATGTTTCGGTTGTGGCAAGGGGGGAAATTCAGTCCATTTTATAATGGAGCATGAACAGCTTTCGTATGTGGATGCACTGAAGTATCTGGCAAAGAAATACCACATAGAGGTCAAAGAACGGGACTTGACACCGGAAGAGATGCAAGCCAACAATGACCGTGAGAGCATGTTGCTGGTCAATGAATTTGCACAAAAGTATTTTGTCAATACACTTCACAACCACATTGAAGGAAAAGCCATAGGGTTAAGCTATTTTCGCGAACGGGGTTTCCGCGACGATATCATTCAAAAATTTCAACTTGGCTATTCGCTGGACGAGAAAGATGCACTTACCAAAGAGGCTTTGAAACAGGGCTACAAAAAAGATTTTTTGGTAAAAACAGGATTGACCATCGAGGGGGAAAATTATTATACAGCCGACAGGTTCAGAGGAAGAGTAATGTTTCCTATCCATTCTCTATCGGGAAAAGTATTGGGCTTTGGTGGTCGCGTGTTGAAAAAGGACGAAAAAACCGCCAAGTACTTAAACTCTCCCGAAAGTGAAATATACCACAAAAGCAACGAACTGTACGGTATCTTTTTTTCCAAACAAGCGATTGTCCGGCATGACCGCTGTTACCTGGTTGAGGGATACACCGATGTAATTTCGATGCACCAAAGCGGTATTGAAAATGTGGTGGCATCATCGGGAACCTCGCTTACTTCGGGACAAATTCGCCTCATACATCGATTTACCGAAAATGTAACGGTAATTTACGATGGAGACCCTGCCGGAATCAAAGCGTCTATACGAGGAATAGATATGCTGCTCGAAGAGGGTCTGAACATCAAGGTGTTGCTTCTGCCTGATGGAGACGATCCCGACAGTTTTGCACGTAAACACAATGCCTCTGATTTTATTGAATTTGTAGAAAAAAACGCGACCGATTTTATCCGTTTCAAAACTAATCTGCTGCTCGAAGATGTCGGAGACGATCTGGTAAAAAAGTCAAAACTCACGCAAGAAATAGTTCAAAGTATTGCCGTTATACCCAACCAAATAATACGTGCCGAGTATGTAAAAGAGTGTAGTACGCTGTTGAATGTGGATGAAAATAATCTTTATTACGAAATATCAAAAATAAAAAATAAAGAGATATCGGCAAGGGCAAATAAGAGAACAAACAGCGAGGAAAAACCCAAACAAAGCAGTGAGAATAGAAACGCTACTGTAGAAATAGTTGTTAAATTTGAAAAGGAAGAGAAAAATATTATCAGAACTTTACTCAAATATGGAAAAAATACACTTTTCAGAGACGATGACGATAATGAAATTCGTGTAGAGCAGTACATATTGGAAGAGATGGAAAGCGACAACCTGATTTTTTATATAGATAGACACCGGCGGCTGTTGGACGACTATAAAACCCATCTGGATTCGGACAATTTTATTGCCGAAAAGTACTATCTGAATCATCCCGACTATGAAATAAGTGCTTTGGTAGCAGATTTAATTTCAGACAAATATGTTTTAAGCAAAATCCACTCCAAGTTCCATGAAATTGAAACCGACGATAAGCGGCTTGCAGAGCTTGCCCCCCGATATATTTACGAATACAAACTAGCAATGATACTGCAAAAACGGAAAGATAAAATGATGGAAATGAAAGTGCTAATCGGAAATTTGGATGAGAAACAAACAAAGGAATTGATGGCGGAAATCAAGCAAATTGATATGCTCAAATCAAGACTGTCGGAAGAGTTGGATAGGGTGTTAAATTTATTGTAAAAGAACATATACGTTTCGATAAAAATAAAAAACTTAGTTATCAAAATAAAAAAAATAATTACAATCAAAATAGATAATTGTTATGAGCAACTGGAAACAAAACGTGCAAATAGCATCCCAAAAACTTGCATTAGTTTCGGACGAAACAATCAAAACCGTATTGTTGCAATTGGCAGACACCATCCCTATCAACACACAAAAGATATTGGCAGCCAATGCCCAAGACTTAACGGAAATGGAACCATCCAACCCAATGTACGATCGCCTTTTGCTCTCGGAAACCCGATTAGAAGCGATAGCGGGCGATATACGGAATGTAGCCGCTCTTCCTTCTCCTTTAGGAAAAATATTGAGTAAAACAGTACGTCCAAATGGTATGGAAATAAAGAAGATAACCGTTCCGTTTGGTGTTGTCGGTATCATTTACGAGGCTCGTCCCAACGTGAGTTTTGATGTGTTTTCACTCTGTTTCAAGTCGGGAAATGTATGCGTGCTGAAAGGGGGAACCGATGCTTATCGTTCCAACTCTGCTATTGTAGAGATCATTCAGGAAGTGTTGAAACAAAACGGTATCGACAAAAACTGCGTACAGCTTCTTGCCGCTGGCAGAGAAGCTACTTCGGAACTGATGCAGGCTGTGGGAGTGGTAGATATGGTTATCCCTCGTGGAGGACAAGGTTTAATAGAATTTGTACGGAAAAATTCGCAAGTACCCGTGATAGAGACAGGGGCAGGGGTATGCCATACATACTTTGACGAATCGGGCGACACGGAGAAAGGAAAAAAAATAATCTTTAACGCAAAAACCCGCCGTGTAAGTGTGTGTAATTCGTTGGACTGCTTGGTAATCCACGAAAGTAGGGTATCCGATTTGGCAGAGCTGTGCCGGAATATGGCGGAAAAAGATGTGATTGTTTTCGCAGACGAAAAAGCATACGGGGAATTGGACGGGAAATATCCCGAAAAATTGCTGAAGCATGCGGACGAACACAGTTTCGGTATCGAATTTTTAGACTATAAGATGTCTGTAAAAACAGTAAAAAACCTCGAAGAAGCCTTGGAGCACATAACAAGGCACAGCTCCCGACATAGCGAATGTATCATTGCCGAAAATCGCCAGACAATCGAGATGTTTACAAAAATAGTGGATGCTGCCTGTGTCTATGCTAATGTATCTACTGCGTTTACGGATGGATCACAGTTTGGACTTGGTGCCGAGATAGGAATAAGTACGCAAAAACTCCATGCAAGAGGTCCTATGGGATTGGCAGAACTTTGCACCTACAAGTGGATAATAGAGGGAGAGGGGCAAGTGAGAAACTGAAAAACTACTATTGCTCCATATCTTTATTGCTCTCCGACAATGGTATGAGATAGTAGCCTCCTTGAATTATGCCGCTATCAGATAGCGATGTGTCAGTATATGTTTTACACATAATTGGTGTTTGCGTCGAATTGTCTATAAACAACCGGTTGTTGGTAACTTTATCAAAGCCAGATTATATGATTCTACTCAAGAATATAGCAACGATTATTTTCAGTCTTATTTTGTTTTTTAACCTGCCAGGACAAGCCACCTATCGTATTGAATCTATCCATAGCAAAAGATTTTGAAAACAGTGTTGAACCTGCCCCTTATACCTTATGGCAATAGATGAACGGGTGCCTAACCAAAACAGGGATAACCTACGATTTGGAAACATTAAAAAAAGTTGGAGGCAGCAGCGTTCTTATTCTACAAAACAAGTGGAATGGACTGATGCGTTTCTCGCTTGATGAATGCAACCGTTTGGAAATGGACTTTGGTACGCATAATACTCCCGGATGGTCATCAAGCAGGACTCCTACTTTGGATGGGCAATATTTGATGTAGCAATTGATTTGAGCTAAAACACAAATAAATGACGGGAAATTTATCCATTATAAAACAAGAAGACATAATCGTTTTAATTATAGAAATAATTTCAAACTGATATGATAATTTTAATAAATAGAGAGTCGTGTTTCGGATAATTGTTTTCTTATAGGTTCGTTAAACTAAACTTTTATTCTCTGTCAGGTTTAGTAATATTAATATCGGATGCTTTGGTTTTGTTTCTTTATTATCAATAGAAGTTTGTCAATGCATTGTCAATTCAATATATAACCAAAATTAAGTCTTTGAGGATTATTAATACTATAGCATATCAGAATGTTACCAGAATAAGCATAAAGCTAACTATAGTTATTATACTTACTTTCGGAATGATAACCTCATCTGTTTTTTCACAGACAGAAACGCAGGTACAGTCAAATGTTTTATTGAGAGATACCAAACTGATGACCACCCCCGACAGTAATCCGGGTAGTCTGATAAATAAAGGAGTAAGATCGTTTTTAATGCAAAAAGTGTCCACACTGCAAAATATGGATGCGTTTATTGCCGTAGCAGCCTTTCTTGACAGCCACCCCGGTGAGACGTTTACAATTGTAATAGAAGATTCGGTATCTACGCATAATTTGAATTCAGCGCTCCAAAGGACAAAACTTAAAAAACACATATATTACCCATCCGATAATCACACTGAAATTCCAACGTTTGATGCAATAATAAAAACTGGGAAAAGAATGTTGCTGTTTACGATAAATCCGACCGACTTTTCGTTTACAACAGATAAAATATACTTCAATAATTATGACTCTTTATCAGCTGTCAATATATCACTTTCAAACACAGATAATAAACTGTTCGGATATCAACCCTTAAATAATATTGTTAAAAGAAGAGTACAGGGAGATACGTTGGTGGAGTACCGCATATTCTATCCTTGGAAAAAAAGAGGTATAAAGCCAAATTTTATACTCGTAACACCTTCGCAAGTTGAATGGACGACACCCATAATAAAATCGCTTAACAATTCGCCGTTTTACTCAGGAACAATTAATTACAAAAATCAAATACTAAACAACATTCGCTGGATAGATCATTTCGAAACCACAACCAATGGGCAATTCAGTTTTCCGGTAACCATCAATAGAAATTATGAAATCTATACACCCTGGAAGGAAGGATATGCTTTTTATCCGGAAATTGTAAAATTTGATAGAAATAATATTTATCAACAATTTTCGGCTATTAAACTTTTGTTGGAAGACGAACTCATCTATAAATTTGATTTCGAAAAAGGGATAAAAAACGAAGTTGATAAAACTCTATATAAAAACGAGCTATTTAATGTTGATTTTCGTAATGATAGTAAGTTTGGAAAAACACTTTATCTCCATCAAAAAGGGGCGGCTGTGCAATTCAAAAAAAATCTAAAATTTGACACTGCAAAACCGTTTACGATAACAGCATGGGTAAAACCTTCGAGTATCGACAATATCCATACAATTGTCAGCAAAGGCGAAACATTCTCTTTCAAAATCCGTCAAAAGGGGCTTTCTTTCGCGGGAACAGGTTTTGCATCGGTAGTTTTTTCCGAGCATAAGATTAAAACCGGACATTGGCAACATGTTGGTTGCGTATATGTACCCGACTATCATATACAGTTTTTTTTGAACGGAGATCTAATATTCGAAAAATCATTTGAACGGATAAGGGTCAATGAGCAAGCCTTAACGATAGGCAATAATTTTAGCAGCGAAGGCTATTTGGGCGAAATGGACGACTTGATGATTTGGAATCGAGCCTTGAGCGATACGGAAATGAAAACGGTATATTCACAACAAAAAAATAATGGAATATTGTTGTGGGAGATTCTCTTGGCGGCAATATTCGTTTTATTGGTGGCGCTACTTTTATTGATTTATAAAAAACGATTTGCAAAAAATAAAAAGCAGGCGCTTTCGGATGATT
>JBKECI010000030.1:0-17916 GCA_047974405.1 Paludibacteraceae bacterium | reverse complement strand
GTACACATCACCGCAGAATATGGAGCAGAAGTAAATAACTCGACAGATATAGTATTTAAAAATGTACATATAGTTCCACGAAAAGGGTCTGCATTGATTTTGAAAGAGGTGGAAAATTTTCAATCAGAAAATTTCACTTATCCGAGAGAATTAGAAAAACCGGTAGAACTCAAACAAGGCGGAAACTCCAATATTACGATTGCGGGGGTAAAAATGAGATGAGAACCAGCACTGTTTAAGATAAATTGAACTAACCTAACGTCAAACCATTAAAAAACAAACGAATGAAAAAAGCGATTTCAAAACTTCTATTGATAATATGTGGGATGCTTTTTATCAATTCTGCCAATTCGAGAGGTATCGCAACCATTTCTGTGTCTAACTCGGTTGATAAAGCATCGACTCTGAGAAATGGACAGCAAGTACCTGCTCAGCAAAGGATAAAAGTTACCGGTCAGGTAAAAGATGCCAATGGCAATCCCATAGTAGGAGTAAGTATAGCCGAACAAGGTACAACCAACGGTATTTCTACAGATGCCAATGGGAACTATATCCTACAAGTTTCCGAGAATGGGAAATTAAGCTTTACCTATATTGGCTATTTATCACAAACAATTTCGGTAAGTGGAAAAACATCTATCAACGTAACTATGATAGAAGATTCAAAAACACTGGACGAATTGGTTGTTATAGGCTATGGAGCTGTAAAAAAAAGTGATTTAACAGGGTCTGTTGGCTCTATTAAAAACGCAGATATAACAAAAGTGGCAACTAGCAATGCCTTGCAGGCGGTTCAAGGTAAAGTTACGGGTGTAGATATTCAACAATCAAACGGACAAGCCGGCGCTGGTCTAAATATAACACTACGCGGCAACCGATCAATTACTGCGTCAAACAGTCCTCTGATATTGGTAGATGGAACCGAATACGGCTCAACCATTGATTTAAACCCTTCCGACATTGAATCGATGGAAGTGTTGAAAGATGCCTCTTCCACAGCCATATACGGAACACGAGGTGCCAACGGAGTTATAATAATTACAACAAAAAGAGGAAAAGCAGGGAAAACGAAAGTTACTCTCAATTCGTACCTTGCATCAAATTCTCCGACAAATGTACCCAAAGTAATGTATGGAGACAAAGAGGTACAAAGATTAATAGACAAAGCTAATTATCAGGCAGATAAATCTTCGGGAAATTGGGGTGTGAGTAATTTAACACCAGAAAATATCTTAACTGAAAGTTTGGATGACGGGACAACCGAATTGTCCATTTACCAAAATAAATCTTATACAGACTGGTTAGATATCATCCTTCAGAATAGCCTTACCAAAAACGTTGAAGTATCGGTTTCCGGAGGAAATAATAAAACCGTTTTTAATAGTCTCTTGGCGGTATGTTTGAAGAGGGATTGATGAAAAACGACAAACAAAATCGTTATAATTTGAAAACCTCATTAGACCATAGAATAAACAGTACGCTCAAAACCGGTACAAGCATATTATTTACCTACAAAGATAGGAATGCCCGCAACTCAAGTGTTTTCAGCCAGGCAATGAAAATGACCACTATTACACATGCCTACAGAGCAGACGGTACTCTCATCGAAACTCCTAACCCCCGATATTCTGCACATTGCAATCCACTGTTGGATGAGATTGAGGGAAATTTTGAAAACAATATTGAAACAACACGCTTTTTTGGTAACGGTTATATAGAAATTGACCCGATAAAGAATATGGTGTTTAAATCCATAATGAACATAGACAGAGCCAATATCCGTACCGGTTTATATCAAGATTATCAGAGTGTTGCCAGATATCAATCTCCTGCAACAGGATATATATCTTCCAAATACGAGAACAACACAAAATATACTTGGGAAAATACACTGACTTATAACACCAACTTTGAAAATTCTAAACATGATTTGACAGGATTATTAGGTCAAAGTATGAATCAAAGTGTGTATGAATCGACAAATACTTACGGTGATTGTGGAAAGGAACATTACTATACAAGTTCATTTTATGACTTAACTCGGATATCAGATCCAACCACAGTCTCAAGTTATATTAAACAAGCAATGCTATCGTATTTTGGACGCGTAAATTATAAATTAGATGAAAAATATCTTTTAACAGCCTCTCTTCGTGCCGATGGTTCTTCAACATTGGCTCCGGGACATAAATGGGGATATTTTCCTTCGGTGGCATTGGCTTGGCGTATAAAAGAAGAATCATTTTTGAAAACAGCAAACTGGCTTAACAATTTAAAATTGCGTGCTTCTTGGGGTATTTCAGGGAATGCGGCTGTTGACCCATATTCCACTATGTCAACACTAAGTTTGCTCCCTGTATATTATTATTTAGGGGCAAAAAGCATTTCGGGCAACTTGCCCAGTTCGTTGGGAAACAGTTCATTAAAGTGGGAAACAACCACTTCCAAAAATTTGGCGATTGATTTTGGCATTTTGAATAATCGCATATCCGGTAGCGTTGATGTATATTTCTCAAATACAAATGATTTGTTGTACCCCAAAAGTGCACCAGCCTCTTCTGTATATCCAAGTGTGATCTCTAATATTGGACAAACCTCGGGACATGGTGTCGAAGTGTCTTTAAATACCCTAATATTAAATTCAAAAGATTTTTCATGGGATGTAAATTGGTCTTACACAACATTTAAAGATAAAATTGTTGCGTTGTCTGAAGGGATTACGCAGAATATCATAGGCACTACTGGGCAAATTATTGGGCAGCCGGTTAAAATGTATTACGATTTTAAGGCGGATGGATGCTGGGGAGTAGGCGAATATACTCAATTTGTGTCAGACTGGACAGCAAGACATCCCAGCGAAACATTGGAATATCCTTCAAATTACGGAGAACCAGGAACATTAAAAATAATAGACCGCAATGACGATGGGAAATTAAATGACAAAGACAAATATGTGTATGACCGCTCTCCGAAACACATTTTTGGGATGAACAATACGGTTTCTTACAGAGATTTTACTCTATCGGTATTTGCTTTGGCAAGACTTGGTGCAACCATTGCTTACGATATGAATAATCAATTGAATTATGAGTCGGCAAACTGGGGAGATCTTGATTATTGGACACCGGCAAACACAACAGCGAAATATCCCAGTCCCGGTGCATTAAGCACAATCTACTCAGCTTATCAAACAACGTTACTATACGAAAAAGCTGATTATTTGAAAATTAAAGATATAACTCTTTCATACAGTATTCCACAAAAAATAATAAGCAATTTGCATCTGAACAAACTACAGGTTTACGCCTCTCTAAAAAACTATTTTACGTTTAGTAATATCCATAATTATGATCCCGAACGCGATGGAGCTATCTCGTTTCCACTAGCCAAGCAGGCTGTGTTTGGTCTCAATATTGAATTATAGAAACAAAAAAACAGATCATTTTATTTATAAAATTAAATAAAAACAAATCTAATTATTCAGACATGAAAACAAATATATATACAATTACTGCTGTTTTGCTATTATCAGCGTTTATATCTTCCTGTTCGACCTATTTGGAGGAAGACAATAAGGTAGGGCAAACCGCCGACTTGGTTTATGGTACCTCCTCTGGTTTGCAAGGTTTGGTAAGCTCTTGTTACAGTTTTGCCCGCGGATGGTATGGGAAAGAGGCAGGACTTGGACTCTCGGAAATGGGAACAGACCTATTCTATTATGGGTATGACAACAAACAAAAGTCTTTAAATTCATATAGCATAACCCCACAAAGCCTTGATGATAATACGGCAGATAATGCCTGCTTAGACCAATATTGGGAAATGTTTTATTGCGCGATAGACGCATGCAACAATGGCATAAAATTTATTCCGTTAAATAAAGTAGTAACTGAAAATATTAAGAATCAGTATTTAGGTGAAGTACACTTTTTAAGAGCATTTTATTATTTACATTTAGTAAATATATGGGGTCCTGTACCCTATAACAAAGAGTCCTTCTCAAGTGTTGTTACAACCGCAATCAGAACACCCGAAGAAGAAGTTTATAGCAATATACTATCAGACATAGACAAGTCTATAGGATATTTTAGCGATTACAAAACCAAAGCAGACGGACGTGCCAACTATTGGGCTGCTCGTGCACTCAAAGCCCGCACATTGCTTTATGCAGCATCATGGTTAGGCAAAAATTCTATTACAACAAATATCAGTTATTCAGGAAAAGACCTTTATGCCTTGGCAAAAGATGAAGCAGATGCCGTAATAGGTAGTGGTCAATTTCTTTTCTATGATAATTATGCCGATACATGGTCAATGACCAATGAAGATTTTACAAAAAACAAAGAAGCTATTTGGGGCATAGCTTACTCTGATGAACTGACTACCACCACCAATTGCATCCCATATCGTTACAAAACGAATTCAAGCGGCGCCCAATTGTCTTATAATGGATTAATAACTCGCACAGGTTATACGCGAGGAGGCAACGCCATGCTATTGATGTTTGTCAGTATGTGGAATAATGGTGCAACCGATCTGGGAGGCGATAAAAATCAAATATTTGCACGTGCGACCGCTGATCCTACTTATGTAACAAATACAGTAACAAACGCTAAGATAAATGTTGCTTCACATTACTCTTGGTATGGACGTGGTTTTACCCGTTATCTCCCTTCTGTCTATCTTTGGAAATTATTGGAAAAGAACAGAGCCACAGATCAACGTACCACAGCCACCCTTTTAGATGCCTATACTATAGCTCCCGGTTTAGAAGGCAGCGCCAAGAATTATACAAATATACAAGATACAGCTATATACTATTGTCCGTTAGATGGAGATTCGCCAGAAGGAAAAGCAAAACAAACTTGGGCTAAAAACAGATATCGAATTCAGTTTTTAAGCGGTGGGGATATACCTGTTTATACCTCATCCAATCCGGCAATAGCAAAACCAACTGAGGTGGCAAAAGCCAAGTCGGATGTTTATGGAGACGCCCGTTACAACTCTTATAAAATTGGAGGATGGTGTTCGTTCCCTGGTATAAAAAAATTTATGGATAATGTATATGACAGTCGATTCCCTACTTATGATATTTCACACAGAGATGCCGTTGTCTTTCGCCTTGCCGAGATGTACCTCATCAAAGCCGAATGCGAATTGGCAACAGGAGGCAATGCCCTTGGAACAATAAACGATTTGCGATCCAAACGTGCCATTAGCGGAAAAGATAACTCCATTTCAGGCACAGTAGATATTAACACCATACTTGATGTACGTGCTATCGAATTGTGTGGCGAACAACAGCGGTGGTTTGACTTGAAACGTACCCGCACACTAGTGTCTCGCGTAAAAGCATATAACGCGCAAGGTGCAGATAACATTGAGAACAAACATTATCTTCGCCCCATTCCACAAGCTCAGTTGGATGCAGTAACAAATAAAAGCGAATTTTTACAAAACGAAGAATACAATTAATTTTCTGTACTGTTTTATGAATATAAAACTTCATATATTTATAATTTTTGTTACAACTGTTTTCTTTGCCAATGCAGAAAAAGCAAAGTATTACATTTGTATGGCAGACTCGGAAATAATCCGCAATCCTGAAAGTTGGATGGTAGATTTCTCCCAGAAACCTGTATGGAGTTATACGCAAGGATTGGAAATGCTCTCTTTTTTGAAAATATATGAAAAGACAGGTATAGAGAAGTATTTGAAGTATGCCGAAAGCTATGCCGATAAGATGATACAGGAAGATGGCAGTATTGATACCTATGTGCTTGAGAAATACAACCTCGATATGCTCAATTCAGGAAAAATATTGTTTCCGTTGCATCGTTTGACCCGAAAAGAAAAATATAAACTTGCGGCCGAATTGCTGAGGAGCCAAATCAACAACCAACCCAGAATATCAAATGGTGGCTTTTGGCACAAAAAAATATATCCAAATCAAGTATGGCTCGACGGAGTGTATATGGCAATGCCGTTTTTGGCGCAATACGGGCAAGAATTGAATCAGCCGGAGCTGTTTAACGACGTTACAGCACAAATTATCTGTGCCGAAAAAGACCTGAAAGACGAAAAAACAGGCTTACTCTATCATGGTTGGGACGAAAGCAAAGAACAACGCTGGGCAAACCCCGAGACAGGACGTTCTCCCAACTTCTGGTCAAGAAGTATCGGATGGTATATGATGGCATTGGTGGATGTTCTCGACTTTTTACCAGAGCATCATCCCAACCGACCCGAAATAATCCGAATATTGAATGACATGTCCGATTCATTGGACAAGTTCCGAGATAAAAAGAGCGGAATGTGGTACCAAGTTACAGACAAGGGAGAGACAAAAGGGAATTATCTCGAATCTTCCGGCTCCATTATGTTTGTTTATGCTTGGGTAAAAGGGTCGCAAAAAGGATATTTACCAAAGGCATACATCTCAAAAAGCAAAAAGGCATACAGGCAGTTTGTAAAACAATTTATAAAACAAAATCAAGACGGTACCGTATCTGTAACCAATGTGTGTGCCGTAGCCGGACTGGGAGGGAGTCCCAACTATCGAGACGGAAGCTTTGAATACTATATATCGGAACCCGTAAGGGACAACGATGCTAAAGCAGTAGCCCCTTTTATTATGACAAGCGTGTTGTTAAACCAGTAAATTATAGCCACATGAAAAAAATATTTTACTTTCTTTTATTATTGACAATATCTGCTTTCACCACCATTAGTAGTGGACAAACCAAAACAGATGTTTGGGATTTTGGAGCAGCCCAATTAGACGTTGCCACCTACAACAATATGCTGGACGAAGCAGGCATCAATGCATGGTATTCCGAAACGGCGGTAGGAGCTACGGGTAAAACCTTACCAAGTTCTTTCACTGCCGGCATTTTGAGTTGGACGAGTACATCTTCTACAAGCGACAGATTGCGAACGAGCAACACAAATCTGACCCGCTACGATGGTGGTTCAGGACTTCCTTACATAATCGGCTCCGAAACATTAACCGGCTATATCTATGTAAATGCAAGCGCTGCTACGGGGAGATATTTTACCCTGGACCTCAATGAAGACGATGAAGTTGCCGTATATGCCAAATCTCAAAACGGAACCGGCATAATGACCTTTGAATATACCTCAGGTACATCTCAAAAAGATGAACATTCACTTACCACAGAGCCTGCTCTGTACAAATATATTGCAAAATCAGCCGGTTCATTTAAAATTTACGATTCCGTAGATAAACCATTTTATTACCGTATTTGCAGAAAACCGGCCACATACGTAACATTGAGCGGAGCCGTTGATTTGACAAATGCTGCCGGAATACCTTCGGGATATACGTTGAAATTTACAAACGAAAACGATAAAGTTAAGACCGTTACTCCTGACGGATCAAATAATTATAATATTCAATTGCCTGCAGGACATACTTATACCCCAAGTTTGGAGAATGCGAATGGATATATCATATCCAACTCAGATCCCATAGACGTAGCAAACAATACAACTTACAACCCTAAAATTCTCAACGTTTCTTTATATACCCTGTCGGGAAATATCACAAACTTACCCGCCGATAAGCTTGCTTTGGTAAATTTAGTTTATACTCCTGCCGTTTCCAGAACATACGTACCGGAACCTAATATAAATGCTACCACCGCTACTTACTCTGTTCAACTAGAGGGAGGGTACGACTATACTGTTTCGGCTACCGGGGTCAACGACTATTTTATTGCCGATAATGCTGTGAATATATCAATAAACACAACTAAAGACATTGTATTTCAGTTAAAACCCGTATTTAAAATCACATTGAATACCGTAGGTTTGGATGCAACTCAGCTTTCTAAGTTGAATGTTACGTTTACAAATTTAAATGAGTCGGGATATACCTATTCTTTTTCCGATTTAAATAATATTTACCTTCGCGATGGAATCTATTCAATTGCGTGTGCCGGACTTGACGAATATCCGTTACAGTTGGGCGCTACGTCAAACTTGACAGTTTTAACAGCCGATGTTTCCAAAGACTTGACGTTTGTACCCGTTACCGTTTGGTCTTTTGATGATGCCACCATCACCAATGGGGCAACAACAGCTTACAAAGGAACATTACTCTCGGGTTCGGTTTACAATGAAAAATCAAAAGGGCACCTTGTTATGAACAGCACAACCTCAAAACTCCAGATCCCATTAAAGCAAGGGGAGAAAATGAAAGTTTCGTATTACTACGCTGCCTCATTCAACGTGGACGGTAGCACTACTACATCTACCAACAGTGGAAGTACATCTTTAGTTGAGTCTAAAGAATTTATATATGCCGGTGGTTCCGATGGATATATGACTATAAACAATGTATCAGGAACAACATACCTCACCGAAGTTAAAGTGATGAACAATGTCCCTTATACTCCGACCATAACGGTAGGCACAGACAAAACATACCAAACCATCAATGCAGCTCTGGATGCGATAAGGTGTATGAACCGCACATCAACCGATACTGTAACAGTAATGATAGACCCCGGTAACTATGAAGAAATGCTGATCATTGATATACCCAATATAACACTTTCAAATGCCTCCTTAACTCCAAGTATAGATTTGCTGAATATGGGAGTAGATATACACCCCAATGCTGTGAGGGTAACCTCTTATTACGGACATGGTTACAATTACTTCAGCATGGGAGCAAACCAAAAATGGAATGCCGATGCGTTAAGGGTAAACAAAGAAAATGGCTATACCAATTATAGCAACGCCGGAAGCGGCACTACTAACGGCTCTTATTGGAATGCTACGGTAGTGGTAATGGCTTCGGGGTTTAGAGCCGACAATATTATCATCGAAAATTCATACAATCAATACATCTCTAAAAAAGAATCTGAAGACACAGTTCAAGAGTGGACCTCGGGGGGGAAAGGAACTCGTCCTACCATCAAAGGGAGTACCGCCGTACAAAATAAAAACTTCGTAGAGAGGGCGGCGGCAATAGCATACACGGCAGGTGGAGATCGATCCATTTTGAACAAGTGCAGAATCATAGGGCGTCAAGATTCGTTTTTTGGCGCTGAGGGAGCAAGGATAGTAGCATACAAGGGAATTTTGATGGGGGCGACGGATTATCTTTTTGGAGGGATGACATTAGTTTGCTACCAAACCGACTTGGCTATGAATACAAGCGAGGCAAACACAGATGTATGCTACATTACAGCAGCGCAGCAAAATTCATCTCGTGGCTATTTGATGTACGAATGTAGAATAACATCTGCCAATCCTTCTACGGAGACAGCCTCTGCTTACCGCTCCAAACCGGGTTATCTTGGTCGTCCGTGGCAACCCACCACCAGCGAGGTGGTATTTTACAACACCACTATCGAAACCTCCAACAATCCAAGTTATTTAGGGCAGTCGTTGATAGTTCCCGCAGGGTGGAACAATACACTGGGAGGAACTTCAGACAAGGTCTATGAGTACAACACCACAGAGTTATCGGGAGTAAACAATACCGCAGCCCGTGCAAGCTGGTCGAAAATATTAACCACGCCCAACTTGACCGATGGTACCGAAATTACCACTTTCAATTTCACGAAAAAAACCGATAACTGGGATCCTGTTCCTCAGTTAATATCTAAAGATATTGAACTAAGTACCCCCTATTTTGAAAATAAAAATTCGGCAAATATTTATTCGAATGGAGAAAAAATATTTATTTCAAATTTAAAATTTCCAACTACCGTCAATGTGTACAAAATAGACGGTTCGTTGATTTTTTCAAAAATGATTTACGATAATTATGTAATAGACTTAGAGAGAGGACTTTGGGTGGTTCAGGCATCAAGTAAAGGAGGAAGTCAAAACTTGAAAGTTAGTATCCGGTAAAACAAAATATGGCAAAATAATTATTAACATTATGAAACGAGCACGACAAATAAACTTTGATACACAAAAAGATGTTTATGTGCAAGTTCCATCCGATAACTAAGAAATAAATTTTAAACAGATGAAATCAAAAATCATAGCACTTTTTACTTTTAGCATAATATCGCTCGCTATTACAGCACAAATACCTGCTTTCCCAAGCGCCGAAGGAGACGGAATGTACACCACCGGAGGACGAGGTGGCAACGTGCTGTATGTAACAAAACTTACCGATGATGGTAGCGCAGGTACATTGCGTTGGGCTATCAACCAATCGGGAGCAAGAACAATTATGTTTAAAGTTGCCGGAATTATTTCGCTTACATCCGAACTCCGAATCAAAAACGGCAGTTTGACTATTGCAGGACAATCTGCTCCTGGAGATGGAATATGTATCAAAAACTACCCGGTAGTTATTTCTACAAGTAATGTCATCATACGTTTTATCCGTTTTCGCTTGGGAGACGAGGCAGCTGCGGCAGATTTGGCAGACGGTACCGATAGTTACGGCTGGGATGGGGCAGATGCTATTTGGGGACGAGACCAAACCAATATTATACTGGATCATTGCTCTATGAGTTGGAATATTGATGAGTGTGCCTCGTTTTACAACAACAAAAATTTTACTATGCAATGGTGTGTCATAGGGGAGAGTTTGCGCAGCTCTGTCCATTCAAAAGGAACACACGGCTATGGAGGCATTTGGGGAGGAGAGCCAGCCACCTTTCATCATAATATTTTGGCTTTTCATGACAGCCGTAATCCCCGCTTTTGTGGCAGTCGCTATACAAACAGCCCTCAGACTGAAAAAGTTACCTTTACAAACAACGTAATTTATAATTGGGGAGGAAACTCGGGCTATGCAGGCGAAGGAGGTTACTACAATATAGTAAACAACTATTACCGATCGGGAATAGCAAAGAGTAGCGGCAGCGGCAGTTATCGAATTTTTAGTCCAAACCCAGACGATGGCACAAATTCCCAACCAAAAGGAGTTTGGGGACATTTTCATCTGAGCGGAAACATTATGAGAAATAATTCATCGGTAACAGCCGATAATTGGTTGGGATTTCAACCATCAACAACCTATTCCGACACCATAAAATCAACCGTTCCGTTTGCTTATCCGGCACATTTAAATATTCAACCGACAGACAGCGCCTTTGTGAGCGTTACAGGTTATGGTGGTGCAAGCTTGAAACGGGACGCGGTGGACAAACGAATTATAGACAATATACTAAACGGGACTGTTTCGGTAACAAAAGGGAGCAACGGCAGTACCGGAGGCTATATAGATTCTCAAAATGATGTAGGCGGATGGCCCGCTTATACCTACGATGAGTCTTCTGTACTGGCAGATACAGACAACGACGGTATGCCCGACAGTTGGGAAATATCCAAAGGCTTGAACCCCAACGATGTGTCGGATGGAAAAACAACATCGCTGGGAGAGGGATACACCAACTTGGAAGTCTATCTAAACAGTATTGTGGCAACATTGATCAAAGAGCAGGGTAGCAAGTCGGATGAAAATAATTCTGAATTAAAAGATATATTCTGTGGTAGTGTACCTACGGACAATGTTGTTCCCGATGCTCTAACTAATATTATTACCGCAGGAGCTATTTCGACAGCAGGAGGGCGTACCGACGCATGTACGGAAAACGGATATACATGGCGCACAAGCGATGTAACATTTACATTGCCTGAACAGGCTCTGTTTACTGCCAAATTTACTTCCAATGGAACTCGTACTGTCAATGTTATCGTCAATGGAGACGAGGCTAATAAAACAACATACAGCTTGTCAAGTAGTTCCTGTATTCCGGTTACGTTTGACATCAAAGGGAACGGTAGTTCAACAATACAGATACAAAGCTTTGGCTCGGGCGGTACACCGTCACAGTTCAGTATGATTGATTTGTGTATTCAAGAAAAAATAGTTTCGGCAGTCAATGACAAATTTGATTTTTCCGAAATCAAAATACGTAAAGATTACATCGATGCCGATGCAGCAAAAATAGAAATATTCAATATAAAAGGTCAAAAAGTAGCGGTTTTAAATAAAGTAACGATAGCCTATACAGGTAATTTGGACAGCGGAGTTTATATGGCACGCATACTGCTGAACAATGGGAAAATCAAAACTGTAAAATTTGTAAAATGATCTGAACAATATTTTGTAACTGATGATAAAAATGGTGAAAATTAAATTATTGGTATTATTATTCTTTTTGAGTAGTCCCTTTATCTACCTATTCTCGCAAACTCCTGCATTTCCAAGCGCTGAAGGTGCTGGGATGTTTACGACGGGAGGAAGAGGAGGCAAAGTTTTATACGTAACCTCTTTGGACGATACCGAAGAGGTGGGTACTCTGCGTTGGGCGATTAAGAAAAAGGGGGCAAGGATTATTTTATTCAAAATTTCGGGGATTATCAAACTACAAGAACCTCTGAAAATAAATAACGGTGATTTGACCATAGCAGGGCAATCTGCCCCTGGAGATGGGATTTGTATTACCAATCACGAAACCATTGTCAGTGCCGATAATGTAATTATCCGATATTTGCGTTTCCGATTGGGAGATAATTCAAAAGAAGGGGTGGATGCGTTTTCAGGAAAAGAACACAGAGATATTATTATTGACCACTGTAGTGTAAGTTGGAGCATCGACGAATGCTCATCATTTTACGACAACACCAATTTTACTATGCAGTGGTGTCTAGTTGCTGAAAGTCTGAGAAACTCCGTTCACAACAAAGGCGAACATGGCTACGGAGGAATATGGGGTGGCAAGCCAGCTACATTTCATCACAATCTGTTGATAAGCCATGACAATCGCAATCCCCGTTTTTGTGGGAGCAGATACACCAATCAATCCGAACTCGAACAGGTGGATTTTCGTAACAACGTGATTTACAATTGGGGAAGCAATAACTCTTATGCCGGTGAAGGGGGGAGTTATAATATCGTGAATAATTATTACAAACCCGGACCGGCAACAAATTCAAGTTCAAAAAAGCGATTTTTGAACCCTTACGCAGACGATGGGAAAAACAATCAACCTTCGGGAACTTACGGAAAATTTTATCTAAAAGGAAACGTTATGGTTGAGAATGGAGAGATAACGAAGAATAATGATAAAGGGGTATATTTGAACTCCACCTTTGAAAAATTTGCCCCGCAAGCTACACTGGCAGACGTTATATCAAATACCGAGTTTCCGATAGCGCCTGTAAAAACTCAATCAGCAAAAAGAGCTTATCAAGAGGTACTTAAGTACGTAGGATGCTCATTAGTAAGAGACGCACTGGACAAGCGATACATAAAAGAAACCAAAGAAGGTACTTTTACCTATGCCGGTTCCAATGGAAGTTCCAATGGATTGATTGACAGTCAGGGAGATGTGGGAGGCTATCCCCAATACCAATCGCTACCGGCTCCCGTTGATGCAAACGAAGACGGAATCCCCGATGAGTGGATGAAGAAGTATTGCGCAGATAAAAATGCAAACGACTTGAATAAAGATGGATATACCTATTTGGAAGTATATTTGAACAGCATTGTGAAGAAAATAAAATAGAGACGTGTCAAACAAGAGAAACATATTGTTTTCTTTCTTTCTTTTTTATGGATTGTTCCAACTCTCTTCTGCTCAAAATGTAAAAAGAATTGTTGTAAGCAAAGATGGGAAAGGAGACTTTACATCGCTGCAAAGCGCTGTAAATTCCATAAGAGCTTTTGACCCCGACGGAGCAACTTATATTTTGATAAATGCAGGAGTTTATTATGAGAAAGTGATAATCCCCGAACATATTTGTAATGTAAAAATTACAGGGGAGGACAGAAAGAATACAATAATAACTTACAACGACCATGCAAAAATAGACAATATGGGAACATTCCGTACTTATACTTTGCAGGTACGTGGGAATGACATATTACTCGAAAATTTGACTGTCGAAAACAGTGCAGAACCGGTAGCGCAAGCCGTTGCATTGCATACGGAAGGAGACAGAATTATTGTCAAAAATTGTGTTTTGTTAGGGAATCAAGACACATTCTATGCAGCGGGAGAAAACAGAAAGGTGTATGTGAAAGAGAGTTACATTGAGGGGACAACCGATTTTATATTTGGAGGGGCAACTGTTTGGTTCGAGAGATGCCAAATTCATTGTAAACAAAACTCGTATATAACGGCTGCAAGCACTCCGAAAAGTGTAGAGTATGGTTTTGTTTTCAATAAATGTAAAATAACCTTAGCTGAAGGAGTTGATACCCTATATTTAGGAAGACCATGGAGAGCGTATGCGATGACGGCTTTTATCAATTGCAATTTACCCAAAGGGATTGCCCCCGCAGGATGGGACAATTGGAGAAATCCGGCAAACGAAAAAACAGCGCGGTATTTTGAATATAACAATACCGGAGAGGGGAGCAAAATAGAGCAAAGAGGAAATTGGATAAAAATTCTTACAAAGAAGCAGGGTGAAGAAATCACAATGGGAAAAGTTTTTGGAGATTTTTACGATAAGATAAAGAAGTCAAATATGCAATAATTGAAATATTAAAATATATTTTAAGTAGCAATAATAATGTGGTCATAACTCATTAAACTTATTATCCGGTAGTTATCTTTGGAAAATATAGAATTACTTTGTAATCACTTTACAATCAATTATTTATTAGATACAAAAACAACTTTATTATTAATTATTTAAAAATTAGAACTTATGAAAAAGAATTTACTTTTGATTGCTTTGGCGACATTTAGCCTAATTGGTTACGGACAACAAACAGTATGGGATTTTACTACCCTGTACCCTCTCAGCTCTGGAACTACTACCACAATTAATCAGGGTGTAAGTAACAATCTCGGTTTTTATGTAGATCCTAATGGAGAAACACCTAAAACCTCTTTTGTCGTGGATTACAGTAAAAAAGCATTTGAGGCTGCCGGTACGTTCGCGGGGGGCGATTTATTCTCCCGTTTTAAGTTGGGTGGTGGCGGAAGTATTGCCACAAGCGAAACACCAAATTTACCAACCAAGAACTTTGTTTATTTTAATGTTACGGGTCCTTGCAAAATTTACGTTTTCAACAGATGCTCGTCCTCAACCCCTACAGATGACAGAAAACTTTACATTACCGATGGAGTAAACTTATTGGCATCTTACACTCCCCCTTCTGCAAGTGGTGATGCACCTAATGTGCTGACTGCCGATTATACAGGTGCAGGTGGTGTTATTTACATTTATGGATATATCAATGCTTTTAATCTTTATCGCATTGAAGTCTCTCAAAATGTAGGAAATACAAAAGAAATATCTACCGGTGTTTCGACAGTTGATGCCAGCAAAACAATTAAGTCGGTTGAGTTGTACGATGCTTTAGGGAAAAAACTTAACAAGAACGCAAAAGGATTGGTAGTGAAAAAAATTACTTATGAGGATGGAACCACATCTGGTGAAAAAGTATTTATAAAAGAAAATTGATTAGATCAAAACGCTGTATATTAGCGAAATATTATTAAACAAAAAATGACTGATTTTTCAGTCATTTTTTGTTTAATGGATAATTTATTTGGACGTAACATTTCCTTTTGCTTGTACTTACCTAAATTCAGGCAATAGTTCGGGTTCATTTTTTCTGTAATAATAAATTAATCCATATTTTTGACACTTAATCAACTTATCATATGGAGTTTCGTTTTTGTAATGACTTTCGACCTGATTCCATATATCAAGGATGATTTTATCTCCTTTCTCACGCAGGTTTACTAGTTCTTCCCAATTCCTATTGGTGGTGCTTTGGTATAACTTTTGGGTAGTTTTGTACTCGTTAAAAACCTCCAAATGAACCTGAACTTTCCCTATGGTAGGGTTGTATATAGGAAATCCACCATTACGTGTTCTCTCATTTTCCCCTTGCACTATATTTTTCCCCCATGTTTGTATGGCGGTTTCGGTTGTTAAATCGGGTACGTTGTGTATGTCTTCATCCAAGCAATACAGCAGTTTTTGCTCTTTTCTTACATCTCCGCGTATAACGGATAAATTTAATACCTGAATAAAATGGGAAATATACATGCGAGCATTGTTCAATATCTGTTGATATTGCTTGTTTGCATTTATTTGATTGTCAAATGCTTGTTTGTACAGTATCATTTGATTTTCAAAAGCTTTGAGAAAAGTTTCTGCTTCGTGTAAACTTTTGTAAAGAATAGCCTGTTCTCCAAAACGCTGCTTATCAGAAACGATTATTGCAGTTCGGAGAGTTCTCAACCTTGCTTGGTCGGTATTGGGTAAACGGCGATAGGGCATTTTTTTGAAGGAATGATGATTAAAAAATTTACTGCCTGCACAAAGTTACAAAAATTAATCGATTCTGTCCATCAATATCGCAGCAAGTTTTTGCAATTCGTTTTTCTTTTCTTGCGAAATGCTTACATTATCTAGGCAAGTAAGCGCTTTTGTGTAGAAATAATTCATTTTGTCTTCACAAATGTTTTTTGCTCCAATACGGTTGTAGATAGCGGTTACGCCCGATATTTTTTCTTTTTCGTATGTGGGGTTGTTTTGATTCAACCAATAATTCAATGTCTCTGCGTCCTTGTCTTTTGCCAAATGCAACGCATTTATGAGTAAAAATGTTTTTTTGTTACACAAAATATCTCCACCTATTCTTTTTCCGAAAGTTTTTGCATTACCATACACGTCCAGTAAGTCGTCTTTCAGTTGAAATGCAAGCCCAATATTGCATCCAAAGTCATAGAGTATTTGCGCATCTTCATCTGTAGCGCCTCCTATCCAGGCTCCTATTTGACAGCCGGCAGCTATCAACACTGCCGTTTTCAGTCTTATCATTTCAATGTATTCGTTTTCAGATACGTTGTTTCGTTGTTCAAATTCCATATCCAACTGTTGCCCTTCGCATATTTCTGCTGCTGTTTTGGAAAAAGCATCTAATGTTTTTTTCAAATATTTTTCAGGGGTTTCTGCTACCCATTTATAAGCTTCTATCTGCATCACATCGCCCGACAGGATGGCAGTATTATCGCTCCATTTTTTGTGTACAGTTGGTCTCCCTCGTCTCATCTCGGCTTTGTCCATAATATCATCATGGAGCAGAGTGAAATTATGAAAAATTTCCAATCCCAATGCCGGTTTTATTGCCGATGTTATATTTTCAGTATAGAGATTGCAAGCCATTAACGTGATAGCTGGACGCACTCTTTTTCCTCCGAGCGAGAGTATATACCCGATGGGTTGGTAAAGGGCGTGAGGAGGGCGTTCCCAACTTATTTTTTCTATCTCGTCATTGACTTTTTTCAATATTTCTTCGAATGAAAACATTGTTGTTTAAATTTTTATTCTGAATTTGCTTAAAATAAATATCATCAAAAAATATACGCTTACTATTACCGCTACGGATACAAGTATTGGTGCGTAAAAGTTTATATGCTTGGAAAGCAATATGGGGAACTGTATGAAAAATGAGAAAGAAAGGACGATTTTCCAAAAAATGCTTTTGGAAAGGGTACTTATTGGTGCTACGTTTTTTGTTTCCGTATAAATCCACCAAAAAGATAGAGACGATATCAACAGAATGGATGTGAGAATACTCCCAACCACAATACTATGTTCTGATATTTCGCTGACAAGAAAAATCAAAACGGTCGAAATTACTATTTTTATTATACTGTACAGCATTTTATCAATCCGGTAACATTAATTCAGTTTACTTTCGATAATGTCTGTCATCACTTGGTTCATTGTCATTCCCGCGGCGGCAACCTGTTGTGGGATAAAGCTGGTGGTGGTCATTCCCGGCGTGGTGTTTACCTCCAATAGGTTGATAATTTCTTTTTCTGAAACAATGTAATCAACGCGCACAATTCCTTTACAACCCAAAATATCATAAATTGCCGTTGTGAGTTGTTGGATTCTGTCGGTAAGGTTTTTGGATATTCTTGCCGGAGTAATTTC
>JBKECI010000029.1:0-21522 GCA_047974405.1 Paludibacteraceae bacterium | reverse complement strand
CCTCCGGTAGAGGTTAACCCCGTATAATTCTGGTCCCCGGATATATTTGCTACCTTCAAAATAGAAGTAGCTCTACTGATAAAATCTACACTTATATCACAACTCTTGCCTTTGTTTCCGGCACTTTCGGTAGGAGACACTTTAACCGTATAATTGAATTTTCCAGTAATTGGAGAGGTTGCTGCTGATACATAAAGAGAAACTGTCTGAGTTCCAAGATTAACAAAAGTGCCTTTTGCTTCAAATGATACACCATTTACGGTATTTGTGCTAAAAAAATAATTTCCCAATTCTGTAACTTTTACAGGCACGTCGATGCGTACAGTTTGCTCTGATAGTGAATTGTCAATATCATATTTTCCTGTAACTTTAATTGTAGAACACTCTGTAAATTCTACTTTGCCTGGTTTCTCTCCACATGAAGGTATCCAGGAACCGGAATTGGAAGATTTGCTCCACACCCAAGTATTAGTGCAATCTGTTGTTATATTAAAAATACGCATACCATTATCGGCGGCTCCCAAGTTAAAATTAGCATCTCTTTCGGTTTCGGTATAGCGAGGAATCAACACTCCGTTATAATAATCGGGAGTGGTGCTGGCTGGGTCTTTTCTTTCTGATACGTGTAACCCAGCATTGGATGAAGGCTTACCGGTCTGAATGCCTACGCTGCCTGTCTGGTAAATATTTTGGCTGTTTTCTGTAGCCGCATTTCCGGTAGCCACATTATACCACGTTCCGGAAGAGGCATCCGCTACACGCGACCATTTCGTTCCGTCATTGTAGTAATAACCGGGAGTAATATCATTTGCCGTTTTTGTATTATATACAACCATCCCTTTTACATGGGCTGTTAAAGGAGTTGTTAAGGCAGTGGATTCAAGTTCCACACGGGGCAGCAATAGTCCTTTGGTTGAAGTTTCGGGATTGGCATTGTTTTTTAAATCCAATATGGCGTTGCCGTTAGGCTCTGTGTTACTACCGATGGTAACTTGAGCTTGGAGTGTTCCGGAGAACAGCATGCTTACAAAAAGAGTGAAAGGGTAAAATATCTTTTTCATTTTTTTTATCTGAAATTTAGTAATTTATAATTATTGATTAGAGTTTACATCAGCCAGGTGGCTATGTGGTCTATTCACAGAACAATAAGTCTATCATTCTTATGTAGCTCCTATTTGAGGATGAAAACGATTTCTAATGTAAAATTTGTTGATTTATTGCTCGTAAGAAAAATTATCTGTTTCTTACAAAGAAGTTATAGCGTTTGGCTGATTTCGAGGCCGTTATACGCTTGGATATAAGAATCACTATCCATTCATCCAAGGAATCGGAATAAGGTCCGTTATTCAAGGTGGATATTCTTAAGATCAGTCTACTACATGTGTTTTGTGCAAAACATATACAAGAGTTGTGTCTTTCTGCTTGTACGTATTATTTGATATCGCAACTTACTGTATCGGCAACGCATACATCCGATGTGTGTCGGCTGAAAAAACCACGCTAACGATAACTAAGAAGTAAAATATCAGGGGGAAATAATTTCTGTCATCCTGATATTTCGACTTATTCCGAATTGAACAGTTGGATTGTCCGGTGTAAGTAATACCTGATTTTTTACTAACGGAAAATAAACTCTAAATAATGAGAACGGACTTGTAGTGGAGAATTTCCCTACCGTTTTGCAGGACAAAATTTGGAGAAGGGGAGTGGTTAATTTCTGATGTTAGAATTGTTTCGTTAAAGTTTTTTGTATCAATGATTGTACTAAAAATTTTAATATAAAAGAGTTGAGAGGAAAAAGTGAAAGAAAAATTATTTTTACCAATCAATGGTACATCCAGCTCCAACCGACTAAATTGACAGTTTTTTTGTGAGGAGCGTACGCAAACACTAGATAGGGTATTGGCGTAGGCACGGTAAGAGTCGCAACCGTAGTTGTGAATACTTTCACAGGTTGTTTCAGAAACGTGTTCTATTCCGGCATTGAAACAATCATCACAACAATACTGAACCAAGTTGTAACCATTTCCGGAAAATAAAAATCCTGTAGCCAACAACAAACTGAAAATAATATGTAAGAGACTTTTTCTCATTTTTCTGTGGCAAAGGTATGATTCTCCTTTTTTTAGGTACGGAAACTTTAATTATTTTATTGAATATTAACAAATGTAAATGGCTAAGAATGTGTAAAAAAAATAGTGCAAGTAGATCTCACTTGCACTATTATCTATTAATTATCAGCCACTTAATTCTTTGGTATCTTGCATGGCTCCGTATTCAAAGCAGTCTTGTTGGCAATTGGATAAACTATTCTGTATTAGTTATATATGTTCGGTATGTGCAAACCCGATGATCGATTATTTCGACACATTAGATTTCCCTTCTCTCCCCTTGTTACAAACGAAAGGAGGAGAGGTTATTATTATACTTTTTAAAATTTACTTATTCTCTTGCACTAAATACCAGTCAATCCACGCATTCAGCTGGTTTACAGAATTTGGCTTTAGTAATATCTCATGTTTATTGTTGAGCAGATAAATGGTTGGCGTGGCAAATACATGATAGTCTTTTACTACCTTGCTTTCCCACTTTTTGTAATCGCAGATGCTGATGAAAAGAAATGGTTTTGTAAAATTGGTGAAAGTTTGTTTGTCTTCATCAAGCGATACAAAAATAACTTCTACCCCTTGTTGTTTCCATTGTGTATATTTATTGCTTATTTCCTGCAATTCCTTTGGGCACTGCGGACACCAACTTGCTCCAAAAATAATAACTTTGTAGGAACTTTTTATTTCAGAAAGCTTTTCCGGCTTGTTTTTGTCCATATAAGCCGGAGAGGAAATACCGGTCGGGAAAACTATGTCCGGTGCGATATTGCCTTTTTTCATGGCTCGGTAGCTTTCTAATTGTGAGGCAAAATCACTGTTCAGCGTACACGATTTTTTACTGAGCAGTTTTATGGCCAGGTATTCCGACGCTGTAAACAAGCTGCGCTGTTCCAGAAACCGAAACAGATGTTCGGTAGTTTCATTCAGTTTTTGTTTATCTATTTGTAAATTTTCAAGCATAAGATCAATAGAAGTCAGCATTTCGATATATACAGAATCTAAACTTCGGCCACTGTTTTCTATTAACCAAAAATGGTTTTCTATGACATCTTTCAACAGTCCGCTTTTATAGAGGCGTGGGTCGGTATAATCCAAAGTTCGAAAAGCCTCCAAGGTTGCGGGAATTTCTTCGGTGCGGTATTGGGCAATGGCAGATACCGAACTCACCAACTTACGCAGGGGCAAATAGTAGCTCACATAAGAATCTTTGGGTAAACTTGCCAAAAACAGGCTATCTTCCATCTTAATGCGTTGCTTTTCGGTCTCAATGGCTTGTTGGGGTACTTTATGAGTAGAAAAAAGCGTATCGAGTTTATAAATTTTGGTAAGATAATTCCATGTACTTAAGCATTGTTTCCTGTGAGGGTACTCGGTAGCATATTGTCCAAAAAGTTTGTTCTCAATGCTTTGAATTATTACAATACTCTCAGGCATTGCCAAACTTTTACCTTTTACCTCTATACTTTCATCTGACAAAATGATAACGAAAGATTTACCATCTTCTGCAAGTAAATATCCCACTCCGAAATCTTCTTTATCAAATGACAACACAAATTTTCCTTTATCATTGGCTTGCGTGCTGTCAATGGTGTAGGTGTTAAAGCCTGAATAACCTATGAGTTTTATTCGTCCGTTTGCAAGGTCTATAAAAGCGCCTGCTACAGTATTTTGCGAACATACTAATATGGTAATAAGCAGATTAGTCAATGTGATGATTGTTTTTTTCATAATTCAACTGTCTGAACTGTGATTTATTTTGAATACTGTGATTGAAAAATAATCATTCAATCATAATAAATCACAGTTCAAACAATTTTCTAATTCTTAATGCAACGAACAGAAAACCCGTAAGTACGGTTGCTACTGTACATGGTAGCATGACCGCTGTAGAAGTATAGGATGCGTGCAAGGGTACCGTTTACCGTACTTGACCAGTAGTAGCTGTAGCTACCCACGTTGCCGAGTGCGCCACTGCTATAGTTGCGGTGCCCTGCCAAGGGCAATTTTAGAGGAGAGGCTAAAGCTCCTGCTGCATTGTTGCTGCTCCAGCTTGTATGCTCTGCATTCCACTCGGCCTCGGTTGGCAAGCGAAAACCACTTGGACAGGGGTTGTTGGTACCGTTTACACCCTGCCATAAGTCATCGTTTTGTGGGTTACGCCAGTCGTAAGGGCTACTGCCATTAGTTATAAAATTATCATGTCCAGGGGTATCGCTTGTTGCCAAGATGGTTGTTGTGGCGGAAGTGCGTATCTGATGACCATCGGCAGCACGCCCCCATTGGTAAAGGTCGCCATAAGAGGCAGCATCGGTACTGCTTGTGGCCACTTGTGTAGCGCCAAGGTTGCGATCCATCCAGATTTTCCCTGTGGTGGGATTTTCAACTTCACCATCTTCTAATTGCGTTTTCCATGTAGGTACACCACTTACAAAGGTTAAAACTTGCCCTTCGTTACCTGCAGGCACAGTTATCCATGCTGTGCCGTTCCAGTAAGCTATATCTCCTGCTGTACCGGAGGTTGGTAGCTCTATTTCGTTGGTAGGATCTCCGTCAAGTTCAGTTTTTTTATGTACAATACCATTGTTGTCGATGGTAAGCACTTCGGTGTCGGTGGTCGTTTGCACACCTACCAAACGGAGGGGGTCGGCAGCTGCCGTAACTTGCAGTTGGTTGGTAGGTGAGTTGGCTCCTATCCCTACTTTACCCATCTGGTAAATATTTTGTGTGTTGGTGGTAGCGTCTGTATTGGTGGCTACGTTGTACCAGGGTTCTGTTCCGAGCATAGCAGCATCTGCTATTCGCACCCACTTGGTGCCGTCGTTGTAGTAATAACCGGGGGTAACGTTATTTGCTGTTTTGGTATTATATACTACCATCCCCTTTACGTGGGCTGTTAAAGGAGTTGCTAAGGCAGTGGACTCAAGTTCCATACGGGGCAACAATAGTCCTTTGGTTGAAGTTTCGGGGTTGGCGTTGTTTTTTAAATCCAATATGGCATTGCCGTCAGGCTCTACGTTGCTGCCAATAGTAACTTGTGCTTGGAGTATTTCAGAGAAGGATATACTTAGAAAAAGAGTTAAAAGAAAAAATATTTTGTTCATTTTTTATCTAAAATTTGGTAATTTATTATAGTTGATTAGGATTTACATCAGTTGCATAGCTTATTTCTAGCATGATGAGTCTATCGTTCTTGCATCACTCCTATTTGAAGATGAAAAACGATTTATAATGTAAAATTCGTTGAATTATTACTTGTAAGAAAAATTATCTGTTTCTTATAAAGAAGTTATGCCGTTTGGCTGATTTTGAGGTCGTTATACACTTGTATATAAGAATTACTATCCATTCAAGGATTCGGAGCATAGCTCGTTATGCAAGGCGGATATTGTGATGGGCAGACTCTTATAGATATTTTGTACAAAATATCTATAAGATAAGAACTGTGTCTTTCTGCTCGTACGTGTTATTTGGTATTGCATACTTACTGTATCGGTAACACACGCATCTTGTATATGTCGGCCGAAAAAACTACGCTAACGATGATTAAGAGATGAGATGTCAGGGGGAGAATAATTTTTATCATCCTGAGATTCAAATTTCTTCTGAATTGAATAGTTGATTGTTAGGTATAAGTAATACCTGATTCTCTATCAACCAAAAAATAAATTCTAAATAATGAGAACAGATTTGTGGCTGAGAATTTTCCTGCCGTTTGGTAGGATAAAATTTGGAAAAGGAGAGTGATTAATTCCTGATATCAGAATTATTTTGTTAAAATTTTCCGTGTCAATAATTGAACTAAAAATTTCAATATAAAAAATTTGAGAGAAAAGAGTAAAAGAGAAACTATTTTTGTCAATCAATGGCACATCCACCTCCAACCGGCTAAATTGGCAGTTTTTTTGCGAGGAGCGTACACAAATACCAGAATTGGCTTTAACACGGTAAGAGTCGCGAGCATGGTCGTGAATACTCTCACAGGCCGTTTTGGAAACATGTTCTATTCCGGCGTTAAAACAATCATCGCAACAATACTGAACCATATTGTAACCAGTTCCGGAAAGTAAGAATCCTGTAGCCAGTAATAAACTGAAAATAATATGCAAGAGACTTTTCTTCATCTTTCTTGGGGCAAAGTTATAATACTCCTTTTTTTATGTTCAGAAATTTTGGTTATTTTATAAAATATTAATAATATTGAGTAGGTAAAAGTGTGTAAAAAAAATAGTGCAAGTAAAACCTACTTGCACTATTATCTGTTGATTATTAAATATTTAGTTTTTTATTACTTTATACAACTCCGTACCCAAAGCAGTTTTGACTGTAATCAGATAGACTCCGCTGTTCCAATGATACACATTCAAAATATGCACTCCTGCAGGTAAATTATTTTGATACATTAAATTTCCCGATAGGTTGTGAATAAAAATTTCAGATTCATCCGGTAGTCCAATGTGTAGGTTGTCCGCAACTGGATTTGGATAAAGACTAACCTTTTTCTGTAGTTTTTCTGCCCCGTTGTTTGTTTCTGATACATCTACCTTAACTTTCTTTAAAACTCCTGTCTGACTTAACAAAACAGTTTCCCAGCTTTCTGCCAAAGCATTATCGAGTTCTGAGGAAATCAAACTCAGGTAATAACCGTTGCCATCAGCTTCAATTGGCCATGGGGTAGAGTCGGAGTAGGTTACGTCATCTACGATGTTTGCAGCAGTATCTCTAAAAGTTATCGGTTCGCTGGAGTTTTTCAGGCTTCCGCTTGCCCATTGGTATTTTGCATAGGCATCGAACCCAACAATTAGTGAAATATCTTTAGCTAACATTATGGTTTCACCTTGCGCGATTACCGAGTTTTGTGGGAAAGTATAAATAACCGCGTTTTCAATGGAATATCCCGAAACATCTAAATCGGCATTTCCACTATTTGTTATTAAGATAAATTCGGCATTTTCGTCAGGAGTTGGATTATAGTTAATACCTGATATAACAAATTTTCCGGCTCTTGGATCTTCAACATTAATGTGTTTGGCCGACTTCGGTCCCCAGTTGTTTGTAGTATAAGGGCGCGCTACAATATTAAATTGTCCCAAAGGCAGGGCAAATGCTCCGTTGTATAAAACGGCATCTGCCGATATGGTGCCATTATTACCCATTGGGTCTGTTCCGTTTGTGGTGTAATACAGCTGCGTTCCGGAATTTACATTATTAATTGTTACAAGGTCATTCTCCGTGATTGTGGCGTTGGCAACAATAGCTACCGCCTGTAAAGTATGCCCCATTCCATATTCTCTCCATTTATTGAGTGAGAATTGGACTCTCTCCGGAACCTGAGCCAAAATGCGTGGATAATCGGTATTTTTCCAATAGTTATACGCGTTCGAGCTGTATGCCATATAGGCAGCATCTAATTTATACAATACGTCAAGTTCATTCACATTTTCTGTTATCAATTTCTGAACATTGCTTACAGATAAAGGCGCTCCTTCTGCTTCAATGCCTGCTAACACAGCATCTTTTACAAGGGTTTTGAATTCGAGGTTTCCGGCTGTTGTGCTGGAGTTCGAACCCATAAATGCGCCGAACAATCCTCCGGGTCCCTGCACGCTGCTCGATAGTTCCCATTTGCGTTTATAGTTTCCACCACCACCCACAAGGCTGTTTGAAGGCATATTTACACTGGATGTTGATGACGAAAATCCGCCGAAAAATGCGCCGTCTGTATCGTTAATCATAAACTTGGCTTTCATAATGGAAGTATCAAAGTTGTGCATCATTGCGGTTGCTTCGTTTTCGGTATCCAAAAACATAAATGCGATTTGGAATTTGATTAAATCATCTACATCGACAAGTTCCTTAAACTTCTGAAAGTCTTTTGAGTTGGCAATGCTGCGGATGTTGTCCCATACATTTTGCTCGCCTTCTCCGCTTTCTACAATCCCTCTGGTAAAATTCCCATCCTGTAGGTCGACTTTGGTATAATCGTCGTCTCCGCCGCCGAATACTTCTTCTACATTTTGTTGTTTATAATCATTACGCATTGTTTTCAGACCTCTGTATTTCCCGTTAATAAACAGATGTACGTATTTGGTTTCTAAGGCGTATTTACCCATTTGCTTTTGCAGATTCATCGAAACTTTTTCGCTGAATCGCATAAATCCCAAATTGTAAACATTTCTGGACGGTCCGTCTTGTCCTTCCTTCAGTTCCAATGTCTGAATTTGTTTTGGGATTTGATAAGCATCGTTGGGATGGGCATCGAAGAATGAATATTCTGCTTTTTCCACTCCTGCATCGGAGTTGAATTTCATCTTGATGCTGGGGTTGTAATAATTGATGCTTTCTTGTCCAAATCGTTTGGTAACAGAATTGCTCGCAAAGTTACTACGGTTGTTATCAATGTGTTTGTCGATATATTCCACAAAAAATTCATTCCAAACAGTTGAAGGTTCATTGCCAGATGTAACCGATACCACCGGAATTTGGGAGATGGCTTGGGCATATTCTTGTGAAGTAACATTGTATTTATAATTCCATTCTCCGTGTCCAGAACCACTCTCGTGGGCATAGTTGTTTTCCAAAACATAGGTATGGGTTAATACTTGTGAATGTCCGGCAGAACTATATACATACGCTCTGACTACCGACGTCTGGTTGATGACAATCGGTCCGGAATAGATATTTCCGTTAGTTCTCGACGGAGTTTGTCCATTCAGGGTATATCTGACAATGCTTTCGGCAGGCGCTGAAATCGACAAATTAAATCCTGTTGGATAAACGCCCCTTTCGTGGCTGAAACTTGGGGTTATCAATTGTTGCCCCAGCGCATTACTTTTTTTATACGTAGGTTCTACAAAGTAAACCATATCTCCTGTTGCATCGGGATATCTGCCTACGGTTTGACCAAATACCATCGAACCAAATGTTGCTACATCTTGCTGTATCAGTGTTTCGTCCACTTTTCTGGAAAGATAAACCGTTTCGCCACTCGCACTTAGTCCAAAACTAAAGTAATTGCTCCCTTCGGACGGGTCATCGTAGGCAACTACGGTCGCAAATCCTTTGGCAGGTATATATACATTGCTCAGTTCGCACAGTGTACGATTTGCGCTCTTGTCGGACAGATATATGCCACTATTTTCTTTTTTGATGTAAACCGGATAATCGTGATCGTTATAGAGTTCAATCCAGTCGTATTCTTGCTCGGCGGTGCCTTGAGATGAAAATTCGTTGAGATACAGCTTGATCATTTTAGCCGGATCGACTTCTATCCCTTCTATTACGGGACCCACGCCATTGTTGAGATACTCTATCACTAAGCGTGGTTGATAGGTTTCCGATCCATTTCTGGAATATACACGTGCGCCTCCAAAATCTGATTCAGATTCAAACTTAAATGCCAGTGAACTTCCTTGTTTCCATCCCGATAGTCTTGCCTTGTCGATTACGTTTTGCAGATTGGGTGTTCTTATTTTTGTATTGGCGCTCCAATTTGTGGGATTCCATTCGGCAAAGAAGTCTGTATATTGACGGCTGCCAATATTGTTGCCGTTATTCGTGTACACAGCGGCATCGTTACTTTCGGCAAATATCTTAATTTGAGATCCGGCGGCATTGCTACCATAGGCGTAAAATTCGATATACGCATCAGATATTTGGGCATCGTTAGGCAGGTTTATGTTTTCAAAACGTATGCCTGTGATTTGTGGTGTGCTTCCGTTTCTGCCACCCAATTCCAGTACGCCGTCTCCTAAAGTCATATTTCCATCGGAGAGTCGTTGCTCGGCATCGTTGTTGTATTCGGTTACATATTTGCGCAGCACATCATCTATTGGCGCTTCGCCTACGCTCGGTCCTTGTCCGTTGTTCAGGTATTTTACAACTAATTTAGGTTGGTAGTTATAGTTTCCGTTTACCGACCAGGCATTGGCATATCCGTTGTTTCCCTCTATTTTAAAGGAGAGAGGGCTGCCCGATTTCCATCCGGCAAGACGGTTTTCATCGATTATTTCCTGAAGATTCGGAGTTCTGTATTTTACCTGACCCGATGTCCACGGGGTGGTTGTCCATTCTACGCGGCGTATAGTGTAATTTCTGCTTAACAGGTTGTTGTTGGCATTGGTATAAATAGCCGAATTTCCCAATTCTGTTTTCAGGGTTAGTCTAGCATTTTCACTATTGCCACCATAGGAATAGAATTCGATGTAAGCATCTTTTATTTCAGCTCCGGCCGGTATGTGGACAGCCTCGAAACGGACGGCTGATACTTGCTCCGAATTGCCGTTTCTTCCACCTAACTCCAACACGCTGCTACCTAATGTAACGTTGCCGTTTTGTATGTATTGCTCGGCGTTGTTATCGTATTTGTAGGTAGGTATTTCTTCGGTATTGCTAAAGGGCAGTTCTTCTATCCGTGCGCCGTTGCCATTGTTGATGTATTTGACAACCAAGCGGGGCTGGTAGTAAGCAGAAGCATTGATTGAGTTGGCATTGGCATTTCCGCCGTTGCCTTCTATTTTAAATGCCAAAGCTTGTCCCGAGTGCCAATTGTCAAGACGGTTTTCGTCTATAATTTCTTTCAGGTTCGGACTCCTATGTTTCGCCCTGTTGGAACTCCACGGTGTTGTTGTCCAAGTTATTTTACGCTCTGTATAATATCTGTCGAGGATATTATTGTTTGCACTGGTATATACTGCCGGATTACCCAACTCGGTACGTATAGTCAGCTCGGCATTGTTGCTATTTCCGCCATAAGCGTAAAATTCCAAATAGGCGTCTGTGATTTCGGCGCTTACCGGAATTTGAACATTCTCAAAGCGAAGACCAGATACCTGCACGTAAGTCCCACTGTTACCACCCAGTTCCAGCACATTGTCTCTTAGTCTCATATCACCATTTCTGAGATACTGCTCGGCATTGTTGTCGTTATTTACAGACTGTATTTTAGCCATTTCTTCTAAAATAACGCGATCGGGACCTTGTCCGTTGTTTAAATATTTGATGACTAATCGGGGCTGGTAGTATTCCAACGAGTTTCTCGAATGTACGCGTGCATCTCCCGATTCGGATTCAAATTTGAAAGCTAGCGCGTTGCCTTGTTGCCAATTGCTCAGTCTGACCTGATCAATTATGCTTTTTAGATTCGGTGTTCTTATCTTTTCGTAGTTGCTCCACGTTGCCGTATTCCAATCCACAAAATAGGAGGTGTAATTTCTATTACTGATGTTTTTTGACGACAAACTATACAAAGAGGGATTGGGTGTGTTTTCGGCCGTTATGTTTATTTGCGCATTAGTTGAATTGCTACCGTAGGCAACAAACTCGATGTAAGCGTCTTCGATTTGTACGTTTTCGGGCAATTGGATGTTTTCAAACCGGATGGCGGCTGCGTGAGGGGTATATCCTTCGATTCCGCCTAGTTCCAATACATTATCGATGGTGTTCATACTGCCACTTTCCAGATTCTCTTCGGCGTCGTTGTGCTGATTTATCACATAAACGCTAAGCGTTTCATCTATCGGCGCTGCTCCTACCGCCGGACCTTGTCCGTTGTTCAAATACTCGACAACCAAGCGGGGCTGGTAGTTAGAAGTACCGTTTATTGACCAAGCTCTGGCATCGCCTTCGTTACCTTCTATCTTAAAAGCTAACGATTGTCCCGATTGCCAGTTGGAGAGACGGTTTTCGTCTATAATTTCTTTCAGGTTGGGAGTGCGTGATCGCAACTGTACGGATGTCCAGGGCTGTGTCTGCCATTGTACCCGCCGTATGCTGTAATTTCTTGCCGAGATATTGTAGTCTGATGATGTGTAGGGCTTGGGATTTCCCAACTCGGATTTAAATGTCAGCTCCGCGTTGTTTTGGCTGGTTCCGTAGGAGTAAAACTCAATGTAGGCATCCGATATTTCTGCATTGGCAGGTATGGCTACGTTTTCAAAGCGGAGTCCTGCTATTTGCCGGGTGTTTCCATCTTTACCTCCCAACTCCAGGGTAATGTCGTTTATAGACATACTTCCGTTAAACAAATTCTCTTCGGCATCGTTGTTGTTGCCCGAGGCATAGACACGGATAGTTTCGTCTAAGGGAACAGGTCCTACGCTTGGGCCTCTTCCGTTGTCCAGATACTCTATTACCAAACGGGGTTGGTAAGTGGAACTCCCGTTGCGGGACCAAGCACGGGCTTCGCCCTCATTCCCTTCTATCTTAAAGGCTAAGGATTGCCCCGGTTGCCAACCGTAAATTCGGTTTTCGTCTATAATTTCTTTCAGATTGGCGCTTCTGTATTTGGTGTTGGAAGATGTCCAAGGGGAAGTAACCCATTTTACTTTTCGCAACGTATAAGTACGCGTAGCAATATCGCTGTTTGTCGAAGTATATATCCCCGGATTTCCTAATTCGCCTCTGAATGTAAGTTCGGCATTGTTGGGGTCGTTGCCATACGAATAGAATTCGATGTAGGCATCGGTTATCTGGGCATTCGAAGGGATATTCACATTTTCAAAGCGTAGTCCGGTAATTTGAGGGAGGCTTCCGCTCTTGCCACCCAAATCCAATGTAGTACTGGTCAGGGTCATACTACCATTGGTCAGGTATTGTTCGGCATCGTTGGCCGATTGGGCTATTTCGATACTTACACTCCCAACTCGAGAAGTGTATTCGATGGTCAGTTGTGGGCGCATAGAGGCAGACGAGTAGGAGCGTACTGTGAATCCGCCCTGTTCGTTTCCTTTCAACCGAAAGGCTACACTCTCTCCGTTGAGTCCGTTTGGAAACATTTCGGTCAATACATTTTGCAGATTAGGAGAGTTGTATGTCTGATTTATTACGCAAGAGGTCGTATTCCAAACGGCAGAGGTGTTTGTGTAACTTCTTGATTTGATGCTTTCTCCGGTGGCATTGGCGTATGCCTGCGAATTGCCAACCTCTCCGTAAATGGTAATGGACGAGGCTGCAGAACTACTCTCGTCACCGTAGAAAGTAAGATACACATTACTGATGATAGCATCGGAGGGCAGGTTGATATTTTCAAACCTCAAAAAGGATTCCTGCCGTGTGTTCCCGTCTAATCCGTGCAGTTCCAAGTCGGAGCTGGCGTAGTCTATCGAATTGTTGGATGCAATCTCAATGTCGTTGTTTTGATTGGATATTTCAGCTTGAAAGCGTTGCTGAGAATATACTGTCAAAGATAGTAATAATAGAAAAATAGATACAGATACAATTTTTTTCATAAATTTTTAAGTTATTGTCGTTAAAAAACCGGAGAGATATTTTTACAAATAGCTCTCCGGAGGTATGAATCATTGAAAGGATAATTTTACAATCGACTCATTGCTTTATTTATTTATTTTGGAAGTTACATTTTTATTACTAATAATACATTCTTTAGAAATACAATAGGGTATCTCAAATGCACCGTTCAATGAAGTGAGCGCACCCTGTGAACATACATCTTCGGATGCCGAAGCAAATTCGATTATGATGTCTAATGGTTCTATAAGAGGATTGCCTTTTGCATCCAGTATTGGATTTCCATTCTTGTCTGTTTGTAATATTAACTTGTCTGTAGTAGGAGCTTTAATTTGAAAGGTTATGGTAGATTCTCCACTTGGAATGGTGAATCCTTCTGCAAAGATTGCTCCTTGTACATTAGTAACAGTTCCCAGAGTTCCTCCTGAGTACGATAAGCTGTTCGCTGTATACGAAAACTCTTCGTTGAAGGAAATTTCCAAATCAGTATCAGAGAAACTAGTAGTGTTCGGGTTATTAACTTTGATTGTTACTATAACGGTTTTATCTTCTTTATAGCAACTCATATTGGTTTTAAATTCCGTCAACTGTACATTCTTGGGTCTGTCGGGAGGTGCGGTGGCATTAGTTACCGTGGGCATACAACCCGTAGAAAGACGGTCACAACTTTTCAAAGTTACATAAGTACCGATAGTAAGATTCGATTCATACGTTATGGAAGCCTGATTAGAGTATGCACCAGATGTTGCTTCTTCATCAAATACAGCAGATGCGCGGAAAGTCAACGTTGATCCCCCTGGCACTATCAGATTGTCTATGCGTAGCGTATCATTTCCTCCATACGAGTTAACCGTAGCCAACGCAACTAACGAATCGTTTACGGATAGCGAGTTGAAAACCCATTTCATTCCGGCGGGAAGTACATCTGAGAAATTGACCGGATACTCAGCACAATTCGTGTTGGTAATACGGAAAGTATAATTTGCTTCTTCACATGTTAAAATACTGCTAGGACCTTGTTTGGTAAAGATCAAACCGTCTTCGGTCGGTTCTGGGAGAGGCTGTGGGCATATAAATTCCATAGCGCCTACACCGATTATTTTAAGACCGGATCCAAAACGAGCACCGGCGATAGTATGCACAACAAATATTTCCTCGACTGGAGTTTCGAATTCCACATACATTCTTCCTCTACGGGATGTGTAAGCTGCAGAGCCTCTATTTGCTATTGCCCGATTACCTTGTATGATATAATTGCTGCGCTCCTTGGTATCCACATAGCTCAGAGTGGGTGATATAATGGAGCTACCACACATACCATAAACTTCCACTTCATCGTATCTTGTGCTTCCGCGATCAAGGTCATAGACTTCAAATGTAGCAGAGGCTGCCTTAGACAATACTACATGGGTAGTCATCTTATTTGTTCCGTTTCCTCCAGTTCTAAATTGTCGTAACGACCTGTACGTATAAGCTCTTGGATAATGATAGACAAATTGTGCCGGCGATTCTATGGAAACGTCAACTCTAGCAGTAAAGCCATCGCCCAGATTGTATGTGTTCGAAAGATAACCTCTTGCCCAATTGGAACTTGTAAACTCCAATTTCTTAGAGCCTGAGAATGAGCAGCTTTCGCAGGTTCCGGGAAGCTGTTTAGCTGCGAATGAAATATAGGTGTATTTCTTGTTAAAAGTGTAGGCTGCCTGATGTCCTTGATTATAGTAGGTCATCGGGACTGCCCGATCCCAATTATTCGATGCGAATTTTGTCGAATCATCCGCTACGAGCATATATACCTGCCAATTTGAACCATTGTAGGGGAAAAAATCTCCTTCGGCTCTCACCGTAATGGCTTGACTGAAATTTGTGTTGTCCACCAGCCAGACTCTTCGTCCTATTTTAGAGTCTAGTTCACCGCATATATCAGGATTTCCTATAAGAGATATGGTTTCAATGGTAGCGCCATTGTGTCCCCAAGTTATTGCCGAGTAATCCTGAGTGATTTCTCTTAAGCTCGGAGAGCAGCCCAATACCTCACCAACACCCATGTGTACAATCGTTCCTACGTCAGTAGATCTGGCTTGTTGGTTATATAGTTCAGAGAGGTCATCCCTAACTACTGAGGCTATGTTGTTGTGAAAATTTCGATGCACTGCATCATTACCATTCCACACAGAAGTATCATTTGACAATTTGTAGTTGAAATTTGATGCGGTTGAGTTCTTATTTTTATCTACAGTTGTAGCGTATTTCAAACCTAAGTATGAGTCGACCTTATCTCTCTCATCAGCGGTCAATTCTGATTCGTAAGCAATATGCTCCGATATGAGTCCGATTAAATTTCTAGCATCAGTAGAACCACCGGTTCCAAGTACACCCGGACCGTTTAATTTGGAATCTCTTCCGGCTCTTGATTCACTAAATTCTTCCATATATCCATCGGCATACATTCTGAAATAAGTAGATTTCTTCATGGTATGAGATATATTTGTCGTTGCTCCTGCTTGAAATAATACGCTGGAACCATCAACACTACCTGCACCTCCGTTGTCATAAATCCTTGCTCTTCCCTCTGTATTGCTAGTTCCACTTCTTCGTACGCCTAATGCTGGTTCCCAATCTCTTGTTGTAGAACCATACGAAGTAAAGTAAATTCGGGAGCTAGTATTGAAATCGGCATTTAATGAGGTGAAAAAAGTATAATCTTCAGGAGACGATACAGAGAAAGGTCCTTTGAGTGTCGATAAATATTCGCGATTTTTGCGAAAATGAACGGACGGATGATAATTCATCTTCTCATCACACTCAACATACAATGGCGGTGTGGAGTTTCCTACAAGTTTAGAGAAACTGGTACCTATCCCTGCGTAATCCTTCCAGTTGATAACTTCACCGGCATTATTTAACGTAATGCTTTCTCTTTGAGAAGCATCTAACCACATCACTAATCCGTTAGCGACACCTGCAGGAGCTTTGAGATACGAAGCAAAAGCAATATAATCGCCTTCATCGATCACTACATTCTTTACTGTAGTACCTTCCATACGATAGATTCTTGTACTTGATGGAGTAAAAGAAGGGTCGTCACTGACCAATACCCATTCTCCAATATTGGGAGCGATATTTACGGTAAAAGAAGTTGCACCTGTCGTCTTAGCCCTCAGTTTATAGTTGAAAATAGCAGAAAGTCTCTCTAGTGTTTGTTTACCCGTACTAGGATCTACATACTCTTGCAAAGTGTAATTTTGAAAAGCTGTTCCAACGTTGTATGCATAAGAAGAGTTGCCTGTCAATCCGTTTGATCCAAACATCAACGCGTTTTTGTTTTCAAGTACGGCTGTATTCATCGCATTCGTTTCGGCTAAGGTACTTCCCATATATACGGTAACATACGGATTATCGGTACTTACAGACTGCTTCTGGTACAATCCACTATTATCGTCTCTGGCTATACCGAATATGTCTGAGTTGTAGGCAGTATATCCGGAGGATGCCGCATCGTAGATGATTGTTAGATCAGAGAGTATTTAATCTTTCTGAGCTGCATTCATCGTGTTTCCATATTTTACAGCTATATGAGTGTTGATTTTTTTCAACTCGTCTGCAGCTAGCGTATTACCAGTGCCATCTCTTGTAATTAACATTCTTTCAATTACATCTACGAAGAATTTATCATAATACCCTGTAGTTATGTTTGATGTGCCTATCACGCTGGCAGTTAGGTCGGTTCGTAATTGGCGAGCTGACATGCTAGTTGAGCTTGCTAAGGCGTTTAAGTATTGCTCTTGTCTTATACTCCCATTGTTTGGCAGTACGGCAATACCGATTCCATAATCTCTCTCTGTGGTACTACTATGCTCATAGTTATAATATGTTTTATGCCACAATCTACCATTATTGGTCCAACCATATTGATTACCGTAATCTCCATTAGTGTAGTAAGTGTTTAGACCGAATACAGCCGCGTCACTATCTGAGATATCCTTCTCTAATCGAGATATCCAAATTACAAAATAAGATTTATTTGCGTCAACTTGAAACTTGTCATCTGACAGAAGTTTTCTTCTCCGATTCATATAGTCATTAGCGCTGGTGGGAACTGTATCGGTATAAAATTCCACGGCGGAGTGAAAATTCATTGCTGTTTTTTTAAAACGAGGATAGAATGGATTTTCAAGCGGATTCGAAAAATGTCTTCCGTTCGTTGATTTATCTAACCAGAACTGAACATCGTTACCATTAAGAGGTAACGATGCTTGTACCTCGTTGGCTTCAAGCCAGTATTCTATATTATAATCAGCAGCGTTGATACCTCCGGGTAGTTTTTCGTAAGAAGCAAAACCAATGTAGTCACCATCGTTGATTTCAAGATTATGGGCAGTTTTATTATTAACCTTGTAAATTCGGGTATTTGTGGGGATAAATGTAGAATCGCTACTTACCAAGACCCATTCACTTCCGGGAGTGGGGCTAAGATTTACCGTGAATGAAGACACACCGGTAACCTTAGCCTTTAGTTTATAGTTCAAAAAAGTAGTGATTTTATCATCTCCAGTAAATGTATAATTTTGAAAAATAGCTCCGGAACTATGATTATAAAGCGTACTGCCCAAAACTCCGTTGGTTCCCAGCATCAATGCAGAGTTGTTATTTAGTGTGCCCGTGTTATCAGCGTTCGTTAGCGCTAAATCCCCGCCCACATATACTACAACATTTGATTTGTCGGTACTCATAGATTGTTTTTGGTACAATCCACTAGCATCATCTCTGGCTATTCCAAATATGGTTTTTTTGTAATTTGTATAGTCAGTAGATGCAGTGTTGTAGATACTGGTTCCATCAGAGAGTATATAGTCTGTTTGCGCGCTCTCCAGCGTGATGCCATACTTTACGGCAAAGTGGGTATTGATTTTTTTTAACTCATCCGTTGTAAGTGTATTGCCTGTACCTGCCTTAGAGAGTACCATAATCTCCATTATGTCTCCAAAAAAACTATTATTATAATATGTTTCACCATGCGAAGAAGTACCTATTATACTTGGTGAAAGATAACGTTCTAACTCTCTGGCGTACACAGAAGTACTGCTTGCTAAGGCGTTTAAGTATTGCTGTTGTCTTATACTCCCATTATTTGGCAATACGGCAATACCGATTCCATAATTTCTTTTTGTGTCACTATGTGGATAACTACTTCCATCTGTGGTATGCGATAATCTACCATCGTTAGTCCAGCCATACATATTGCCACTACCGCTAGCAGTAGATGAAGATGTACTCATACCAAAGACGGTTGCTCGACTATCTGATCTACCCCTATCTACTCTAGATATCCAAATTACGAAATAAGACCTATCTGCGGCAGCTGTGAATTTGTCGTTAGACAGAAGTTTTCTTCTCCGATTGTTAGTAGTTCCAATTTCGTTATCGTAATAAAAGTCCACAGCCGAGTGATAATTCATGGCTGTTTTTTTAAATCGAGGCAAAAAACGGTAATTCACTGAAGAATTATTGCCGAAGTGTCTGTTATTTCCAGACCAATCTTGCCAAATAGGGACATCAGCCCCGTCAAAAGGCAAAGTAGCCTGTACTTCATCTGCACGAAGCCAATACTCTACCTGCACACCTGTAATCCCTCCGGGTAACTGCGCCTGCAAACTGGTAGCTGAAAACAAAAGGACACCAGCCATCGAAATTAACAGGGACAATATTTTGTATGTTGATTTTTTTCTATTCATTGTATTTTACGTTTTTATTAGTAAATAAAATTTTTTTATTTCGCCTTTGTCAAGATAGTGGCGGCACGCAAATTTTATTTTAATACAAATACAATGTTGATATATGAACAATCAGTCGCAGCTGCTGTTACATCGTAAGTCATTACACCGTCAGCAGTTATCGAAATGTTAGAGAATACGTTCGGATCATAAGAAGTTATATAATAAAACAACTCATTAGCAGCCGGAATATAAGGTACTGCAGAAGGCGCTCCTTCACTTTTAACAAAAGTACTACTTGTACCATCAAACTGAGATTTGTATAAACTGTACAGGTCTTTGGTCTGTCCCGTAGCATCGTTAGCAGTTGCGAATGAAACAGAAGGCATATAAAACCAATTGGTGTAACTGTAGTTGAGACGAACCCATTGAGTGCCATCGTTGTAGTAAAATCCGGGAGACAAATAATATTTAGGATCGACTGTAGGTAATGAAGTTCCAAGATTATATACAGTCATCCCTTTCACGTGTTCATCCATTGGAGCAGAAAGATTAGTCGCTTGAAGTGATACGCGGGGGAGCAGCAATCCCTTGGTGGAGGCATTGGGATCGGCGGTGTTTTTCAGGTCTAAGATTGAATTATCGTTAGGTGTGGCATTACTGCCGATGGTAACTTGCGCTTGAAGCGCGCCGGAGAACGTTATGCTCGCGGCAAAAGCAACAAAGAGGATTAGTTTTTTCTTTTTCATAATTTTAAATATTAATAATTCTATTTTATATTAAAGTATCTTGACTTTTTGAAAGTATAGGTATTCCTTGTTTTTTTAAGCGTTCCTCTCCCCTCCGATAGAGCAATAAGCGACTTATATTTTTCATTCTGCAAATTCTGTGGAAAAGCATAAAAAATACAATAGCTAAGGCAATCTCGGGTGTTCTTTTTAAGTATCTCTATCTGTAATATTTGTTATTCTCGATTAGAGCAATATCCCAACTCATTTTTTTTCTCCTTTCCAACACCATGCTTTTTTGTTTGGAAAAACGAAAGGTCATTGCCCTCTTGTTTGTTGGAAATCAGGGAGAAAATAGATATTCTCAAAAATCACTATCCTGTTTTCAGTTTACGTCAGATATAATAAAAATGTAAGGAATTATGAATTCTTGTTGTCTTCTTAAAAAGAGAATGGAAAGGACGGGAGGGATGAATAAATATAAAAACAACAGATACTTTTTCTGCCATAAAGTTTGAAAATTTATGTAGAAAAGAAAGAAATCTGTTTCTCCAATTTTTACTTGGAACATCGACAAAATTCACCACTAAACAGTTCTCCTTTTTTACGACACAAGGGCATTATTTTTATTATAACCCAATGGTCGTACATACAGCGAGAGACTTCTTTTACCTTATCCCGTAAACTTGAGTTATTCTCTCAAAATCTATCCATATACCCTATTATTCCCATTTGTGCACATCATTATCAAAAGTAACAAACATACCGCATTGTGCTTGTCGTTTACTAAATATATATATTATATTATTTTTTGTTAATTTGGAATATATTTATCGAAAAAATGCGCTTAAAATCAAAAAAAATATTGTATATATAAATTTAATGTGCAAATATACTAAAAATATAATTCAGCACCAAAGGGAATTAACATTATTTTGATGTTAGATACAATTATAAGTGTTTTATCTTGATAATAAGTAGCTTTAAGTGTTTTATAACCAATATTGAAGTTAATTATTTAATAATTATATGCTACTTAAATAGATAATCACTATTGTCCGATAAAAATAATTTTATGATTTAAAAGTACACGGACAAAAACAGATATTTCATCCTGTATACTTTTTTGGTAATTTTGTGTTTTTTACGATATAAATACTAGAGATTATATAAATTAGTATAACATATACTTGTGTCCCAGAAATTTAAGTCGATACATTTTTTTTTCTATGGGAAGCTGACGGATGAAGATTACAAATTTCAATTCCCCCTTATCTCTTTTTGCAAAGGGGGCAAGGGGGATTAAAACAATCTATCTTCCGGAAAAGAGACAAGAAAAATCGGAACATTTTACTGATAATAAGAATCATAACAACCTAATCTGTATAATGACTACTACAATGAACAAAAATCGGTTTTCGGACAGCTGATATGTTTAATCAACAGTCAATTAATTTCACGCAACAGCCGTTAAATATAATTCGGATTAGTATGTGAAGAGGTTTAGCACCAAAGATCACTTGGTAAGTATGCTCTGTGGCGTGTTTGCAAAATGCAGTTCACTATGCGAGATATTGGTTGCAATGCTCGTACTCTCAGGCAAAACCAAACACTTTCAGTTAGAAAGCCTTCTGCACGGAGTACGCTTTCTGATACCACCAGCGCAGAACATCGGATATTTTTGCCGGAATTTACAACGATTTGCTCAAAGAATATCATTATGCATTT
>JBKECI010000028.1:0-87275 GCA_047974405.1 Paludibacteraceae bacterium | reverse complement strand
GATTATTAACTTTTGAGTCTCCTCCGAAAAGTCTTTTCATTCGAAAATGTCCTATTCACAAGCCCTGTGAGTGGGGTGGGAAATGCAAAATATGGGTTTTCGGAGGGAACTCACTTTTTAAACTAAATTTGTAAAGAAATGAAAACATTGGATTTAAACACGTACGGCGTTCAGGTAATGAACGAAATGGAAATGAGAGAAACGGATGGAGGATTCCCTTGGGGAATGCTTGCGAAAAAAAATTGCTGAAGCGATATTTTGGGGAGCCACTTATGATGTCGCCAAAGCCATGGCTATGGAGTATTTTGAATCCAGCGGAGAATATTGGGCTAATGGACCAAGCAGTCCGTTGAGATAGGATACATCTCTCACGAAACGATAACGAATTGTAGCAAAAAACTACCCTATACCGATTATTCAAACGATTGAACAATTCTTCCGAATTTCTTTCGCAGTCTTAGGGTAGTTTTTTTACGAATCAGACAAAAAAAAATCATGCGCAAATTATACCGGTTTATTCTCAATCAACCAACCGTAATCTCTCTTTTAATATTTTTCTTATTGGGATACATTATTCCATCTTTGCTGTTTATACCTACAATTATTGCAGGGAATGAAATACGACTGAACAATCCTATATTACCAAGTAAAAGGTATTTTGAAATTATCCTTATTGTCCCTATTTTCGAAACTTTCGTTTTTCAATACCTTGCTGGTAAAATTTTAAGAAAATTCGTAAAAAACTTACTTATTTTGTGTGTTCTGTTAGGCATCCTGTTTTCGGTGAGCCATTGGTTTAGTCTGCATTATCTTATTTACACATTTGCAGACGGGTTTATACTTGCTTTTGCCTTTTTTTACTATAAAAAGCGACACAACGAGTTTGTTTCTTTCGTATTGGTGTCTTTAATCCATATCGCCCATAATGGTTTAGCCATGTTAGTTTAGATTGTCTCCGACCGTACAAAAATCTATTGTCGGACAAAGCAAAAAAGAACCAATTAATCTACTAACACCCCAACAAAAATGTTAATAATTCAAAAAAAAAACAGATGTAACCTATTTTTACTTTTCTTTACACCGGTAAATGAAAACCATCAAGCGCGCGGATGGACGAATTTACCAAACAAACATTTTGATTATTAACTTTTTAAACTAAATTTGTAAAGAAACGAAAACATTGGATTTAAACACGTATGGCATTCAGGAGATGAACGCGGCGGAAATGAGAGAAACGGATGGAGGGGGAATTCACTTTTGGGCATATCTTGGAGGTGTAATGCTTGCAACTGCTGTGAGTGAACTCATTTTTGAAGGGTCTAAGAAATGTATTGCTGATTTCAAAAAAGGTTATGCAGAAGGATTTTAACAAAAGAAAATATGGATATGGAAAAATATATGAATGAATTAAATCTACAACCCTTAACAACAAAAGAGTTATTACAAACTAATGGAGGGGGACCGGCATTCGAGTGGCTGGGTAAAGTTGCTAATGCAATCGTATCAGGCATGAAGGCTTTGCGCGAATCTGCCGGCGAAGGAGGATTTGCCATGGCTAAAGTTGGTTATAACTAACGGAGAAACATAAGAAGATTGAGGAATATTAATGATTAACTTTTTGATTATTTGATATGGGGTTTCATTAACATTCTTCATTTTATTCTCAGATAAATACTATCTCAGTAGAAGAAATTTTAATCCTATTATTGTATGGAAACAGCTAAAATAAATAAACGGACTTTATTTTTATCCCTATCCCTTTTATTTCTGGGAATTTTTTCACGCGTTTTACAAATCTTTCTTAGCTTTGATCGTATCTACCTCTCGTTAATAGCCGGATTACTATCACCTTTGATAATTTTTTTAATCATCACAATTAAAAAGGATAGTGAGTTATTAATTAGAAATTACATCGTGTTCGTTTGTTTATTTATTGTAGTGCAATTTATAATATCTGACACCATCGATAAATATTTTTTTGCAAATATTGTTGGTAGTGCTGTTAGCATTCTGTTTTATTTGTTTTTTCAGAGGAAACTCATAAGTCGTCCATTAACTGACAAATAAACCTTTGCCACTCACAGATTGGCAATCCGTGGTTTGCTCGGTCAGAGCAATAAAAAAGAAGAAATTTGTAAAGACATGAAAACATTGGATTTAAACACGTATGGCGTTCAGGAAATGAACGCGGCGGAAATGAGAGAAGTAAACGGCGGTGGCTTTTTTAGAGACGCATGGGATTTTATAGTAGGTGTATATGAATGGATAGTCGATAATGTTAGAATAGTCGTAGATGCCGCAGGAAACGTAAAAACTGCTCTTCCAATAAATAATTGAGCACATTCGTAAGTATAAAGTTATTCATACCAAGGAATCTAACATTCTCGCTTGTTCGTAGATGAAAGCTATGAATAACTTTACTCTTTTGTTAACATGCTACTTTGAACTATTGATATGATTTTTTTATCCTTGTTTTATCATGCTAAAAATAATACTTTTATTTCTTTTACTTCCTTTTACCATATTGGTGCAAAGGGAGATAAAAATAATTGATTCTGAAACAAGCGAGTCAATCCCGTTTGCGGTAATTATAGATAATGATAAGAAGGAAATCGCCCAAGCCGATAACAATGGCACAATTCGATTGACCAATATCGCCGAACAGGAAAGATACCGTATCAGATGTTTGGGGTACAAAAACGTGGTTATCCAGGGGAAAGAGCTAAAAAGACTACATACGATAAAGCTGGATCTACTCCCGATAGAAATTAATCCGATAATAATCACTTCCAACAGAGCCTTTACATTGATTGAGCAAGCTATTGACGAAACAAAAAGCTGCATGCCAAAGCCTAATTTCTATTTGGAACATTACAATAAAGATGTGGTTATGAAAGACAGCATGATTGTAGCCGAATCAAACGCCACAATCATACTAAATATAAGAAATCTGCTTCGCAATGACGGATGTAGAATGAATACCCGATTAAAAGGAATATCGCATTCATTTGAAAACGATTTTGATATTGTCAACTACAAATTCAACATCTACAATTCATCCTATATCAACTCCTTTTACCTAAGCAAAAAAGCTCCTGAATTTACGCACAACTCGATATTTTATACCGTCGAATCAAGCGACTCTACCATTATCGTTGGCTTTAGACCGAAATCTACTTACATTCCGGATAAAACATTCCTTATTTCCGGAAGATACATTATCGATAGAGAAACAATGAGAATCAAAAAAATCGAATCATTCATATCATCCCGGTTGATTGATTATCAGAATAAAAAAGTATTGGAGGATGAGAAAAATGATTATATTCTAAAAAATTTCCATCGCATAATCTCCTTATCTGAACTCGGATTGCCTGTCTATTTTAAGGAAGAGATTCATTACACACGAAAAAACTACGATACGACGTGTTGGAAAAATATATCGGAGAAAAAAATTAAGTCGACTGACAAGTACAGCTATGATGAATTACCACTACGTACATATATCTCCTATGATAAACCATTTATTTATCATGAACCCCATCAGAAAAATATTGATTTTGACAGAGAATTTAATACTAAGTTTTATAACCTACCCATTGATGAATAATTCCCCCGAAACACGCCACACCGCCACAACCCTTTGCACAAAGCAAACACAGCCTGCGAAACCGAAAAAAAGCCCAAACAAAATGTTAATATTTCAAAAAAAGGTGTAAATAATTTTGCTTTTCTTTGCACCGGTAAATAATACCATCCAGCGCGCGGATGGACGAATTTACCAAACAACCATTTTGATTATTAACTATTTAAACTAAATTTGTAAAGAAATGAAAACATTGGATTTAAACACGTACGGCGTTCAAGAAATGAACGCGGCGGAAATGAGAGAAACGGATGGAGGGGGCATTATTGCTGTATTAGTAATGGCAGCAATTGCTTTAGCCATTGACTATTTCTCCGATGGAAAAGTGGATGGGCATATTTAATCTACCGGAAATGGGGGAAATAAAGTAAGCATCCCCCATTCTCTAAATATTATTACTTATCCGCTTTTACTATCTGTTTTCGGAAGAGAAAAATCGGGTTACCCGGGATTTAAATCACACCACTATGTCAAAATTTTCTGCAAAAATAGGATTCACACTGTTCCTAACTGTACTATCTCACACTCTGCTTTCTCAAACGAGAACCATTACCGGTAAAGTTACGGACGAGAACAATAATTCCCTGTCGGGTGCGCACGTATTTTTGGCAAAATCGGGCAAAAGTACGATTACCAACGGCGACGGTAGTTTTTCGCTGAAAACGACAAATACGGATGATACCCTTTCGGTATCCAACATCGGATATGAAACATTTTCTACGCGGATAAATTTTCAAAACAACCGCCTACTCATCAAACTACAACCGGCTGTAATACAACTGAACGAAGTAATCGTTACGAACCTTACAGCAGAAGAAATTCTAAACAAAGCCATCGGGAAAATTCCGGACAACTACCCACAAGACGAGTTTCTGGCTAAAATGTTTTATCGGGCTAAAATATATGAATCGGACGACTCGCTTGTCTATGTGGAAGAGACGGCTTTTAACCAGGTAAAATCATACAGCCCCAATTTCCAAGACAAAACGTTCTTGGAACGTAATCGCTATTTTAACTTCAATGAAGGAGCTAAATTCGGCATAAAAGGGATTGGCGGATTCGATTACGTAAAAATATACTTGGAGCGGGGAATTTTCTCTAAGAAGGATAAGTACGATTTCGCTCCTTTTTCGAAATGGGATGGTCGAACCGTGTATGTCATTGCCATTAACAACGATTCGGAAAAGAAAAATATCACTACCGGAAAAATTTACATCGACACGGACGATTTAGCTTTTGTTCGATTTGATCTACGGAAAGACGATAAACATCATACCGTCCAGTACAAAAAAATAGACGGGAAATATTATTTGGTTAACAGCACGGCTTACAATACAAATCCCCGACTGAACGGCGGATACAGCGAAGTTACTTCGCAGATGACATTAACGAATATTCTAACCACTTTTCGACCGGAAGATGTAAAAGGTATTTTTGTAAAAAACGAAGACCTGCTCAGAGCATATGCCACTCAAATGACCGATACCGTTTTTTGGAGAAACCACAATACAATTTTACCCGATTCGCTTACTCAAAAAAAAATAACCGATTTCATATCGCTTTCTCAGATGAGTCAATCCAAACACGTTGATAAAGCAAACGCTCTCGAAAACACAGCGCGACTTTATGCGCCGAATATTACGCTCAAAGCTTCATCCCAATTCCCTTCCGACTTGAATACGCTATCTCAAAACGCGACATCGGTTAATTCCTTGCTGAACTATTTTTCCCGAAAGAATATAAAAAATCAATATCTCGGACTATTGGGAGCCGTATTTGTCAACGATTTTCTACTCCTGCCTTTGGAGCAGGCAGAAGCACAAAGGAAATTACTCTCTTTGAATAACCTAAAAACCAAATCAAACCCTACCGCCTTTAACGCATTGGAAACCGGTTATCGCTACGGATTGTCAACAGAGCAGATAAACGCATTCAAAACTGAGAATTACACCGATTTTATGCGACTGCATACCATTGTGGATGAATACAGCTATCTCAAATCCAAACAAATAGAAGAACAAGTAGTCAAAGTAGATATGCACGACCGAAACAACAAGTACGATTATCTGTTCTACTTCTTTTCCGATTTGGTGTACAATCGCCTACTGGGTATCGACTTTACACCCAATACAAACGTTAATTACAAGAAAGACATCAACTCCGACAGAGCCCCACTTATCATAGACAGAAGAAAAAGCTGGGTAAAGTACCTGTTTGAACCGAATGCCGATTTTACGAGACAGGTTACCAAAAAAGAGCTACATCCACTCGAAACTCAATTTCTGAAACGTTCCGCCTCTCTCTCTTTACTCAATTTGGTTTCTCCGCAAATGTTTATGTTAGGAAAATTCTCCATTGCAGATAACTTGAAATTCACATTCAGCACTTCCTATTTGCGGACTCCGTTTGGCGAGCAGATAGAAGAAAATCTCTGGTTCTCCTATCAAAATATTTTAAATGGACTGTTCATCCGCCAATACCTGAATCACGAAAAAACGGGATGGGGCGTAGGTTACAAACTATACGACCTGAAACTGCATAAGGACGTAAACCTGACATCTACGCTTGACTACTGGCTACAACCGGAAAATTTGCGTTTCTTTGACAAAAACCTGAAAAGCGGAGTTCACGTCGGGCAAGAGCTGGAATGGAAGTTGCTGCGGGATAAGTACACCCGGCTCAATAAAATAGCTATCTACGTAGGCTGCGACTACAAAACCAAAGGCTATCTGCCCGATAACCTATCCGTAAACAATAATTTTAAAATAACCGGCGGAATGAGAATCAACTTTTAAGAATACCGTATCAGGCTCTATATAAGGCTATAAATGATACACACTCGTGAAACACACAACAAAAATGTTAATATTTCAAAAAAAAAAGATACGAACAATTTTGCTTTTCTTTACAGCGGTAAACGAAAACCATCCTGCGCGCGGATGGACGAATTTACCAAACAAACATTTTGAGTAATCACTTTTTAAACTAAATTTGTAAAGAAATGAAAACATTGGATTTAAATGCGTACGGCGTTCAGGAAATGAATGCGGCGGAAATGAGAGAAACGGATGGAGGAATTATCATTCCGGCATTAGCTTTGTACGCGGCAGGTGCCTCAATAATCTGCTGTGCAACTACTTTAGCTGCATATTATGGATATAAAATGAACCAATAAATAGAGAAATGATGAAAGAATTTCAAATTGTTGGAACTACAGAACTTTCGAGAGACGAATTGATTGAAACAAACGGAGGCTTATTCCTTGAACTATTGATAGCTTGTGTGGCATTTGGTTATATGGTTGGTAAGGATGCTGCTGAACGAGAAAGAAGATTACAGCCTTAGATTCGAGCTAATTATCTAATAAAAAGGGTTACGGCTGTTCAGAAAGCAACCGTAATTTTTCGTTTTTTTTTCTTCGATATAGTAAAAGACACACAAACATATATAAAAATTTGTATTTATAAAAAATATTTAAGAATGAAAATACTAAACAAAGCTATCAGACTCGATGTTAATAAATTTGTGAAAATTCAAACTCCGCAATTTCATTCAGCTTTTTTCAAGTTATTACTATTGCTAATTATCGTTATTTTTCTGGGATATTATGTTGGGCGTGATGCGGCCAGTAAGGAACAGAGATATAAAATAAATATGACGGATACCCCCAAAACCTCCTAAATAGGTAGAAAAGTTTGTTTTGTAAAGAAATGAAAACATTGGATTTAAACAAGTACGGCGTTCAAGAAATGAATGCGGCGGAAATGAGAGAAACGGATGGAGGATTTTTCGCGGAATTAATTGCAGTAGCAATAGCTGTGGCAGTTGTTACCGAACTAATATTAGCGGTAAAAGAAGTTTTATCTAAATGATGGTTATTGGTTTTATGCATAAAATTGACATTATTAAATGAATTTAATTAACGGTTAGGAAAACAAGTTCTTAACCGTTATTAGTAATTTTTTCGGTAAAAAATCTCAAATACATATGAAAACGAATCTGTTGATTTTTGTATTTTTAGCCACAAGTTACGTACTCAGTGCTCAGCACAGAGATAACGACATTACGCAAAACGACAGTATTCCGGTAAAAAGTTATCCTGTAATCATAGCTGATTCTCCCGACCCTTTTTATACAATGGCTCAGTTCAATCAGAACTACCTGAGCGCTTATCGATACCTGAGTACGGAAAGCACAAAAAGATTTGGGAATAGAAATACACGATTGATGCAATTATGCTTGTCTTTGCTAAGTATCCCTCTGACTCACGAAGAAGGACATCGTTCCATATTAACTTCCGAAAAAATTGGAGCTATTTCAAAACCAATCATAAACTCAAAAGGAGCCGCTTATGTGGTAGGTGTCACTGATGAAACGCTTATTAATTTGAGGCAAAACGACTTGCCCTTCTACATAAGACTACATACTGCCGGAACAGAATCTGACTATGTAATATTAAGAAAAATAGACGATTTAATACTTTTCAATCAAGAAAACAAAGAATTACTGAGTGTTGAATATCTTTTTAGACAGCTTTCTTTACTAACCTATTACGGTCTAAGCCCATTTCCAAAATTATTCTCACAAATTGAAGAAGAGAACAGCGAACTTGACCGTGACATAGTAGGACACGATGTGTATGGAGCCGTAAAAAATCTCTATCGCCCAAACGAGGTTTTTTATAGATATACAAATTATGACGATTTGACAAAAGAAGAACGGAAATTTATAACCCGAACTGCTTGGCGATCTCTATTAAATATTGCAAGCCCGGTATTTTTTAAGCCGTTAAATATTGTACAGAAAGAAAATTTGAAGTTGAGTATAGGATTAGGCTACACCATGTCCCCTTTTGGAGATTTTATTGATGAGAATTTTTGGTTGAAGCTAAATAACAAATACAACATAAAAATGTATTTGCGTCAATTTCAGAACAGGAATACTTGGTTTCCTGCAGGGGGAGTTAGCTTGGTAGATTATAATCCGACACCAAATTTGAAAACTACGATTTCGGGACATTTTTGGAGTCAGCCGGAAAATTTAGATTTTAATACCACAAAAGGACAATTGGGTGGCGCCGGAGATATTCTGTTCAAATACAATTTGATTAAAATGAATACCGGTAATTCAATGAGTGTGGACTTGGGACTAAAGTACAAAACAAAAGGGTTTCTTCCCGAAGAAGTAATCATGGACAAGCATTTAGGTGTTCGGTTGGGAGTTACTTTTAACTTGGTACAAAAATAAAAAGTCTCATAATCATGCCCCGCCCCATCTTTCCGCCCGAAATCCTTGACAGCACGGTAGAAGTCTATCACGCACGCATTCATATGCGGAGCAAAGTTATCTACGGGCTTATCTTGTGTCTGGTACTGGGAGCCGTAGCGGCGCTCCCCTTAGTAAAGGTGGATGTAACCATGCAGAGCCGCGGCGTAACGCGCTCGCCGATGGAAAACACCGTGGTGCAGGCAGGCGTATATGGCGAAGCGGTACGGTACGCCATGGCTGAAAACAAAGCCGTTCGTCGGGGAGATACGCTACTCGTACTCCAAACCCGAAAGCTAAGCGAGCAACAGACGCTCTCCGCCGGTAAGATAGGCGAAAACAACCGCTTCATCGCCGACATAGACCTGCTGCTGCAAGATCGCCGGCCACTCCATACATCCAAATATGCCGCCGAATACGCCCGATACACCGCCAGACTGGGCGAACTCCAAACTACCGCGGACTACCTGAAAAAACAGCTGGATGCCGATACCGAACTAAGAAACAACAAGGTAATCTCCGAGTTTGACTACCTGAAAACCAAAAACGGCTACGATGCGGCAACGGAACAGTTGCACACCGCCCGGCAGGAATTTTCCAATACGTGGCAGGCGGAGCGCACCACCCTACTCCTGCAAAACAAAGAGCTTGCTTCGGGTATCGACCAGCTGGAGCAGGAAAAACGGCAATACGTCGTTACCGCCCCCGTAAGTGGTACATTGGTGCAGGTGGCGGGGTTCGGAACCGGCAATTTCATCGCGCCGGCACAGCCCTTGGCGTACATCTCGGCGAGCGATTCGCTGATAGCCGAATGCTACGTCTCCCCTGCCGATATAGGATACGTACAGGTCGGGCAGCCGGTCAACTTCCAGTTTGATGCCTTCAATTACCGCGAATGGGGTATGCTCAAAGGTACGGTTACGGAAATCGTTCACGATGTGGTCGTCATAGACCAAAAACCCGCATTTCGGGTACGATGCGCCATGCAGGGAAACGCGCTGCATCTGAAAAACGGCTACACCGGCACAGTCCAAAAAGGGCTGAGTTACACGGCTCGATTTCTGATAACGCGCCGTACGCTGTGGCAACTGCTCTTCGACAAAGTGGACAATTGGCTCAACCCGAAACTAAACAACCCGTCCGCATGAGTATCCGAGTAAAACAACGCGACATTACCGACTGCGGCGCCGCCTGTCTGGCTTCCGTAGCATCCCACCACAAGCTGCAGATGCCCGTAGCCCGTATCCGACAAATAGCGGGTACCGACACCAAAGGCACCAACGTACTCGGTATGGTAACCGCCGCCGAGAAGTTGGGATTTTCGGCTAAAGGGGTCAAGGGACTACCCGACTCGCTGACCAAAATCCCCCTGCCCGCCATTGCGCACGTGGTCATCAAGCGCAATGAAATGGAACTGCACCATTACGTGGTCGTTTACAAAATATCCGGCGAAAAAATTACCTTTATGGATCCGGCGGACGGCGATATGCACACCGAAACCGTAGAAGCATTTCAGACCAAATGGAGCGGCGTATTAATCCTGCTGATGCCGAACGACAACTTTATGGCTCGCGACGAAAAAGTCTCCAACTTCGGGCGGTTTGTCTTTTTACTCGCTCCCCACAAAACGGTTTTACTCCAATGCCTTATCGGTGCCATTTTCTATACGGTTCTGGGACTTTCCACGTCTATCTACATTCAAAAAATAACCGACAACGTACTGCCGTCCGGTAATACCAATCTGTTGAACGTACTGAGCGTTGCCATGTTGCTCATTCTTCTCTTTCAGATTTTGCTCGGCGTTTTTCAAGCCCTGCTGATGATGAAAACCGGACAGCAGATAGACTCGCGCCTTATTTTGGGATACTACAAGCACCTGCTCCGGCTTCCGCAACGCTTCTTCGATACCATGCGTACCGGTGAAATTATTTCCCGGATAAACGACGCGGTAAAAATTCGCGCCTTTATCAACGACACATCTATTTCGTTGATCGTGAATGTATTTATCGTCGCGTTCTCATTCATACTGATGTTTGTCTATAGCTGGAAGCTGGCGTTGCTGATGCTGGCTGTCATACCGCTCTTTACGCTTATATACGTTATTACCAACAAGCTGAACAAAAGACAAGAACGCAAACTGATGGAAAAATCAGCCGATTTGGAAAGCCAATTGGTGGAATCTTTAAACTCGGTGCGGACAATCAAACAGTTCGGGATTGAAGATTTTAGCAATATGAAAACGGAAGTGCGGTTTATCGAATTGCTGAAAACGGTATTCAAATCGGGCAAAAATTCGCTTTTTTCTTCGTATTCGTCGGAGACCGTCAGCCGCATTTTCACAATTATTCTGCTGTGGGTAGGTTCTTACTTTGTAATAGATAGTACCATAACCCCGGGCGAACTGCTTTCGTTTTATGCCATTATCGGCTACTTTATGGGACCGGCGGCAAGCCTTATCGGAGCAAACAAATCCATACAAAACGCACTGATAGCTGCCGACCGCCTTTTTGAAATCATGGACTTGGAGCGGGAAACCGACGAGCATAAAATTGAACTGAAGCGAGAAGAAATCGGAGATATAGAATTTCAAAACATCAACTTTTCCTATGGTAGTCGCAAGCAGGTATTTACCGACTTTTCGCTTACCATTCCGAAAGGGGAAATAACGGCAATCATCGGCGAAAGTGGCTCCGGAAAGACGACATTAGCTTCCCTGCTCCAAAAACTCTACCCACTCAATGGCGGAAAAATTACCATCAACGGACTGAATACGGATAATTTTACGATGGAAAGTATGCGGAGTTTGGTCAGTAGTGTACCGCAACAATTGAACCTGTTTTCGGGTAATATTATTGATAACATTGCCGTTGGCGACTTGCAGCCGGATATGGAACGCATTATCGGCATTGTCAAAGAATTGGGCTTAGTGCCATTCATCGAAAAACTGCCCAATGGTTTCAACACACAAATCGGAGAAAACGGCGCTTCGCTTTCAGGTGGCGAGAAACAGCGGATAGCCATAGCGCGAGCATTGTATAAAAACCCGGAGATACTCGTATTCGATGAAGCGACATCTTCGTTGGATTCCGACTCGGAGCAATACGTGAAAACAACCATCCAATCGCTCAAATCGGTCGGAAAAACTATTGTCGTTATCGCTCACCGGCTGAGTACGGTAGTGGATGCCGACAGAATTGTTGTACTTTCCGAAGGTAAATTGGTAGAGCAAGGCAATCATACCGCGCTATACAAGCAAGGGACACGGTATTTTGAGATGTGGCGGAAGCAGGCTTTGGGCAGTTGATTTTACTATTTGTTAATTTTATTTACCTGTTTCGATATCAAACTCATTTTTTTTGCCGTAATATCTGCACCATTCGCTCAGACCACATTCCATACATTTAGGGTTACGTGCCGTACACATATACCGACCGTGTAAAATAAGCCAATGGTGTGCTTTGCCAAGTAATTCAACGGGGATATATTTTACCAATTCCTTTTCGGTTTGTAGTGGGTTTTTAGAATTGGTGGTCAAACCCAATCTCTCCGAAACGCGAAAGACATGAGTATCTACCGCCATAGCAGGTTGGTTAAAAGCTACCGAAACTATTACATTGGCTGTTTTACGTCCGACACCGGGAAGTTTTTGTAAATTTTCAATCGTATCAGGTACTACACCATCAAACTCATAAACCAGTGTTTTTGCCATACCAACCAAATGTTTGGCTTTGTTGTTGGGATAAGAACACGACTTGATGTACTCAAACACCTCTTCGGGCGAGCTTTCAGCCATCACTTCGGGAGTTGGAAACACTTCGAGCAGTTTAGGGGTAAGTACATTTACGCGTTTGTCGGTACATTGTGCCGAAAGTATTACTGCAACCAGTAAACTGAACGGGTCTTTGTATTTTAACTCTGTTTCGGCTATTGGACGATTTTCTTCAAACCATCCGATAATCTGTCTGTATCTCTCTTTTTTTGTCATTATCCAACTGTTTCCTTTGTTACTGTACGACAAAAGTAGTAGATAATAGTTGTTATTGAAATTTTTCGGTTTATATTCTACTCTTTTTTTAATGAACAATTACCTTTTTATTTACAATTCCTTGATTCGTTTCTACCAATACGATGTAAGCGCCTTTCGGCAAAAAGGCAGAAAAGTTTGTGTTTTTGGTATTTCTACAAACAAAGCATTTTCCGAGACTGTCGTAAATTTTCAGTTTTGCATCCATCGGCAATTCATCAATAAATAGTGTATTTTCTTTACTATACACTTTCAGGTTTTGTTCCAATTGATAATCAACCGCATCCATTACATTATTGGGGTATCCCAATATATTAGTATTATTAAAACTTACCTGATAGGGCCATTGTTCATCGTTTGAGTCGTTATCGTCCCAAGCATGCCGCCAATGTACCGCAGGAGCTCCCGATACCACAAACCACAGTTTGTAGCAATTGTCGGGGCATACAAACGTGAGGGTTTCATCTCCTTCGTTTTGGGTAATTTTTGCCGATTTTATTTCGCTGTAAACTCTGGTCCCGTCGTACAGCAAAGCTACAAATCCGAATTTCCATCCGGCATAAGCCACCAGTTTTTTTCTAAAACCGTCTGCTCCTGCCAATCCATCAAAATATGCGGTGATGGTTTTAGATGTTATAGGTATGTTTATTCGTATAATATTATGTCCATAATTTTCGAGACAAGCGGTAGAGTCTATCCTCCACACGTAATTACCGATATTGTTCATTTTGGGTTGTGCTCTGGAATTGATGTAATTCGCACCGTATGATTTGAGTGCAGGTATATCCCAAGTTGCAAATCGGGCGGCACAATCCCACATTTCGTCGTTAAATTTGTTTTGATCCAGACTATAAAGTCTTTTGTAAGTTTCTATTGGGTCTTCGGGTTTTACCGATTTATTCCACAGCTTTCCTATTACATCCATTCCGCGCAAATATGTCCAATAATCTTGAATAAAATAATCGTTGTAGCGGTACGCTTCGTTCAGCGTATTTTTGTGTGCGTTGTTTAAATAGCCCGTAAACCACTCGTTGGTAAATTGCTGTTCGGGGAATATCTTATATGCCTGCCATTGCGCACATTGCTCCCACCATCCATTTCCTCCTGAGGCATTTTCTCCAAATCCATACATCCAACCGTTAGTATCGTTGTTGTCGCAATGGGTTTGGTATTGAAAGCAGTGCCCTACTTCGTGTGCAATGGTTTGTCCTCCTCTTGAGGTAAGCGCCCAGGGTGTCAAAGTGAGTAGCCCAATCATATCGTCCACTCCCGACCCACTCGCTTCCCATTCGGTGGAGTAACGCAAGCGGATAATCATTTTATAATTATCTGTTTTAGAGGAACCTCTTGTTATAAATTTCAACGAATCGGCGTAAAAAATAAAACTTTTTTCGGCAAGCGCCAAGCAATCGTCCACAATAGTACCGGGATTGTCTCCAAAACCCGGTTCCCAGAATAATATCCAGTTTTTGGATTGTTTGCTCCGCTCTACCGACCAATTGTTGGAAGGGTTATAAATATCTCCCAACATCCAATAGGGATTGTAAATTTGCTTACCTACACTACGTGTTGTATTAATGAGTGTAGTGGTTGCCGCATTTATTTCTGCAAGCGATAGGTCAAGATTATTGTATTGTTGATTGGCAGTAGCAATAGCGTTATTCAATGTAGTAATTTCATTTTCTTTATCCAAAAAAGAAAGAATTTGATTTGCCCCTTCTATGGCTTTGCTCAATTTTTGGTAAGCGTCCAAAGAGATGTAAGCGTTTGCAATAGCTGTGTCAATGGCGGTTTTTGCATTACTTATATTGGTAGAGTCCGTTGGGTTGGCGGCAACGGCAGCCTGTGCCTGACTGATAGTGGTATTTAATGTTGTAACGGAAGAGTTCTGAATCTGTTGGGATTGCAAATATTGGGCTTCGGCAATTCTCCCATTCAACGCTACTACTCTGTCGTTTATAGTGATTGAGCCAAGATACTCCAATTTAAAATTATCAAGCAGCACCCAATATCCGGTTTGCTGGAAGTTGGACTTTGCCCCTATAGTCAGGGTTTCTCCCGCGTCAAGAAAAATATTGTCCAAAGTCATATCGTAGTAGCTCATGGCGGTGTTTGCCAATAGTGTTTCGGCTGCCGCCATCGTGTTCACATATCCGTTTGATGAGCCTGCCCCCGTAAAAGTATGTTTATAAATAGAATTGAACGGTGTATTTGCTTCGGCATAACCGTTTGAGCGGGCATAAATTTTCGCATAAATGGTTTCTGTTCCATTTTTGTATGCCAAACCACTATCGTTTGATTTGGGACGTTCAAATCCTTTGGCTTTCAATCTATACCTTCCTGCCGGAAGCCCATGAATAGTTTGATACAAATTAAACGTTTTTTGATAATATTCTACCTCGTGATAATTTACCGTTCCACCTCCGTTCCATCCTTCTGCATCATTATTATCGAATCCTTGATTGACGATAAAACTTGTCATATTCAAAGGATGAGTTGGTGAAGCGTTTACATATTGATAAGTCTGAATCGCAGCTTGCAAATTTAAAACCGCAGTTTTTATTTCAGCAGCAGAAGCGCTGTTCAAATAATTTTGCGCTGTTTGGATTGCCGACAGGAACTCTGATGCACCCTTGTTTTCTACATTATAAATTAATTGCGCATTATTTATCAAGGTTTGTAATTCTACTGTATTGGCTACTTCCACAGCCTCGTAAAGTGCAAAATCGTCGAAACCGTAAAGATTGTTTAACCATCGAAAACGGGCTACAAGGTAACTATACGAGGGATTTGAATTGGTAAAATAGACAAAATTTTGCGTCCATTCGCCATTTCCTCCTACCTGAGTGGCGTCTATCAGTATATTGGGTTCTGCGTTGGAGGCTTTGTCGTTGGTACGGGATATTTTCAAATAGAGTTGAGAACCGGCCGCTGTAGCGGAGTTCAAGTATTTTACCTTGTATGCAAACAGGTAGCTCTTTCCGCTTGCAATGTTCCACCCCGTTCCGATAGAACCGGATGAACTTGAGTTTTCATTATTCAATCCGATAAGATATTTCGAATTATTCACTCCGCCCGTTGTGGCAATGGTAAATTTTGCAGAGGTAAGTGTTGCCGCCGTGGTGGTAGCATCTGTCCAACCAGTAAATCCATTCTCAAAACCGGCATTGGATATTAAATTAGTGCTAAGAAGATTAAAATCTCTATTACCAATTGTTATTGTATCGCCTGCCTGATTTTGTGCTGACAAAGGAAAACCGGACAATAAAAAGAATAAAGCAATCCAATTTTGTAACGTAAAATTTTTCATGACAAATTGACAAATAATTTTTATACAAAAAGATATTTTCGTTATCAATTAACATACAAAAATAAGTTTTTTAACCTAAAATAAAGTGGACAATAACACCAAATAAGTGATATTCGGATGACAAATGGTATTTTAAAAAGGAGATGCGATTTTAAAATTAAATCAGAAATATTAATATTGTGTCCATTTTTATTATTTTTGCAAACAATACAGAGCTCTAAGAGTAGAACTATACCTATCTCTGTATCAATACAATTTAAAAGACAACAATAAAAATGGCTCCCAAAAAACCGCAAAAACGGACATCTATATACAACGAGACCAAAAAAAAATCTTTACCTAAAGAAGAGAGTTTATTTACAAAAATTGTTTCTTTCATTGGAGACGAAAAGACGCATTACATCACCGGATTAGCCATTATAGCCATTGTACTATATTTGCTGCTCTCTTTTATTTCGTATTTTTTTACAGGGGCGGCAGACAAGAGCGTTTTTGACAATATCAGTTTTAGAGAATCTGTCCAAATTCGGAGTTCGGTACAAAACTGGACTTCGGTAATGGGTGCATTTGTCTCTGAAACATTTATCGACAATTGGTTTGGAGTTTCTTCTTTTACCCTCCTATTTTTTCTTATTATTGCAGCCCTTAAACTAATGAAGATAAAAGTGATGTCGGTATGGAAAGCCTTTTTTCACTCTTTTTTCTGGTTGGTGTGGAGTTCGGTGTTTTTGGGTTTTATTACCCGGCTTGTCCCTGCCATTCAGCCTTCGTTTTTTTCGTTGGGCGGTAAGCATGGTGAATATATTTCAGGACAATTAAATTCATTTATAGGCATACCGGGTACCGCACTGGTTTTGATTGTTTTGCTCATATTTTATTTTATTTTCACATGGAGCGGAACTATCCGATTTTTAAATAAAGTTTTATTCAAAAAAGATACGGGGGAAGATTCGGAATCAAAATATCACAAGGTGGATAACGATGAGAGGCAAGTGGCGGTAGGTACAGAAATTGTACCCGAAGATTGGGTTACAAGTAACCAAGCCGACGATATTGTTCTTGAAGTGGAACCGATTAAACCTAAGCTGAAAGACAATAAAATAAGTGATGAGGTCGATTTTGAGATTACAAAACCAGAGGAAAATTTGGTCGAAGAATATACCGAAGACGAAAACGACGATCCCAATTACAACGCCTCCAAACTTGGAAAATACGATCCTACGCTTGATTTATCCATATACAAGTCACCCACATTAGACTTGCTGCGTACCTATGGCAACGAAGACCAAACGCAGGTGGATATGGCAGAGCAAAATGCCAACAAAAACCGTATCATTACCACTCTAAGAAACTTTGGTATAGAAATAGACAGCATTAAAGCTACGGTAGGCCCCACCATTACACTCTACGAAATAGTACCCAAGTCCGGTATCAGAATTTCCAAAATCAGAAATCTTGAATCGGACATTATGCTGAGCCTGGCTGCTACCGGAATTCGTATCATTGCCCCCATTCCAGGAAAAGGAACTATCGGGATAGAAGTACCCAACCAAGATCCACAGGTGGTTTCGATGCATTCGGTCATTGCCTCCAAAAAATTTCAGGAGGCAAAATTAGAACTACCTATTGTATTTGGAAAAACCATTACCAACGACGTGTTTATGGTCGATTTGACCAAAATGCCACACCTGCTCGTTGCAGGTGCTACCGGACAGGGAAAATCGGTCGGATTAAACGCCATCATCACTTCACTACTATACAAGAAACACCCTGCCGAGCTGAAATTTGTGCTGGTCGATCCCAAAAAAGTAGAATTTAATATCTACTCAACCATCGAAAAGCATTTTTTGGCTAAGCTCCCCGATGGTGAAGATGCCATTATTACCGATACGAGTAAAGTGGTGCAAACACTCAATTCGCTCTGCATAGAGATGGATATCCGGTACGATTTGCTGAAAAAAGCCCATGTTAGAAACATTCGCGAATACAACGAAAAATTTTTTAACCGCCAACTAAATCCTGAAAAAGGACATAAATTTCTCCCTTACATTGTGGTGATTGTGGATGAGTTTGGAGACTTGATAATGACTGCCGGCAAAGAGGTAGAAATGCCCATAGCACGTATTGCGCAATTGGCTCGCGCCGTAGGGATACACATGATTATTGCCACTCAAAGACCTTCTGTAAATATTATCACGGGAGTTATTAAAGCCAACTTCCCTGCCCGCGTTGCTTTCAGAGTTTCATCAATGATTGACTCCCGCACCATTTTGGACGCACCCGGTGCCAATCAGTTGGTAGGAAGAGGCGATATGCTGTTTTCGCAAGGGAGCGACTTGATACGCGTACAATGCGCCTTTGTAGATACGCCCGAAGTAGAAGACATCGCCTTGTATATAGGCGAACAAAAAGGATATCCCACAGCATTTTATCTACCCGAGTATGTTGGATCGGAGGGCGATGCTCTCGACACCTCTTCCGTAGATATGAGTAAACGTGACCCGATGTTTGAAGAAGCCGCACGTTTGATGGTAGCCTCACAGGCAGGCTCTACGTCCAATATTCAACGTAAATTTTCTATCGGCTACAATCGCGCCGGGCGCATTATGGACCAACTGGAAGTAGCAGGAATTGTAGGAGCCAGCGAGGGGAGCAAAGCGCGACAGGTATTGGTACAAACAGAGTACGAATTGGAGCAAATTCTCAACAACTTATAGTGCTACTCTGGTGTATTTTGTTTCGAAATAGTGCACATAATACAATTATTTCTTGTAAAAATAATCTCAACACACAAAGCTTTGACCAACTCAAATATAATTATTACCAGCGAAGACAAACTATACATGTCTCGCTGTCTTTACTTGGCATCGCTTGGCAAAAGTTTTACGGCACCCAATCCAATGGTAGGAGCGGTAGTAGTACACAAAGGAAAAATCATCGGTGAGGGGTATCACAAAAGATACGGCGCCTCACATGCCGAACCCAATGCCATCAATACGGTCAAAGACAAATCTCTTCTGAAAAACTCGACCCTTTATGTCAATCTGGAACCCTGCTCGCATTATGGTAAAACTCCACCCTGCGCAAATCTCATCTTAAACACCGGAATACCACGCGTAGTCATCGGCACCTTCGACCCCAATCCCAAAGTGTCGGGAAAAGGAATAGAAATATTGAAACAAGGCGGAATAGATGTCAAAATCGGAATACTTGAAAACGAATGTCGCCATTTGAATAGACGCTTTTTTTGTTTTCAGCAAAACAAAAGACCGTTTGTAATACTAAAATGGGCACAAACAGCCGACGGTTTCATCGATATCCAGAGAGAGAGTAACGCCACACCCGCCTTGAAAATTTCCAACTCCACAACCCAACAATTGACCCACCAGATGCGTTCAGAAAACATGGCAATTATGGTGGGTACAACAACGGTACTACTTGACAATCCGCACCTCAACCTGCGCCACTGGTACGGGAAATCTCCGGTGCGATTGACTATTGACCGAAAAGGAATTATCCCCGACCATTACTATATCAAAGACGGTACGCAGCAAACAATTATTTTTACTGAGCAACACTCATCCGACAAAAAGAATCTGAACTACGAGTTGATTGATACCGGTAATTACAACATAGAATATATTCTTGAATATTTATATAAAAAAAACATACATTCCGTATTGGTTGAGGGAGGAAACACTCTATTGAACAACTTTATAGAGAAAAAAATATGGGACGAGGCAAACATCGAAACATCCCCCCTGAAAATCGGAAACGGCGTAAAAGCTCCAGTACTCACCAACGCAGAAATTGAGAGTGAGCAAATGATTGAACGACATCGATGGAAACATTTTAAAAAAACCAAAAATAGCACAGAACAGAAACTCATTCTGTAATGTTTAAATCAAAACCAAAGATTAACCTTCTGAAATATTTTATCTGTAAAAAAACAACACTTGTCCAGTTCATTAATTCTTATACAGAATAAACCATGATAGTAGAGCATATTATTAGAACCGTACTAGTTGCGCTGTATGCGTACACAATACTTTCAGCTATTTCGGTTATTTTGCTGGAAAACAGAAACCCGTCCAAATCACTATCCTGGGTATTGGTGTTGATATTTCTACCTTTCGTAGGACTTATCATATATTTGCTTTTAGGTCAAGATTTCAGAAAAAAGAAAATGATATCGCAAAAAAGTATTCATCGGATAAAAGAGCGTCCGGTCGCTTCTATTCGCCTTGATATGCTCAACACAGACCACATGGACGAACATTTTCTAAAACTTACCAAACTGCTCTACACCAACAATGAATCGGTGGGCTACGCCTACAACAAAATTGATGTGTATTCTGACCCCGAAGAGATATTTCAAACTATGTTTGATGCTATCAGACAGGCAAAAAAGCATATACATATTGAGTTTTTTATTATCGAAAATGATAAAATTTCGAATCAGCTACGCGAAATATTGATAGAAAAAGCCAAAGAGGGAGTACGCGTTCGGGTAATTTACGATTACCTGGGGAGCCTGAACCTGACACGCCACTATATTCACTCACTCAAAGAAGCAGGCATTTACGTTAAGCCTTTTTTACCGTTTCGCCTCCGCTTCAGACGAAGCCGCATCAACTACCGCAACCACCGCAAACTGATTATCGTGGATGGGCTGGTAGGATTTACGGGAGGAGTGAATATTGCCGACAGATATATTTTTGGCGACAAATTAGGAAAATGGAGAGACACCGTAGTACGTATTGAGGGTTCGGGGGTACACGGCATCCAGCAACTTTTTTTGATAGACTGGTATTTTGTTGAGAAAAAAATCATTACCGATGCTAAATATTTTCCAACTCCAAAAATATACGGAGAAAACCTCATACAGTTTGTTGCTTCGGGACCAGATACCGATTGGCCCGCCATAAAACAAGGGTTTGCTTCTGCCATTATGGCTGCCGAAAAGTATGTTTACATTCATACTCCATACTTTATGCCCCCCGAGTTGATTGAGGGTGCACTCCAACTGGCGGCAATGAGCAAAGTAGAAGTTATATTGATGATTCCTTCCCGCTCCGACGCCCGATTTTCAGATGCCGGCACATTCAGTTACTTGGGCAATGTTCTAGAGGCAGGAGTCCGCGTATTCCGCTATACGGGTGGTTTTTTACACAGTAAAGCAACAGTCATTGATGATTTTGTATCCATCATCGGCTCTGCCAATATGGACGAACGCAGTTTTGAACAAAACTTTGAAGCCAATGCGTTTATTTACGATAAAAAAACAGCCTTACACGTCAAAGAGCTATTTCTGCAAGACATAAAGCACTGTGAAGAGCTTACCCTCGATACTTGGAACAATCGTAAGCGGAGCCAAAAGCTCACAGAGTCGCTGGCGCGATTATTCAGTCCAATAATGTAACACCCCGCTTCACTCCCGAGTTTCTGTTTTTATATACTTTGAAAAAAGCAGGTTTTTTTATACTTTTGTACTTTAAAAAATTAATCAACAATACAATATGAGATTAAAAAAACTTATAGTACTGCTTGCTGTTTTTACTGCCTCCCTGAGTCTTTTTTCCCAATCATCCAAAAGAGAATTTAGAGCCGTTTGGATAGCCACTGTCGCCAATATAGACTGGCCCGGTAACAACAATTTATCTCCCTCACAACAGCGAACAGAAATGCGCTTGTTGCTGGATCAACTAAAACAAAGCAATATAAATGCCATTGTAGTACAAATTCGACCAACGGCAGACAGTTTTTATCCTTCGCAATTGGAGCCTTGGTCTGTTTATCTCAATGGGAAAAATGGGCAGCGCCCCCACCCATACTACGATCCGCTACAGTTTATTATAGAAGAAGCCCACCAACGCTGTATGGAAGTACACGCATGGCTTAATCCGTATAGAGTTACCAACGAAAAATCACAGATCAACCGATTGGACAAGCAACATGTTTTTCATACCAACAACAATCTCATCGTAAAGTATGGCGAAAAATATTATTTTAATCCCGGTTTGGACGAGACACGGGCTTTTTTGAATAAAGTGGTCGAAGACATTGTTGAACGTTACGATATAGATGCCATCCATTTTGACGATTATTTCTATCCCTATCCCGAGGGAAAAACCGATTTTCCCGACGAAGACACCTTTATAAACAACTCTCGCGGTTTTGCATCCAAAGCCGATTGGAGAAGAAACAATGTAGATATGGTCATTGCCGAATTGCAGCAAACCATCAAATCGCTCAAGCCTTGGGTGCAATTCGGCATCAGCCCCTTTGGAGTATGGCGAAACGACAATATGGATCAAAATGGCTCGGCAACCCGCGCCGGTGTAACAAACTACGACGACCTCTATGCCGACATCCTCAAATGGCTGCGACTGGGACATATCGACTATGTAGTGCCGCAACTCTATTGGGAAATAGGCAAAAAAGTTGCCGACTACGAAATTCTCGCAAAATGGTGGTCGGATCACTGCTACGGAAAAAATTTATACGTTGGGTTGTATTCTTCGGGACTGACCGTAAATAAAACTCCGGCATGGAAAAATGGGAACGAATTGGCGCGACAATTGAAAATGAACCGTCAGAAATATCCAAAGATTGAAGGCGAAGTTTATTTTAGCGCCACATCATTTGTAAAAAATCCTAAGGGGCTGACAGACACACTCAAAAATAACTACTACAAGCACCTAGTCCTTCACCCCATTTGCAACAATATTAAAGGAGAACCTTCGGCGCAGCCGCAAAACTTGCGAATAATCAAAGACGGGCATGAAGCGTTCTTGATTTGGGACAGTGTAAAGGAAGATGGCGGATGCAAAGTGAGGTACTATGTAGTGTACGGTTTCAAAGGGAATAAAATAGAGGATTTGAACAACCCTGAAAATATTATTGCCATTACTACCGAAAATTGTGTTGACCTCAGAGAATTGGACAGAAAGTTCAAAGGTAGAAATGCCTTTGTAGTAACGGCTGTCAATCGTTACAATGTGGAGAGTATCCCAACTTTAGGCGTAACAAGAAGATTATAGCCTCCCGTCTGTATTTGAAAAACATGTACGATACTTATACATCTCCTTCAGTATATCCTATTATTACAATCAAAAATAATTTCTCACTCAAAAGATAGAAAAATAACACTTTAACTATGGAATACGGATTTGTGCGCGTAGCGGCTGCCGTACCCGAACTTCGGGTAGCCGATTGTAAATTCAACACCGCTAAAATAAAAGAACTTGTCTCACTGGCTGTAAAGAATGGAGTACAAGCAGTATGTTTCCCGGAATTAAGCATTACGGGATACACTTGCGCCGATTTGTTTTTTCAAAAAAAATTGCTCGACGACTCCGAAAATGCCCTTGCCGAAATTATATCTTTTTCTATGGATAAAGACATCACTATCTTGGTAGGAATGCCCGTGCGTTTCAACAAGCAAATCTTCAATGTGGCGGTAGTTATCAGGAAAGGAGACATTTTAGGGGTTGTTCCCAAAATCAACTTACCAAACAACAACGAATTTTACGAAAAAAGATGGTTCGCATCGGGAGCCGATATTCGCAACGAACAAATTATTTTGACTGGAAAAAGCGCTGCTTTTAGCCGTCAATTGATTTTTGAAACTCGCGATTACTCGTTTGCGATAGAAATTTGCGAGGACTTGTGGATGCCGATACCACCAAGTTCGTATTTGTGCGTGCAGGGTGCCGATTTTATTTTCAATTTGTCGGCAAGCAACGAACTTATTGCCAAAAATCGCTATCGAGAAAACTTAATACTCCAACAATCAGCAAGATGTTATTCGGGTTACATCTACTCATCGGCAGGCAATGGAGAAAGCACTACCGATGTAGTTTACTCAGGCAGCGCCATAATTGCCGAGAACGGAAAACTCCTCAAAGAAGGAGAGCGATTTAATTTCGAATCACAACTTATTTTCAGCGAATTGGATGTTGAACTTCTTCGCAACGAGAGGATGAAAAACTCCAACTACCACTTTGACGTACACACTCCACAAGCCGAGAAAGTAACTTTTGACGATAATCTATCCACGCAAAAATTCGAACTATCTCGCCAATTTCTCCCCCACCCTTTCATTCCGGCCCTTACAATGAGGGACGAAAGCTGCGAAGAAATTTTTTCTATTCAGGTAGGCGGATTGGCAAAACGCTGGCAACATACACGCTCGGAAAATGTTATAGTAGGTATTTCGGGAGGGTTGGACTCTACACTTGCCCTACTTGTGTGTGTAAAAACAGCCGATAAACTTGGCTACAACCGTAAAAAAGTGATAGGAGTTACAATGCCGGGGTTTGGAACTACAGACAGAACCTATCACAACGCTGTATCGCTGATGCAATCGTTGGGAATTACCGCGCAAGAGATATCTATTAAAGAGGCTGCCTTGCAACATTTCAAAGACATCGGTCATAATCCCGACATTCATGACGTAACCTACGAAAATGTACAAGCCCGCGAGCGTACGCAAATATTGATGGACTTGTCAAACAAGTACAACGGTTTTGTTGTAGGCACGGGCGATTTGTCTGAAATGGCTCTGGGTTGGAGTACCTATAACGGCGATCACATATCTATGTATGCCGTAAACAACGGTGTACCCAAAACACTGGTAAGGTATTTGGTTAATTGGGCTGCCACACAATTGGACTCGGCATCAAAAGAAATACTCGAAGATATTATAAAAACCCCCGTAAGCCCCGAATTGCTACCACCAACCAAAGATGGGGAAATTTTGCAAAAAACGGAAGAAACTGTTGGTCCTTATGAACTTCATGACTTCTTTCTCTACTATTTTGTCCGTTTCGGATTTTCTCCAAAAAAAATACATTTTTTAGCCTGCAACGCTTTTATCGATAAATACGACACCGAAACCATCGAAAAGTGGTTGAGAGTATTTTTGAAACGTTTCTTTGCAATGCAGTTTAAGCGCTCGTGCATTCCGGACGGTCCAAAAGTGGGGAGTATCAATCTCTCTCCAAGAGGCGACTGGCGTATGCCTAGCGATGCCATTTCGTTTGAATTATAAAACACACAATTTAATTATACAGAAAAAAAAAAGAATTTTTATGTTAGAAAACATCTATTACGGTAACTCGCTAAAGGAGTGGTTGATTTCGTTTGCAATTATTATCGGTTCGTTTCTAGTGAGTAAAATCGTATTGTCCATCAATAAAAAAGTAATATCGAAAACAAAAAGAACAAACCTGAAACTGACCCCTCTCCTATTCAAGACGTTGCAATCTCCATTGCTTTTTGGGATTGTGCTGGCTGCTATTTGGATTGCACTCAGCCGTCTTCAATTAAGTGTGGAAGTTCACAAATACATTTCACAGTCTTACAAAATTCTTATTGCAATAAACGCCACATGGTTTGCCAACGGCTTGATACACGCCTTGATAGAAGAATATCTTATCCCCAAAAACGATGATGACTCAAACAATACAGGCAAACACTATTTGGACGAACACAAGATATCATTACTCAAAAAAACCACCTCTTTCATTGTTTGGAGCATCGGGCTAATTATGGCTTTGAACAATGTCGGAGTCAATTTGGGAGCACTTCTCGGTACCTTAGGCGTTGGAGGTATTGCTTTGGCCTTGGCAGCGCAAGATACAATAAAAAATATTTTTGGAGGATTTGTTATATTATCAGACGGCACTTACCGAATAGGCGACAGGATTGTGATTAGCAACTACGATGGAGTGGTAGAAAGCATTGGGCTCAGAAGTACCCGTATCAGAACTTTTGATAAGCGGATGGTTATCATTCCCAACTACAAAATAATGGACGGACCCGTATTAAATGTTACAGAAGCCCCTGTTTACCGTGTTGTTATGACTATCGGCTTAACATACTCCACATCACACAAACAAATGCAAAAAGCTCTCGAAATACTAAAAAATATAGCGTTGTCTCACCCTATGGTAAGCAATTCAGACATTTCGGCTACTTTTCACTCTTTTGGGGATTTTTCGTTGAATATCCGCTTTTGTTACTACATAACCAAGCCTACCGATGTTTTTGATTCGCCATCTGAAATAAACTTGCAGATATTGGAACAGTTTAACAATGCCGGATTGGACTTCGCATTCCCTACCCAAACTATTCAGATAGACAAAGAAACGATAAAAGGGATTGGAACAGAATTATCAAAAGGAACGGAATAAACAATTTTAAAATCACTTACCGATTATTTCTCATTTCGAAGAAAAACGAGTACAAATCATTTTTTCAGTAAAAATCGGGTTGTTTACTGCTTTTGGGATATTTATCTTTGTCCAGAATTTGAATCTTTCAATATATTTTTATGCAGCACAACACAAAAAAGCCACTTGGTCAAAATATCCATTTCGCCCGCATTGCGAAAGCCATCGAATATATGTATGTGCATTACAAGAATCAACCCTCGCCGGAAGAGGTGGCAAACTTTGTACACTTGAGTCCATCCCGTTTTCAACAGGTATTTCGGGAGTGGGCAGGAGTTACTCCAAAAAAATTTATACAATATTTGAGTATCGAAAATGCAAAAAAGATATTGAAAGATACCCGGGACACTCTCTCTGATACTGCCGGCAAGGTAGGGCTTTCGGGTACGGGAAGATTACACGATTTATTTATAAAAATAGAGGGAATGACCCCCGGCGAGTACAAAAACGGAGGCAAAAATCTATCGATAAACTACAGCAAACACTCCACTTTATTTGGCGATATTTTGGTGGCCTCCACCCAAAAAGGTATCTGTTATTTGGCTTTTACCAGCGATTTTTCTGTAGCTTACGAAGAGCTAAAAGCAAACTTTCCCAACGCAAAAATGACAGAAAAGAGAGATTGTTTGCAGCAATCCATCATACGTTTTTTTGATAATATGGAGGATAATCCCGAATACATCAGACTTCACCTGAAGGGTACGCCTTTTCAATTGAAAGTATGGGAGGCATTGCTAAGGATTCCTGAGGGGAGACTGACTACCTATGGAGAGCTTGCCAATAAAATCGACAACCCTAAATCGTCTCGTGCCGTAGGTTCGGCGGTAGGGAGCAATCCTGTCTCGTATTTTATCCCCTGTCATCGCGTAATACGTTCTACAGGGGTATTGGGAGAGTATCATTGGGGGCGGGAACTCAAAAAAGCAATGATAGGATATGAAATCTGTCGGCTAAACTCTCCTTAAAACTTTTTCGATGACATTACTTTCAAATCCTCTACTTTGGGCAAAGCGAAAGAGTTTACCCTGTTTTTCGTACTCGTATTCGTAGCTTATAGTTTGGAGTTTACTCTTCAAAAGTCGCGCGAGTAACTCTTCGTATTCACCTTCATCGATGTGTGCAAGAGCATTGTTTATAGAATCTTTGTCAATACCTTTTTCTTTGAGCGCCAAAAGGATCTTTATTTTGCCCCACTTGTTTATTTCAAATTTTTCACGAACAAATGCTCTGGCATATCGCTGTTCGTTGATAAAATCCTGCTCCAACAGGTGTGATACAATCTCTTGACTGTTTTCGGGAGATACGCCCCATGCCTTTAACTTTATTTCGACATCAGATATACAATGCTCTGCCATAGAACAATACGAGGCGGCTTTTCGACGCAATTCATCGTTGGAATATTGCTTTTTCATCATACAAGTTTGTTTGGATGCTACAAAGGTATTAAAATTTAATGACTTTGTACGCCACCCGAGAAACTCAAAATTGCAATCTGTTTTCGGTAATCCTGAAAGTTTTGGTACATTTGCAAAAATATAACTACCTCCCGATTTACAATGAACTACATTGGCTCCAAACATAAACTTTCACCATTTTTAATGAAGAGTATTGTCCAAATCGTAGGAAATGATTTGAATGAAATGATTTTTTGCGATTTATTTGCCGGAACAGGAGTGGTAGGACGCATCTTTAAGCCTGAAGTAAAAAAAATAATCAGCAACGATATAGAATATTACAGCTATGCACTCAACCGCAACTATATAGGCAATAACAAACAGTTTGACCACAGCGGCTTATTATGCAAACTCAATCGGATTGAGGGAAAAGCCGGTTTTATATTTGATGAATATTCCGAAAATGGCAGATCCGGACGACAATATTTTACCCAACAGAACGGACAGAAAATAGACGCCATAAGGCAAACCATAGAGGACTGGAAATTATCAAACTATATTGACAACGACGTCTATTTCTTTCTACTGGCATCGCTGCTTGAGAGTGCCGACAAAGTAGCAAATACCGCTTCTGTTTACGGCGCTTACCTCAAGCACATCAAAAAATCGGCTCAAAAAACACTCCTTATCGAACCTGCCACTTACACATTGAGTGAAAACAAACATGAAGTTTTCAATGAAGACAGCAATATGTTGATAAAGAAAATAAGTGGGGATATCCTTTACCTCGACCCCCCTTACAATGCGCGTGAGTATGGCGCAAACTATCATATTCTCAACACCATTGCACAATACGACCATTTTATCCCGGCGGGCAAAACAGGGTTGAGAAACTACCTACGTTCCAACTATTGTAAAAGAAATAGAGTAGAGCAATCGTTTGAAGAATTAATACGCCATACCCAATTTCGCTATGTTTTTCTTAGCTACAACAACGAAGGGCTGATGCCACCCGAAACCATTCGTAAAATTATGGAAAAGTATGGCAAATTTGCAGTTTTCACAACAAACTATCAACGTTTCAAAGCAGACAAGACCGAAAGCAGAAATCACAAAGCAGACTCTACCCAAGAATTTTTGTACGTATTGGAAAAGTTGTAAAATCAAGTATCTTTTTCCTCCCCCACAAGTATTTTGTAATACACACCCCACAGCCGAAAGGATATTTCATACTGTTATATTTTTGAAAAGAATAGCTATCTACGGTTTTTTTTATTTTTTTTTTTGATAAAATTTTAGAGTAAGAAAATAATATATCTAAGATTAGGTAATCTATCAGTAGCCAAATTTTATTTTATTTTCAGAGTGATTGCTACACCTCCGCCGGGTGCCAATTTTTGTTTCAGAATGCTCTTGCTCGTTACCGTAATGGTACGTATATTGTATGCCATAGGATTATTTTCCCAGTCGGCGTCTATTGCATCTTCGTAAATAGTAGCTATATACTTATCCTTAGGGTTGAGAAAACCGAAGTTGATTGTCGCTATTCGAGCATTTTCGTCTGTGATGCCCCCCACGAACCAATTTTGCGTTCCTTTGGCTTTTCGGGCTACGGTAATGTAATCACCCGGTTCGGCTTCTATATATTGAGAATCGTCCCAATCGACGGCAACTTCTTCAATAAATCGAAATGCATCCGGTCTCTTTTCATAGTTTTCAATCAAATCGGCAGCCATTTGCAGCGGACTATACATGGTAAGATAGAGCGCCAGTTGTTTTACGAGAGTTGTATGTACTTGATTTGGGTTGTTCGCTTGATAATGACTCATTTTTATTTCAAAAATTCCCGGCGTATAGTCCATAGCTCCTCCCATCAATCGCGTAAAGGGAAGTATTGTCTCATGTTCGGGCGGATTTCCCACGCTCCATGCATTAAATTCATTTCCACGAGCAGCCTCACAAGCCATCAAATTGGGGTAGGTACGATGTTGTCCGGTTGGGCGTACCGGTTCATGTTGGTCGATCATAATGCGGTTTTCTGCCATTTTTTTGATCACACGTTGGTAATGATTTACCATCCATTGTCCGTCGTGCCTTTCGCCGCGAGGTATAATCCACCCCACATATCCGGTTTTTACAGCATCGTACCCATTTTCACGCATAAAGTTTATGGCTTTGTCCATACGCCGTTCGTAGTTTGCCGCCGATGCCGACGTTTCGTGGTGCATTATGAGTTTTACCCCTTTGGATTTGGCATAATCCGACACCTCTTTCACATCAAAGTCGGGATAAGGAGTAATAAAATCGAACACCTCCTCCTTCCAGTTGCCCGACCAATCTTCCCAACCTACATTCCATCCTTCAACGAGTACCGATTGGATATGGTGTTGGGCAGCAAAATCGATATATTTTTTTGTGTTTTTAGTAGTAGCTCCATGTTTCCCATTGGGTTTTAAACTGTTCCAGTCGGTGTCGATCAATTTAATATTTGGTTTGTCTGCATAGTTCCACGTCCAATGGTCGGGTACATGCATTCCCCACCAAATACCGATGTATTTTTGCGGTTTTATAAAGTCGGTGTTCTCGATTTTACAAGGTTCATTCAGATTCAAAATAGTTTTGGAGGCTAAAATATCGACAGCTTTGTCGCTTGCAATAATAGTGCGCCAGGGGGTATTTTGTGGAGTTTGCATATAAACTTTTGTGCCGTATGCATCGGGTACCAAAGACGAAGTTAGAACCATCTTTTCTTTATCAACCAACAGATTCATTGCCGAATAGTCTAATAGAGCTGCCTCAAAAAGACTGATATATAGTCCGCTATTTGTTTTTATTAATGTTGGGGTTTGGAGTGCATGTTTGGCGAAATAGCCATGTGTCCCGATTCCGTTTCCATCTACCTTTGCCCCGTCTATTTCTGATATTTTTGATGTTGTATAAAAATATTCGTTTGTATCGTAATCTCCCGGTATCCAAAAGATTGTATGATCTCCATTCATCGCAAATTCTGTCTGTTCGTCCGCAATTTTGAAATAAGATAAGTTTGGTTGTTTGTCAAACTCGTAACGAAAAGCAAGACCATCGTCAAACATACGGAAACGGATTTTCATCGTCCGCTTTTGGGATGGCTGCTCCAATTCCACAAGCAATTCGTTGTAATGGTTTCTTATTTGATTTACCTCTCCCCAAACCGGTTTCCAAGTTTCGTCAAAAGTAGAAACAGAAGAATTTTTCAGTAAAAATCCGTTCCGCAAATCGGGTATATCTTTCAATACAAAACCCATTTTTGAAGGTTTTATAAACTCTGCCTTTTCATATTGCAGGGAGTATGTTGGCTCTCCTGCATTGCCAAGCCAAAAGTTGAGGGTAAAATTACCGTTGGGCGAGCCTAAACTAATGGCAAAAATTGTAGATAATTTCAATATCAGGATCATCTGCAACAAAAATCTTTTCATATTCAAGCTATATTTTTAAGTTAATTCTAAAATATCTCGGACAAATATAGTTATTACCCTTGCGTTGTATATGCTACGAATGTATTTATTGATTTTTCGACCGCTGCAAACGTTTGTGTAAAAACCGGTAATATTTTCGGCTATGGTTTTCGCCCGAATCAATTCCTACATCTGAAATATCGAAACTAAAGTGATAAAAGATTGAAAGATTGGAAAATTATATATTTATGTAATTAATAATCCAACAATTTTTCCGACCTTTGCAAAAAATATTTTTTAAAAAATTTTAAATGAAAACAAACAACGATTATCGGCAACGGAATGGGAATTTCGAAACCGACCCTCAAGGAAAGAAATCTTTCGAAAACAGAAGTAAATTTAACTCTCCTTACAAAAAGAACGACGGTTTCGGCGATAAATCGCCCGATAGATTCAAAAAAAGAGACAATCCCCCAAGTAATTTTGGAGAAAAGCGAAACTACGGCAACAGTCAAAATAGCTTTGGAGAAAGAGGTAATTTTAACAATAAATTTAACCCGCGCAGAGGCAATAGCTCCGATTTCAACAAAAAACCATACTCCTCCGTCCCTTTCAAAGGCGAAAGAGATAGATTCTCACCTTCAAAAGAAGATAGAGACTCGAAGTTTGTAGAAACACGCTTTGATAACAAAGAGCGCAAAGTTACGTTTCGTCCTCGCAAAAAATCGGGCAACTACGATCCTAACGCTAAATACAGTCAACGGAAACAGCTCGAATATCAAAAAACAAATATTGACCCCAATAAGCCGATACGCCTCAACAAGTATTTGGCAAATGCCGGTGTGTGCTCTCGCCGTGAGGCAGACGATTATATTCAGGCCGGTGTGATTTCGGTAAACGGCGAAATTGTAAGCCAACTCGGAGCAAAAGTGCTCCCTACCGATAAAATTATGTTTCACAATCAACCGGTTCAGTCTGAGCGCAAAGTGTATATTTTGCTTAATAAACCCAAAGATTGCGTAACTACCACCGAAGATACTCACGCCCGTCTTACGGTACTCGATTTGGTGAAAAACGCTTGCAGCGAACGCATTTATCCTGTAGGGAGACTGGACAGAAATACTACAGGTGTATTGCTACTGACCAACGATGGAGATTTGGCTTCGAAATTGACCCATCCTAAATATGAAAAAAAGAAAATATATCATGTGGTATTGGACAAAGAAATCACAAGAGAAGACTTTGAAACAATACTTTCGGGGGTTGATTTGGATGATTTCAGAATTGCAGCCGACTCGCTTGACTTTGTAAAAGAAGATTCGATGAAAGAATTGGGTATAGAAATACACACGGGACAAAACCGCATAATACGTCGTATTTTTGAAAAATTGGGATACAAGGTGTACCGATTGGACAGGGTCTATTTTGCAGGTTTGACCAAAAAGAATCTGCCCCGTGGGAAATATCGCCATTTGAACGAAAAAGAGGTGAATTTTCTTAAGATGGGAGCTTTTAATTAAAGCATCTATTCGCAAAAATAATAAAAAGCATTGTCTCAAAAAAAAAATGGACAATGCTTTTTTTCTCAAAAAACACCCGTAAAAACAATCAATAATAGAACTCAACGCTATAAATGTCGGTATTCCCCGCCTTATCTTTAGCCAAAAATTTTAATGTGTGCTTTTGGTTTTTTGTAAGCCTCGTGTCGTCAAAATCGTAGTAGTAATAGTCGGATTTGATATCATGGGTAAAAAGCGCATACCGTCCGTCAATCTCTCCTTTGTAAAAACCGATGCCGCTCTTATCGTCTGTTAATCGAATGGATATACGTTTTTTTAACGTCCAATTTTCTGGATATCTGACTGAAATGGTCGGGGGAACGGTATCTTCATCTATGGCATATTGTCCGCCTAATTCATTCACTTCAAACTCAAAACCATCGTTTTTATAAACTCCGCCTACCCAATGGATGTTTTCAGGCGTATCCACTTTGACTACTCCCAGCTTGGAAAAACCTTTGGAGGGGTGTTTTTTGAGTTTTATCCATACAACGGCTTTATCAATTAAAGCTATCGGATTGTCGTTTATTCGAACTGCATCGGAGAAAAACGCAGAAGAAGATTCGCTTTTGTGTGTATAACACAAGTCTGAATAGAGATTACCTGTAGGTATGTTCAACATAAAATCGGAAGAATAATAACCGTTGTTTGCCACCGGACTCATATAGTTTTCGCAGCGGGGAGGGTCGGGTATTGTTTGCCTTTTTCCTTTTATTACAAAAGAATAATTGGTTGTATTGCCATAGTGGTCTTCCAACTGATAGCTACAATAATAATCTCTCTCGGAATTTATATACAGATAGCCCTCATTGACTGTTTTATAAAATGGGAGAGTATTTCCCCGTTCTACAAATGATTTCATGTAAAAAGAGCGGTTGTTTTGCCACATCGAAAAATCGATAAAACTATTTATCATCCGTGATTTTGCAAACGAAAATCTGTCTATTTTACTATGAAACAGCAACTTGCCATCCACCGAAAAATTTACTTTTTTCACACCGTAGATATTGGACGTTCCATTCATTTTATCAAATGCTCTGACTCCAACACCTATCTTTCCCCACGCATACACAGGCAGGTTCAAATCTGTGTAACTTCCCGATTTATTTTTATTTACCGGAAGGTAAGCCGGCTTTGTTTTGCCATTGACCACCCCATTGTTGCCGATAGGATAAAAAGCGATACCCGAAATAGTGGGGCTTTGAGTGTCTCGAATGTAGCTATCCAAAAAATTCAGCACATCTACAGGGTCTTCGGTTTTTGTATCCCTTATTTCGAAATGAAGATGTGCGCCGCCCGAACTACCGCTATTCCCGCTTAGCGCAATCAGTTCCCCTTTTTGTACAGTTATTTCGCCCTGTTTCAATGATACGTCTATCTCAAAACTCTCAAGTGCGTACTGCTTTTGCTTTATATATTCCTCTATTCTTTTCGAATAACTTTCCAAGTGAGCATACACGGTAGTGTGTCCATTAGGATGATTGATGTATAACGCCAACCCATATCCGCCGGGAGCAATCTTTACGCGAGAAACAAAACCGTCTGCAACCGCAAAAACATCCTTTCCGACACCATAAGTTTTAAAATCGACTCCGGTGTGAAAATGATTATTTCTCAACTCACCAAAGTTGGCGCTCAGCAATGGTGGAACGTCCAAAGGCAATCGGTAAGTAGTTTGAGCATGCGATATGGTCGCTATCAATGTAAACAATAATGGGAAACAAATTTTTCTCATATCAAATTTCAGAATTAAAATGTTTGTCGGACGTAACAAGCAAAATTAATAAAAAAAGATGAAATACTTTTCATTTTCCTGAAGATGTTTTGCCCGTAGCCTGTATCTGGGTGGCTAATTTTGCAGCAAAAATTTTATATCTCTTTCATAAAAAAGTGATTGTTCGTTCGTTGGTAGCAGTAGTGAAATACTTTTGTTATAAACTAAAATGATTATCCGTATTTACACCTAAATTGATTTTTATAGCTTACAGAAGCCACTAAAAGTCTTCCGAATAGTGCTTCGCCAAAGTATCTTCGGTTGAATTTGTAACAAAACTCATCCAAGTAAGCCTGCAGGAACTCCGGTTTGACATTGTGATAACTGTTGATTAATTGTCTTTTTGCATTACTGATTGCAATGTGTACCCAAGGGAGTTTTTCTCCTATCTTTTCTTTTGGAATGACTTCACTTTGATGGGACTCCACAAAACCGTTCAGATTGACGTATGAAGTAGAATCATCCGTATTGAAACTTGCTTTTTCTGAAACTGCATTTTGAACTACCTCATCAATGGTTTTTGCTTTTAAATCTTCAATTACTTTCATTTTTTACCGGGCTTTGGCGATTCTACCAATTCGCTTTCTGCCATTACCAAGACTTTGGATTTCTTCTGGCTTCCACGTCCACGTTTTAACTTTTCCTGTTTCTTTTCTTCGGGAATTTCCGTAGTAAAGAAACCCTCATCCAATTCTATGGCACCTGCAAGTATGTATTGTTCATCTCTTTTCCCCATCACTGCCCTAAGTTTGTGCACCATATGCCAAAAATGGGGGCATATCGCTTATGTCCCAACTGTCTTTGAATTTCTTGTGCTGAGAAACTCTTCTTGGTCGAGGTAAGAAGATGCATCGCTATAAACCAATAGCGGTAGGGTAACTTTGATTTGTGCATCACCGTTCCGCTACGAAGTGTGGTACGTGTCTTACAAGATTTACACTCGTATTGTTCTTTATCATTTTTCCAGTAATGGTCTGTGCCCTCACATTTGGCACAAACAACACCTACTTGGTCGCGATACTCCTTGAATTTACGCTTGCAACTTTCCTCGTCTGGGTATTGTTCTACAAAGTCTATTAGGTTCATTTTTAATCTTTTTTTCAAAGATAATACTTTTTAGGGAAATATACGGATAATCATTAAACTAAATATTCTCAGGTGCCTCAGCTCTATAATCCGAAAAAGTTCAAATAGGATTTCATACATCCGGATTTTTTTTCTTATTTTTGTTGTTCAAAATAATCAATATCACATATGCTTACGATTATTCTCATCGTGGTTACTTCGGCTGTTTCGGTCATAGCTTTCAATAATGCAAATTTAATTAACAAACTTATATTTTACCCTCCTGCCGTAAAGCAAGGCGGGTGGTACCGTCTGTTTACCTATGGATTGTTACATGCCGATTGGACACATCTTATTTTAAATATGTTTGCATTGTATCTTTTTGGTGAGTCAATAGAGAAAGTATTCAATAATGTTTTTGGTTTGGTAACAGGTTCATGCCTCTATATGTTGATGTATATACTCGGACTGCTTATTTCGATACTTCCTACCTATATCAAAGAAAAAAATAATCCATATTACCGCAGTTTGGGAGCGTCAGGAGCTGTTTCTACCATTATTTTTGCATATATACTTATTTATCCGATGAATTTTATGGGCATTATGTTTGTTCCTATTTACCTTCCGGCATTTCTGTTTGGACTCATTTATGTGGCAATATCTTTCTATTTGGAACGAAACCAAACCGGCAATATCAATCATTTGGCACACATTACCGGTGGCGTATTTGGTATCGTATATATGTTTTTGGTATTTGGGCTGATAAGCGGTATCAATATCTTTTCTCATTTTATTGATGCCATTCAGATATCTTCTTTCAAAGATTTAATCCATTTTGGATACTGACAACCGTAGTTTGCTCCTTAGTTCTAATAAAACTTTGCATCGATTGTTTTTCAGCTCCAAAACTTATAAAAAAAAGCACACCAATCTTACCTGCCATATTCAGCAGTAATCTTGCCGCAAACATGAAACTACACAAAAGCAAAGCAATCTTGTTAAAAAATAACTTTCAGAAATTTATTAACAGCAAAATGGCTGATATTGTTACGAAAGGTGAGAAATCCTTTGCTATTCCAGATAAGTGGAAATAGGGACTATTTTTTTGTAGAACTATAGTAGAACTTTTGTAGGCAAATACTTACTTTTTTTGTATGTTTGTAAAAACAAAAAGCCTATTCTGTTAAGAACGGACTTTGCTTGTGTACCCCCGCCGGGAATCGAACCCGAATTTAAAGTTTAGGAAACTTCCGTTCTATCCATTGAACTACAGGGGCATTTTTTTTTGCAATGCAAAAGTACACAAAATAGTTCCGAGTTACAAAGTTGCAATGTTATATTTTTATTGAAATAATCTTTTATGTCAAAAAGCAAACCAAAATACTACACCGTTTGGCAAGGTAAAACCCCCGGAGTTTATCTATCATGGCAAGAATGCTCGAATCAAATCAACGGATTTTCCGATGCCAAATACAAGTCCTTTGATACTCTCGCCGAAGCCAAAGAGGCATTTACTAGACATTGGAGCGACTACATCAACTTACAAAAAGTATCAAATTCCGTTTCAATAAAGAGATCATATATAGATTTGCCTTTACGCCAGCAACCCATTAGCGAGAGTATTTGTGTAGATGCGGCTTGTAGTGGCAATCCGGGACAGATGGAATATCGAGGGGTAGATTTCAAAACCGGGGTGGAAATTTTCCATCAAGGTCCGTACAAAAACGGGACAAATAATATCGGTGAGTTTCTTGCTATTGTACATGCCCTTGCCCTTATAAAAAACTACGAAAAGCCTATCCCTATTTACAGCGACAGCAAAATAGCAATGGGCTGGATAGCCCAAAAAAAATGTAAAACCAAGCTTGAGGAAAATTCGAAAAATACCGATTTGTTCGAAATAATTGGACGGGCAGAAAAGTGGCTTCGAGAAAATGATTACAAAAACCCCATTTTGAAGTGGCAGACCGAAACTTGGGGCGAAATCCCTGCAGATTTTGGTAGGAAATAATCATTGCCCTTAAAGTTATGATTTTTAAAATTAAATTGATTTTTAGAATTACCTCTTCCATATAAAATGATACAAATCGGGAAATTTATTTTTTCAGAAACCGGTTCAGATACGGAATTTCTTTTAGTGGGAAATCGTGTTTGATTACATAAACGATAAATATTGCCATCAACATCGTCTTCAAAATTAAATTTAAAATAAGATAAGGCGTTTTTATCAAGGTGCTGATGGCAAAAAGAGCCAGTGTCAGTAGCAGATAAATGGCTGTTTTTTTCAAATTATAATCGACCGGCATATATTTTTGTCCAAAAAAGTAGGATAGGATCATCACCACAAAATAGCCGACAAATGCTGACCATGCAGCTCCCCAATAACTGTAAACGGGTACAAAAATAATGTTGCCGATAAAAATAATAATCGTTCCTATAGCAGAAAACCAAGCTCCATAATGATTCTTGTCGGTTAGTTTATACCAAATCGACAGATTGAAAAAAATCCCCTGAAAAATGTACGAAAACAGAATAATTGGTACAACATCCAGCCCTATCCAATAATCGCTACGTATGGCGTAGCGTATCAAATCCATATAAAGTACCATTCCCAAAAAAATAAGCAATGAAAATATAATAAAAAATTTCATCGCGTCGGAATATGTTTGCAAACTGTTTTTATCTTTGTTTTTGGCAAATACAAAAGGTTCGTAAGCATACCTGAATGCCTGCGTAAACATCATAATTACCATCGCTATTTTCGAAACAGCTCCGTAAACTCCCAAATCGGCTTTTCCTTGCTCTCCAAGTTGCAGAAACGGGAAAAGGATTTTATCCAGATTTTGATTGGCAATCCCGGCAATTCCCAAGAATAGCAACGGATAAGAGTAATGGAGTATTTTTTTTAGCAATTTGAAATCAACATCAAATTTAGCTACAAATATATACTTTGACAAAACGAGAGTTTGAATGGCGGTTGCCATCAAATTGGAGATAAAAATATAGCCTACACCATAGTGGGGGTCGTAAAACCAATTGATAGAATCGGGTATAACATTTATCAGCCAAGGACATACAACCAGAAAAAACAGATTGAAAGCTATATTGAGCGCAATATACAGCAACTTCATAGAGGCAAAGACTACCGGACGCTTTACAAATCTCAAATAGGCAAAAGGTATGGAGGCAAAAGCATCCATTGCCACCGTGAGGCCGAGCATCCAAATAAATTCGGGATGAGCGGAATAGCCAAGTCCGTTTGCTATGGAATGGTAAAACAGAAACAGTAAAACAGTAAACAACAAAGAGGTAAATCCTACCGACATAAGCGTGTTTCCATACACCTTGTCCGCCTCATTCTGATGCTTATTGGCAAATCGGAAAAAACCGGTTTCCATACCGTAGGTCAAAATAACCAGCAGCAGAGCCGTCCAAGCATAAAGATTGGTAACAATTCCGTAATCCGATTGCTTTTCAAGAGTGTAAGTGTACAGTGGCACCAGCAACCAATTCAAAAATTTGCCAACAATGCTGCTTACTCCATAAATGGCAGTATCTTTTGCCAGCGATTTCATTTCTTTTGCCATAGTTTCTCTTGTCGGTATATCGGATATTCTTTTTATAGGATGTTTCAAAACAAGGTGCCTTGGTCGCCGTATTTTACTTTCCCCAAATGTCTGTATGCCAACTCAGTAACCTCACGTCCGCGAGGGGTTCGTTTCAGAAATCCCTCTTTTATCAAAAATGGCTCGTACACCTCTTCGAGCGTTCCGGAGTCTTCACTAAGGGCGGTAGCTATGGTAGTCAGCCCAACAGGTCCTCCCTGAAACTTATCTATGATGGTAATAAGTATTTTATTGTCTATCTCATCCAATCCGAATTTATCTATATTTAGCGCCTCCAATGCATATTCTGCGATATTCAAATCTATTTTTCCATTACCTTTTACCTGCGCAAAGTCTCTCACACGACGGAGTAACGCATTGGCTATACGAGGTGTACCTCTACTCCTTCCGGCAATCTCAATTGCTGCTTTTTTGTCTATTTCCACATGTAAGAGTTTGGCAGAACGCTCTATGATCTGTTTGATAACGACATTGTCGTAGTATTCAAAGTGACAGTTAATACCAAATCTTGCCCGCAAAGGCGATGTGAGCAATCCGCTTCGCGTGGTTGCTCCAATCAATGTGAACGGATTTAATTCCAATTGGATGGAGCGGGCGCTTGGACCTTTGTCTATCATAATGTCGATACGGTAATCTTCCATTGCCGAATACAAATATTCCTCAACAATCGGACTTAATCGATGTATTTCGTCAATAAAAAGTACGTCGTTGGGTTCCAAACTTGTAAGCAACCCTGCCAAATCTCCCGGTTTATCCAATACAGGACCCGATGTTACTTTAAATCCGACATTCAGTTCGTTTGCGATAATATTCGAAAGAGTGGTTTTTCCCAGGCCGGGAGGTCCGTGCAACAGCACGTGATCGAGCGATTCGGTACGCATACGAGCTGCCTGTACAAATATTTTCAGATTTTCTACAATTTTGTACTGCCCGTTAAAGTCGAAAAATGTCAACGGACGTAAAGCGTTTTCAAATTCTTTTTCGGTATTCTGGTTATTTCGTATGTCAAAGTTTTCTTGCATCGATAGTTTATAAGTTCTAAGCAGTAAGTTCTCTGAATAATTCTTCCATTTTTTTTGATAATGGATTTAACTTTAGTATTTTATTGCCTGTTGTTACGGCTATGTCAAAAATTTCGGAACGAATATCATCTGTACTTGTAAGAATAAATCGTTTACTGTCATCTGTTTCAATGGCTGTTATTGGTTTGATTGTTTGCAAAATTTCTTTTTCCAGCAGGTGTAAAAATTCCACTTCCAATTGAAACTCATTTTCTTTAAACGTAGATATTTGTTTCACATCGGGGTAGTCTGCCGCAATCTTACCTTTGTTGATAATGATTACCCGGTTGCAAACAGCCTCTATCTCTTGCATAATGTGTGTGCTGAAAAGTACTGTACGGTTTTTTCCCACCTCCTTTATTAGGTTGCGGATTTCAACCAACTGATTTGGATCTAGTCCGGTAGTGGGTTCGTCCAAAATAAGCACATTAGGATTGTGAATCAAAGCTTGTGCAAGCCCTACTCGCTGACGGTATCCTTTGGAAAGTTGTCCTATTTTTTTGCGGTATTCGGGTCTAAGCCCTACTAAATCTATCAACTCGTTTACTCGTTTTGACTTTTCTCTACCTATTCCATATATTGACGATACAAAAAGTAGATACTCTTTTATGTACATATCTACGTATTGAGGATTTTGTTCGGGTAGGTATCCGATATTTTGTTTCGTTTGCAGCGGATTGGATGCCACCTCCATACCGCATACTTTGACACTCCCCTGCTCGTATCCCAAAGCTCCGGCAACAATTCGCATAGTGGTAGTTTTTCCGGCTCCGTTTGGTCCTAAAAAACCTACTATTTCTCCATTTCCTATTTTGAAACTTACGTCTTGTAATACTTGCTGAGTTCCGTAATTTTTAGATATATTTGAAATTTCTATTGACATATCATTGAGGGGAGATATATTTTCAACATTTAAATAGTAACAAAGATTTAGTTGTAAGTATTTAGGCTTATTATCTGATAATTATCTCTAAAAATATAAAATTATTTTTCGAGCTACTTGTATCGGTTTTTGGGTACAGCGCTCAATAGAATATACCATAAAATAAGCGGCGCTATGGCTTTTTTGAATAAGATGATAATCAGTAAGAGGCATCCTGCAAGAAAGATATATTGAAGTTTATTCTCTTTCCAACTTAAATTTTTGAATTTGAGTGAAAACATTTCGATTTCGGCCACCAGCAAATATGAAAAAAACAGAATACCTCCTACTAATATATACGGATATGTTTTCATCCATTCGGATAGCGACAGAGCTAATCCTGCCCAAAATATAGCATTTGCAGGGGTTGGAAGTCCTATAAATGAGGTTGTCTGGCGTTCGTCAATATTAAATTTTGCCAGTCTCAAAGCCGAAAAAATAGGAATAATAAATCCTAAAAACGAATACAGGTGAATTCTGTCGGGAGAGAGCATCGAAAAAGCCAATGCCCCCGGCACCAACCCAAAACTGATAACATCGGCTAATGAATCCAACTCTTTTCCCATAGGTGAGTATGCTTGTAGAACTCTGGCGGCCATCCCGTCTAAAAAGTCAAAAATGGCAGAAAATATGATGGCTAAAGCCGCTCCCTCGTAGTTGCCGTTGAAAGCAAACCAGACTCCTACACAACCTGAGAATAGATTTAATGCCGTTATTGTATTGGGGATATGTTTCATCATAATTTTGTAGCGCTATTCTTTGTTTTTACTGTCTATCCAAATGGTAACAGGTCCATTGTTGATAAGGTCTATTTCCATATCGGCTCCAAATTTTCCTGTTTCTATTTTTTTACCAAGCAGTATTTCTGTCCGGCAACAAAACTGTTCGTACAAAGGTACGGAAATTTCCGGTTTTGCAGCATCAATATACGATGGTCTGTTTCCTTTGCGTGTGCGGGCGTACAGCGTAAACTGGCTTACTACCAATATCTCGCCGGCAATATCTAAAACGGATTGATTCATCACTCCACTTTCATCGTCAAAAATACGGAGATTCATCATTTTCTGCACAAGGTATTCAATGTCTTTTGCATCGTCGTCATCCGTAATCCCGACAAAGACGAGCAGTCCCGCTCCAATTTTTGATTGTATTTTTTCTTCTATCGTAACCGACGCCTTTTTTACCCGCTGAATTAGCAAACGCATAATATTTCCTTTTATTTTTTAGAACGGATAGCCTATTGCCAAATTTAATGCAAAATCTTCTCCTGTAGGAGAGATTCTCCATCGTTGTGTCCGTTTTAACGCGGGATTGTATAGTCTTATACCGCCATCTAAGCGAATAACGAAAAATGAGAAATCCAATCTCAATCCCACCCCATAGGCAATACCGAGTTGATTGAGGAAGCTACCAAGTTCAAAAGCACCACCCGGCTGTTCTTTATAATCTTTGATAGTCCATACGTTGCCCGCATCCAAAAACAAAGCTCCATTCAGTTTCCAAAAGAGTTTTGCGCGATATTCCATATTCAGATCAATTTTTATATCTCCCATTTGAGTGTTCATATTGATATAATTATTAATGGTGTCGGAATAAGCTCCCGGTCCCAACTGGTAAGCCGTCCACCCCCTCACACTGTTGGCACCGCCAGCAAAATACCGTTTTTCAAACGGGATGATATTTGCATTGCCATAAGGTATGGCCACCCCCACTCCGGCATGATACACTATACGGTTATTTTTATCAAATATTTGATGGTGGGAAATATTATAATCGAATTTTACGTATTGTGCAAATCGGATGTTGAATAGTGTATAATAAGACTGTATGCCATCTTGAACCGGTTTATTATTCAACAGTTTATTGGCTATATATAGCGAATTTCCTGCTATTTCTACATTGTAAATCATCGAAGAATAGTTCCTCAGTGGCTTATAGGCGTTAAAGTTATTGTACGAACCATTGTACCCCATACGCATAATGAAGTGGTCTTGGAAATTGTATTTGAAACTCGAATTATCGCTAAAAAAACGGTCGCGGTATTCTTGCGATATCCAAGGATAGCGAACATAGCTTAAATCAACCAAGTCGAAGCCATGTTTGATATTTTCGAGTTCGCTCCAATTGTATTTAACGCCTGCTCCAACAATGATTCCCGTATATTCTCTGGGACGCTCTCGATAACTGAAAGTGGTGTTGATTTGTGTTTTGGCGCCAATTTTCCGCTTCATTTCGGTATTTGCAAAAGGGAAAAGAAAAGTGGGAAACTTAATGCCCAAGTCTGCTCCTATTTCTATCGCATTTTGACCTGAGCCTTGATATTCGTAGGCAAAGCGAGCTTTTGCCACAATGGCTTCGGAGCCTCCGAAAATATTTTGATGCCCATAGTTGATATTTGTTCCGGCTCCCAAATATCCTTCGGAAAAGGTACCTTCCACATCGGCAGAGACAGATTGTAATTTACTGGGAGTAAGCGTAATGTAGGCATCTAATCTGTTGCTGCCTATTTTTTGAAAATTTATGTTGGTGTATTTGACTGCACTCAGAGAATTAATAGAACTGTATGTTTTTTCCACGGCTCTGTCGCTGTAAATTTTATCGGGTATAAAGTGCGATGATTCTATCAATACTCCGGTACGGATATTTTTCTTTTTCTCATAAACAAACTCATAAGAGCCTTTGGAGATGGTATCCAACTTTATGTGCTCGTCCGGTAGACTCAACGATTTATCCGTTTCGCTGTAAAAGTGGACTTTATTTATTGAGTATTTTCTAAAAATAGGATTATTTACTGTATCGTTTATATCTTTTATCCGTTCGTCCAATTCCAGCACCAAATCTATTTGGTGAGAATTTAATGCGCTATCTGCAAAAAAATGGAGATGTTCTTTTAAAAAATTATAATATCCCAGATTTCGAAAATGTTTTGTTATTCGGGTACGCTCTTCGTCTAATGTATTGCTATTAAATCTCTTATTTATCTTTATCACACTCTCCGCCGTATCTGAAGCTATATCATAAAGCTCTTTGAATGCGATATTTACGGTATATCCTCTCAGTCTATATGGTTTGTTTGATTGGACAATATACGTTACATCAACATTTTTATTTTTAGGGTATGTAACCTCACTCAAGACGTGGGCATCCATAAATCCAGAATTAAAAAAGTGTTTTTTTATCTCACTTTCAGACACGGAGGTCAGTTGCGAATTGTAAATAACCGGAGCCTCGCCGATATTTTTCAGTCGCCTATTAATCCATTTGGTAGTATCGCTTCCCGACAGATTGTATATACCGAGCTGTGTACGCCACAAGCCAAGCATTCTCGAATTGGGGGTTTGCCTTACATAGGCAAGAATATCTTCTTTATTTATCTCTTTGGTGTCTGATTTTATTTTTATACTATTCAAAAGATTTTCATCGTCGGATACATATTTAGCAGGGTTGCAAGAAACCACTAATAGCAGAGCAAGGAAAGAGACAATGTATGTGTATGAAGGAAATTTTGTCATCTCGATTGGTTAAAATCAAATTCATGTGCAAATATACTGTTAATTCTCGTTTTCTTTAGTAGTTTTGCATAATAATTAAACTCCGTATAAATTCAATTAACGTACAATCAATAATAAAATGCTCTCTAAAGCTAAAATTAAATGGATAAATTCTCTTACCTTAAAAAAAAACAGAGACGAAGAGTCGGTGTTTGTAGCCGAAGGTGTGAAACTTGTTTCAGAGCTTCTTGTTTCTTTTCCTCCCCTTTTTTTGGCTTATACCGATGAGAATCTACTCCCTATCCGACAAAGGCGAAATAGTATAGAGAAAGTTTTAGTATCTGAAAGCGAGTTGCTTAAAATATCGACACAAAAATCTCCGCAAGGTATTGTAGCTGTGTTTCCGAAACCCAAATACGAAGTAAATTATGAGCAGATAAAAAATAGCTTAACCATTGCTTTGGATGAAATCCAAGACCCCGGCAATTTGGGAACCATTATCCGATTGGCAGACTGGTTTGGGATAAAAGATGTTTTTTGTTCGACAAATACCGCAGATATATATGGCTCAAAAGCGGTTCAGGCTACAATGGGAGCGGTTTCACGCATGCGGGTACATTATGTAGAACTTTCCGATTTTTTGCAAAAAACGATGTCCACGCCGATATACGGCACATTTATGATAGGCGACAATATTTATGACGAAGAGCTTACCTCAAACGGAATAATTGTGATGGGCAACGAAGGAAAGGGGATATCGAAAGAAATTGTCCCGTTTATCAGCAAAAAACTATATATCCCAAGCTTCCCGTCGCATGAGCAAACTTCCGAATCGTTGAACGTAAGCGCAGCTATGGCTATCACTGTTTCTGAGTTTAGAAGAAGAAGTTTGCCACTTCAATCAAGATAAAGGTAATCGCAATGAATAATGGGTCTTTGGTTTTTTTTACCAATAATCTGTTTTGCCTTTTCGCTATCGTATTGGGTTTTGCCTACGCCAATTGTTTTGCCGGTTTCGGTAACCACTTTCACAATATCATCTTTTTCAAACTTTCCTAAAATATACATAACGCCTACCGGCAAAAGGCTTACGGCTTTTTCGCCCAACAGAGCCGACGCAGCATCCTTATTGATGTGTATTTCTCCTTTGGCAAATCCATCACTGTGGGCAATCCATTTTTTCACGCTTGATACTTCTGTTGTTGCAGCAATAAAACGGGTGTAAATCACATCTTTGTCGCCATTTAGCAGCTTGACTATAATATTCTCTTTTTTACCATTCGTAATGTAAACTTCTATTCCTTCGTCTGCTACTTTTTTTGCTATATTTATTTTGGTATGCATTCCACCTCTACCAAAAGTCGATTTTGAAGTTTGAACAACAGTTGAGATATTTTGCCCTTTTTTTATCTCTCTGATAACTTTGGCGTTGGTATCGGAAGGAGAGCCGTCATAGACACCGTCTATATTGCTCAGGATAATCAAAGTTTCTGCATTGACCATCGAAGCTACCAATCCCGAAAGTTCGTCGTTGTCCGTAAACATCAATTCGCTGACAGAAACGGCATCGTTTTCGTTTATAATCGGGATAACATTATTGTCCAGCATCAGCTCTATGCAGTTGCGTTGATTCAAATACAGCCTCCTGCTCCCAAAGTTATCTTTGGTTGTAAGCACCTGTCCTACAACAATATTGTGCTCGCGAAACAACTCCCAATAATGGTTTATCAGCTTTGCCTGTCCTATGGTTGAAAACAATTGCCGTTGATCTACGGTATCCATTTTTTTTGAGAGCCCCATAACGCTTCTTCCCGATGCCACAGCTCCTGACGAAATCAAAACGATCCGAATCCCTCTCTTGTGGAGATACGCAATTTGATCTACAATGGCAGAAATCCGGGTAATATCCAAGGTTCCGTCTGTGCGGGTAATCACATTGCTTCCTATCTTAACGGCTATTTTTTTGAAAGGCATCATCATTGTTTATTTTTCATTTTGAGTGTTTTGGTGTGTTGCAATAGTAAAAATTATTCGTTGTATATCACTTGCATCAACGTAGTTCCAACAGCTTGCAACGTATTTTTGTCGATATTTTCCATTGTGTCGTTGGTGGTATGCCAATAGCTGCCAAAGCCGGTCGAAGTATTTCTATCAAATTGAATAATGTCTATGGAGGGTATTCCCCTTATTGTATTTACAAAGAGGTGATCGTCTGTAACTCCATTACCCGCCTCGTTGATAAAGTATTGTCCAAAACCGAGAGCTGCCGCCTGTGACCAAACATTGTCCACCACGTGCTTTGCATAATAATCCGATATTTGTTCGCGATAAAAAACGGCTTTGGTCGCTCCGACCATATCCAGCAATATTCCATAGCGCGCATTGTATCCCTGTACATGGGGATTTTTCGCCCAGTATTGTGTCCCCAAGCACCAAGAGTTATCATTGCTTGCTGTGGAGCCATAATCTTCTGCATCAAAAAAAGCTATGTCTATTCCTATATTAGGAGATTGCCTGCCCAAATTGCGGGCTATTTCCATCAACACCCCGACACCGCTTGCTCCATCGTTGGCTCCAAGTATAGGGGTTGTATGATTCGATTTGTCGGGGTCGTTATCTGCCCAAGGTCTTGTATCCCAATGGGCAAAAAGGAGAATTCGCGAGGTAGCCGAAATATTATAGCTACCAATGATATTTTTGGCTTTTAGTATAGTTCCGTCAAAGGCAGTTGCATCCAGATGTTGAGTATAAACTTTTGCTCCAAAGTCATTTAGTTTTTGCTCTAAATAGTTGCCGCAGGCCACATGTTGAGGAGTGTTTGGTACGCGCGGACCAAAATCAACCTGTTTCTTAATGTATTGATATGCAGAATCGGCAATAAACAGAGGGATAGAGTTCTTTTTGGCATCGTTCTCTGCTATTGCTTTCTTTTTACTGTTTCCGCAAGAGAGAAAAAGTAGTGTCAGTATTGTATATAGTAATATTTTCATAACGGAATGATTTAAACGTATTTTTATAAAAGCACAAAGATAGCTGTTTTTGTCGCATTATTAAAAAATCCATTTTCCACCTACTGTAGGGCATACTTTTAACCCTTGTACTGTTCCGAAATTGATACCAAACTCTATTTCCGAGCCGAGTGAGAAATGTGAGGTCAAGTTGTACCAAAATTGTGGTTCGGAAACCAGCACAAACTTGGATATGACAGGGACGATTTCCTCGCCACTTGCGCTATAATAATTTACATTGTCTTCTCTCCAAAAATCTGCAAAACCAGACAGGGTCAGCTTTTTGTTGTAAAAGTTTAAGTCCCAAGTAGCTGTAAGCTGAAACGATATAGGATTCTTTTCTGAAATGTATTTATATAACATCTTGAAATTTAAAAATTTATTAAAGTCTTGACTGTGCCATCCATAGTCTATCCCTGCCAGATAGGCATTGTTTATCGGATAAAAGAAACTGCCTTCGGTTGTGCCACTTGCAAGTAAACCGCCGTTATACTCTATCTGAAAACTTAATGGAGATTTTCCAAGCGTGAAACAGCGTGCCAATTCCATATATGCCATCGAAGGATGACGTTCCTTTTCAAAATTGTAGTCAAAATCAATGAAGAGAAAAGTGTTGCCCCAATTATCGGGGCGAAACATTTCGAAAGTAGAGGTTAGGTAGTTTCGGTCTTTACCAAAATCATGGTGTAATTGAAAATTTTGAGAAATAGCGACTGGGCTTAGAAACAAAGAAATGGCAAGGAGTATTTTTTTCATCTGATACTTTTTTGTGCAAAGATATTTCAAAAACAGAAGAAATGATGTGTTTTTTACTCAAAAATTGACGAATTGTTAATTCTAAAACAAATAAAAGAACAAATTTATTGCAAAACAGGTTTTATAACATATAAAAAATTTTGCAAATTTTTGAATAATGTATTTACTTTGCATCGAAACTAACAACACAATCTTTTTAATCCTTAACAGTTACTAATACCTAATATAAAAGGGACCTTAACCAAGTCCCTTTTGTTTTTTTATTATCACCAATCGATTGCTATGCGATTAAATAAGCCCTATCATTTTGCTCCGCGCCAACATGCAGGCTCCCAGCAGTCCTGTTTTATCGCCAAGTTTTGTGAGTTTAATATCGGTATCTTTATTTACTAGATTCAGAGAGTATTTTTTTATACCGCTCCGCAGTGGCAAAAACAGATAATCGCCGGCAGCAGCCACCGTCCCTCCAATGACTACCAACTCCGGGTTGAACAGGTTGATAAGCCCTGCAATGTGCTTGCCGAGTGTGTTTCCCACCTCTTCTATCAACTCAATAGCCAACATATCTTCATTCAATGCCACATTGATAATGTCTTCAAGCACAATTTCCTTATTTGCCGAAACTTTTTTACTCAATGATGAGGTGTTTCCGCTGTGGATTTTTTCTAAAAATTTATGGTGTATGTAAGAGCCGGAAGCTTCTGTCTCTAAGCATCCTTTTTTTCCGCAATGGCACATTATTTCGTTATCAAACACTGTTAAATGACCAAATTCGCCCGAAAATCCAGATTTCCCGTAATAAAGTTGCCCGTTGACAATGATTCCTATCCCCAGTCCCCAACTTACGTTTACGAATATTACATTTTTTTCCCCTTTTACGCTCCCTTTTAAGTACTCTCCGTAAGTCATAGCTCTGGTATTGTTATCGATGCTTACATTTATCCCAAACCGCTCTCCAAAAACGTCGGCAATCGGTTTTTCATCAAAATAGAAAAAACTGTAGCTATGCCCAGAGTGAGTATTTACCCTCCCCGATATATTCATTCCAATACTTAATACTTTCTCACGGGGTACGATGGCATTATCCAAAAATTTATTGACGATTTCGCATAAGCTTTCAAAACTTTCATGCGTATGATCCATGTGAAAAGGAATGTGCATTTTAGATTCGACAATTTCTCCTTTGAAATTGACAAGCCCGATATGTACGTAGGAATGTTTGATGTCGACACCTACAAAATATCCCGAATTTTCGTTCAGCCCGTATATGTTTGGGCGTCGCCCTCCGGCAGTTTCTTGTTTGCCAAAATCAACAACAAACCCTTCATCCATCAGCTCTCCCACGAGTTTTGTTACGGTGGGGATACTCAAATTCATCTCTTTGCCCAAATCGGCAAGTGTATTTTCTCCGTTGTTGATGTAATAACAGATAATATCTTTTTTCAAATAGGCATTTTTAGTGCCCGAGCTTATTTCTTGGATGAAAGATAACGCCATGGCTTTTTCAGATTTAGTGAGACAAATGTAAATAAAAAAAATTAATAAATCAAATTTCCAACAAAAATATTTAGTAAAATAACGCATTAATATGCACCAAATTTAATAAAATACATAATATTGCACCCTGAATATATATTATTTTTACAAATATCGAGCAAGTCTACATGAAAATTTAAACAATTAAGCTTTTTGTGATATTTTTATGCTTTAAGTATAAAATAATAGAGGTTTATAACAGTCGTTATCAATTATGAACAGAAGAAGATTATGTGATGAAAAAGCCCTTTTCAAGCAATACATTTTTTTCACTACCTTTGCAATGGTTTTATTTGACAACAATAATGGACAATCAATTTATATATTCAAAAGGGGCAATCGAGTTTGTTACCGTTGCCGCAGAGACATGTTTATTTCTCGAAAAAAGTGGCGAACTTTCCAAAGAGGAGTTTGTGATAAAATCGATAAAGATACTCCCTTTGTTGTACCTGAAATCAACCATTATCGATAAAGGAGACTTGGAACCGGAAGATGAAACAGAGCGTTTTGTAACCGAAGAAGACTACCTCTATGTAAAACGGCAAATAGAGTTGATGCTTGGGTTGGACGATGTGTTTTTAGAAACTTTTCATCCCGATATGCCTTACAGCGATACCCCCATAGCCTCTTTTATTTCCGAGAATTTGGCTGATGTGTACCAAGAGTTAAAAGACCTGACAGCCAACTACCAACTTGAAGATGTAGCAATAATGGAGAATGCGTTGTACGCTTGTCTTCAAACCTTTGAAGAACACTGGGGACAAAAATTGCTAAATGCCCTTCGCGCATTGCACGCCATCCGTTTCAAAGAGACATTCGGTTTGGTAGAAGAAGATGAAAAATTTAATAATGACAATTATAGAAAATTAGATAAAGAGAGTTTTTTCCGTTTTCAAACAGATGATAACGAATGAAGTTCAACTCTAAAATAACAAAAGAAGAGGTCAATCAACTGGAACCTGTTGAATTTGAGGGAGAAGTCGTTTTGATAGATAAAAAAGAAAAACTACCAATGGCAATATATGAACTTAACATGCAAGATTCAGTAGGCATTGATACCGAGACACGTCCCTCCTTTTCAAGAGGGGTATATTACAATGTTTCCTTGCTGCAAATATCCACAGACAATAAATGCTATCTGTTTCGACTCAACAAAATAGGTTTTCCGAAAGAGCTACTCGATTTTTTGTCAAACAGTCGGATAAGAAAAATAGGGCTTTCGCTCCATGACGATTTTCTTTCGCTCAGAAAGCGAGGCAAAATAAATCCGGCAAACTTTATCGACATTCAAAATATCGTAAAAGATTATGGCATATTGGAGTTGAGTCTGCAAAAAATTTATGCTGTCATATTCAACAAAAAGATATCTAAATCGCAACGGTTGAGCAATTGGGAGCGTGATGCGCTTACCAAGCAACAGATAAAATATGCAGCAACAGATGCTTGGGCCTGTCTGAAAATATACCATCAACTTCAAACAGAAAAGAAAATTTCGAAAAAAGAGTTGAAAGAGTTAGAATCGTTGCAGTTACAGCCCCTTGCCAAACCTTACCAAACAGCTGATGCAGGGTGATACCTACACAATATTTTTCACAACAATCAAGCATACAAAGAAAAAAAATGGTAATTGTTCAATTGAAACCCAAAAAGGAAGAGTGTTTGCACAGATTTCATCCTTGGGTATTTTCCGGAGCCATCCAACGCATCAAAGGCAATCCTGCCGAGGGAGAGATGGTTGAAGTACAAGATTCTAAAGGCAACTTCTTGGCACAAGGACATTATCAAGTCGGAAGCATTGCGGTAAGGGTCATCTCTTTTGAAAAGGCAGAACCAGACCATACCTTTTGGAGAAACAAAATTAGCAGGGCGTATCGTGTCAGGGTTGATTTGGGATTGATAAATCCCCCTTTCAACAACATTTACCGCCTTATACACGGCGAAGGCGACGGGCTATCCGGTTTAATCGTTGATGTATATGACAACACCGCCGTAATGCAGGCTCACTCTGTGGGGATGCATCAAATTAGAGAAACACTTGCAAATTTGCTTATAGAGTGCGTTCCCGAAATACAAAACGTATATTACAAATCAGAATCGACACTTCCACACAAGGCGCCCATCACACCGGAAGACACTTACTTGGTAAGCAAAACCAACCCAAATTTAAATGTTATAGAAAATGGCCTACAGTTTAAAATCGATTGGGTCAAAGGGCAGAAAACCGGTTTCTTTATCGATCAACGCGAAAACCGTTTACTCCTCAAAAAATATGCTAAAGGGAGAAAAGTTCTCAACATGTTTTGCTATACCGGCGGATTTTCGGCGTATGCGCTCCAAGGGGGAGCCGAGTGGGTTCACTCGGTGGACAGTTCATCAAAAGCGATAGACACTACCGATGAAAATATAGAGGTAAATTTCCCCAATAGCGGGAGACATCGTTCTTTTGCAGAAGATGCTTTTAAGTTTCTCGACAGAGATGAATCGCCATACGATTTGATAATTCTTGATCCACCTGCTTTCGCAAAACACAGAGATGCTGTAAAAAACGCATTAAAAGGATACAAACGGCTAAATGCCAAAGCTTTGGATCGAATACTCCCCAACGGTATTGTATTTACTTTTTCGTGTTCGCAAGCGATCTCCAAAGAGCAATTCAGGCTCGCCGTATTGAGTGCTGCTGTCGAAAGCGGAAGAAAGGTGCGCATATTGCATCAACTGACACAGCCCGCAGACCATCCGGTCAACATTTATCACCCCGAAGGAGAGTACCTCAAAGGATTGGTACTTTATGTGGAATGATTCTCGGCACAATTTTTGATGCGATTTCTGATACAATTGATTGGTATTGTGAGTAATTGTTTACCTTTCCTTTTTTTTAACATCGTTTTGTTATCAAATATTTGCATTGTTAAAAGTATTGTGTAAATTTGCCCACAAAACAATTGAAGTCAAACATTATTAAAATTTATAACACTCTTTGCCTATTGCCCAACATTACTATATAAAACTAATCAATCCTGTAAAGTAATGGAAAATCTATGTCAGCTATCAGACGAAAAACTGGTAAAGTTGTATGAAAACGGCAATAATTCGGCATTTGAAGTATTACTATCTCGCTATAAATCAAAGGTGTACACGTACATCTTTTTGATAGTACACAATCACAAACTTACCGAAGATATTTTTCAAGACACATTTATTAAAGCCATCACTACCATTCAGCAGGGACGGTATGTGGAATCGGGGCGTTTTTTGGCTTGGGTCAATCGCATTGCCCACAACTTGATTATAGACCACTTTCGCCGTGAAAAAAACGAAAATACATTTTCGGCTGACAGCGTAGAATACGATGTATATGCCAATGCCAAACTTTCGGAAAAAAGCATTGAAGATACTATGTTTAACGAACAGGTGCTGACCGATGTGGTTCGGCTAATCAAGTTTTTACCTCCATCGCAACAGGAGGTGGTAAAAATGCGTTTTTTTGAAGATTTGAGTTTTAAAGAGATTGCAGAGCGTACCGATGTAAGCATCAACACGGCTCTGGGGCGTATGCGCTATGCCCTTCTGAATATAAGAAAAATTGCAGATGAACATAATATTTATTTAGAAATAAAATAATTTTTAGAAAAATATAATATAAATTATAAGCGAACGTTTTATTAAAAAATCATTATAGAAAACAGGTTGGCTTATGAGAAAAAACTCTACTTTGTATTCAAATTCTCCACACAAAAAAAAAATTGAACAAAAGCAAAAAAAAATGATTCCGAGCGATAAAACAATTAGCAAGATATTACAATTTGCTGCATCGTATCGGGTGGAGAAAGTTCCTGAAGATATTTTTGTAGATTATTATCTAAATTAAGAGAAAGGTTGCCTTATCAAAAGGTAACCTTTCCTTTTTAAATAAAAATTTATGGGTTAAAAATAATTGTTATCTATGAAAGTAAAGCAGACAAAGTACTGCCAATCAGTGTAGTAATGCAACAAATCGTTATCTAATTTTTCAAGAAAAAAAAGAAAAAACCACCCCAAATCAATGATTTAGAATGGTTTGTCTTTGGATTGTCGCTAAATGACCTTCTACTTAGTGACCCCGGCGGGATTCTAACCCACGACCTTCAGAACCGGAATCTGACGTTCTATACAGCTGAACTACGGAGCCTGATTATTTGCCTGCAAAGATAAGAATAATTTTTCTTTTTCCGAAAAATCAGATATTGAAGGGAAAATGAAAATATCGTTCTGTCATTTTCCGGTAATTATTCTTTTTATCTCGTTCAGTTTATTGAGCGCATCGATTGGAGTTAAGTTATTTACGTTCAGGTCTTTTATTTCATCTCTAATTTGCTCTAGTATGGGGTCGTCCAATTGAAAGAAACTTAGCTGGTACCCTTCACGCTGTGTTGCTATTTCTCCAACCGGTTTTGCTATACCATTTTGACGATTGTCGGATTCAAGTTCTTTGAGTATTTCGTTTGAACGCTTGACGATGCTCTGAGGCATCCCTGCCATTTTTGCCACATGAATCCCAAAACTGTGTTCGCTACCGCCTCGCTCAAGTTTTCTCAAAAAAATAACTTTTGTCTCCATTTCGCTTACCGAAACGTTAAAGTTTTTTACACGTAAAAAGGAGTTTTCCATCTCATTCAGTTCGTGATAGTGCGTAGCAAAAAGTGTTTTAGCTTTTTTATTCGGATGCTCATGGATATATTCTACAATTGCCCAAGCTATCGAAATGCCGTCGTAGGTGCTTGTTCCTCTACCAAGCTCGTCAAACAGTACCAAACTTCGGTCGGAGAGATTGTTGAGGATACTGGCGGCTTCGTTCATTTCAACCATAAAGGTGCTTTCGCCCAGCGAGATATTGTCACTGGCTCCAACACGGGTAAATATTTTATCCACCACCCCTATCTTGGCGCTTTGTACCGGCACAAAACATCCGATTTGCGCCATTAAGGTAATCAGTGCCGTTTGTCTCAACAGAGCTGACTTCCCCGACATATTTGGTCCCGTAATCATCATAATTTGCTGGGTTTTATCATCCAAAAACACATCGTTTGCAATGTAACTCTCTCCTACGGGAAGTTGCTTTTCGATGACCGGGTGTCTTCCTTGTTTTATCTCTATTTCTCGGGTATTAGTTACTTCAGGCTTGATGTATTTGTTTTCTTCCGATATTTTGGTAAATGAAAGAAGACAATCTAATTTTGCTATTAAATTGGAATTTAGCTGTATAACAGAAACGTATTCGGAAAGTGTAACTATCAGATCATTAAATATCCGGTTTTCGATAGTTTGTATTTTTTCTTCGGCGCCCAGTATTTTTTCTTCATAGTCTTTTAATTCTTGAGTGATGTATCGCTCGGCATTGACAAGTGTTTGTTTGCGAATCCAAGTGTCGGGTACTTTGTCTTTATGGGTGTTTCGTACCTCTATATAATACCCAAATACATTGTTGTAAGCAATTTTTAACGATGTTATTCCGGTTTTTTCGCTTTCTCTCTGCTGTATTTCTATCAGGTTATTTTTGCCAGAGCGTGCCAATTTTCTCAATTCGTCCAATTCAGCATCTACACCGGTGTGTACAATATCTCCTTTGTTTAGCAGTACGGGCGGATCGTTCCGAATCTCTCTTTCTATTTTTTCTGCAATAATTTTGCAAGGGTTCAATTGTTCGGCTATGGTTTTCAAGGCCTCGTTATCGGTTTGCAAGCACTCTGTTTTTATCGGTTCAATGGCATTGAGGGCAACTTTTAGTTGTACCACTTCGCGAGGATTGACACGTCCTACGGCAACTTTTGATATGACACGCTCCAAATCGCCAATGAGTGTTATGTTTTTAACGAGCAATTGTCTCAATGGGGGATTTTTGAAAAAATATTCCACCACATTTTGACGTTCTGTTATTGGTTTTACATCTTTTAGCGGAAACGCCACCCAGCGTTTCATCAATCTTCCCCCCATCGGGCTGAGGGTGCGGTCTATAACATCTACCAGCGACCTTCCCCCCTCATTCATGGCAGAGTATAATTCAAGATTTCTGACGGTAAATTTATCGAGCCACACATATTTGTCTTCTTCTATCCGAGTCAGTTGTGTTATATGTCCGGTTTGCTGGTGGTGCGTAATGTCTAAATAATGTAGAATGGCTCCTGCGGCAACAATCCCGTTAGACAAGCCTTGTACTCCAAAACCTTTCAAGCTTTTTGTTTCGAAATGTTTTAAAAGCCGTTCCTGCGCAGCATCAGGAGTATAAACCCAATCTTCTAAAGCATAGGTAAAGAATTTAGTCCCAAAAAAACCTTCAAAGTCTTTCTTTTTTGTACGGTCATAAAGCACCTCCTTAGGGGCAAAGCTATTCAACAGTTTGTCTATGTATTCGTTTGTTCCTTCAGCCAACAGATATTCTCCGGTAGATATATCTAAAAAGGAGACTCCCACCTGACTTTTGTTGATATAAACACTGGCAAGAAAGTTATTTTCTTTATGGTTAAGCGTGGTATCACTATACGACACTCCGGGAGTTACCAATTCTGTAACTCCTCGTTTCACTATTTTTTTTGTCAATTTAGGGTCTTCGAGCTGGTCACAAATTGCTACGCGTTTTCCGGCGCGAACTAACTTTGGCAAATATGTATCCAAAGCGTGATGTGGAAATCCGGCCATTTCTATAGTTTTGCCTTTGCCGTTGGCACGCCGTGTGAGCGTGATACCCAAAATATCTGCGGCAATCACAGCATCGGAAGAGTAAGTTTCGTAAAAGTCGCCACAACGAAAAAGCAACACTGCATCGGGGTGCTTCGTTTTGATGTCGTTGTATTGCTTCATCATCGGGGTTTCAACAATTTCACTCATAATATTTTATAGAAAATTAGTAGATAAATAGACAAAAATAAAAAAATCAGGTCATACGCTTTTATTACGTTTCAACCAAACAGTTATAAATCTTTGGAAAATTCCGCCAAATTTGTATAAATCCTATCGGCATACATATCTATTTCGGTTTTATACGATTGTCCTTTTGTAACATATACCGTTTTCATACCCAGTTTGCTGCCAAAAATCAAATCGGTAAGCGAGTCGCCTACCATAATAGAGGTTTTTAAATCTATTTGTGGAAAATCGTTAAGAGCTAAACGCCCCATTCCGGTATTGGGTTTCCGGTATTCGCTGTTTTCTTTTTCCAATGCCGTACAAACATATATTTTATCTATTCGTCCACTGTTTTTTTCTATCTTTTTTGTCATAAATTGATGTATATTTTCCAAGTCTTTTTCCGAAAATATTCCTTTGCCAACCCCCTGTTGGTTGGTTACAATAAAAATATATCTGAATTTTTTAGATAAACGGGCTAATGCGGACAATACGCCGGGCAAGAATTTAAAACCCTCAACACCAACCACATATCCATCTACAATCTGACGGTTAATAACTCCGTCTCTATCAAGAAACAAGGCACTGTCATTATTTATCGAAAAGGATGTGGTCATTTGTTTTCCGGTTGTTTTAATTCCTTTTGGGCTCTTGCGTAATCTTCCGGCACTCCAATGTCTATAAAGTAAGAGTTGAAAGATTGGGTATAAAAGTCATTGTCTGCATATTTTATTTCAAGCACCTCTTTTTCAAACGAAAATTTTTTCGGCAAGTTCAATTTTTCAAACCATTTTTTATTGAGGAGATAAATGCCTCCGTTTATCAATCCTCTACCCGCAGCTTGACTCTTCTCTTTGAATGAGACTATTTTCCCCCTACCATCAATGACAACTGAACCGTAGCGGGCCGCATCTTCAACCTCTCTCAAAGCTACCGTTAATATCGATTTTTTATCTGAATGAGATTTTCCAAATTGGTCAAAATCAATATCAAACATCGTATCGCCATTCAATACCAACACATCATCTGCTATCGCTTTGCCCAGAGCGAGTAAAATAGCTCCGCCTGTCCCGAGTGGAGTCGTTTCCTGTGAATAAATCAGAGATAAATCCTCAAATTTATTTCCATAAAAAGATTCTATTTTTTCGTGCAAATAACCGGTGGAAAGGATTATGCGTTTCACACCGGCTTGTCTGAGCTTTTGAAAAAGGTGTGACAAGAAGGGGACTCCGTTTACAGGAGCCATCGGCTTGGGAACGTCACTTACAATATATTTCAAACGTGTTCCAAATCCTCCTGCAAGTATAATGGCTTCTTTCATCTTATTTTGGCAAAATATGTGTGTCCGGTAGTATAGAAATTTCTGACCGGCTTATTGTTGTTTATCTATCTTGAGTTTTCCAAACATTTTCGCTTCTACTATTTCGCAAATAATATGTCCTAACAAAATGTGCGCTTCTTGAATGCGCGGAGTATCGTCAGACGGGACATTTAGCAAGATATTTACTATATCTTTCATTTTCCCTCCTGTATTTCCGGTCAGCGCAACGGTTTTCATCTTATTCTTTTTCGCCTCTTCAAAAGCTTTCAATATATTATCGGAGTTTCCCGATGTGGATAGACCAATGAGTACATCTCCTTCGAAACCGGAACCCTGAATCATTCTGGAAAAAACCTTGTCGTATCCGTAGTCGTTGGCAACGGCCGTGAGATAGGATGTGTTTACGTGCAAGGCTTCGGCGGGGAGCGGCGCGCGGTCGAAATAAAAGCGCCCTGAAAGCTCTGCCGCTAAATGTTGAGCATCGGCGGCACTGCCTCCATTTCCGCAAAACAAAACTTTACGACCATCCCGAAATGCATCTATCAAGATACTGGATACCTCTTCTATTTTTGAAAGCAACGTCTTGTCTACGAGCATTTTCTCCTTTACATCAATACTCGATTTTATTCTGTCTTCTATCAACATATTTTTTCATCCTTTATTTTGAAAGTTAAGTTATAGAAAATAACTAATTTAGTATATTCAGATTACCTAATAACAAAACTTATCACTTAAATTTTTATAACTATACTTACATTGTCCATGTTTTCAATCCTTCGTTGGTAAATTCATAACGTTTTACGTTTCCGCCAAATTTTTGGAGTGCTTTTTCCACCTCATATCGTGAAATACCGGGGCAATAAAAGGTCATAAAACCTCCACCTCCGGCACCCGAAACCTTTCCTCCTGTTGCTCCTGCAGCTAAAGCCGAATCATAAACTTCGTCTAGAAATAAATTGGTAATCCCTTTGGTCATTCGCTTTTTATATTGCCATCCAAAATCAAGAATAGGTCCCATCTCGTCTATTTCGCCTTTGAGAATGGCTTCTTTCATCCAAACCGATTGTTCTTTCAGTTTGTGCATTGCTTCAATGGAAGTTTCGTTTTTCTTTTTTACGTTTTTGGTTTGTCTTTCGATAATTTCGGCCGATTTTCGACTGATTTTTGTGTAATAAAGCACTAAGTTATGTGCCAGTTCGTCTTGAAAACGCTGACGTACGCGGAGAGGATTTACTATAACTTTATCGCCGGCATAAAACTCCATAAAGTTTATTCCTCCGAAAGTTGCCGCATATTGGTCTTGTTTGCCACCTGCCATTTTCAAGTCAAAGCGTTCTATTTTATATGCAAGTTGTGCAATATCGTATTCGCCAAGCGGCAGTTTGAGCCATTCGACAAATGCTCCAACAATGGACACCACCAGAGTGGACGAGGTACCCAAACCCGATCCGGCAGGAGCATCAACATGCGATGATATTCTGAAAGAAAGAGGTTTACTGTCGTTAAAATCTTTAACAATGCGGTTGTAAACACCTTTGTGAAGCACAAAAACACCTTCGGCTGGTATCTCAGATATTGAGTCAATTTCCTCATTTGCTTGAAAATCGGGTAATGAAAAACCGATTTTCCCGTCATCGGTAGGTTCGATAGAGGTGTAGGCATACATATTGATAGAGGCGTTTAAAATTGCGCCTCCATACAAATCGGAGTAAGGCGAAACGTCTGTTCCACCTCCCGCCAAACCCAGGCGCAAAGGAGCTTTGCTGCGTATTATCATCTATATTTTATTTTATTTTTTCATCAATAATTCGATGGTTTCAGTCATCCTGCTCCATGAATATTTTTCTTTTTCGATTCGGATATATTTATCAAAGGTACGTTGTTTCTCCTTTTGAAAAAAATCTACAAGTGCGTTTGCTATTTCTTTTTCATCGGGTTGAGTAACGTATCCCACTTTTCCGTCTGGTATTATTTCAGAGAGTCCGCCAACGTCTGTTACCAGCATTGGTTTCTCAAAGTGGTATGCGATTTGGGTTACACCGCTTTGAGTTGCCGATTTGTAAGGCTGAACAATAATATCGGCGGCGCTAAAGTAATATTTCACTTCACTGTCTGGAATAAAATCGCTTTTCCAAACCACTTCATTTTGCAATCCCAACTCTTTTTCGAGTTCAAAATATTGCTCCGAATTGTTATAAAATTCGCCGGCAACCAGCAGTTTTACATTCATTTTTCTAAAACGCGAATCGGCATATCCTTTCAGTAGCAAATCAAGCCCTTTGTAGTCGCGAATAAACCCAAAAAAAAGCATATATCGTGTTCCTTCATCCAATTTAAGTGTACGGATAGCTTCTTCGCGGGTAACAATTTCCCCAAAATTGTCATACAAAGGATGTGGACAAAAGGCTTTGGGTTTTTGCTTGTCAAAAAGTTCCACTTCGCTCAATACCGACTTGGACATAGCCACAAATCCGTCAACAGATTTCACAAAGTAGGCTGCGAGTACTTTGTCGGCAATACGTTTTTCGTGTGGGATAATATTATCCAAAATAGAAATTACTTTTGCTTTCTTACTTTTGCGGGCAAAGCGTGCGATGGTCCCCAAAGCCGGCGACATAAAGGGGAGCCAAAATTTGATAAGTATCAAATCTGGATGCTTTTTTACTATATCTTTTCCTACCAAACGCCAATTTAGTGGATTTACAGAATTTACTTTTCTGTATATTTTCAAATCGTTGGGAGCAGGTTCGGAAGAATATTGCGTTTTACCCGGAAACAAAAATGAAGGGTATTGTAAAGAAAAGGTATAAATTTCCACATCGTGTCCCTGTTTTTGAAATTCGCGGGCTATTCGCTCATTATAAGCTGCTAATCCGCCTCTGTATGGATACGCTGTCCCTACAATGATTACTTTCATCTGTTTATAATTGATTTTTATTTGTCAGATGGAACCTTTGATGAGCAAAACAATCATTACTTTGTATATTTAATAATTATCTTAATCATGTCGGTTTCATAACAAATGAATTAAAGATAGTTGAGAATACAAAAGTAAGAAATTATTGCAGGCTTTGGAAAAAACAGAGAAAATAGTTGATACAGCAACACGGTATTCGCACGAAACCGCTCTCTTTTCAATAGGCTAATAGTTTAGAACCCAAGCATCTGAATATTGAGAATGAGATTCTCTGAATTGCTGCATAAAGCCAACGGCTTCATTTTCGTTTGCAAAAGATTCGACAGCCACTCTGTATGTTTTTATCAATGGGAGTACTATGTGTGCGTTGGGATATTCCAACTCTTTAAGTGTTTCACAGAGACTTTCCGCCATTTTTTGAGAAGGCATACATCCCGCTATTACATGAAATTTTTTTTCGTTGTCAGTCGGAATAGTTTCGGCACCTACTATCGTAACACTCTTTTTGCTTAGAATTTTTGCCGGAACATCGTTATTACTCACTTTGTTGTCCAGCAATTCAGTGATATTGAGATTGGCCGTATATTTTCGGGTATCGTTTACCTTAGTAGGCGCTGCCAAAAAAACGCCTAAAACCATTACACCTACCGCCGCATATCGGATTATGTTGCCTCGCACAGGGCTGAACATAGGAGTTGGTTTGCTTTTGAACTTGATATTTTTATCTATTGTTGAATAGTATAGCGCGCCCAATCCATAATTTGCAGGCAACAGCATAGAATTATCCGGAAAAGGAGAAAAAAGTATTTTTTCATCCGGTAGCAGGGAGAGATTTCCCAAGTTTCCGAACGATATATTGCCATTTTTCCTTATGCTCTTTTTTATGGCATTCACCTCTTCTTCAACGAAAGACACAGCCTCTCTAAAAGTTTTATTTTCACACCGAGAGATTTCGATAGCAAGCAGCCCATCCGAGACATTCATCAATGGATTGAAACCGACAACTGCAACGGGGGGAATAATGCTGTCCCCAACTATTCGGGCAGAGAAGTATTGCGTTACAAATCCGCCAAAGCCGGGAACAACAACATAATCATGTCTTTGAAGCAATATTTCTATGTAGTTTGAAATTTTTTCCATCTCAGATGCAAAAGTAAATAAAATATACCCTTTTAACATCAAATATATCAAAAAGTTTTCAACATTTTTTTAATTAAAAGCAAAAGACATTATCTTTGTGAAAACAAAAAAACTCATTATCAACAATGAAAAAAACAATTTTAATTACCGGTGGTGCTGGATTCATAGGTTCTCATGTGGTACGTTTGTTTGTAACTAAATATCCCGAATATCAAATAATAAATCTGGACGCCCTTACCTATGCCGGCAATTTAGAAAATTTGAACGACATCAAAGAGGCCCCCAATTATAAATTTATAAAGGGAGATATTACGGACGAAACGTTTATCGCAAAATTGTTTGCCGAATATGACTTTGGCGGGGTAATACATTTAGCAGCCGAATCTCACGTGGATCGTTCCATAACCGACCCTTTTGCCTTTATTCGCACCAATGTTTTTGGAACTGCCATTTTGCTTAACTCCGCCAAAAATGCATGGAAAGACCAAATGGAGGATAAGAAATTCTACCACATCTCCACCGATGAAGTGTACGGATCACTAGGTAAAGAGGGATTTTTTACAGAAAATACATCATACGACCCCCGCAGCCCTTATTCTGCCGCCAAGGCAAGTTCAGACCATTTTGTTCGCGCGTACCACCACACCTACGGACTACCTGTAGTAGTCTCAAACTGTTCAAACAATTACGGCGCCAATCATTTTCCCGAAAAATTAATCCCTTTGGCTATCAATAATATAAAAAATATGATGCCTATACCCGTTTACGGGAAAGGCGAAAATGTTCGAGATTGGCTGTGGGTAAACGACCATGCCCGCGCCATTGATACCATCTTCCACAAAGGAAAAGTTGGCGAAACCTACAACATAGGGGGGAATAACGAGTGGACCAATATTGATTTGATTCGTGAACTTTGCTCCATTATGGACAAAAAGCTGGGACGTGAAGCGGGGGAATCAGCTCGACTCATCACTTTTGTAAAAGACCGCGCCGGACATGATTTAAGATACGCTATTGACTCTGCCAAACTTCAGCAGGAATTGGGATGGACACCTTCACTGAAATTTGAAGAAGGGCTTGAGAAAACGGTAGATTGGTATCTGGAGAACGAACAGTGGCTTGATAATATTATCAATGGAGAATACCAAAACTATTACAAAAAACAGTATCAAGAGAGATAAATACCAACAATAAATACCTTTCGATGTTTTTATCGAAACTAAAAACGGCGATAATCGCCGTTTTTTTTTGTGCAAATAACACAATTTGGCAGGACTGCTCACGCACAACATATTTGCCTACATAACAACGCATTACACAACAAATACCAGGAGAACTAAAATATGAACAATGTATAATTTAACGAAACAAATATTAAAATGTTTGGAAAATGTGTTCTATAACATATAATTTTGCAGTGTCGTTCAAAGAAAACGATTTTTGATTGACAAACAAACAATATGAAGTTTAACCAATTTCTACAAAAAAAAATTACAACATTATGAAAAAGATTTTAGTAATGATGGCTTTCGTAGCCGCAAGCGCAACTTACAGTTTCGCAACAAGCCCCGCTGTTGGACCGATATTCTACAAACTCAACAACAATACGGTTTTCAACGGACTTATGAAGTACTTAGATGCCGATGATCAACAAATCGAAAGTTTGAGGTATGTGTTTAAATTGACCGAATACAAAATGAAGTATGCGGAAAGAAAAAATGACGAGAAAAGCATGGAAAAGAGTCTCTATTTCAATTTAGGAAACGCCAAATACATCCTTTCACATACTCAATACAAGAAATATCTGACTATGCTAAACCTGTCGCTATACGACGAAAATAGTATAGAAGCCATAACAGCAGAAAACAACAGATAATCAACGATTTTTGAATTAAGATAATAAATCCCGATTGACTCAATTGTTCAATCGGGATTTATTTATTTCAATTGTATCCTCTCTTGGGTGACTATCCGTTTTTGATAGCAGCTTGCGCGGCTGCCAAGCGTGCGATAGGCACGCGGAAAGGAGAGCAACTCACATAATTCAACCCCACTAAGTGGCAAAATTCTACCGACGAAGGCTCACCTCCATGTTCGCCGCAAATACCCACTTTCAAATCGGGTCTGATGACGCGTCCTTTTTCCGTAGCCATTTTCACTAATTGACCTACGCCGTTTCTGTCCAACACTTGAAATGGGTCTTGTTTCAAAATTTTCTTTTCTAAATACACAGGCAAGAATGAGGCAATATCATCGCGGCTGTAACCAAATGTCATTTGGGTCAAATCGTTGGTACCAAACGAGAAAAACTCTGCTGCAGATGCTATTCTATCAGCAGTAAGAGCAGCACGAGGTATCTCAATCATCGTTCCCACTTTGAATTCGATACTGTCTCCTCTCTCTTCGAATAGCTTTTCTGCTGTTTCACGAATGATTTTTTCTTGTGCCTTAAATTCATACAAAATACCTGTTAAAGGAACCATAATTTCGGGCTTCGCCTCTACCCCTTTCGCCTTCAGGTTCAAAGCGGCACCCAAAATGGCTTTGGTCTGCATTTCGGTAATTTCGGGGAAAGTATTTCCGAGACGACATCCGCGATGCCCCAGCATCGGATTGGCCTCGTGCAACGACTCTACACGCTGTTGAATGGTCTTCAAAGGGACACGCATAGTATCAGCCATTTCTTGCTGTCCTTTTTCGTCGTGAGGTACAAATTCGTGTAAGGGGGGGTCGAGCAGGCGAACCGTAACCGGATACCCCTGCATAGACTCGAAAATACCTTCGAAGTCGGTTTCTTGATAGGGAAGTATTTTTTCTAAAGCAACGCGGCGACCTTCGGCATTTTCCGCCAATATCATTTCACGCATAGCTTTAATTTTATCTCCTTCAAAAAACATATGCTCCGTACGGCAAAGACCAATACCTACGGCACCAAATTTACGGGCGGTAGTGGCATCATGAGGAGTGTCGGCATTGGTTCTTACAGACAGTTTTGCGTATTTATCGGAAAGTGTCATTAATTCCTCAAAATCAGAATCCAATTCGGCTTCTTGCGTGGCAATCTGCCCCAGATAAATATCTCCGGTAGAGCCATTGATAGAGATATAGTCTCCTTCTTTTATTACAACATCATCCACCTCCATAGTCTTAGCGGTATAGTCTATTTTCAACGTTCCAGCTCCGGAAACACAGCATTTGCCCATACCGCGCGCAACTACCGCAGCATGAGAGGTCATACCTCCGCGAGCAGTAAGAATACCCTGCGCGGCCGCCATACCTGCCAAGTCTTCAGGGGAGGTCTCGATACGTACCATAACTACTTTTTCCCCTTTTTTTGCCCATTCGGTAGCATCATCGGCATTGAACACCGCCTTTCCGGTAGCGGCGCCCGGAGAGGCTGCTAATCCTTTGGCAACTGCTTTTGCCGATTTGAGAGCTGCTTTGTCAAAAATGGGATGGAGAAGTTCGTCCAATTTATTAGGCTCTATTCGTAGAATGGCGGTTTTTTCGTCTATCATACCTTGCTTTAGCATATCTATAGCAATCTTCACCATAGCTGCTCCGGTACGCTTACCATTGCGGGTTTGCAAAAACCACAGTTTACCCTCTTGCACGGTAAACTCCATATCTTGCATATCTTTGTAGTGATTTTCGAGTTTGGTCTGCAGCCCATCTAACTCTTTATAAATTTCGGGCATAGCCTCTTCCATCGAGGGATATTTGGTTGCGCGTTCAGTTTCTGAAATATCGGCAAGCTCCGCCCAGCGCTGTGAACCTATTTTGGTTATTTGCTGCGGTGTACGTATTCCGGCAACTACGTCTTCGCCTTGTGCGTTGATTAGGTATTCTCCCACAAACTGATCTTCTCCGGTGGCGGCGTCACGCGAGAATGCCACTCCGGTAGCTGATGTTTCTCCCATATTGCCAAACACCATAGCCTGTACATTTACGGCGGTACCCCATTCGGCAGGGATTCCCTCCATTTTACGGTAAAGTATGGCACGGTCATTCATCCATGAGTCGAATACGGAGCAAATTGCTCCCCAAAGTTGCTCGTAAGCAGACTCGGGAAAGTCTTTACCTGTTTGCTTTTTTACAGCGCCTTTGAATTTGGCAACCAATTCTTTCAGATCTTCTACGCCAAGTTCGGTATCCAATTTCACCCCTTTTTCTTCTTTCAAATGTTCGATAATTTCTTCAAAAGGATCGATGTCGTTTTTATTTTCGGGTTTCATCCCCAACACCACATCGCCATACATTTGCACGAAACGGCGGTAAGAGTCCCAAGCAAAGCGAGCATTGCCTGTCTTGCGAACCAAACCCTCAACAACGGTGTCGTTCAAACCGAGATTCAGAATGGTATCCATCATCCCCGGCATAGACGCGCGAGCTCCGGAACGCACCGAAACTAATAACGGATTTTCAATATCGCCAAATTTTGATTTCATCAAGACCTCTACTCCTTCGATGGCTTTTTCCACTTCTGGTTTGAGAAACTCTACCACCCTATCTTTGCCGAGTTCGTAATATTCAGAACAAACATCTGTAGTTATGGTAAATCCGGGAGGAACCGGAACTCCAATCAGGTTCATTTCGGCAAGGTTTGCCCCTTTACCGCCGAGCAGATTTTTCATATCTGCTTTGCCTTCGGCTTTTCCATTGCCAAAGGTGTACACTCTTTTTGTTTCGCTCATTTTAAAAATTTGATTTATATGATGTTATGATTAAAAGACTTCTTATAGAAATGAGATTGAATGGAAGAATATTTCAACAAAATATTTTGTGATGCAAAGATACTTTTTTTTATTAATATGTGAAAATCAAGACATATTAAAATATGTTTTCGTATACCTAACCGCCTATTATAAAATTCTATATGTCAAAACCGAAAGGTAGAGTAGATGAGAAAACCGGCTGTCTCCACAAAGGGTTTAAGTGTCCGATTTTTAAACCAAAAAAAACACTCTTTAACTCGGAAGAATGTTTTTTTTGATTTTAGTTACGGCAATAATACAACGGTTATTTTGAGGATTCCCAGTTCAGTATCACTTTTCCGCATTCACCGCTTTCCATCACATCAAATCCTTTTTGGAAATCGTCAATTTCAAAACGGTGGGTAATAACGGGCGATAAGTCCAATCCTTGAAGCAACATTTGCTCCATTTGATACCAGGTTTCCCACATTTCACGCCCGTATATTCCTTTTAGAGTAAGAGCTTTAAATATTATTCTATTCCAATCTACCTGAGTTGAGTTGGGCAAGATTCCGAGTAGCGCTATTTTAGAACCATTATACATGTTTTCAATCATACTTTCGAAAGCGGCAGGCGAACCTGACATTTCCAAACCTATGTCGAAACCGTGCATATTCAACTTTTTTATTGCATTCTCTATGGTTTCTCCTTTTTTGGGATTGACAAGGATGGTTGCTCCCATTTTTTTTGCCATTTCCAAACGGTAGTCGCTCAAATCGCTTACAACGATATGGCGAGCTCCTGCAAAACGGCATATTCCTACCGCCATTGTCCCTATCAGCCCTGCCCCTGTTATGAGAACATCTTCTCCTATCAGAGGGAACGAGAGTGCTGTATGGGTAGCGTTTCCAAAGGGATCCATAATAGATGCAATTTCATCGGGAATCCGACTGTCTAAATGCACTACATTGGCTTCGGGCAGAGATAGATATTCGGCAAACGCACCGTCTCTGTTCACTCCTACTCCGATGGTGTTTTCGCAAACATGGAGTTTCCCTCTGCGGCAGTTTCTGCAATGCCCGCAGGCAATGTGCCCTTCTCCTGTAACACGGTCGCCTATGTTTACGTTTTTAACCCCTTTTCCTTTATCTACTACTACCCCTACATATTCATGACCGATAATCATAGGGGTACGAATTGTCTTTTTTGCCCAATCGTCCCATTTATAAATATGTAAATCGGTACCACAAATAGCCGTTTTTTTTATTTTTATCAATACATCGTTGATATCCATTTCCGGCATCGGCATATCTTCCATCCATATCCCTTTTTCAGAATGTTTTTTTACAAGTGATTTCATTTGTTTAAAATTTGTTTTTTAATTGTCGGATGAAACTTGCATATCAAGCCGATCATCACTCTGTGTGATTTGCTATTTTATGCTTATTCCATATTCGAGAGAAAATAAATTATAAATTATTGTCTTTTTTTGAAATATATTTTACACTATGGTCATTTCTCCGCAAATGCTTATAGACATCAGATGTCTTACTCTCTGAATATCATCATTTTCTCCTAAGAGATACATCATTTTGGTTATCAAGGTTTCGGTGGTGCTGTCGTATCCGCTAATCACACCGGCCGGTATCAAATCCAGGCTGGTTTCGTAGCGCCCCATCTCTACGCTGCCTATGCTACATTGAGTTTTGTTTACGATAACGATACCTCTGTCAGTAGCGTTTTTCAAGAGGCGCACAAACCACTCTTTGCGCGGAGCGTTTCCGGCTCCGAATGTTTCGAGAACAACACCTTTTAATTTCGGTATATTCAAAAACGCACTTACGGTATGTTCCGTTATGCCTGGGAATATTTTTAATATTGCAACATTTCTATCTATTTTGGTGCGAACGCGTAGTTTGGAAACCGGTTTTGGATAATGAATAAATTCGGTAAAATATTTGATACGCACACCGGCTTTTGCCAAGTGGGGATAATTAAAAGAGGCAAAGGCATTGAAGTGTTCGGTATTTTGTTTGGTAGTTCTATTGGCTCTGAAAAGGGTATCTTCAAAAAATATACAAACCTCGGGGATCACTGCATTACCTATTTCATTTTTGGCAGCGGCTATTTCTATGGCTGTAATCAGGTTTTCTTTGGCATCGGTTCTTATTTTGCCTATTGGTAGTTGGGCTCCGGTAAAGATTACCGGTTTTCTCAGATTTTCGAGCATAAAACTGAGTGCGGAGGCGGAATACGACATTGTATCGGTGCCGTGCAATACAACAAACCCATCGAACAGTTCGTATTTTTTCTCAATACTGAGCGCTATTCGTTCCCAAATATCGGGATTTACATCAGAAGAATCTATTAGGGGTAAAAAAGGGAGAGATTCTGTCTCTATCCCTAATTTGCCCAATTCTGGTATCATCTTTTGGATAGTTTTGAAATCTATAGGACGCAAAGCACCTGTGGTCGGGTCTTCCGACATACTTACCGTACCACCCGTAAATATCAATAAGACATTTTTTTTACTTTCCATACAGAATATGAGTAAAACAACAACGCAAAGGTAATGCTAATTTCAAAAAAATTAATATCAGAATGATATTTTTCTTGCTTTTTTCTCGGAAATAAAAAAGATAGTACTTTTGTATATTGTAATGAATTAACGAATTTGCACAATGAAAGTTTATTTGATTGGTTATATGGGTTCGGGAAAAACCACCATAGGAAAAATTATCGCTGAAAAAATGCAGTGGAAATTTGTCGACATGGACAGTGTTATTGAAACAAAATACGGAATGGAAGTTGCCGAAATCTTTCGCACTTATGGAGAACAAGAGTTTAGGGGTGCAGAACAAGATTTGCTGAAAGAACTTGCGGAAGAAGAGAACGCAGTAATTTCGACAGGAGGCGGGGTTCCTTGTTTTTTTGACAACATGGCTCAGATGAATCGAAACGGCAAAACTTTTTACATCAAGTTTTCGCCCGAAAAACTTGCTCAAAGACTGTTGGAAACTAATATTTCGAAACGACCCGTACTACAGGCAGCCGGAGATAACTTGGAGAAATTTATTGCCGAAACTCTATCAGAAAGAGAAGTATTTTACGAGCAGGCAAGCGATAAAGTTACGGGGACAGACGAGAATATTGTGGAAAGCATACTGTATAAATTGAAACACCGATAGTTCCCAGAGTAAATTGGAATGTGGAGGCTAAATTCTACTATCTCGATTTGTTTTATATTTTTGCTTTGTCAAACCCTTGTTTTTATATAAAAAAGATGAAACTTATACACACAAAAAAAGAATTGGAAATTTATATTTCGAAAATAAAACTCGAAAACCGCTCCATCGGTTTTGTACCTACCATGGGAGCTTTGCATGAAGGACATTTGACACTGGTAAGGCAGTGCGTATCCGAAAACGATGTGTGCGTGGTAAGCGTATTTGTCAATCCGACACAGTTTAACAATAAAACTGATTTGGAAAAATATCCGCGCGATGTGAACAAAGACGTTGAAATACTAAAAGTAACTGGTTGCAACTGTGTTTTTGCCCCGCCGGCAGACGAAATGTATTCTGAAAATGAGATGAAAGAAACCTTTAATTTTGATTTTGGAGGGATGGATAGGGTGATGGAAGGTAAGTTTCGTCAAGGGCATTTCAACGGTGTGGTACAAGTGGTAAGCAAACTTTTCAGCCTTGTACTGCCAAACAAAGCATATTTCGGACTAAAAGACTTTCAGCAGTTGGCAATCATTCATCGAATGACAAAAACAATGAATTTTCCGGTAGAAATAGTAGATTGCCCCATTGTAAGAGAGTTTTCGGGGTTGGCAATGAGCAGTCGCAACGAACGATTGACAGCCGGGCAGCGTAAAAATGCCGCCAATATATCCAAAATCTTATTTGAAAGTCGTACCTTTGTCCCCTCAAAATTACCAAAAGAGATTGTCGAATGGGTTACCTTGCAAATAGATAATATTCCCGATTTGAAAGTGGAGTATTTTGAAATCGTCAATAAAAAGACGCTTCAATGCGTTGAAAACTGGAACGATGCCGCCGTAGGATGTGTAGCTGTTTTCTGTGGCGAAGTGAGGTTGATAGACAATTGTTCTATGAATTATTAAATTTGAGCTTTTTAATTAGAAATAAACACTTGCCAAAAAAACGGCTTTAATTACCCCAACCAATCCAATTGTTGGAGGTTTAATGGCAATATCTAAAACAATTTTATTTTTCCACAAGGCAGGAGACAAATATGAACGTAACGATATTAAAATCTAAAATTCACCGTGCTACCATTACCGAATCGAATTTAAACTATATAGGGAGCATTACCATCGACGAAAATCTGATGGAGGCTGCCAACATCATCGAATACGAGAAGGTAAGCATTGTAAACAACAACAATGGAGCACGTTTCGAAACCTACGCAATAAAAGGGGAGCGAAACTCCGGCACTATTTGCCTAAATGGAGCCGCATCTCGTTTGGTACAGCCCGGAGACATAATTATTATCATGGCATTTACCACTATGGAAATGGATGAAGCCAAACGATTCAAACCGGCTGTGATTTTTCCCGACTCTTACAATAAGTTGCATTAATTTCCCTTTCACAATGAAAGTTTCTATCATTAAATACAACGCCGGCAATATCCAATCGGTATTGTTTGCGCTGCAACGAATAGGCGTTGATGCAATCGTAACCGACGATAAAGATGAGATATTAACTTCGGACAAAATTATTTTCCCCGGCGTAGGAGAAGCCTCGTCGGCAATGAACTATTTGAAAGAGAAAAAAATGGACACACTCATTCGAGACTTACAGCAACCCGTATTGGGGATTTGCCTCGGGATGCAGTTGATGTGCCGTTATTCGGAAGAAAACAATACCGAATGTTTGGGTATTTTTGATTTGAAAGTGAAACATTTTCTGAAGATTGATTTGAAAATCCCTCAGATAGGATGGAACAGTATTTCCAAGTTAAAATCGTCTATTTTTAAAGATGTTGCGGAAAATGAATATATGTATTTCGTTCATAGTTACTATGTGGAAAAATGTGCTGAAACTGTGGCGCAGACAAGCTATGGGATTGAATACAGCTCTGCTATCCAGAAAAACAATTTTATCGCCGTACAGTTTCATCCCGAAAAATCGGGAAAATTGGGACAAAGAATATTAGAAAATTTCTTGAAACTCTAAAACAAAAAACAACTTTACCGACCCAATGCAATACAAATTGAAAATAGCGAGGGAGTAGTAAGCGGAAGAAATTTCAAAATCTTTGAATTTCATAAACAGAATTGATAGACATAAATAAAACAATGACTTTCAAAATTCAACATACCGACCCCAACAGCAACGCCCGCTGCGGATTGATACAAACTGACCATGGCGAGATAGAAACACCTATCTTCATGCCTGTAGGGACAGCCGCATCTGTCAAAGCCGTTCATTTTCACGAATTGGAAGAGGATATTAAAGCACAAATTATCTTGGGTAACACATACCACCTATACCTGCGCCCCGGTATAGACATATTGGAACAAGCAGGCGGACTGCACCAGTTTAACGGGTGGAAACATCCCATTTTGACAGATAGTGGCGGTTTTCAAGTGTTTTCTTTGGCAGGTAACAGAAAAATGAAAGAAGAAGGGGTAGTTTTTCGCTCGCACATTGATGGGAGTAAGCATCTTTTTACTCCGGAAAAAGTAGCTGATATCCAACGCTCAATAGGGGCAGATATCATTATGGCATTTGATGAATGTACTCCGGGTACCGCCGATTACAACTATGCAAAAAAATCGATGGAGCTCACACACCGCTGGTTGCAGCGCGGACTGAAACGATTTGATGAAACTCAGCCCAAATACAGTTATTCACAAACTTTTTTCCCGATAGTGCAAGGATGTGTGTATCATGAGTTGAGAAAACAGTCGGCAGAGTTTATCGCTTCGCAAAATAGGGAGGGAAATGCTATAGGGGGCTTGGCAGTTGGAGAACCAACAGAGGTTATGTATGAAATGATAGAGGTAGTAAACGAGATACTACCCAAAGATAAACCACGTTATTTAATGGGAGTAGGCACTCCCATTAACTTGTTGGAATCTATTGATAGGGGGGTAGATATGTTTGATTGTGTACTGCCCACAAGAAACGGACGAAACGGAATGCTTTTCACCTCGCGGGGAATCATTAATATAAAAAATGAAAAATGGAAAAACGATTTTTCACCATTAGACGAATGGGGAACTTCGTATGTGGACAAAGTCTATTCCAAAGCATACTTGAGACATCTCTTTATAAGCAAAGAGCTTCTGGGTATGCAAGTTGCCTCCATTCACAATCTGTCGTTCTATCTATGGTTGGCTGCGGAAGCCCGATTGCATATTAAAGCAGGTAATTTCTCTTCTTGGAAAAAAGAGATGGTATATCGATTGGGAAATAGATTGTAACAAAACATCAATTATAAACAGATGAAAATAGACTTCCAAAAATTGGGACTGAAACGGATAGACGTTTATATAATCAAAAAATTTCTGGGGACATTCTTTTTCTCTATACTGCTGATTATGAGCATATCAGTCGTTTTCGATGTTACCGAAAAAATTGACAATTTTTACGAACACAACGCTCCTCTAAAAGCTATCATTTTTAACTATTATCTAAATTTTGTTCCTTTCTTTGCCTATCTTTTCACGCCCCTTTTCACTTTTTTGTCGGTAATATTTTTTACCTCAAAAATGGCAAACAATACCGAGATTGTAGCAATACTCTCAAGCGGTATCAGTTTCAAACGGTTGATGAAACCCTATGCCATATCGTCCGGTGTCATTATGCTTATGTCGTTTATTCTCGGAGCTTTCGTCATCCCGAAATCAACCGAGGTAAAACTCGATTTTGAGAATCAATACGTAGAGCGGTTTAAAACAGAAAATGCTCATAACGTTCAAATGGAGGTAGCAAAAGGGGAAATCATGTATATAGAACGGTTTGAAGAAAACACCAATATCGGATACAAATTCTCGCTCGAAAAGTTCAGGGGCAAAACATTAATTTCCCGCTTAACAGCAGAGACCATAACGTGGGATTCAATCCACAGTTGGCATATCAACAATTATGTAAAAAGGGACTTTGACGAAATGCGTGAGACTCTGACACGCGGCGAACGGCTCAATATTAAAATACCGATTACCCCTCACGAATTTACAATAACAGCCTTGGAGGCTCCCAAAATGTCTCTTTTTGAACTCCAATCTTACATTCACAAACAAAAGAAACGGGGTATAGGTAGCATACAAGCCTTTGAAGATGAGTACTACAGGCGCTTTTCTATGCCTGTTTCCGTTCTTATTATGACTTTGATCGGCATATCGCTCTCCTCAAAAAAAGCGAGAGGTGGAATGGGGCTAAACCTCGGTATCGGATTGGCGCTAAGTTCGCTGTTTGTACTATTTACCTCACTGTCGTCTTCATTTGCCGTTGGGGGAGTTATGCCTACTTTGCTGGCGGTTTGGCTGCCCAATATCGTTTTTCTGCTTGTAGCCATTTATCTCTACCGAATAGCACCCAAATAGTAACATTCTTTACAAATTTGCCCTTTGATAACTATTTCTAAAACATAAAAATATTTTTATCTTTCTCAAAAAAAATCGACAAATAGTTTTAATCCATCTTGCTTACCGATGGATAGGAAATTATAAAGTTAGTCGCTACAGGATAGGATACGGCATGTAGCCCAGCCGATATATGGAAATAAATAAATAAATAAAAATAAATCTTTGGAATACAACACGACAGAATAGACTCCCGATCACAGATCACAGATCACAGATTACAAAAACGAAGTACGCACATAAAAAATAAAACTCTATTCCTTTGCTATAAAGTAATAGAGTCTATTTTTAACGTTGTCTCACCAGGATTCGAACCTAGACAGGCAGAACCAAAAACTGCAGTGCTACCATTACACCATGAGACAATTCTATGTTTCACCTTTTGTCAAAAAAGTGGTGCAAAGATAACATTGTTTTTCGGGATAACAAAATATTATCACAAAAAAATACAGACAATATCACTCCCGAAAAATTATTCTACAATCAAAAGGAAGTAATTCTTTTTTCCTTTTTGAAATAATAAATATTTATTATTCAGCAGTTCACTTACGCCGATAATCGTATCTTGGTCTGTTACTTTTTCTTTGTTCAGACTTACTCCCCCACTTTGTATCAATTTTCGCATCTCCCCTTTAGACGAAAATACGGCAGCTTTCTCTGTACACAAATCAACGACTTTTATCCCAAACAACAAATCGTCCTTATCAATCTTGAATTGAGGCACCCCTTCAAACACACTCAACAATATTTCCTCATCAAGTTTTTTCAACATTTCCGATGTGGCATTACCAAACAATATCTCTGAGGCTTCTACCGCCGCATTGTAGTCATCGTCAGAATGTACCATGACAGTTGTCTCTTTTGCCAAGCGCTTTTGCAACAATCTCAAGTGCGGTGCTTGTCTGTGCTGTTTTATCAATTTATCTATTTCGTCTTTTTCTATCAATGTAAAAATTTTGATGTATTTTTCAGCATCTTCATCACTTACATTTAACCAAAATTGAAAAAATTTATACGCCGAAGTATATCTTTTGTCTAACCATACGTTACCACTTTCGGTTTTGCCAAATTTTCCTCCATCTGCTTTCGTTATCAACGGGCAGACCAATGCAAACGCTTCTCCATTTGCTTTTCGGCGAATCAACTCTGTTCCTGTGGTAATATTTCCCCACTGGTCAGAACCTCCCATTTGCAACTTGCAATCTTTATATTGATACAGATAAAGAAAATCGTAACCCTGCAACAATTGATACGAAAATTCCGTAAACGACATCCCTTCGTTAGATTCTCCCAACAACCTCTTCTTTACCGAGTCTTTGGCCATCATATAATTTACCGTGATATGCTTCCCTACATCTCTAATAAAGTCCAAAAAAGAGTATGTTTTCATCCAGTCAAAATTATTTACCAATTCTGCTGCGTTCGGAGCATTACTTTCAAAATCAAGAAATTTGGCCAATTGCTTTTTCAAACAGTCTTGATTGTGTCGCAAAGTAGTTTCGTCCAGTAAATTTCTCTCGGCAGATTTACCCGAAGGGTCGCCAATCATACCTGTAGCTCCTCCAATAAGTGCAATAGGCTTATGACCCGCTCTCTGAAAATGTTTCAACATCATTACCCCAACCAAATGCCCTATGTGCAGCGAATCGGCTGTGGGATCAATACCCACATACGCAGTTGTCATCTCTCTTTCTAACTGTTCTTCCGTACCCGGCATCATGGTATGCACCATCCCCCTCCACGTAAGTTCTTCTATAAAATTCATCTTTTTTGTTTTATGTGAAAAATTTTGGCAAAGATAGATAAAAATTGAGAATTGTATTTGATGTTTCAGTCGTAATTTAACTTTGCACAACGCTTTGTGTTATTACAATCTTACAAGGCAAAGAACACAAACAATAAATATATTGAGTAATGTCTCTCTGATTTTCATCTGCTTTCCCACCAAAAGCGTTTGAGGATATTCATATTGTTGTACCCCTCTCTTTATGTTTTGTCAACAATTAATATAAACAATATATTGTTTCAACATAAACATATAGCTGAACACTTTATTTTTAAAAATAAATATCTTTTTTCATGCTACATTCTTCTATTTCAGAGTAAAGAAAATGATAACTACTTCATTTTCTCGGCAAGGGTGCAAAGACACATAAGAATGGCATTATATTTGCTATCTACAAAGAATATGTTCAAAAATGGTAAGTTATTTCATTTTAGCTATATCTTTTGCTGAATACGCTGCATTTTTTTTATAAAAACATTGCATTTTAAAAAATATGTTGTATTTTTGCTCAAAATTGCATCATGAAAAATAAATCTAAAAATATAAATTTTTAACTGCTAATAACAAAAAAGAAAAAAATGAAAAAATTATTATTAGGTGTATTGGTAATTGCAAGCGCAGCTACTTTTACAAACGCTCAAACAACAGAGGCATCCAAATGGTCTATAGCACTGAAAGGTGGCGCTACCTACTATCGGGTAACTCCAACTTCAACTCCTACAGAATATTGGGGATTTGATGGTCAGCTAGGACAATACTTAAGCGATGCCAGTTGGGGTGCAGGAGTCTCAATCGAAAAAACATGCAATCCTTTAGTAGGATTGGGGTTGAATGTAGATTGGATGCATTATAACAGAAACGTTTTGACAGGATACACAATCGACCCCACCTTGTTTGCATCTATCAACTTGACTAATCTATTTTTCCCACACAGAAACAGTGCTAAATTTAATGTTTACTCCAATTTTGGCGCAGGGGTAGGAATTTACAACAGTGAACTTAACAGTGGAGAAAAAAATGACGGAGTATCTCCCTTGTTTACTTCAGCTTTGGCTGCCGAATTGAATTTAGGAAGAAGAGTAGCTTTGGGTCTGGAAGCCGGATACCGCAACTACTACAGAGAAGACTTGGGTAGCAAACAATACGATAAAGATAAAAACAACGACGCTCTAACCGCAATGATATCTCTTCGTTTCAAACTGGGTTCACAATCAAGCCATGTTCGCGATTTGACTATGGATCAATATTATCCTGCTCCAGAACCTGTTGTAAACAATGTATCAAACCCCTATGACGATTCTGCTCTCAGCAAAAGACTCAATAACGCAGATAAGAGACTGGGCGATATCGAAAACCGCTTAGCTGCTTTGGAACAAGGATTGAAAGACTTGGCAAACCGCCCATCAGGTACAGTTAGCGCTTCTTTCGACAATATCGAATTCGAATTTGATTCTGATAAATTGACCGACGCTTCTTATCCTACGTTGAATGAAATTGCTACTATCTTGAAAAACAATCCAACTTGGGGTAAGTTAAGCATTCAAGGTAATACAGATAACGTAGGACCCGATGCCTACAACCAAAAATTAAGCGAAAAACGTGCTAAAGCCGTTGTTAATTATCTGGTTTCTAAAGGTGTTTCAGCCTCTGCACTTACCGCAGTGGGTTATGGAGAAAGCAGACCTATCGCTTCAAATGCAACTTCTGAAGGCCGCCAGAAAAACCGCCGTGTAGAATTTGAAATTTCTAAATAATAGGAAAAAGCCTTACAAAAACAATACAAAAAAGAGATGTCATTTTGTTTGACATCTCTTTTTTGTATAATGATATTCAGACAATATAAAACAGGTGAAATAACTTAGTCACTCGCTTATTGTTTTAATAAAGTAGTAATCGCGAAAAAGATTAAATATCCCAAAAAGAAAGAGGCTACACTACACAGATTATTTGCGAGGTTATATAAAAAAAACAATACGGGAATAATGCTGTATAAATATAAGAAAATAAACTGATTATGATTGAGGAGTAGCTTTTCTTATGTTACCTCAAATCCCGTTCTTTCTTTTCATAGTTTCTATTTGGTTATTCCAAAGAAGAATGGCGTCTTCCTTATCTTCCGGCTCTGCAAAGTCTGTAACTATCAAAGCCACATTCCCCGTTAGGTCTTGCATATTAATCTCAATCTGGAAGTAGGTATCGGAGCCGGCATCTTCTTCCCATTGAAACCTGATAAGCTTACCGGGTTTGGTTTGCAATAGTATGGCTGTCATATCATTGTTTTCCCAAGAAAAGGTGTATTCGGTATCGTTTACCGTAACGCCGTCCGCAAACCATTCGGCCAATCCGAGCGGTGTACCGATAACTTTCCAAAGCACCCCCGACGAAGCATTATTCATAGGGTACTCAACAGTATAAATCTCTTTTTTCATAATCGTATCTTATTGATTTATATCTTCTTTATTTATGAGTTTTATATCTTTGACTCATCCAACCTTAAGCTGCTTTTTTCAAAACAAAGTGGCAATAGCTGTTTTATATTTTTTAAAATATAGATTCTTTCTTCTCCGTATAATACTACTTCTATAGGCTTTTTATACCGTACTTCTGACTCCAACAATACTTGGCGGCAACTTCCACAAGGAGATATTGGATCGGGCAAAAATGATCCGTTGGTATATGCGGCAACGGCTATAGCTTGGGGTGCAACGTCGGGATATTCGGCATTGGCATACAACATAGCCACACGTTCGGCACAAAGCGTATCGGGAGAAGCCGAATTTTCCTGATTACTGCCACCTATGATTTTCCCATTTTCAAGCAAAACCGCAGCTCCCACGTAAAATTTGGAATAAGGAGCGTAGGCAGTACCCGCTTTCTCTTTGGCAATATCCACTATTTGCTTATATCTTAATGATAATTCATTGTACTTGCATTCGAAAATCTCGGCTTTAATTATTCTCTCTTTCATTCTTTGCCCCCTTTTTTTTCGTTTCGACACAAATATATAAAATTATTTAATGATATTGCTATATTTGAAGAATAAGTTTTATTTTTGTAAATATATTTTTAACAAATGAAAAAAAATTTTTCTCTTATTCTGATTCTCGCAAGTGGTTTACAGGCTCAAAACCAATATAGTGCTTATACTTTATACATCGAAAAGTATGCACCACTAGCAGTTAAGCAACAGTCTGAGTACCGTATTCCTGCAAGCATCACTTTGGCGCAAGGATTATTGGAATCAAGAGCCGGCTTGGCATATTTAGCAGTAGCAGCCAATAATCATTTTGGAATAAAGTGTAGCGATTGGAATGGAGCCAAAGTATATCAGGACGATGATGAAAAAGGAGAATGTTTCAGAAAATACAAAAACGCATATGAGTCGTACGAGGATCATTCGCTGTTTCTTAAAAATCGTAAGCGTTATGCTGCATTATTTGAATTACACCCTACCGATTATGAAAGTTGGGCGCGGGGATTGAAAGCTGCGGGTTATGCTACCGACCCCAACTATGCCAATAAGTTGATAAGGCTCATTGAAAATTATGACCTCCATCAATATGACGAGGGTAAGACAAACGCGTATGCCTCCCAGCCTACAGGTAACAAGCAAAAATCTGTTTTCAACAATAAAACAGGCAGTAATACCATTAAGGAACAACCTCACCAACTGTATAAAAACAATGGTGTAAAGTGTGTATTTTCATTACCCGGCGACACCTACGAAAGTATTGCATACGAATACCACATGACCACAGACAAAATTTTAAAAATGAATGATTTAACTCGGAGTGAGGTATTAGCTTCCAATACTGTGGTATATATTCAACGAAAAAAAGACAAAGCCGCCAAAGAATACAAACTTCATACAATAAAGGAAGGAGAAAGTTTGTATCGAATATCACAAAAATACGGCATAAAGCTCCAAAAATTATACGATTTAAATAATATCCCCTATTCACAAGGAGCAAAATTGGGAACTACTCTCCAACTGAGATAATAAAAAACGAAATTCCGTAAAAAAGAATAGAAAAATAACGGATGAAACGTAGAAATACAGAAAAACTAAGCGTAATACTGGGACAAGTGTTGAAACAAAACCACTTGGACGGAAGGTTGTATGAAACCAGAGTTATCAACTCTTGGGCTTCGGTGCTGGGAGATACCGTCAATCAATATACAGAAAAATTATTTTTTAAAGACGGTACATTGTATGTTACCTTATCCTCTGCTGTCCTACGGCATGAGTTATTTTTGGAACGAGAACAAATAAAGAAATCATTAAATACACAGGTTTGTGCCAATATAGTCAAAAATATTGTTTTTCAATAATATAGAAAACACGATGGATGTTGGTACGATATTTTCCTCTTCTCTCTCTCTTAAAGAGGTGCTTTTCGTAAGGGATAAAGTATTGGAACAGCCTCATCTGTTTAGTGATATTTTTGAGCTTATTTTTGATATAAATTATAAAGTAGCTTGGCGAGCAGCTTGGACGGTTGAAAAAGTGAGCGAAACAAATCTGTCGTTTTTTCGTGAAAAAGACACGCTCCGACTAATGATTTTTTTGTCCAAGGCAACAGATAATAGCTTGAAACGTGCCATATTATCCATTTTGACCAACCTCCCTATACCAAAAAACGTTCCTGTACATTTTATCAACACCTGTTTTGAGAAAATGACCTCGTCCAAAGAGCCAATTGCCATTCAAGTGCTTTCGATGCGTATGCTGAACAGAGTAACAGATACGTTCCCCGAATTTATTCCCGAATTGCTTGCAACTCTTGAAAATATCGATTTAACAAGCGTAAGTGCCGGATATTTAGCTCACAGACGGATAGTGTTGAAAAAATTGGACAAACGTTTGAATTCATAAAAAACAAAAAGAAATTGCACATTTCGAATAAAAGTGTGAAATATTTATTACTTTTGCAAGCCAATTTTCTCGGTTTATAATTCAAAAAAAGCGGAATACTATTATTTTTTAACTAAAATAAAATTTTATGTCTTTAAAGAAAAACATCATTGCACTACGCCAGAAAAAGGCAATTGCCGAAAAAGGCGGTGGCGACAAAGCTATCGAAAAACAGATAGCTATGGGTAAGATGCCAGCCCGTGTCCGTATCCTTGCATTGTTAGACAAGGATTCTTTTCACGAGTACGACATGTTTGTCGAACATGAAGAGCAAAACTTCGGAATGGCATCAAAAGAGCTTCCCGGCGACGGTGTAATTACCGGAACAGGTACTATTAACGGTAATCCGGTATGTATTTATGCACAAGACTTTACAGTAATGGGGGGGTCTTTGGGATTGAAACACGCCCGAAAAATCACCAAGATTATGGACCATGCCTTGAGAATGAAAATTCCCTGCATAGGCATCAACGATTCAGGCGGTGCTCGTATTCAAGAAGGTATCGGAGCTTTAGCCGGATATGGTGAGATATTCTATCGCAACACAATGGCTTCGGGCGTTATTCCTCAATTATCGGTTATTTTAGGTCCCTGCGCCGGAGGAGCTGTTTATTCCCCCGCATTGACTGACTTTGTCTTTGTGGTTGAGAATATCTCCAAAATGTTCATTACCGGACCAAACGTAATAGAAACAGTTCTTGGAGAAAAAATTTCGCAGGAAGATTTGGGAGGAGCCCGCGTACACGCCGAAATTACCGGCAACGCTCACTTCTATGCCATTTCTGAGATGGAATGTTTTGAACAGATAAAAACACTCATTTCGCTTATCCCGCACAACAATGAACAGCGTGCAGCATCTACCGATCCCAAAAAACCCAAATTTAGAAAAAAAATAGAAAATATAATTCCTTCAGATCCCCGTCAGCCTTACGATGTTCGCGAAGTGATATATGCACTCACAGACGAATCGAAATTTCTCGAAGTTCATGAGCTTTGGGCTGCCAATATCGTAATTGGATTTGGTCGCTTGGATGGCGAAACTGTAGGTTTCGTGGCCAATCAACCATTGTATTTGGCAGGTGTACTTGATTGTGATGCCTCTGACAAAGCTGCCCGATTTATCCGTTTTTGTGATGCCTTCAACATCCCTATTGTAACCCTTGAAGATATGCCGGGATACTTGCCGGGGGTAGATCAAGAACATGCGGGAGTTATCAGGCACGGAGCCAAGATGCTTTACGCCTATTCTGAGGCTACCGTCCCGAAAATTACCATAATACTCCGCAAAGCCTATGGCGGTGGTTATATTGCAATGAATTCACGACACCTTGGTGCCGACTTTATGTTTGCCTGGCCAGGCGCCGAAATTGCAGTTATGGGTCCCGAGGGGGCAGCTAATATTATTTTTCGCAAAGAGATAATGGAAGCAGAGAACGAAGAGGAAATGAGACAACAAAAGGTAAAAGAATATGTCGAAAAATTTGCAAATCCATTTGTTGCTGCCTCTAAAGGATATATTGATGCTGTGATAGAACCGGAAGAGACCCGCGAACTGTTGCTACACGCTCTCTCTGTTTCGAAAAATAAACAAGACCATCGTCCTGCAAAAAAGCACGGGATTCCACCGTTTTAGTAACCAGATGTTTTGTTTTAAAACAAATTTAATGAACATAAGCTTATGGAAGAAAATATAAAACAAGATTCCTCAATTAATGAATCACAGTTGGTGGATTTTGCGATAACGGCACGAAAGTATAAAACCTTACTAACCACAAAATACAAGAATCGGAAATTTTGGGAAAATCCGAGTCCTTATGAAATCCAGTCGTTTATTCCCGGTACAATTATTAAAATTTTTGTTAAAGAGGGTAAGGTTATTAAAGAAGGAGAACCTCTCATTATTTTGGAAGCTATGAAAATGCAAAATAAAATCGAGATGCCCTTTACGGCCAAAATCAAAAAAATAAATGTGAAAGAGGGAGAACGAATTCCGAAAGACTTTTTGATGATAGAGCTCGAATAAACCATAATAGGAATATTCGAATATAACAAAACGTGTGCAATATGTAAATTACTGCACACGTTTTTTATTTTTATATTCTTTCAAAAAAAATTATCTTTGTACGCAATAAAACGAAATAAACGGTAAAAAACAAGTAAGATTAGAAAATTGTACACAGTAGATTAATTTAACTTGCAAGTTTTGACCAATAAATAAATTTAAACGGATGAAAAAAAAGATTACATTTTTTGCAGCACTACTTCTAATGACAAGCGTATCACTCAAATCACAAATAACCGATGTCGAAAAAAAGCTGAAACTGTTGGAAACCGACTCGGTTTCTGGCTGGAGAACCGGTGGCCTTACCGGATTAAACGTGTCGCAAACGGCACTTGTAAATTGGGTCGCAGGAGGTCAAAATTCTCTGTCTCTTAATGGATTGGGTAGTATTTTTGCCACGTACAAAAATTCGAAAGACGTGTGGGAAAATACCCTCGACGTAGGATATGGAATGTTACAACAAGCAAGCTACAAAGGTGTGATGAAAACAGACGACCGCATCGAACTAAACTCGAAATACGGGCGTAAAGCTTTCAAAGACTTCTATTATGCGGGGCTGGTAAACTTTCGTACACAGTTTTCGCCGGGATACAACTACCCCAACGACTCCAATAAAATATCGGGCTTTATGGCTCCCGGATACTTGTTGGCTGCCGTAGGGCTAAATTACATCCCCAATAGCTATTTCAATGCTTTTGTGTCACCACTTACCGGAAGACTAACGTTTGTATTGGATAAAGAGCTATCAAACAAAGGGGCATTTGGAGTTGACCCGGGAAAAAAGATAAAACAAGAATTTGGAGGATATATCCGTTTGGCTTACTCAAGAGGTAATTTTGCCGATGGACTTCTAAAAAATATGACCATCGCTTCCAAATTAGACCTTTTTTCCAATTACTTGAAAAATCCGCAATACGTAGATGTAAATTGGGAAGGTCTGGTAGGGATGAAAGTAAACAAATACATTACGGTAAGTCTAAACACACAATTGATTTACGACCACGATATCTTATACGACTCCAACGGCGACGGAGATTTGGCGGGAGAAAAAGCAAAGATTCAATTCAAAGAAATTTTAGGAATAGGATTTATGTATAAATTCTAAAAAAACTATTTGGTCTCTGTTTATAAAACAGGATGATTCAGACAGTTTGGATCTAGAGAAAAAATATCTTATAAATAGATTTTCAGGCGACATATAATGAAATTTGGAAAAATTGATAATCTCTCAGAGATAAACTTCTCATTGCCGAAAGATGATTTGCAAACAAAATTAATCTTAGGGAAAGCATTCGGAAACAATTTCAATGTATCGGTAGGTTGTGCCAAGTGGAACAGAAACGATTTGAAAGGTTTTTATCCGCGCGGCACTAAAGATGAACTTATCTACTACTCGCACCGATTCAATTCTATTGAGCTAAATGCCACCTTTTACAATATGCCCTCTGTAGCGCAAATAGTAAAGTGGCGTGAAAAAACTCCCGAAAACTTTCAATTTTTCCCAAAAATTACTCAATCAATCAGTCATTTTCGCAGATTGTTGAATGTGGACGAGCTAACCAATACTTTTTGTGATGCCGTTGCCAACTTTGAAGAAAAATTAGGGATGGTCTTTTTACAACTTCATGACAATTTTTCGCCCAACGAATTTGGCAAGCTAAAAGAGTTTATCATCCGATTTCCCAAAGTAATACCTTTGGCAGTTGAAGTACGAAATCGTAAATGGTATTCCGACAAAACAATATGGGATACCTACTGTACACTATTGGAAAATAACCGCGTTGCAAACCTGATTGTAGATACTGCCGGCAGACGGGATATGCTCCACCAACGACTTACAACGCCTACAGCCTTTATTCGTTTTGTAGGCTGCAACGACAATACCATTGATTTTAAACGATTGGACGAATGGATTTTGAGGATAAAACAATGGAAAAATGAGGGTTTAGAAAATCTCTATTTCTTTGTACATCAAAACTTTGAAGAATCCTCGCCAATGTTTACCGCCCATTTTATCCAAAAACTCAATGAAACACTCGGATTAGAACTGAGAATCCCTACCTTAGCCGATGGATATATTGAAAGCAAAAAATAAGCGTTTTACAACCATTTATCCACAAATTTCTGGCAATATTTTTTAATATCTTCTCTTGTCAAACGAAATGCCGCCTTAATTTCTTCTTCACCGCCTGCCACTTTTGCTGGATCGGCAAAATTGCGATGAAACTTTTTTGCTTTTGACGGAAAGTAGGGGCAACGTTCACGCGCATTATCGCACACTGTAATTACAAAATCAAAATTTATATTTCTATATTCATCTATACTATTGGATGTATGTTTTGAAATATCGACTCCATCATCTTTCATAATTTCTATTGCCCGAGGGTTTACACCGTGAGTTTCTATCCCCGCACTGTAAACCAAAGCCTTTTTGCTTGCAAAATACTTCAGGTACCCTTCTGCCATTTGGCTACGGCAACTATTACCGGTACACAATACCAAAATTGTTTTCATCATTACCTAATATCAAAAATCAGAATAGATACTTTACATATTGCCATCCCATATTTAATAAATACCACGCGCATTGAGAGCCTGTTGATACTTTTTTGCATTTTGGAGGTGTTCTGCCCAATTGTCAGAAAAATTGTGTTCACCGTTCAATGTCTCTTTTGCACACATAAAAATATAATTGTTCTTATCATAATTCAGTACAGCATCTATCGTCTTCAATTGCGGGATGCGAATAGGACCGGGTGGTAGCCCTTTATTTCTGTAGGTATTATAAGGAGAATCTGTACGAGTAAGTTGGTTGGTTACCCTTTTTATGGTAAAATCTCCCGTGGCAAATATTACGGTAGGGTCTGCCTGCAATGCCATATTCTTTTGCAGTCGGTTAATATAAAGCCCTGCAATAATGGCCTTTTCCGATAGTTGATTTGATTCTGCATCGACAATGGAAGCCAATGTCATCACTTGATCCTGACTGAAATTCATCTCTTTTGCTTTACTCTTTCTGTCGGGTGTCCAAAACCTATCGTATTCGTCGTACATTTTTTGAAAAAGTTTTCTCTCCTCAATATCCCAATATACTTGGTAAGTATTAGGCAGAAATATCGAAACAGAAGTAAAAGGATTTAAGGAATATTTCTGCAGAAATATTGTATCGTTCAGTAGATGTATTAGTTGTACAGAGTCAATCATCAGTTGTCCCGACAGTTTCCCGGCAAGTTGCTCTTTGGTACGAATGTAACTGAAAGTGAGATTTACCGGTGTTTGATTCCCATTTCGCAAAGTCCTTAAAAAACTTATGTTATTTCCCCTGTCGGGTATAAGGTATCTCCCTTGTTTTATATTGTCTTGGTAATTCAAAAGAACAGCTGCTTTTTGAAAACTATAAACACTCGATATTTTTGATTTATCTTTCAGCTGATTTAAAATATCGTCAAAATTATTATTCTCATAAATCAACAGATATTGCTCTTTCTCCGTGTTTTGTGTAAAATTGGGGATTAAGAATATGTAAATTAGATACGTAGCAAAGATAAGACCTACTATTAAAATAGTTAATAAGGTATATTTTAGAGTTTTATTCATTTATTAAAAGGGGTTTAATTGATAGAGTACAAAAATAAAAAATACTTTTCAATTTTTTAGGATAAAAAGGCTTTGATAATCGAAAAACGTTCACTATATTTGCAGTCCCAAAATAGGGAGTTTTATTCCTATGGAAGTGTGGGTGAGTGGCTGAAACCACCAGTTTGCTAAACTGACGTACGGGTAACCGTACCGGGGGTTCGAATCCCCCCGCTTCCGCAATTTTAAGTTT
>JBKECI010000027.1:0-22515 GCA_047974405.1 Paludibacteraceae bacterium | reverse complement strand
TAAAATTAATTGATCATTACTTATTCTCTTTTTTGAGCAAAACAAGCGAAGATTCTATTTGATATATGTCAAATTATGTACTTTTATTTGATAACTTCCTCTCTTTGACACAAAAAAGCAATTTAGCTTAGAAATAATTTTTTTCTAGCAAAATAAGAATCCAACAGACTATCAATCAGCACATATTATAGAATAATGATAAATATATTTAAATAGCTATTGCACAATTCAAATCTTACCTTTATCTTTGCATCCGCAATTGAGAGATATTGCACCTCGCATAATGGTGTGGTAGTTCAGCTGGTTAGAATACCTGCCTGTCACGCAGGGGGTCGCGGGTTCGAGTCCCGTCCATACCGCAAAAAGAAGCTCTAAGTTAGTTATTATCAACTACTTGGGGCTTCTTCTTTTTGGTTAGGGGCGAAATAAGGGGCGGTTTTTGATTTTGCATCAACTATTTGATTTATTGATATTTGAATTATTTTTCTTCGTAATAAAATTTTGGAGATATTTTTCTAATCACAGAAACTTTACTAATTTAGTCCATGATTAAGCAATAAAGCGAACGAATATATGAAGCCATTTTCAGTAAGAGCATGTATCAGGACTGACAAGCCAGCATTAAAAAACGGCAAATATCCTATCTATTTGCGAGTTCGGGTATCAGGTAGTGAAACCAAAATCCCGACAGGGTACGAAGTCGAAAAAATCCTTTGGGACTCCAAACTCCAACTTCCAAAGAAAAACCCTCTCCAAAACGTACTCAAAAAAGAAATAGACAGTTTAGAAACCTACTTGCTTACCGAGCAAAGTACAGGAGGAGAAATATCTATCAATCTTGTAAAAGACTTCTTTGCCGGCAAGAAGAAGATTAAGCCTGAACATGAATCCTTTTACGACTATTATCTCAAATTCGTTGAAGACAAGAAAGGAGAAGACAAAGCTCACGATACTATCAGAATCTACAATGGTACATACAAAATTCTAAAAGAGTTCGCTCCAAAACTTAAAATATCTGATATAACGCTTCGCTTTATCCAAGATTTTGACGCTTATCTTCGAGACAAGAAAGGAAATGAAGACGGAGGTCGTGAAAACAAACATAAAAATATCCGAGCCGTCATATTGGATATGCTTAAACACGATATAGCCGTAAAGAATCCATACACGAAATTTAAGATGCCGAGAGCAAAGATTAGAGAGGTGTATCTCGAATTTGACGAGCTAATGGCTTTACGGGATTTAAGACCTAAATTCGAGGCAGGAGCAACGAAAAGAATCGTGTTACAAATGTACCTCTTCGGTTGCTATACAGGTTTACGATTTTCGGATATTATAGACCTGAAATGGTCACACGTTAATTTAGACACCAATCGGATAAAAAAAGTACAAGTCAAGACAGGAGACCCTGTTACGGTTATCATTGAGCCTTGGGCAAGGTCTATCCTTTTAGAATTTAGTAATAGCAAAAAGAATGTCGGTACAAATAAGCCAGTTTTCAAAACTTTGTCAGAGCCAACCGTAAATCGGAATCTGAAAATATTGGCGGAAATGGCTAACATTCACAAGGTCATTACATTCCACACCTCAAGACATACTTTCGGAACGCTGAATATTCTCGAAAATCCCGACAAAGTCCTTCTCGTTTCCAAACTTTTGGGTCATGCCGATATTAAAACGACAATGATATATTTTAATGATACAGACAAGCTGATAGATGACCATGCAAAGAACGGAAGCCAGATTTTTAGTAGCAATAAGTCAAAGACCTCTAAATGAATTGAATTATTGATTTTTAGTTGATTGTAATTTTATAAATTTTCCAAAAGCCGAATGCAATTTTTCTAAATAATAAGGGATTTGTCCCATATAGGTTTCTGGAGGGTTAGAGTAGTTACTGCTAATTTGATTAAAGGGCAACTTGAATATATTATTCTTAAATCTATTGTTATTCATGTCGCTATACTCTATTTCTAATTCAATGAAATTTTCCTCCGATTTATAGTCAATATCAGATGGCGAATCAAGATAGTATTTTAGCTCGTATTGAGAAGGAAATATATTTACGCCATTTTTGAATGACATACACTCCGAAAGAGGTAAGTGGTCTTTCTTAAACTGTTTATAATCTTTCAAAACCTTAATTGATACCTCTTTCGCACAACCTTCTCCTACATTTTTAATATGTACACATAGCATATTATGGTCATCCGTGGTTTTTAGAAATGCAATTACAAATGGAGTTGTCTTTTGCCTGCGAGTGGCTCTACTCTCAAACCACATCATTAAATTGATAATTGTATAACAAACCGTGGAGACAGCCAATACAATACTTAAAATTAATTCTACTTTCATATTATTCTTTCATTGTTATTTCTTAATCACTAATAAACACCTCAAAATCTGTTAAATAACCGATTTAACGTCCCATTGAATCACTAAAAAATTCTCTTTCGTCAATCCACTTTTCAATCCTGCTTCGAGCCAATTAATTTGCGTTTGACGAATAGAATCCTTTTTTAGCCTTTTCGATTCGGCAAAGACAATCTTGTCATCTTTCCAAGCTACAACATCCCAACAGCCTGAATAGGAATTATTATTTAATGAAGCAATTTCGTTTAGCAAATCCATTACCCAACCTTCTTCTATCACGGAGTTTTCTTGTTTTTTGAGATTGTCGTCTTTCCATTCTTTCAGAAAAAGCGGATTTTGCTTGCTTCTTCCGTAAGTACAAACCCAATGGGCTTTCCAACCTTCTTTTGCAAATAAATCAACTATCGCAAGTTCAGCAAATGAAGCCTTGCCGTTGACATTTAACGAAGTCTTTCCTCCGAAGGTATTTCCGATAGGCTTGTCAGTCCATTTCTCAAAAGAAACATTACTTTTAGGTATTTGATATTTCTCCTCCTCTATCTCGAATATTTCGATAGAATCTGAGATAAGCGTTTTCGGGTATTCTATTTTATTCATCTATTGCTTTGTATTCCATTCTTATTTTCGATTTACAACACTTTTATATCGAAAGCGAAGCCGAATAAGCCCACGAGGATAAAAAGCGAAATTTCGGCACGAAAAGGCTTGGGTGAAAATTTGCGTCAAAATATACTTCGTAAACCTCTCTTCTAAGGCTTCGTTTCACTCAGCCTTAGAAATACGCTCAACCTCCAATAAATTAGATGCCCTACAAAGCCAGCTTCACATTTAGGTACTCCTACTTGCGTTTACAGAGATAAAAACTCAACGAAGGGCAAACAATATACTGTACCCTCATTTTATAAGTCTTTGCGTTTAGATTACCACAAAGGTTTTATATTATCTGGGTAGAGCTTTGTTATTCAACTCCGATTATAGAAACTTATCTTTGCGATTCTCTGCGGTTCTTAGTTATTCCGCTGCGTATTACGGCTGATATGCCCAATTCGCAATAGCACCCAATTATATAAGGGTTGTTCTGTACATTCTCCTTTATGCTTCGTTTGTATATACGCAAAGAAGGTTTGTTATTCCAAGCTCCCAATATATAGGGTATAGTATTACAGAGGTATTATATACATAGTATAATTATTCTCTATTAATATCATCTTCTCCTTTGAAGAGTATTTTTGCTAAAGCATCAATATTGAGATTTTCTTCTTTATCTCCGATTCTCCTCAAATTTTTAAGAATATCAACTTTGAATTTGTTCGCATTATATTTCCGAAGGTTGCTAAACTTGGCTATGACTGCCAATGCTTCATTAAGTAAGCGACTTCTTGCATTTCCTGTCCCTCTTTTGAGGCAATTGGCTTCAAATGACACAAAGCCGTCTATTTCCAATACTCTTGCTAACATATATTCCTTTGGGGTCATATCCTTGCTCATTACCAATCTATTTAGCAAAACAATCCGACTTATTTCTTTTACCCAAAAACTGTATAGTTCAAGATAATTATCCAAAATATCCCCGATAGTTTTTATATGCCCCATATCTCTATTGATGAAGGATTGCTTGTCGAACATATTAAATTCTAACCTGAAAAAGTTGTAATTTCTGTCGGATAAGGCTTTAAATGCTTTTTCTTTTGCCTTTTGGTCATATTTACCTTTTTTCTTATTTTTATCCAAAAGTTCTTGCGTTTTATCATACATTTTCAAACCAAAATCTTCCCCATTGAAGCCAACCGTTTCACACGAAAAGTTATATCTTTTAAAAGTAGAGTATTTTACAATCATGGGAACAAGTTGTTCTACAGGAATACGAGGTCTAATAATCAAACCTATTTCACATTTTGTAAAAGTGGCTTTACGAAAGTCCTCCATATCTATACCAAGAATCTTTGCTATTTTAGAGAAGGCTTTATTTGCGGTTTTTTCAGTCAAATCTAAAAGAGAGAATCCGCCAAGACACCATTTCCGAATGCTATTTTCAATTTTCAGCACTCCATCTTCTCTATTATGCTTTATCAAAAGATACACGTCTTTATCTTTTCCTTCATGATTATAGAGCCTGTAAACCTCACTTTTATATGATTTGCCTTTTAATTCAAGCTTGGGATTCTCTGACAGGTTGCCCTTAAATTTTCGGAGTGTAATTTTAATATTATCAATCATAGTCCTTGCTTTTTATGCTTCTCCATAAACTCTACAACATCTTTTTTATTGAACATCACGCTTCGTCTGCCTTCAATCTTTACATAGGGAAAGCCATCATACATTCGCATTCGGTACAAAGTAGAATGAGAAAACTCAAACATACTGCAAACGTCTTTTGAAGAAAGCAAGTCAGAGGGTTTTCGTTCTTTCTTTTTCTCCTTCTTTGCTTCTTTGAGCATTAGTTCGGATATTTGGCTCTGAATATCAAATAGTTTTTCTTGCATAACAAGAATGCCTTTCATGTAAGCCTTTTGCCTTCGGAGAAGTTTCTGAATATTATTGACCTCATCTATCTGCTTCATAAATCGAATATTTTATCGGTCAAATATAGTCATTATTTGAGATATTCACAAAAAAAGACTGCCTTTTAGAGCAATCTTTTTATTCTGAAATAGAGCAAATTATATCCTAATCCAATCTACAACGATACGTAATGCTTCCAGATTGATTTTTGGATATATTAAGACTACTAAATTCCGTCTTTAGAGCAGCATCTAAGCATGATTGAAGCATAGAAGGATTATTTATTGAGGTTTTGGTATTTATCTTAGCATTAACAACTTTTCCCTCGGAATTTACTTCTACATCGACAATAATAATGCCTTCCTGATATTCATTATTAAATATAGGTCTTGGAAGAGATTTAGCTGAACGACCTGCGATATTAAAAGAGAGGTTGCTCATTCCAATTCCAGCATTTCCAACTTGCTTTTTCTCCGCTTCCAATTTTAATTGTCGCTCATATTCGGCTTTTCTTCTTGCTTCTACATCTTTGCTACTTCCTTCAAATTCTACCTTTGAGCTTTTTGTCTTGGATTGAACTATTTGAGATTTAACACTACCGACTAATTCTGATAGGTCGCAATAAATTTGCTCCGTTTTAGTATTAACCATGTACAGATTTATAGTTTTAGCCAAGATATTATTTTGCGCCCACGGAAATTCGGGATGCTTCTCTGAAGAAACCTTATTTAGTTCTACGACAAACAACAAACAAGTAGAACAATAAGGATTAGACATATCTTCTTCGATTTTCAACGCCAAGTCCTCGTCTGCAATAGGGATTTGTATATACTGATAGGCGTAAAGTTCGTTGTTATACTCTCTCGTTTTTTTGATATTTAGTTTGTTAGCAGGGTAAGAAGTACAGATATTTTTCCCAAATCCAATATATCCTGATTGGCTTGTGCGTTGCCAGTCCAAAACGCCAATCCGAAAAATAAAACTCCTTTTATTTATATCATACTCACTATTATATCTCAAATTGTATAGTATATAAAACTTACTATCAAAAATATAGGAGTGATGATAGTCAATCTCTGACATATAATCAGTGTACTCTTCGGTCTTGGAGAAAGCACTTTTCTGCAATGGAGTGCTATATTTCTGATTTAACCCAAAGTAACCAAATACATCTTTTTGCATCAAGGAAGCAACTTGTTCAACGCTACGAATCTCATATTCATCCTCATTGCCTCCTGACAGATAAAATTTCCCGCTTTTCGCATCTATTTGATAACATTCGCTTATTATATCATCGTAAGACTTTTGAGCAAAAGCATTTGCACCGCAAATGAAAGTGATAAGAATAGCTAAAATAGCCCTCATAGTAATCTCTATTTAACCTCTCGCAACCTTCAAAGGCATTATAAAAAAGAAGAAGTGGGCTGCCGTCCACGCCTATCGGGTATCGCCAAACACCCATATATACATGCACAAACAACCCACCCTATGAAGGAGAGCTATTCGTGCCTTGTATATATTTTCAAAATTTGGCGATTTCGATAGGCAAGGCACCTCTTACTATTTCTAATAAGTCTGTTCCTAAGAACATTGCAAAGATAGAAATATATCTTTGGATTCTAAAGGAACGAAATAACTCATTTCACAGGATGGGTCTTTTTATCTTAGCAATCAGATTTTCACACAATTGAGTAATTCATGTACGAAATAAGCTATTTTGTCAATGAGGGCAAAATTTTCCCAAAAAAAGTTTTGGGTAATTTTTAGCGTTATTTAACGCTTTGGGGAGGGGGTCAGAAAATCAAGGGGGCGGAAATAGGGGCGGAGAATTTGCTAATAAATGACCGATTGAGAATTAATGAGCGGTCAATATTTATACTAATTTGGTATAATATACCATTTTATCAATTCATTTGCAGTCAAATAAAGTCATTTTGAGCTCCCGTCCATACCGCAAAAATCCCCGATAATCAATTGATTATCGGGGATTTTGTTTATCTGCTATTTATTGCGTTGTAAATCCGATTCCTCTCCCTATTGCGCAATACCAAAAAATAACACGAGTAAGTTCTGTTGCTTTAACAGGAGTAAAACTTACTCCTACAATTTACTTTTTATCCATTCATCCATTGATTTGGCGGCTCGTCTTCCATCGCCCATCGCTAAAATAACGGTTGCACCACCCCGCACAATATCGCCTCCGGCAAATATTACGGGCATAGAAGTTTGCATTGTCTCTTTATCAACCGTCAAAGTTCCCCATTTGGTTGTTTCCAATTCGGGTACAGACTGTGATATAAGCGGATTGGGCGAAACCCCTACACTCACTATAACTTCGTCCACTTCTATCAATTGTGTTTTATCGGGTATTGCTACCGGAGAGCGACGCCCCGAAACGTCCGGCTCACCCAACTCCATCACTTGCAGCAACATTTTTGTAACGCGTCCGGCATCATTCCCGTGGTATTCTATCGGATTGTGAAGTGTTAGGAACTCAACTCCTTCTTCTTTGGCATGTTTAATCTCTTCTGCACGTGCAGGCATCTCTTCTTCAGAGCGTCGATAGACAATCATTGCTTTTTCGGCTCCCAATCGCCGGGCTGTCCGTACGGCATCCATCGCTGTATTTCCACCACCGATTACCGCTACTTTCTTCCCTCTATACACCGGTGTGTCTGAGTCGTCACTGGCTGCATCCATCAAATTAACTCGCGTAAGATATTCGTTAGCAGACATTACGCCTACCAAATTTTCACCGGGGATATTCATAAATCGGGGTAATCCTGCTCCGCTCCCTACGAATATACCTCGAAATCCGTCTTCTTCCAACTCTTCAAATGTAATTGTTTTTCCAACAATACAATTGTTAATGAAATGTACGCCCATTGACCGTAAATTGTCAATCTCTACATCGACTATTTCGTTGGGTAATCGAAATTCGGGAATACCATATTTGAGTACTCCCCCTATTTCGTGGAGAGCTTCGAAAACGGTAACTTCGTAACCAAACTTAGCCATTTCTCCGGCAAATGCAAGTCCTGCGGGTCCCGAACCCACCACTGCTATTTTCATTCCGTTGGCGGGTGCTGTTTCGGGGATGGAAATTTGTCCGCTTTCTCTCTCATAGTCGGCGGCAAACCGTTCCAAATGCCCAATGGCTACCGATTCTTTTTTCATTTTTACGTGTATGCACTGTGCTTCGCACTGACGCTCTTGCGGACATACACGTCCACAAACGGCGGGAAGAGCTGATGTTATTTTCAATATTCTTGCCGCTTCCAAAAAATCTCCTTTTTCAATATTCTTTATAAAGTCGGGGATTTGGATAGACACGGGACAACCCTCCATACAAGTAGGATTGGCGCAATCTAAGCAGCGTTGCGCTTCGGCCATTGCCTCTTCGGAGGATAAACCTAAATTTACCTCTTCGATTCTAACTCGACTCCGATATGCTGCGTCCAACTCGGGCATTTTCACTCTCTCTTTTCCCGATCTCTCTTTTGCTTTGATGGCATGGCGCAACTCTACACGCCATTGGTCGTTTCTATCCATTTTATACTTTTCTTTTTTACGGATGATACTCAGATGGTTTCCATTTTTTTCATTTTCTCCTGTTCAATGTCTCTGTATCCTCCCAAGCGCATCAGCATTTCGTCAAAATCTACCTGATGTGCATCAAATTCAGGTCCATCTACACATACAAATTGGGTTTTACCTCCAACGGTAACACGACAGGCTCCACACATTCCGGTTCCATCTACCATAATTGTGTTGAGCGATGCCAAGGTGGGGATATTGTACTTTTTGGTAAGCAGACTTACAAATTTCATCATTATTGCCGGACCTATAGTTACACACATATCTACTTTCTCGCGGTTGATTATCATTTCAACTCCGTTTGTTACCAATCCTTTGTTACCATAGGTTCCATCGTCGGTCATTACAATAACTTCGTCCGAAAATTTACGCATTTGTTCTTCGAGTATAACCAACTCTTTTGTTCTAGCTGCCAAAACGGTTATAACTCTGCTACCTGCCTTTTTCAGAGCTTGTACAATGGGCATCATGGGGGCAGTACCTACTCCACCGCAAGCACAAACTACTGTTCCAAATTTTTCGATATGGGTTGCTTTTCCCAATGGTCCTACCAAATCGGTAATGTACTCACCCTCTTCCAATGCGCAAAGTTTGGATGATGAAACACCCATTTTTTGTATCACAAGTGTTATTGTCCCTTTTTCAACATTGGAGTCGGCAATTGTTAAAGGGATTCGCTCCCCTTTTTTTCCGACTCTCACTATTACAAAATGTCCTGCTCTTCGGGAACGGGCAATCAGGGGGGCTTCTACTTCAAATTTCACCACGTTGGAGGAGAAGTATTCTTTAGTTACTATTTTATTCATTACTAATAGTTTGTATAGTACTGGGTGTTTTTTTTTACAGTTTGCAAAGTTACATTATTTTTTACTAAAAGTTTCATTGATTTTTCAAAAAACACGAACTGTATATTTTTCAGAATGTTAGATGAGAACATCTCTTAATAATAAAGTGATTATCGAACGCTTTGAATGGTGTAGGATTTACCGGAAACGGTTCTGAATTTAGTCAAAAAGTATTCTTCTTGAGTTATTTGTTGTGTGATTTCAACTTCCAATATTTTTACAGGACTATTGGTTCTTATGGTGCAAAATCCTCCATTATTCGATGTGAGAACAGCTTTATCTAATTTGTGATTCTCCCAAACTATGTCAATTTCAAAGTTTCCACGCGCCTTTAGTCCCTCTATTTTGCCTTTTTTCCACATAGTGGGGAGCGCGGGTAGTAGATGTATTTCACCGTTTTGACTCTGCAAGAGCATTTCGGTTATTCCTGCAACGGCGCCAAAGTTTCCATCTATTTGAAAGGGAGGGTGCGCATCAAAAAAATTGGGATATGTCCCTCCCGATCCGCCTCCGTTGCCATTCACATAGGTGAGTAGCTCGCGAATCATTTTATGTGCATGATTGCCATCAAACAAACGTGCCGCAAAATTTATTTTCCAGGCTTTACTCCATCCTGTGCCACCATCGCCTCTCAATTCGAGGGTTTTATGAGCTGCTTTTGCCAATTCGGGGGTAGTTATCGGAGATATTTGATTGGAGGGATGCAAACCAAACAGGTGAGAGACATGCCGATGGTATGGGTCTTGCTCTGTAAATTCTTTGTTCCATTCAAGGAGCTGTCCTTTGGAACCAATCTGGTAAGGTAACAATCTGTTTTTTGCTGCGATTAGCTGTCTTCTGAATTTTTTATCAAAATTCAATATTTCAGATGCCTTTATTAAATTGGAGAATAAATCGCGTATGATGACCATATCCATTGTAGAGCCTTCGGTAACCGAATATTTTTCTTTGTTATGTACAAAAAGATTTTCGGGAGAGGTGGATGGCGAGGTAATGAGGTGTCCGTTTTTCTCTACAAGCCAGTCGAGGGTAAATAGTGCTGCTTTTTTCATCACCGGATATGCTTCATTTTTTAGGAAATTTACATCTTGCGTAAATTGGTAATGTTCCCATAAATGACGTGAGAGCCAGTTTCCTCCCATATACCAATTAGCCCATACGGGATTGCCGTCTCCCCTATTGCCAACGGGCGTTGTCAATCCCCATATGTCCGAGTTGTGATGTGCCACCCAACCGCGGGCATTGTAAAATTCTTTGGCAGTAGTTTCTCCCTGTTTTGATAAATCTTTGATCCAACTCAACAAGGAAAGATGCATCTCGGACAAGTTGGTTTGCTCTGCCGGCCAATAGTTCATTTCCGTATTGATATTTATTGTATAGTTGGAACTCCATGGTGGGCGGAGTTCTTTGTTCCAAATTCCTTGCAGGTTTGCAGGTACTTTGCCTATACGGCTTGAAGATATTAACAAGTACCGCCCATATTGATAATAGAGCGTTTCCAATCCCGGATCGTAATTTCCAAGGGAGTACAGTTTTAATCTAATATCGGATGGGAGTTTTGTGTATGAGCTGTTGTTGGTTGTGTCTGTCAGCGAAAATTTCACCCTGTCGTAATAAGATTTATAATCTGCAATATGTCTGTTTTTCAAGAAATCGAATTTTTTATCTTCAAGTTGTTCCAAGCGATTTTCACAAATCAATTTTTCGTTTTTGCCCTCTTTGTCGGGACATTTAAACATTCCGTTGTAACTAGTTGCAGCCGAAAGCAAAACGAGAATAGAAGTGGCGTTTTTTATATGGACTCCTGAAGTGTCACAAACGACCGTTCCCTTGTCGGTGATAACTTGTAACGTTGTTTGAAACCTCATTCCGTTACAGCCGTCAGGGTCGCTTTGCAATATTGGGTTTTGCCCTGTATTGTAATAGTTTGGATCGACATGTGCCGGAGCTTTGCCCGATAGGGTCAATTTGTTTTCAGAAATTGAGATAGTATGAAAAAGTTTGCTTCGCAGCATTAAGTCCAAGGTGAGTTTTTCGGCTTTATCTGCCGATATTTTTAACACCATAATGCTGTCAGGGGCAGAGACAAACAATTCTCGTGAATATTTTACCCCGTTTACAGAGAACCGAGTAGCAGCTATTGCCGTATTGAGGTTTAACTCGCGGTAATAGTTGGTATAATCTTTTTTATTATCGAAATATTGGTTTATCTCCAAATCGCACATAGGCAAGAAACTCTCGGAGAAGTTTCCTTGCATTTTTCGACACAATTCATCGGCTGTTTTATAATCTTCTATAGATATGGCTTTGCGTAAAGGTTTCAAAAATTGATGGGCACCGGGGTTGATATTGTTTTTTTGTGGACCTCCGCTCCATAGTGTTGCCTCGTTTAATTGGATAAGCTCGTTATAGACTCCTCCAAAAGTCATGGCTCCTATGCTACCGTTTCCGACAGGGAGCGCTTCAACCCACCGTTGAGCAGGATTTTCGTACCAAAGTTTAAATTCTTCTTTGGCGGACAAATGTGTTGAAGGCAATAGAAAAACAAGAAGAAAGAGGGGTAATTTTATTTGTTTTAACATTTTAGTTATTCTTTGGTATGTTAATATTTACAGCTTCGATTTGATTGTTTTGTTCCACGTCTATTTCTATATCGGACGGGGGTATTTCTTCCATAATTGTTGTATGTATCGAATCGTTACCGATTGTATCTACCGGAACGTAGGAATCACATTTATAATCTCTCATTATTTTTTGTTTGGGTTCTTCTATAAATTTCATCCTATATTTTTCAAAATTTTTATCCGAAAGTACTTTTTCCATAAACAAGGCATATACGGGCAGGGCTGTCCTGCTCCCCTGCCCCATGCTTCCGTTGCGAAAGTGTATGCTCCTGTACTCGGCTCCTACCCAGGCTCCCCCCACCAATCTGGGTGTAACCCCCATATACCACGCATCGGAATAGTTGGAAGAGGTTCCGGTTTTACCTCCGAATTCTGTTCCCCATCTCATCAAATCGTAGTTCCATAATGCTCGGGAGGTGCCTCCCGGTTCCGTCAATCCTCCTTTCAATATTTCTGTCATCAAAAAGGCATCTTCGTAGGGTATTACCCGTTTATTTTTCACTTTAGGTTCGTACAGTACATATCCGTCTTTGTCTATAATACGGGTTATCACAATGGGGTCGTTATACATGCCTTCGCCTATAATTGTGCTGTACGAATTTACCATATCAAGCAGAGCTACGTCGGATGCTCCGAGACTTAAGGGAGGTAATTCTACCAAATCGGAATGGATACCGAGTAAATGGGCTGTTTGCACTATTTTGGGAATACCTACCTCCTGTGCCAATTTGGCTGCAACGGTATTTACAGAGCGTGCAAAGGCTCTTTTCATAGTCGTTGGAGCATAGGTGTAATGTCCGTCTGAGTTTTTGGGTTGCCAACTTTTATTGTCGTATTTCCAAGCAAACGGTTCGTCTGTAATTCTATCACATGGAGACTTCCCGTTGAGAAGTGCGGCGGTATAAACAAAAAGTTTGAATGTAGAGCCTGGTTGCCGTTTGCTCTGTGCAACTTTATCGTATTTCCAATAGTCGTAATTGATATCTCCTACCCACGCTTTCACATATTTGGTATCGGGTTCCATTGCCACAAAACCGCAGTGCAAGAAATGGTTCATATATCGAATCGAATCCAAAATACTCATTTCAAACTTTTTGTATTTATTTTCATTGTAATCAAATACTTTGACTTGTTTAGGCTGGTTCAGGTATTTGTTTAAGGAATCTGTATTGTTGTGGTATTTTGCTTGAAGTTGTTTGTAAACAGGAGTACGTTTTGCTATTGTTTCTATAAAATTGGTTAGTTCGTTACCGTTTTCGTCTCGCCATGGATTTTGACCGGACCAATGCTCGAAAAATTTTCTTTGCAAAGATTTCATCTGCTTCCATACAGCTTCTTCGGCGTATGCTTGCAAACGTGAGTCTATGGTTACGTAAATTTTTAGTCCGTCGGCATAAATGTCGTACCCGTTAGATTCGCCCCACGATTCGAGGAAGCGGGTCAAATAGGCTCTAAAGTAGGGTGCTATGCCTTCGTTGGGCTTTTCAACGCTGTAGTTGAGTGCTAATGGAAGTTTGCTCAACGAATCGGCTGCATAAGGGCTTATGTAGTCGTTTTTTGCCAACAATCGGAATATCAGATTTCTTCGTGTTTCCGAGTTTTCTTTGTTTATGTATGGATTGTATCGGGTAATTGCTTTCAGTAGCCCAACCAATACTGCAGACTGCTCGTAAGTAAGTTTGTCCGGCGTAGTGTTAAAATAGGTTTTGGCTGCTGTATGAATGCCGTAAGCGTTGCTGCCGAAACTTACTGTATTCAAATACATAGTCAATATATCATTTTTTGAGTAAAACAACTCCAACTTCAGGGCGGCTGTCCATTCTTTGGTTTTTTGAATCAGCATCCGAAGTCCGGGCAGTGAACCAAGCAAGCCGGTGGAATATTGGCTGCGTGTTTTGTACATATTTTTTACCAACTGCTGGGTTATGGTGCTTGCTCCCCGAGGATTTCCGTTGAAAGCATCGCGAACGGCGGCTGCAACTCCCTGAAAATCTATCCCAAAATGTTTGTAAAATCGAATATCTTCCGTACACACCAGCGTATTGATAAGCTGAGGAGAAATATCTTCGAATTTGATTAGCTTTCTGTTTTCGGTAAAATATTTTCCAATAGTTTTGCCGTCAATACTGATTATTTCGGACGAAAGCGATTGGGGTGGATTGGCTATGGCTTTTAGGGAAGGGGATTTTCCGAACAGCCAAAGAAAATTTATATCTACAATAAAGAGATAGAAAAGAAATACTCCTAAAAAAGTTAGTAGTGAGTTAACTATCTTTTTCCATTTGGGCAGCGAATGAAATCTGTTTATCCGTTTTTCACGCCAAACGATAAAACGATGCAACCACTTTTTTAGAGTTTTATAATAAATTTTGAGTTGGTCTTTGATGCGTTCCCTGTTCATTTGACATCACAGTAATTTATGTAGCCACAAATGTAGTGGAAATGTTTGAAATATTCGTCTGTTCGGCTCACAGACAGAGTAAACTCATCTTAATTTATATTATATCATTTGATCACCTCAAGTAATCTACTCTGCCGGTTTATATAAAAAAAGTAACAAGTTGATTCATGAAAGGTTTCTGACATTCAGCAACTCTGAGTCGTAAAGCAAAATAAAAAAACGATACTGCTACACAAGAATATAGTAACACTATGGAGACAAGAGTTTTTTTTACTTCAAGCAAAAAAGTTGGTGGAAATGGTTTTGGTAGCTTGACACATGATAGACAATCTTTCTATTAATTGGCTGATTTGGCCTAATTTGCCATATAGCCCGAATGTATAATATATAAGTTAATTAATCCGTAAAGTTGAGAAAAAATAGGATCCAAACACGTTTAATCTACGATGTGTCTAATTATTGACGATACTGATTTGTCCCAAAAAAGATGCTAGAGGGATTTTCAACAAAAAAAATATTTGTCTTAATCATTTACAAGAAACAAATTATAAAAAATTGTACTTTTGCATTGTCAATAAACATTCTGTCTTTTTCATGGCTACATCATATATACAAACACATACAGGAGAGATTGCGGCTTTGCTTGTGGCTGCTTTTTGGACGGCAAGTGCCCTTTTTTTTGAAAAAGCGGGCCATCGTGTAGGTTCATTGTCTGTAAATATTATCCGCCTGTTTTTGGCAATCGTATTGTTGGGATTGACAACTCTACTGACACGCAGCATGTTTTTTCCGACCGACGCTAATAGTTACCAATGGTTTTGGTTGGGTATTTCGGGTGTTATAGGTTTCTTTTTGGGCGATTTGCTTCTTTTTCAATCGTACTTAGTAATTGGGTCTCGCACAGCAGCATTAATAATGAGTTTGGCTCCAATGCTTACCGCTATCATCGGATGGTTTTTTTTGAATGAAATATTAGTATTTAAAAGTATCGTTGGTATTATAGTCAGCGTAGCAGGGGTTGTTATTGCCATTTCAAACAAAAGGATAAAACTGAATATCCCTTTTAAAGGCTTTTTATTGGCTTTAGGAGGGGCTTTGGGGCAAGCGGGAGGGTTGGTATTGAGCAAAAAAGGGATGGGAGATTTTGACCCAATAGCCGCTACTCAAATTAGAGCAATTTTCGGATTTTGCTGTTTTGTTATATTTATCACCGCCTTAAAAAAATGGAAAAATGTAAAAAAGGCATTGGAGGACAAACAAGGGGTAACAAATATTTCGCTCGGAGCGTTTTTTGGACCGTTTATAGGCGTGGCTCTATCTCTTTATTCTATCCAGCATACTAAAACGGGGATAGCTTCGGCATTGATGGCATTGGTGCCAATTTTTATCATTCTCCCTTCTGCTATTATGTTCAAAGAAAAAATAAAACCGCAACAAATTATTGGTGCGGTTGTCAGCATTATCGGTGCAAGTATTTTCTTTTTGTAGTTGGTCAGTCTAACTGGTTCAAAACAAATCTTATTTTTTCGTATGTTTTAATGGTGTTGGGCACCAATGGAAGTCTCAGTTTATTTTCAATCAATCCCATCAATGCCAGCATACTTTTTACTCCAGCGGGATTTCCTTCCACAAACAGTAATTCGATCAGTTCCGTAAACCGATAGTGAATTTGCCTTGCATTGTCGTAGTCTCCTTGTAGTGATAGGCGTACCATACGGCTAAATTCTCGCGGGAAGGCGTTGCCTATGACAGAGATAACGCCCACAGCCCCCAATGTTATCAATGGAAAAGTGATTCCATCGTCTCCCGATATTACCAAAAAATCGTTTGGTTTATTTTTGATAATTTGGTCTATTTGAGCAAAATTTCCCGATGCTTCTTTTACAGCGCAGATTTGAGAAAATTCGTTTGCTAAACGCAGGGTGGTTTCTGCCGTCATATTCACACCGGTACGGCCTGGCACGTTGTACAAAATTATTGGGAGCGGCGAAGATTTGGCTATAGCTGAATAATGTTGGTAGAGTCCTTCTTGTGAAGGTTTATTGTAATATGGAGTAACCGAAAGTATGGCGTCAATACCTGTCAAGTTGGTGTTTTTAATATTCTCTATTACCGCCTTTGTGTTGTTGCCACCAATACCCAATACTACCGGGATTCTATTGCTGACTACATCAACAACAAAAGATTTTATCTTCTCTTTTTCACTTTCGGTAAGTGTTGGTGTTTCGGCGGTAGTACCCAGCACAACAAGATAATCGGTTCCATTTTTGATTTGATGTTCTACAATTTTTTTTAACGCATCAAAATCTACAGACTCATCCTCTTTAAATGGTGTAACAAGTGCTACCCCCATCCCTATCAGTTTTGTATTTAGCATTATCTTCTTTTTGAAAGTTGAATAAGCAACCGGTTGGTCGGAGCAATACACCCTACGGTTATTTCAACAAACCAACCCGTCATTATTTTGCAAAATTACAATATTAATCGTTTGATTGTATAGTTTTAAGATAAAAAATTAATTGATTATATACAAAATGGTGATCTATCAAAGTTTCTTCTTTCGTTTCCAGAGTCGCATCTTCTCCTGCCAATTGTGTATTGTCTGGTTTACTTGTGGGAAGTTGTAGTTTAAAATCGAGTAGAGTTTCATCGCTTTTTGCAACTCCCGCTTTACAATCTGCATTGGCGTAGAGTAATAAATATCTCAACGGAATATCATCGCTCAATGTTAGGTCTATCAACAAATCATATTTATTTTTAACCAATTCGTCCAACAGTTTTGAGTCTGGTTTTTGGTACCAGTTGCACGATTTTTTATTAATTATCCGATAATCGGGGTATGTGGCAGAGTCGGTTGTCTTTTTTTTTACATACCCCCATGATATTACTTTTTTCCCTTCGGCTTTAAATTGTTCTACTATTCGCTTTATCAAAAGATTTTTTTCCATTATATCGCTCTCAAAAAGTAGCAGTATCGATTGAGCATTTTTGTAATTCACAAAACGTTTTGCGCGAATGCTTTGTGCAAGATACTTTTTCTTGTGCGATTTAAATATATATTCTATCAGTTTTCTCATCTTTTATGCTGTGCTTGTGTATTTTGTATCTGCGCTCTCTCAAATGTTTACTTACGCATTTTTTTTACCCTGTCGACCAATATTATTGCAAGATAGAAACAATCGAAAAAGGTGGTGCAGTTTAAATATAAATTGTTATTTTTGAACGTATTAAGCAAAACACCAACAGATCTTATTCTTTACCATTTACGTGTACAAAAATAAACAATTTATCCGAACTGTCCGATATTTAGGTAATTTAATCGGCAAAAAACAGGGTTGGCGAAGTGTTAAAAATACAGCTTATTTTTTATCTTTGCACAGAAAATCCGAAAAATTCATACGATGAAACGAGTATAATCGGTAAATTATATAAAGTGATGATTAATTTAATATGCAAGTTCCATATGACAAATAAAAGACCAATTATAAACATATGAAATATCTTGTCTGTGCGATTTCACTTATCATAACCAATTGCTCTGTTAGCGCTCAAACACTTAGGGGGCAAATTACGGACGACAACAACAAACCTATCGCTGCCGCCACAGTTTACATCAAAGAGAGTGCAACGGGAATCATAACCGACAACAACGGAGAGTTTCAGACCGCAATCAGGTACGGGAATTATACTGTTGAAATTCGCTCTTTGGGCTACGAAACAGCAACAAAATTCGTTGAAATTCTTCCCGAAGGGGCTGAAATAGTTGTCAGGCTTAAAGAAAAACCATTTCAGATTCGGGAAATAACCGTCAGACCATCTAAAGAAGACCCGGCATATCAAATCATGCGCAATACCGTTGCTGCCGCACCTTACCACCTACAGCAGCTCTCCGCATACACATCGGAGGTGTATATGAAAGGAAACGGGGAGATAGAAAGGTTATCGTCTTTGGTAAAAATGGCTATAAACGACAAGAAAATATATTCACTTGTAGGTAAACCGCTTGTTTTCGAATCGAAAAACATAGTAACTTTTACTAAACCATCAAAATATAAGCAAAAAGTAGTTGCATTCAAAAGTTCATTTCCTAAAGAACTGGAACCATCCAAAGGGATATCCATATCTACATCAAGCATATATTCTTCTCATTTCTTAGGCAAAGTATCTCCTCTTTCTACGCAAGCATTCGCCTACTACAAGTTTAAATATCAAAATACACTTTATGAAGATAATCATACGATATACCGGATTTCATTTTTTCCGAAACTCAAAAGCACGCAACTCTCCTCAGGCATTTTGTATGTTGTGGATAGCGATTGGAGCATTTATGCAGCAGAATTTGAAACAAATGACATGGGAATAAAATCTCATACAAAAATCAACTATCAAGAATTAAAACCATCTGTATTTCTACCCATTACGTATGAAGAAAAATCAGAAATAAACCTATTAGGTATCAAAGGTAAAAGTCACTTTTTGTCTTCTACGAAATATTCGAGTGTAGAGATAAACAACAGCATTGTAAAGCCGGGGTCGGAACCAATAGCTCCGGAACAGAAACAAAAGTTATCGGGAAAACAAACGAAAGCGTTGAACAAATTGAAAGAGATTTACCAAAAAGATAAATTTACTACCAAAGACGCTTTGAATATTGCAAAATTGACATCTATTGTAAACAACTACCCCGATAGCGTGAAACAAAAAAAAACATTTGAGTTGAAACCCTTTAAGCCGGTTGATTTGGAAAAAGATTCACTTGCCGGGCATAGAGATTCACTTTATTGGGAAAGTGTTCGCACTGTACCTTTGACTGCTACCGAAGAGAAAAGTTATCAATACAAAGATTCTTTTCCGAAATTTGACAACATTACTGCCACCGATGACGAAATAAGTGTAGAGCAAAAAAAGAATCTTCCGATGGAACTTTTATTGGGAGGACACTATAAGTTCAACAAAAAAGTAAAAATCTATTACAGTGGTTTATTAGACGGCTTGGCAAAAAATTACAATTTTGTGGATGGTTTTTGGATAGGGCAAAAGGTGGGGATAGATATTCAAACTACCAACAATACAAAGTTTAATTTTCAACCTTCTGCATATTATGCTACTGCAAGAAAATCGTTGATTTGGGACATTGGTGTATCGCAGCAATATGCGCCTATGCTAAACGGACAATTTTGGTGTTCGGCAGGTATCGGCTCTCAAGATATTCAGCAAGAAAAAGGGGTATCCCGCCTGTTCAACAGTATGGCGGCATTGTTATGGGGAGGAAATGCCATCTCACTGTACTTAAAAAAATACATTGCCGCAGCAAACAGCCTAGAAATTGCCAACAGCTTAAACTGGTCGGTAGGGGGAACGATTGAACAGAGGGAACTGTCTCAAAACTATACAACGTATAATTTATTGAAAAAACCGATTGCACCAAACTTTGCCGAGAGCCGAATAACAGAATTTCCTTCTCACACGGTTGCCAAAATATGGTTGGGATTGAACTGGACACCCTACCATTATTACAAAGTAAAAAATGGAAGAAAAAATTACATTTATTCAAAATACCCCACCTTTTCGTTGCTTTACACCAAAACTATTCCTGTATTGGGAGAGGGCGAAAAAGCAGATTTTTCAAAAATAGAATTATCTGTAAAAGACGAATTTAAGGTGGGTCTGTTTAACAAAGTAAGGTATAATCTAAACATAGGGAGTTTTTTAAACAAAAAAGGGCTATTTGCACCCGATTATCAATACTTTTCAACCTCTCCTTATTTTTTTACCCACAGAACACTTTCGGAATCGTTTGTATTGCTGCCAAATTACAGCAACATCAACAGCCATTGGCTTGAGTCTCATTTAAATTGGGCGTCGGAGCATCTTTTATTCAAACGAGTTTCTTTTCTGCAAGCCAAAGCATTCAGCGAATCGCTCCATTTCAGCACCTTGTGGGATTATCAATCGAAATTATACAATGAAATCGGATACTCGGTGGGGTTTTCCCAACTGTTGAGAGTGGGGCTCTTCGGTAGTTTCAATGGAGCGAAGTATAATAGTTTTGGGGTGAGAATTAATTTGACTCTGTTTGATTGAATAATGTAAAAAACTGCCTGTATCGGTCTAAAACTTATTTTTTGCCATATACAGAAAAACTTGTTTTAGAGGGCAAATTATCTCTATCGAATTTTTATCTGTTTGGAGATAGCGCTTTGTTTTTACTTTTCAAAGGGGTCATTTCAAAATATAACCGTCCTTATTTGCCACTTTTCAATTTCAGAATTTCGGGGTGGTTGGTAACAAATTTTGTTACTTCGCTGTATCCATACTGATATATTTCCATATAAAATTCGAAACTAAATTCGTGATATTTCTCAATCCCTTTTGGTTCGATAAGAAAATCGCAAAGCGAACGTCCTTCGTCGGAATTTCGCGCCTCTACAGCACGAATGGCAGCGGCAAAAGCATCTTTTATTTTCAAATCTTTTTTTATTATATCGTAAGGGAGAACATCTGAACCAATGATCACATCGCACCTTTCTTTGAGCGGATGAACCGGCATATTATTAAACAATCCGCCGTCGGCATAGATATTTCCTTTTATCTCAACAGCGTTGAAAACACCCGGTATGGCACTTGATGCCACTATCCACGAATTTAAGTTATCGCCTTCGTACACAATGTTTGACTCTCCGGTACTTAAATTGGATACGCAGATGTAAAGAGGTCTTTTTAATTTGTCGAAAGAATTTTCGGGGATAAGCTGTTTGAACAGACTTTTAAGATTGGTGTTGTTGATTAATCCACTTCTTTCCCAAAATTTAGGGTTTATCGAAATAAGTTTTGAAATCCGATACAGTTTATCTTCTTTGATAAATTGCAGCATTTGTTGTGGGGTAATGCCTGCCGCGTACAGCGACCCGATAATAGCCCCCATACTTGACCCCGAAATTATTTGAGGATAAATATCTAAATCTTCCAATGCTTGTAAAACACCAATATGTGCATATCCCAACGCACCACCACCACCAAGACAAATGCCTACGGTTTTTGGGGTTTGAGCATCTTCAATCAGATTTTCGACGGATGAGGTGATGCTTTTCGAAATTTTCGATAATATATTCAAAATTCACCAAGTTTAATGTTGCAAATATACACAAAAACTCCCGTTGTAATATAAATTTATACAGGGAAAACGTATTAAAATTACGGATAAAGTTTCTTTGCAAAAAATATTATAATTAATCTATTTTCAAGACTTTACACTTATGAACGCGGATTACACACCGCATATCCACCTAACAGTCAGATAAGTATAAAATAATAAAGCAATCAATTATTTCCTACTTTAGCCAGATAAAAGATTCCAAAATTCTGCACAAACAACTTCATCCTTTAGAAAATATCGTTTTCATTACCATTGCCGGCATGATGAGCGGTTGTGACTCGTGGAATGATATGGAAGATTACGGCAATGCCAAAAAAGAGTGATTAAGCCGTTTTTTGGATTTAAGAAACAGTATTCCCTCTCACGATATACTTAACCTATATTCTCCCAACTATTCATTGATAATTAGCACCTTACATCCCATATCGGTCACCGGTTGTTTCCTATCATCGGGACTTTTCATTGCTACTTTTTTAAAAGAAGTTGTTCTCGACTTTCAAGTGTCCAATCTGACTGAAAAGCGATTCCAAATCTGCCTATTTATCATCTTTTTTGTCGCTCAAAGAAGCAAATAAAATACAATAACCAACACAGATAGTATAACGGCTACTTTGATTCAAAACTGAACATAGCCTTTTGTGATTGCAAAGGTCGCCTATGTTATAACAAACTATAGACACAGCAGATTTGGGGTGCTTACGTTGAACCAATAAAAATTCCCCTTGCAATTTTAATTCAAAATCGCAAGGGGAATTCTAAAAAAATGGCAATCAAATTATCAAAAAATTACTAACGAACAACTACTTTTGCCACACTTTGTGTGCCGTCTAACTTAACGATGTACACTCCGGGTGTCAATTGTTTTTTTGTATCCATTTTCTGTCCTCTCAGATTATATACTGTGAGTGCATCGTTGGAATCTTTTGCAAAAATCATACGATTTATCACATAGACGTTTAACCTATCTGCTTTCACTTCATTTAACGCTGTTGTAGCCGAGGTCAGTTTCCAGTTGTT
>JBKECI010000026.1:0-5014 GCA_047974405.1 Paludibacteraceae bacterium | reverse complement strand
TAAGCCCCGCAAAGATAATACATTTTGAACATACATAGCTACATACATTTTGTTAAAACACATAACGACCTCATAAAACACCCCATAAACGGCTTACAAACAAGTTAGTAATGGATTTTTTTGAATTTTAACGGATGTTTTTCTATCATAAGGAACGATATATATTAAAAAAATAGTAATTTTACATTTCAAATTCAATGTTTTCCCAAAAAACTCAAAAGAAAAATAAACTCAGAATGAACCTATTCCCCAAAACCACCACACTTCTTAAGCGGGCTTTTGAAAACATGGGCGATCTCACGTTTTTTGCTATAAAGGTAATAAAACAGTTGTTCACACCGCCTTTTGAGCATAGAGAGTTGCTGAAACAAACCTATTTGGTGGGGAACAAATCGCTGGGACTCATTTCGATTACCGGTTTTATACTGGGATTGGTACTCACGATGCAGTCTCGCCCCATAATGATAAAATTTGGGGCAGAAGCGATGATACCCGGTATGGTGGCAGTATCGGTATTGAGAGAACTCGGACCGGCTATTACTGCTTTGCTCTGCGCCGGAAAAATAAGTTCGGGAATAGGAGCCGAGATTGGAGCTATGAAGGTTACGGAGCAAATCGATGCTATGGAGGTGTCGGGTACAAAACCGCTCGGATTTGTAGTTGCCACGCGGGTTTTAGCAACTACAATAATGATACCTCTGTTGGTGTTTTTTGCCGATGCATGCGGACTGTTCGGTTCCTATCTGGCCATGAACTTTTCATCGCCTTTCAGTTTTCAGCTTTTTATGCGCACCGCATTCAATATGCTCGATTTTATCGATATTATACCGGCAACTATCAAATCGGTGTTTTTTGGGTTCTTTGTCGGATTAATCGGTGCTTACAAAGGCTATCAGGCGGGACAGGGTACAGAGTCGGTAGGGATAGCAGCCAATTCGGCGGTAGTCTCTGCGTCGCTGGCAATATTTGTTATTGACCTGATAGCGGTTATGGTTACCAATACTTTAATCCCTCAATAATATATGGATAAAGAGACGATAATAACAGTAAGGAATCTTAAAAAAGCTTTTGGAGACAAAGAGGTGCTGAGAGGGGTAAGTTTAGATCTGCATCGTGGCGAAAATTTAGGTATTTTAGGAAAATCAGGAACCGGAAAATCGGTACTAGCAAAATGCATTGTGCGATTACTGGACCCCGATAAAGGAGAGATAACCGTTTTTGGACAAGATATGATTTCCATATCCGAAGAGAGACTGAACGAGGTAAGAAAAAGAGTTGGATATTTGTTTCAAGGAGGCGCCCTCTACGATTCGATGAGCGTATGGGAGAATTTAGAATTTCCCATCAGGCGCACACAAATGCTGAAAGACAAGAACGAAGTACAACAAATGATAGAACAAGCCCTCAAAAGCGTAGGACTGTTGGATGCCATCCATAAAATGCCGGCCGAACTTTCGGGCGGAATGAAAAAACGGATTGGTCTGGCGAGAGCCTTAATATTGCAACCCGACATTATACTGTATGATGAGCCTACCACAGGCTTGGATTCGGTAACATCAGGCGAAATCAGCGAATTGATTTTGAAAGTGCAGGAAGAGTACAATGCATCGTCTATCATCATTACCCACGATATGAAATGCGCCAAAATAACCACCAATAAAATAAAAATACTGAAAGACGGTCTTTTCTATGCCGAAGGTACTTACGATGAATTGTGTAACAGTAGCGACAAAGAAATAAAGGCTTATTTTCTATAAAAATAATTATTCACACTCACCCAAACAATGAAAAATAGTACAAATAAATCCATAAAAGTAGGCTTTTTTATAATTGCCGCCATTACGCTTTTTGTTTTGGCAATATATTTTATCGGCAGCAAAAACAATTTGTTCAACAGAAAATCATTCATATACTGCGTATTTAATGACATAAGAGGCGTAGTACCGGGCAATTCCGTCCGTTTTTCCGGTATTTCGGTAGGCAACGTAAAAGATATTGAAATCACCTCTGACAGTACAGTTATTTTAAAACTATCCATTAGAAAAGATTACACCCGATACATTTACAAAAATTCCATAGTGGAAATAAGCCAAGATGGACTAATGGGAAATAAAATATTAGTTGTATCTTCCGGCACATCCGACTCCGGACAAATTGTGGAAGGCGACACACTGAACGCTAAATACGGAGTGGATATTGAAAATTTACTTACCCAAGTCAACGAAATCCTTACCGACACACGATCTGTGATGTCGAATCTGAACTTTATGACTCAAAAAATAAATAATGGCGAAGGGGACATAGGAGAGCTTTTGAACAATAAAACGCTTACAACAAAGTTTGCCCCAATAGCCGATAAACTCAATTCTACACTGGCTGAGGTGGAAAATATCACACGAAAAATTAACTCCGGCAAGGGAGATATGGGGCAGTTGCTAAACTCCAACGAACTGACCGATGAGATAAAATCCATTATGGGCAATCTGAGAAATGTATCTGACCGTACCAATACCATTGTGGGAGAACTTGACCAAACAGCCAAAAGTATTAATTCTGGCGAGGGTACCGTGGGGCTGCTACTAAACAATAAAAATACGGCTCAAAATATCGACTCCACCATTATCAAGGTAAATTCTGGTTTAGACCAAATAAGCCACGCTCTCAAATCTCTTGAAGGCAGCTGGATTATGAATACTGCTGTTGGCAAAAAGAAGAAAAATTATCCACTCCCCGATAAAAACATCCCTAAATAAAAGAAAAAACGCCATAAAAAAAACATAAGGCTGCCTCAAAAAATGAGGCAGCCTTATGTTTTTTTGTACAAATACAAAATATCCTTTATTCTGCTACTACTTCAAAAGGTATTTCTATGATTACTTCTTTGTGAAGTTTTGCTGTTGCCTTATAAAAGCCAAGTTCTTTCACACTTTCTTTAATGGCGATAACTTTTCTATCAACAGTAAAACCTGCCTTTTCCAATGCGTCGGCAATCTGTATATTATTTACGGCACCAAATATTTTGCCGCTTGAGCTTGTTTTTGCCCCAACAGTTAAGGTTACCTCTTTCAACTTTTCAGCCAAAGAGAGAGCATCATTCTTTATTTTCTCCAATTTGTGGGCGCGTTGTTTGTTGTCTTCTGCCAACATTTTTTTGGCAGATTCACTGGCGATGACGGCTTTTTTGGTAGGGATAAGGAAATTGCGTCCGTACCCATCTTTTACTTTTACAATATCGCCTTTGTAGCCGAGATTTGCTATATCTTCTTTTAAAATAACTTCCATTTTTCGTTCTCCTGATTATAAAAAATTATTTCATCATATCTGTAACGTAAGGGAGCAATGCCAAATGGCGTGCTCTTTTCACTGCTTGGGCCACTTTACGCTGATATTTCAACGAAGTACCTGTGAGACGACGAGGGAGTATTTTCCCTTGCTCGTTTAAAAACTTCTTCAAAAATTCGGGGTCTTTATAATCAATATATTTGATACCACTCTTTTTGAAACGACAATATTTTTTCTTTTTAACATCCACGGTAGGTGGAGTTAAATACCTGATTTCTCCTTGATTTGCTGCCATTATTTAATCCTCCTGTTGTGTTTTTTCTTCTGTTTCTGTTTTTTCTGCTACTTCCTTAGGCTCTTTAGTCTCCTTTGGTTGAGATTTTACTTTTTTCCTTTTTTCGGCATATTCATACGCATACTTGTCCAAGCGGAAAGTCAAAAAACGTAAAACACGCTCGTCTCGACGGAATTGTATTTCCAAAGTTGATATTAACGATGGATCTGCATCAAACTGCAACAGGGTGTAAAAGCCTGTCGATTTTTTTTGGATGGAGTAAGCAAGCTTACGCATACCCCAATTCTCCTCATTGGTAATGGCTCCGCCATTGTCGATAACAACAGCTTTGAACTTTTCTACCGCTTCCTTCATCTGTACATCAGACAAAACGGGAGTTAAAATGAAAACGGTTTCATAATGGTTTAACATAATAGTTTTTACCTGTTTTTTTTAACGATTAATAATATAAAAAATTTGGACTGCAAAGGTAAGAATAATTATTTGATTGATAAAACTTTTTACTGTTTGAGTTTTATACATCCAACAATATTTTGTCCAAACTAAATATTCCAAACGTTTTTTTTCAAAACTGTTTTTGAACAATAATTTTATACACAAATGCGTTTACAAACGAATAACCTCATACAATAAAATTCATTTATCGAAAAATATAGTATCTTTGCGATTAATAATGTGTCATAGTCATTTTTTTTTGATGAAAAAAATTCTCTTTATTTTCTGTATGGCAATAGTTGGTTTGATTACTTTTGCACAACAGACAGACTCTATTTCAACCACCTCTCCTCCCAAAAGTCGCTATATGAAAGCATGGCGGATTTCGGAATTATTAGCAGTGGCAGACACCATTCCGCCCGACACAGCCTTTTTAAACTTCCAAGATCATAATGTGGTAGATACTTTTAGTATTGCCAACGCATACAATGGAAATTTGGGGTCTCCAATTCAATCAAAAATATATTTCAAGCGCCCGCAAGGCTCCGATTTTATTTTTGAAGACCCATACCGTCCCTACATTGCCGATATAAACAGCACCCGATTTTACGATGTCAAGTTTCCGTTTACCAATTTGACCTATCGTACCGGTGGTTCTTCGTTTCGTAAAGAAGATCAAGTGAAATTTACATTTGCCACAAGCCCATCTAAAAACAAAAATTTCGGTGCCGACCTCGACTATATTTATGCCATCGGAGAATATGCCAATCAATCGGCAAAACGATTTTCGGGGTCGCTCTTTGGTAGATACAGCGGGAAGCACTATTCGGCTTATGCCTTGGCAGCAACCAACAATCATCAAAACTACGAAAGCGGAGGTATAAGCGATTTAAACATTTTACAAGAACCACTCGGAAGAGAAACTCAAGATTTTCCGGTTTATATGACTGCCTATTCGGCTTTTCAAAAAAATGTTTTGTACTACAGCCACAGCTACAACAT
>JBKECI010000025.1:0-9424 GCA_047974405.1 Paludibacteraceae bacterium | reverse complement strand
TTGAACACAATAGTTACCTTATCGCCCGGGTGAAAATCTGTACCCGTAGTTGTAGAATTGGTAATGGTATAGCTAACCGGTTTGGCACGAAGTATCTGATATTCCACACCACCGGTGGCGGAAGTCAATCTTACAATACTCTTACCATAGGTGAGGTGAAGCGTATAACTTCCATCCGCGTTAGCCATTACATTGTTGGTACTAAATCCGTTAAAAGAAAGTGTGTCGCCAACGGTGGACTGAGCCATATCGACATTCGTTACTCCTGTCGGTGTGAACGTGTAATCGTACCCGTCTTTATCCGAAGGATAATAAAACACATCAAGTTCGGCATCCACATTTATTCCGGCTACTTTATTGGTAGTGGTAGCGGTGTTTAAACTTTCGTTTATTTTCATATTAGCAGTAATACCCGAATCATCGGTATCGCCGACTTTTACTACAAATACACCTGTGTTTTCAGGCCAAATGGCACCAAAGAACGGACCACCTGTAGCGGAACTAACATTGATAGCATCGTAAGTAACAAGTACTATGGCAGTACCATTTCCTACAGCTGAAACAATGCCATTCTTATCGACCGTAACTACCGAATGATCTGCCTGGCCGTTTTCATTTACGACTGTATAATGAAAATCAGGCTCAATAAAATAGTTATCTGTAATTGAGTTTACCGTTTGCCATGTTCGGAGGTTAACTAATTGGTAAGTTGTTCCGTTTGTTAGTTTTAGATAATTCTTTTCATTGATATTCAGGAATATGTCTGCGACATTGTATTTGCCATTATTCGTGAGCGTTCTGTCTATTTGTTTGGGATTACCATCCAGCATTGCTGTTGTAATTTCCAATGCGGCTAACGAAGAACTCATGGTAAACTTGCCGGCATAGGTCAGTTTTCCAGTTTGCGAAACTCTATAATTATAAACCTGACCATTGGCTAACTTAAACGTATATATTTTCTTCCCTATAGTTGTTGTTGAATCTATAGAACTTGCGATTATTTCGGGGAAATGTTGATAATGGGCATATTTCTTGCCTACAAACAGTTTTGCATCATAAGGTGCCGTGATTACATAATTGTAACCCATCGGGATAGCTCCGCTAGCAGATACATTTTTGTTTATAGTAGCACTTACCTCGTAAGGCAGATAGCCTTCGGAGGCATGCGTGGCATTCGGAATTAATTGTACAAAATAGGTGTCACCACTATACGCTAAGAATGTAGCTCTGTTGGCTGTGGTTGAGTTGCCTAAAGTGGTAGTGCGAACGGTGCCATCTCGTCCAGACACCTTTTGAGATACCGTGTAGTCTGTACCCATTGTCCATCCGGAGTTAGTCGCACCTGTAGTAATGGTACAGAGCTGAAATGATTGTACAGTATCGTTGCTGATAGTCAAGTCGATTGTTCCGTTTAAGGTTGTTCCGTCTGACTGGTAGGCTGACAGTGTATAAGCGCCCGGATAAGCTGTGAACGAATATTTATAGCCGGAAGTAGACATTGAACCCACATTCAGAGTGTCGGTAGTTCCTTTTTTTACCATGAATATTTTTTGACTGGTAGCATTCATGGTAACGGTTACATTACTTGAACGCTGCACCTGCACTTTGTCCATGCAAAAATAAACCGCCGTGTTCGGCCCATATGTAGGATCGGAATCAGTGGTGGACATAGTGTAATACATGCCACCTATTTCACCCAACGAAGATAAATCGACCCACTCCCAATCTGGGCTTTGTGTAAGTTTTCCGTCTTTGAACTGAGCGAGGATGTATTCAACTGTTTTTCCATTGTCCGCCAGATTTTTATCCAATCCGTGAATTATCAGTTTGAAAACATCTCCTTCTTGATCAAATTTACGGGCAAAACCATCACCGTACAAATTACCATAATAAGGCCACGGAGCGTTATTGACATACATGCCAACAGCTTTATAGGTTTTACCACCATTGAAAACAGTTTGCAGGCTATGGTTACCCGAAGTTTCCATATAGAAACCCCAGTATCCCAAAAGGTAGGGCAAGCCTTTTTCAACGACGACTTTACCGTTGGCATCTTTGAGTACGATGCCGTTGGCATCGGTTTTGATACCGCCGCCGGCCATACATCCCCACTGGTTGGCAATCCAACTTTCGGAACTTCCGGCAGAGCCGTAATTTGTAGTATCTCCACTTGAACATACTGTAAATCCGTCCCAGTAATATCCACCATAAGATGCTCCTGCACCGGCAATCAGGTGAGAGAAAGACATTTTGTCGAACTTGATATAACTGTAATCGGCATCGTTGTAAGTTTCCGTCCAATTTCCTTTGCCGGAAACAAAACTAAAAGAAGTGGGGTTGACCGGCTTGGTCAAATCCAGTGTTATCTGGTTTTGAGGCGTCGCCGCGAAAATTTGCGTGAAAGCCATCAAGACCAATAACCATGTGAGTGTAATTGTTTTTTTCATTTTCTGTTATTTTAAAATTATTGTTTTATGAATTTAATAATGTTCGTAGTTGATTTCAAGATATAAATACCTTTCGGGAAAACAGAGCAATCTATATGGTTTGTTCCTTCGTTAATTTGTGTACTAAGCATGATTTGCCCGCTAATATTGTATATATGAATGAACTGTGTGATCGCACTGCCGATAATCAGGTTATTTTTGACGGGATTGCTGATTAATGTCAATGATTCATCCTTTTGCAACTGATCAATTTCACTGGTTATTTGAGCATTGGGGTGAAGGTCGGTAACACCCATTACTTCGGTGGAGGTTTCGCCAAGCCAACCACAATATTGATTTACACCGGTGTATATTTTTATAAAATCAATACCGGAAAGGTTTACCTTATTTCCGTTCTTATCTACCGCCCATGCAATATCCATATTCGACATCGGATCGGTATTAGGTGCATTATCTGCATAACCCCATGGATAGGAATATTGCACGTAATAGGTACCTGCTCCGCTTTCGTCCACATAATTATTGGTAAGTTTGGTTCCTTCAAACACAATCGAATCACCCAGCCATTGAGGCCAGTAGCTTTGGGTGTGGAATGAGTTTTTGTATAGATAGCCATCGCCGTATCCGTTTGTTTTCCAACGGATATAGGTAGTGTCCGTCAGATAAGTATAGCTTGTATTGGGCGTGGCAACTTTGTTTGGGTCTGGCTTGTAGTAGGTTATTTTATAGTTTTTAATGGTGGAAGCACTGTTGTATTCACTTCCTGCCAGCTCGTACCATTCATCATCAGGCACCCCATTTTTGTTAGCATCCACCGACACCATTATAATGCCCGGTTCACAACTACCTCCTCGCTTGGAGGCTGAAGAATTTGGGTTGGAAGCAGCCCAGAAAGCATTACCCAACACCTTGAAATCGCAACTATCAGGCATATTGACAATAGTATGGTCAAAACCGAGCACTACATACCCACCGTATCCACCCAGCGAAATCATTGTCTGATTGTTGTAGGCGATTGATTTTTGAGCTTTCATTGCCAATGAATCGGGCGTATCATCGGCATCCCATTTTGGGAGCGTGTTAATGAACTGCCCAGGTGCAGGACTGTATTCAAACACACGGGTAATGTAAGGCGAATTTGAAAAAGCATTCAGAGCAAGGAGCAAAGAGCAAAGAGTAAAGTTTTTTTTCATATCATTGTATTTTTATTTGTGTTAGTCAGGGGGGACTTTGAGTCCCCCCTGACTATGTTGTTATTTCCCTTTCGGCAAGATTGCAAAGTGTGCAGGGATATCGCCCGTTTGTACACTCCATTTTTTTTTGCCGTTCTTATCGAAACAGTAAAGTAATCCTGGACTGACATAGTCGCCAGCATCGGTTACATAAATATCTTTTGTATTTGGATTTACCATAATGCCATAAGGTATTTCAATTTGTTTATTCGTCCCGTCAGTAATGAAGTTGTTGCTTACTACCTTGTGTGTTTTGGTGTTCACAATGGCATACGAAATTTCATTGGTGTAGGTAATGTAACTCCATGAAACACTATACGCATAGAGCGAATCGCCCACAATACAGAACTCGCTGACAGGGATTTTGACCGTGTCGGTTACTTGTTGCTTGGCACGGTCGAGAAAATAGAGCCGGGAAGGAAGCGTTTTGTAATCGCCACGCGAAGTTACCCACAAGTCGCCCCGTTTATCAGCCCGGATACGGTGCAGGTTGTAGTCCACATCAATCCGTTTTTCTTCTGTAAAAGTATTCAGGTCAATGACCGAAACGGTACGTTCATAGCCGCTGGTGCTGCTTGCTCCCATATATCCGCCCGAATTGGCAACGTATATTTTTCCTCCTATAATTTCCAGTTCATCGGGTTGGTAACCGACAATGCAAGTATTCATAATTTGCAATGTGGCAGTATCTACCTTGGCGACATAGCCTTTTTGTGTATAGTTGGGATTGATTTCCACCGGTCCTGCATAAGAAGTTACATAAGCGTATTGTCCGGAGAATTTTATGTATCGACAATTGGGAATATCGATTTGGCCTATACGCTTTGCCGTTTTAGCATCCATTACTTCCACCTTATTTGAGCAATTTATAACGGCGTATAGCTTGCTGCCATATATTTGCAAGTCATTGCCTACATCGCCCAGTTCTTTTGGTATCATCGGATTGACCGAAGCATAAATATTCTTTGTGTAAATTCCCGTACTGTAATCATAATAGTCCAACGTGGATTTATTACTACCCATATTTCCTTCATTGAGCAGATAAAATCCGGAATATTCGGTCTTTGTCTGAGTGGAATCAACCTGCGTTGAAACTGAGGTGTCTATCACAATATCTTCCCTGCACGAATTCATTGAGAGAATAAATAGCAGAGATAGTCCAATACCAATATATGCGTGTTTGTTTTTCCGTTTCATTGTAATTTTGTATGAATTTATATTTCAAATGATACTGCAAGTTTGTAATTACGCTTTGGCATTGGATAATTAAGCACTACTTCATAATCCTGACTTAGTAGATTGTTGATTTCCAATGAGACTTTTCCAATCCATTTTTCATAAGTAAATGTTTTTGCTACCGACATATCGTGGGTGTACCAAGGCTGTTCATAATTTTCCGGAATATTGGCCGAATTATGATAGCGTTCTCCCACATAGATAAAGCTGTAATTCAGTCGCCAATCCTTGTACATCAGCCCCACGATAGCCGAACCGTTGTGCCAGGGAATGTACGGAATCTGCCCGCCATAGGTGATTTTCTGTAATTCTTCGCTTTTTCGTTTCGTAAAATCCTGTGCTTTCTGGTAGGTGTATGACAGTTTTACATTCGCAAACAGATTTTTTGAAAGTGCAATCAATGAACTTGTTGAAACGTCAATTCCTCTTATTTCAACCGTTCCCAGATTCATCATCATCCATCTGTACATGCCATTTCCTTTAGGTACCGCAACAATTTTATCGGTTACCTGATTATAATAGGCATCTGCTTGTGCCTGCCAGCTTTTTATCCAGCCTTTGTATTCTTTTGAATAATAGAATCCCAGATTGTATTGGTGGGTATATTCCGGTTTTAGGGAAATATTGCCAATGTCGGTGTAATACAAATCGTTGAAGGTGGGCATACGAAAAATATGCTTGTAAAATGCTCTAAATCTTAGAGGAATATTGATAAATGGTTTGTATGAAAGGAAAACAGCCGGCGAAAGTTTCCGCTTATTCGGTGCGGAACTGACAGTGTCGGTTGTGAGCGTATTTCCTCGGTCAACTCTTTCATTGACTATTGTGGCAAGCAGACTGCCCTGTATTTTAAAGTGAGTCCAACTTATGGCCGAAGCAGCGGCAATCAAAGTAGTTAATCTTGTTGGACGCACAAATCCGTTCATATTGGAATTGAGCGTGTTCCACTGAAAATCACCCGAAAGATCAATATCCCAGTTTTTTAGAATGCTATATTTGTTAGCCATAGAAGCATAAATCTCCTGTTGCCAAAAAGAATTGTCAATGTGTAATAAAGTGGTATCAGGATTCAAATAACGCATAAAGTCATTGGCATACTTTATATTTACCATCAAATTGTAGCTCTTGGTAATGGACTTTTGCCAGGAACTTTGTAGAAATACATTGCGATCCCACTGGCGTTGTGAGCGTTTCCATATATTATTTACAATGGCTCCGGGAATACCTCTTTCCGAATCGTAGAAATAGAGTTTTGTATTCCAGAATCCTTTGTCAATTGTGCCGTAAATACCTGCTTCGGCTCTGAAAGCATGAATATCTCCATTTTGGCGAATGGCAGTTGTGTCGTAGGCAGTTTTTCCATCCTGCAAAACTCTTTTGTATCTGAATTTATATCTGCCGGAAGAATAGATATATTCGGTATTGAATGAGGTGGAGAGTTTGTTGGATAACTTATGTTCCCAAAGCACAGAGGGATTGAGTAAATCAAAAGAACCCCCTTTGAGTGAGGTTTTCAAATGGTCTTGTTGTGTCTCTGTAAAACGCGGCTTTCGAGAGTGCAGATATACCGTGCCTGAAGCACTAAAGTCTTTGGCTGATTGAAATATCTCGCTTTTCTGTCCGTTGTAGAGCGATATTTCTTCGATATTGTCGAGTGAGAATTTACCAAGGTCGATTTGTCCGTTCTGTGCATTACCAAGCTGAATGCCGTCGTAGAAAATACCCATGTGGTTGGTACCCATACTACGCATATCCACTGTTTTCAGTCCACCGATACCGCCGTAATCTTTGATTTGAACACCAGAGAAATAACGAATCGCATCAGCTACCGAAAAACTGTTGAGGCTCTTCAACGTTTCGCCGGAAAGTTTCTGAGAGGGTATGACTTCTCGGTAATGGGTAGCAACAACCAATACCTCTTTCAGCATTAGTGTACTGTCTAATTTGCTCTGAGCGAAACAAAAGACTGAAAACGAAAATAGAATAGTTGTATAAAATGCCCTGTACAGAAACATAAAAAGCCGTTTAATGGTTATTAAACAGCTTTCAAACAATAAAAAACGGTGATAAACTTCGTGCAGAAATTGCTGCCATTCAGTTCGTCGCCGGCTTCATTCCCCGAAAGCCTTAAACTATTTATCTTGGCAGGTCTTCTGACTTACTCCCGTATTTGAACGCCTTCCCATCTCTGTTTGACAGTGGCAAAAGTGTTGTTCAATACGTTATAAAGAGCTTACAGCAGCGGGTCTGTTCAGGATTTACACCTGATTCCCTTTTCAATGCTATTCCCGAGAGGAAATTGCATCACCAAAATTCAATGACAAAGTTACAACTTTTTATCGTTTCTTATAAATATTTGTCGATATTTTTTATGGGTTATCCATTTCGATTAAATAAATCAAGATAACAATATGATATTCAAACAAGCACAAATAGATATTAATTATTTAATTATTAATGTATTGCAATATTGGTTTAATTCTGAGAGATAGGTGTTTTTTAAACTACTATTTGCTAATATTCAATATTATCGTATTTGCGGCCTTTTCTTTTTTCTCATCTACAACTTTAGCATAAATCTGTGTTGTTTTTACATTGGTATGCCCTAACATCTTGGAAACGGTGTAAATATCTGTTCCACCTGCAAGTTGCAAGGTTGCATAAGTATGACGGGCTACATGGAATGTTATATTTCGGATAATTCCTGCGGATTTTATCCATCGCTTTAATGGTCCCGAAGTCCAAGAGGGGTCTGGTAAATCTTCAAAAATAAGTTACTCCGGCTTGCGAGGTTCGCCACATAATTCTAATGCCTGCTGTGGAATAGGCATATATTCAACGTATTTCGTTTTTTGCTGTGTGAAGTTGAGGCGAGAGAGGGTAACTTTCTATATACAAGTACCACTCCTTGCGGTTTTCGAGTCTGCGTAAACGGACTGTTGATTTTGTTTTTGCCAATCCTTTCATATTATTTTCTTGCTAAAAGTTTATCAATCATTTCTTTTGGTACATACACGAATCTACCAACTTTGCGTTTTGGTATGCTGTTGCGACGTATGAGATTGCTGACAGTAGAAAGCGAAACTCCGTATTTTTCTGAAACTTCACCTATGGTGTAACATTTGCTTGGTTCGTATTGAAGTTTTACAGCTTGCTGTTCCTGTGGTTTTTGTTCAGGCAATGCAACGGTGGTAAACATTGCTTCGATATGAATGTGGCTAATGCGTGTGAGTCGCTCGCCTAAATTGACAGCGGGGATTTTACCTGCTCGTATCAATCTATGAATAGTGTTTTTTGAAATACCAAACAAAATAACTGCCTCCGCAATGGAAATATAGGGGCGTGTTTGAATTTCGGCAATAGTTGCCTTACTCTCCTGCAAAACCTGCTGTTTTCGTTTTTCTTCCAACGTCTGCTTTTTGCGTAAGCGTAAAGAAGCATTATTACAAGTATCGCTACAAAAACGAGTTGTTACGGTTTTTGCCTCGAATGGCTTGCCGCAATGCTCGTATATTTTCGGAATTTTCAACTGACTATATCCCATATATTTTGTATCATCCGTTACATCATCGCCAATTAGCGTGCGGAATAATTATGGTGTAAATATATGATGAAAAACAATCAAAAGCAGCAGCTATTTACAAATATACAAAAACAAAAATCCCTGCAAACTATTTGTTTACAGGGATTTTCTATTATTGTTTGATTATTCCTAATCGTCTTTTACTTTACTTCTTCAAAGTCCACGTCCGTTACATCTCCTTGTTGGTCTCCGCCTTGACTTTGCTGTTGTCCGCCAAAATCCTGCGGGTCTGCTTGTTGTCCGCCTTGCGCGTTTTGTGCGTTGTACATATCTTGACTCGCAGCTTGAAATGCTGTATTCAACTCGTTGGTAGCAGCATCAATTTCTACCAGGTTTTGAGTTTTATGGGCCTCTTTCAAACGGTTCAGAGCGCTTTCAATTGGAGCTTTTTTATCAGCAGGTATCTTGTCGCCTATTTCGCTCAACTGTTTTTCCGTTTGGAAAATCAGCGAGTCGGCATGATTCAATTTGTCTATTTTATCTTTCTCTTGGGCGTCGGCGGCGGCATTGGTGGCAGCTTCATCTTTCATCCGTTTGATTTCGGCATCACTCAGTCCCGAAGACGCTTCTATACGTATATTTTGTTGCTTGTTTGTTGCTTTATCTTTTGCCGATACGTTCAATATACCGTTGGCGTCAATGTCAAAAGTGACTTCAATTTGAGGTACTCCTCTCGGCGCCGGCATTATTCCATCCAAATGAAAACGACCCAGTGACTTGTTGTGTGCCGCCATTGGTCTTTCTCCTTGCAATACGTGAATTTCTACTGAAGGCTGGTTGTCTGTTGCGGTGCTGAAAGTTTCTGATTTTTTGGTCGGAATGGTTGTGTTGGCTTCTATCAACTTAGTCATCACGCCACCCATAGTTTCTATTCCCAGTGAGAGTGGAGTTACGTCCAAAAGTAGTACATCTTTCACATCGCCGCT
>JBKECI010000024.1:0-51033 GCA_047974405.1 Paludibacteraceae bacterium | reverse complement strand
TCAACATTGTATGCTGTTCCCGATACCGGACGATAGCGTAACCTCATAAGTCCATTGTCTCCTTGACTTAGTAAAAAGCACAAGTAATCATTGGTAGCGTCGGCTCCATTTCCAAAGTCAAAAAAACGGGCGGCATTTTTGAGTGCCGATACTTTAACCCAAGCTGCAAAAGTAAAAGAGGTTAATGGAGTGGAAATATCTGCTGGAAGTTTGATGTAGTCGGCTTTTAGCAATCCTTCAACTCCCATTCCAGAATAGCCTTCCACGGGGGTAAGCATATTTCCAAAAAGTTCTCCTGCATTACCGTTTCCGGAGTCGTCAGTAAGTGTTGATGATGCAACGGCATCAAATGTGTAATGCAACTTCAATCCGGTAGTGATGTCGGCTGCACTTAAATTTTGCGACAGAACAAAGCCAACTAAAATAAGGCTTAGTCTTTGTAAAATGTAAATAATGTTCTTCATAATAAAAATAATTAATGATTTGAGCTACAAAAATAGGGACTAAACGTCGAAACAAGGTGCATTATTCGTTCAAAAAAGAGAATAAAACATTGTAATATCTAAAACAAAAGCGGAGGTAGGATATCCTCCGCTTTTGAGTAGAATTAATACATAAATTTTATTTTACGATAACTTTTGATGCAAAATTATTGATGCGTACAATGTAGATACCGGGATTAACCGCTATATTTGACGGGGTTTTAACCATGATATTTCGTCCCGAAATATCATGCAACGATACTTTTTCATCCCCCTTCAATCCTAACACTTTAATCGTCTCTTTTGATGTCGCCACTTTGTAAGGAGAATCCGAGATGGAGGGAACCGCTGTTTCATTGTATTCCAAGTAAGCGTTATCCAAAGCGTTGATAGTTGTTCCAATGTTTAATTCCGATGTCATAATTTGACTTTCGGTCAAAGCAACTTTGTACAGACGGAAATCGTACAGCAAGGTATTGCGCAGATACACATCGCCGGTATAGCATGAGCGACCCAGCCAATTGTAAGCAGTACCAAAAGAAGCCTCTTTGATGAGTGTATTGGCAGGCAAACTAGTTATTTCTCCACTTGCCATAGCTATTCCATCAACATATAGTGTTCCGGTAGTACCACTTTGAGTGTATGTTAAATTGTGCCATCCCCCTTTTTGAGCCGGCAAATCTAATTTTACAGTCTGCTCCTGTTCCCATCTAATAGGGGTAATGGTAACTGCTTGATTTTTCAAACTGGCGATCAAATATCCGGTGGGAGTCGTCAGGATATCTTTGGAATTGGAGAGCGTCCAAAGGAAATTACCGTTTTTTGCCAATTCGGTATCTTCATAATTTTCGTTGATTCTATAGTAAGCACTGATAGTAAAATCATTCAAGTTATACATCAACTTACCAACTTCGGTTCCCAGATCGAAATATCCGATACTGTCGCCTAAGTTAAGCACGTTATATTTAGTTGTAAGCCCTATGGTATTGACAGAGGAGTTATTACGGGCGACTCCCTGAAAATGTTTCTCTGCTACATCTGTTACGATAGAGTCTGTCGATTGAGAAAAATCGTATTTCACAAGCAAATCGTTTGCAAAGGTAGTCCCATCTTTCGCTACTACGGTTGCATAGAATTTTTTGGTTACAGATTGTCCGTTTTTGAACAATGTGGCTGTTAAAGTATCTCCGTAGTTGAAATAATCGGGGCGGGTAACTGTGCCGTTGTCGGCTATCAAATTAGTATTGGACGATCTCCACAAAACGGCAATAGCAGGGTCTATGCTTCCTTGAGAGGGCAATGTCAAATTTGAAGTTACGGCACTCAAGTCTCCTAAGCTAAGGTTGTCTCTTTCTGTTACCAGTTCATTTGCTATATAGTCCGGCTCGGTAATGTAGGCGTTATTCAGTTCGTCCAATGTACTTGCTACCATTAAATAATCCAAATTGATGTCGCTTTCGGATAGAGCTACTGTCAATACTCTAAAGTCGTAAAGCATTGTTTTACGTAAATAGACATCGTCTTTATAGTTGGAACGTCCAAGCCAGTTGTAAAGCGTTCCCGTGAATCCTTCCTTTGGCAGCACCACCGAAGGGATATTGGTCATAGAAGTGTTTTGAGCCGCTTGAGCACCGTCAATGTAAAGGGTTCCAGTATTTCCATATTGAACATAAGCGATATGGTGCCAAGCCCCTTTGGGAGCGTTTGTGTTCAAGCCTACCCCTAAGTCTCCGGAGTTCCAATAATAAGGGGTCACATTTTGTGCCTGATTTTTCAAACTTCCGATAATGTAACCATTTCTAACCTCGCCGGAATTGTCTGAGTTGGAAAAAGTCCAATAAAAGTTGCCGTTACTGTTGAGTTCGGCATAGTCGTCCTGTATAAAGAAATAGCCACACATAGTATAGTTAGAGAGTGAATATATGGCTTCTCCTATTTCGGTTCCCATATCCAAATACCCTTTTCCGTTTCCTAAGTCAAGTACATTGAATTGTCCGGTAACCGAGGTTCCGATAGTGCGAACACGGGCATCGTTCATTACAGTGCCTACAAATCCGCTTTGTGCATCGGCAACTTTAATATTCCCATTGTCAAGAGAAATCAAATTTCCGGCAAAATTCCATTGCGCCAATTCTTCCGATGCAGCGACAAGTGCCTTAACGGTAGCATTGAAGTCTTTTGTCAGCGTGTAGGTAACACCCGACACCGTTTGCGTTAAGGTAGCGGTAAGTTTGGCAGTAGCATCGTAAGATTGTGGACGGGTAACGTTACCGAGAGAGTCAAGGACAACTTTGTTGGACGATTTCCAAACAATAGCTACATTGGGAGAAGCCAAAGCTGTAGGCAGATTCAAGTTAGTTGTTACGTTCGACAAATCGCCATCTGCCTTTAATGTGGTTGCGACCAACTCATCATAAGTATTAATCAAATCGTTGGGGATCCCTGCCAGCGACATCACGTCAAAGGTTGATAATGCTCTGTTGTAAATGCGAAAATCATCAACCGAACCGTCCAAACCGGGGTCGGAATATTGAGATTTTGCAATGTAGTTTTGAGTTGATTGAGGAAGAGCGACAGGAGTAATTGTCATCGAAGAGTTTGAACCTACCTGCGAACCGTTTACAAAAAGCGTTCCCGTCCCTTTGGATGTTGCTGAGTTGTAACTGTAGGTAATCGCTACATGTACCCACTGTTCGGTGGGTAGTGCGGCTTTCCCGTCTATAATTTCTTCGCCTCCACCGTTTTTAATGGCAAAGCGTACAACACTTGAACCACCTTTGGGGGTTAAAAACAGATAATTTCCTTGTCCTGAGCCAAAATCGAAAATACGAGCCCATTGTGGTACCGTGTTCAGATTTACCCAAGTGGAAATAGTAAAACTTGTCAATGAGTTAATCAACCCTTCGGGAAGGGTCATATAATCATCTGCAGTTGCAAAATATCCAGCACTGCCCGAATGTCCGGCAACGGTTGATGCCGATCCCATAAAAGTTCCCGAATTTCCATTGCCGGAATCATCTGTAACAATACTACCCGATACCGACTCGAAAGAGTAGTGGGTCATAAGCCCCGTAGTAATATCAACGGCAAAAACCAAATTTACCAAAAGAGCCGAAAGTGCAACAAGAAGTACTCTCTTTATTGCCTTTGAAAAAGAATAATTGTTTCTCATGGCTTGAATAATTAATTGTTAAAAATATTAAATTTAAATACTGTTTCTAAAAGAAAGACACACATCATCTTTTCATAAATATTTTTGAAGGTATTTGTGTGTCGTCTGATTCTATTTGAATAAAATAGATTCCCGATCTTAAATTTCTCACATCTATTTTTTTACTATTTTCCGATAGTTGTTGTGTTTGTATTATTTTACCTGTAACATCTACAATATTAATTTCTAGACCGGATATAATTATATTGCCATCCAACCAAACATTTATAAAATCGGAGGTAGGATTTGGAAAAACATCAACATCTACTACTTGTTGATTGCTTTTCACACCCGAAACCCCCCATTTGGCATTTAATGTGGTTTTTTCCTGCTGTGTAATGGGTATAATTGTTCCGTGGCGGGGTGCAAAATCGAATGAAACGAGACGCGACGTTATCGAAAAATCTATTAAATCGGTACTTTCGGTAAATTGATACGCTCCACTCGAATACATATCATATATCAACATCCAAGTGTCAGAATTGTACATTCTATAGACACAACCGCCTTCTACGGCATTGGTAGTGCTTTGTAAATATTTATCGTGCAATACATATCCACCAGTCAAACTGTCGGAAACAGCTTTTTTTATACCATTCCCATTTCCTTCAGTTTTGAAAAACATCTGATATTTTCCGTCGAAAAATACAATATCGGCGTCAATAGTCGATAGTCCGTTGTTGTCGAACAGTAATTGCGGAGCACTTTCAAACCCAAGAAATCTGTCGTTGGCATAAGCATAGTAAATTTTATCCGAGTCGCCGGGACCGAGACGCATTGAAAAGTAAACCATGTATTTTTTCACAATCGGATCGTAAATAGTTTGAGGTGCCCAAATACGGTCGGCAGCGGCATATTGCGGATAAAGTTGCGGAATATTTACCACAGATGATTGCCAATCTGTCAAGTTATTGGATTTTAAGAGTACCATTGCCCTGTTGGAATCCCACCCCCAAGCGGAAACCATATCGGTAACAACCATATAATATTCATTGCCCCCCCCTCTCAATATGTGTGGATCTCTCACTCCCCCTGTAGAACTAATATCTGCTGAATTTAAAATTGGGGCATTATCATTTAAAGCCTTATAAGTGTAGCCATCATCACTTAGTGCAAACCGTATGGCTTCTTGATTGCCCGAATTTCCGGTAAAATAAGCAAATAAATATCCTGCAAACCCTTCGTCTTCAGCCACGTACACTTCGAATATTTTGGTTACGGTTTCATTCCCTTTGGTTATAGTAGCCGTTAATATTACTTTTGCATTTCCTCCTTTGTGAAGTGGAAAATTTATTATTTCTCCTGAATTTGACAATATAGAGGGATTATCCGAAATCCAACTGATGGAAGAGCCTTCCTCTCCTATTGTAGGCAGATATAAATCGGAACGCAGATTAGTCAAGTTTTCGCCAAGCGTGAGGTTATCAGAGTCTATATTTACCGATTTGGCATCGGAAATAGACGACAACACGGTAGCCTCAAAGATAACCGTTTGCGAAACAAAATCTTTGGTTACAGTAGCCGTAAGCGTAACTACAACATTGGGCGTTCCGTATGTTGGTCTATTTACAACTCCCGATGACGAAATAATGGATGAATTGGAGGAGTTCCATCTGATTTGGGTATCGCCATACCCCGATATGGGTAAAGTCAAATTGGAAGTTATCCCGTTCAAATCTCCCAAATCCAACTTCACCAGCGCTGTATCTACAATATCTTTATACATTGCCGTATCCAAAGCAGATTTGTTGGCGGCAAGTTGAGAAATTTGAGCTGATGAAAGCGAAACGTTGTATATTCTGAAATCGTGTAACATCGAATTGAGTAATACCTGATCCGAAGCGTATGAAGATTTACAAAGATAATTGTAAGGAGTTTTTCCCAAATCGGAAGGTAACATACTAATCGTTCCTGTTTTTTTGAGTATACCATCGATATAAATTGAACCTGTATTTCCCACTTGGGTATAAGCGACGTGTTTCCAGCTCCCTTTTTCGGACTCTGTTCCTAAATTTACTGTCTTTTCTGTTTTGTAATTGGTGTTGCAAATGGCATAGCGCGAATTTTTTACCGTATAAAACATGCATCCGTTAGCCGTTTTGTTTATATCCGAAGAGTTTGAAAATGTCCATACAAAATTACCGTTGTTCGACAGATTGAGCGAAGGGTCTATGTATAAATAAGTAGTAACCGTAAAGTCGTTCAGTTGATTGATAATATTTCCAACTTTCGAAGTCATATTTACATACCCTGTTTCGTTTTCAATACTTAACACTCCAAATTTTCCTAATGTCTTAACTTGGGCGTTTCCTACCAGCAAGGCGTTGTTGGAATTGCCTGTTTCGTCCCAAACGGAGTCTGTGCCTGCTATTTGCCTGAACCCGTACTTTAATACCGGATTTTGTGATTTTATTTCGTGTGTAAAAAAAGTTACCAACAACAGCAATAATGTAATATGTCGATTTTTCAGATTCATCAAAATTTACTTTTTTATAATTTTTCCGGTGTATTGGCTACCTTCTATTTCAACGGCATATACACCTTGTTGCAATAAAGATATATCTATTTTTTGATCTATATCCACTATTTTTGTTTGCATTACCTGCTGTCCGCCGGTATTAAATATTTTTAGGTAACTTCCTGTAGGGACATTTTTTTTCAAATAAATATAATTATAACTTGGGTTTGGAAAAATCCAGCTACTATCCTCTTCCTCTTTTATTACCGGTACCGGGTTGGTTATTTTTGTATCTATTTTAAAAACAGCCAACGAATAGGGAGCAAACAGATAATCTATATTTGTTTTATCAGAAAAGATACCGGTTGTTATCGGGGCTATTTTATTGGGTTCGGCAAATGAATTTTCGTCCAACCCCGAAGAAGAGACGAGTGTAGTAACGATTCCACTTATAGTATTGTCTGTTTGCAATCCATTAAACTTTAATGTTGATGCTATTGCTTTGTTCGACGGGTTTACCACTTTTAAATAAAGCATATTGTTCATTTCATCTAACGATGACGAATAGTAGAGTTGCTCTTTGCCGGCATTGGTGTATGTTTGTATCAATACATTATTCAAATAGCATGACACTTTATCTTTGGTAATTTCTATCTTAATATCGTACCAGACTCCGGCTTGGACACTTCCACTCACATCAGAAACCACTGTTTTAGAACCATTTGTACATTTTTCAATGGCATTTCGAGTATTGTTCCACCCACCAATATTCCACCAGAAAAAGTTATTGCTGTCTTCGTATCCGAATATGATGAGAAAACCTTCGTTTCCGCTTGTTTTTTTGGCTCTGACTGTGTAGGTGTATGCTGTGTCACTAACCACAACGGCAGTTACCGACCTACAGTCAGTAGCCGTAGAGGTTTGGTTATAAATATTGGAAGAGGTATTCCAATTTCCACTCAACGCGCTCCATTGCTCGCTATTTGCAAAATTGTCCGAAAATAATATTTCGTTTTTGTCACTAAGGATATTTATATTTGAATACTGCACAGAGGTGGACCAACTCCCCAATCCCACTCTTCCCAAAATCGGATTTTGTAGTACGTTTGCAGAGTCTTCTACCTGTATATCCACAGTTCCTATACTATTCGAGAATAAATTTTGAACGTGGTAAGAGGGAGTTCCGTAAGAGACAGAGGCATCAAACACTATCATATCCGGATTCCATTTCCTATCATTTGTATTGACAAAAATCGGAGCGTAAGAATTCATGGTAACAATGTCGGAATTTTTCTCCATTCCGCACATATACACCGCCTCGCCAAGCGCCGCTATTTGATTCCCCAAACCACACTCAGATGTTACCGCATATTCTCCCACATATACTTTGGGCCCGGTTCTGCTGTACGAATCATACTTTCGGTACTGTTCTATAAACCATTGTGGACTTCTGTAATAGTGTTCGTCTATGATATCTACCGGATACGAAAAAGTCCATGCCGGAGTGTCGGTTCCCCAAGCGGCAACGTTTCCTATACATTGTATGCTCCGGTCTTTGGCTTTGATGGCATTGTAAAACTTTGCATACCGCTCGCCATAGCTATTTCCGTGATAGTTTTCGTTGCCTATTTCAATGTACTTCAAATTAAACGGTTTGGGATGTCCATTTGCGGCTCGCATAGCCCCATAGGTGGTAGAGACATCGCCGTTGGCATACTCAATAGCGTCTAAGGCATCTTGAATATAGCCATCCAAATCGTTTACCGGTTGATAATCGTTGTGTGCTAGCCCTACATTGACTACAAAAAGTGGTTCTGCACCAATATCTTCGGATAGCTGGAGGTATTCGTGATATCCTATTCCGTCTGTTGTGCGGTATCCCCAAAGATTCCAATGTCCGGGGCGCTCTTCAATACTCCCGATAGATTTTTTCCATTGATAGCGATTAGTCAATACATCTCCCTCTACAAAACATCCTCCGGGGAAACGGAAAAATTTGGGGTGCATATCTGCCAGCATCTGCGCCAAATCGGAGCGCATTCCATTTTCTCTATTTTTGAACGTAGGTGGAAATAGCGAAACCACGTCTAACCAAACGCTGCCGGTGACATTGAACGAGATAGAAAACATCCCTTTGGGATTGCTCCCAGCCGCTGTCAGAGTGAGGGTGTATTTCTTCCATTCAGTAGAAAGACTGGAGATAGAATCTTTTGCATAAACGTGAATAGCATCGTCAAGGGACACCACTACATTTCCTGTGTACCTTGAGTCGCATTTAGCAAAAAAACTTAATTTGTATTGTTGTCCATCAACAATGTTTATGCCCCAGAAACCCGAATTTTGTACTCCTGCTCGGGAAGTTAGCTTACCATCCGACAAAATATTTAGTTTTAATGCCTGGCTTTGGTTAGAGTTCAATAATTCTGCTGTTTCTACCGCTGCGTAAACTTGTGTCCCGCCTTTGTTAAAGGTTGTCCACGAATCGGGGGTGGAGGCATCTTCGAAAGAGCGGTTTCTTATCAGTTCCGCGTATAGTCCTCCATCTGCAGCATGGTTAATATCTTCAAAGAAAATACCGTAATGTGCCTTACTTATTTTTACCCCCTTTTTAGCTAAATCTATCGTAAGTTTCGCATTTTGCGTGTATAACGGACTTATCAATAAAGAGAAGAAGAAGAAGAAGAAGAAGAAGAAAAAAAATATCTTGTGTCTCTTTTTCATTTTTTTATGTGATGTAGCCTTTATTTATTAAAACTAATCGGAGCTGTACCTTTTTACCAACTGTTGGGCAAACCTGCGTCATCCACAACCATTGCTTTCACGATTTTGCAATGCAGTATAAGTGCATTTTGCTGAGCAGCCGCTCCTCCCAAATTCGTAATTTCACTTTTGTAGTTGATGCCGGTAGGCCAATAATGTGTACCATCGCCTTTGAGTGTCTCTCCTGTGGCATTTTGTAGCAATGTATTAGCAACCGTTCCTGTCCAAACGCCTCCTGAGAGCTTAGCTTTCCACTCATTCGTAGTTCCTGATCCCATGAAGTGAGCCATTTCGTGCATGGCAGTCCCTACCCACATATAATCGGTACTGGCACCAAAACCTATGGATCCATGATAACTTGCTTGTGCTGTAGGAATTCCGGCATTGTAATACACATAAATATTTCCTCTGAAAGTGGTGTAACGATTATAATACCAAATAGCGCTATCCATTGCTTGCTTTATCAATTTGTAGGGGGTAGGATTTGTTGCCGAATCAATAGCCAGCGTATAAGTCACATTTCCCATCAAGGGCTGAATTTTGACTGCCTTGCTATAAAATGTACCCAGACAGTTTGAGGCAAAAGAGCGGATATAGTATGTTTCATTTACATTCATAGAGTCGGTAAGAGCATAAAATTTTCCGGTAGTAATTCCTCCTGAAAATTTTGAATCTTTCGTTGTTGGATTGGGCAACTTTGACCAGCAGATACCCCTTTCTATCAATTGGCACCCTCCGTTGCTTTTTACATCCACTATACAAAGTGTTTTTTGTGTAGTATAATTATATGTTGCCGAGGTTATTTCTACTTGTGGCAACAGATAGAAATTATCCGTAATTTTCAGACTATCAACAGCAGACATCAAAAAATTACTAGTTGTTTTATCTGCTTTGAAAACACTCATCGTTTTTGTAGGCAGTAGGGAAAATTTAATACTGTCCACATCAGATACCGCTACACTCGAAACAGTCATATCGTTTTTGAATACATTGAATGCTTGCTGACCGGATATTTTCACAAAAACCAAAAATAGAATAAATAATGAAACATATTTCTTCATAGCTTGATAAATTTTACGGTTTGATTATTCACTTTCAAAAAATACATCCCTTTTGTAAGAGAACTTATATTGATAGTTTGAGAAGAAGAAATATTACGCAGATTAAGAATTTGTGTTCCGGTAATAGAGTAAATTTCAATATTGATATGGTTTTCTGGCACATTTTTCAGAGAAAAAATATCTACCACCGGATTGGGGTACATTAATACAACGTTGGTATTATCAATTGTCTTTAATCCTGTAGAAGAGGTAAAAACCAATTTTCGTATGGAAGATACGGGTAGCAATTCATTGATACCGCTCCAATAATTTAATTTGAGATCAGAGTCTGAAAAAGTAATATTTTTCAAGTTGCTCAACTCTACACTTTTTTGAACTCCATCATTCGAAATAATACCAAGATGAATATTTTGAGCTGCCACAGGCAGGAATCCCAAAAGCATAAACAAGATAAGTAGATGTGTTTTCATAGGCTGCAAAAATAAGTGTATTCTATACATTTAATTAATTATACAAAACTACAATTATTTTTTATTGCAAATATATACCCTATGTAATTTTACGGTACAATTCTACCTATTTGAATTTATTTTACTCTTTTTAGAACAATTGTTTTTTCTATTTTTGTGTAAATAATTATCAATACCATTCATTTAATATTATTTTACACATCTAAAATGAAACATCTTATTTCTATACTTTCGTTATTTATTGCTATCTTTACACCAACCTTTGCCAAAAACATTTACAAAATGGAAGACTTATTGCAAACTCTTCAAAAAGTAAATAATTACTGGCAACAGACACACCCTAATCCGGGTAACTCTTTTTGGAATAATGCCGCTTATCAAACTGGCAATATGGAGGCTTATTCTATAAGTAAAAATACATCGTATCTCGAATACGCGGAAAAATGGGCAATTCAAAACCAATGGCAAGGGGCAAAAGGAAACGACCGTACGAAATGGAAGTACAACTACGGTGAAACTCCCGACCATGTCCTTTTTGGAGACTGGCAAATTTGTTTTCAGACCTATATCGACTTATACAACATAGCTCCGGAAGAGTATAAAATAGCTCGTGCCAAAGAGGTCATGGAATACGAGATAAATACTTCGCAGACGGATTACTGGTGGTGGGCAGACGGATTGTATATGGTAATGCCCGTGATGACCAAACTTTACAAACTCACGCACAATCCCCTTTACTTGGACAAATTGTATGAATATTTCCGCTATTCCGAAAGCATTATGTATGACGAGGAAACAAACCTTTTTTATCGCGATGCAAAATATGTTTATCCCAAACATCAATCTGCCAACGGCAAAAAAGATTTTTGGTCACGTGGAAACGGTTGGGTGCTTGCCGGGCTGGCAAAAGTGCTTGAAGATATGCCTCAAGATTGCAAACACAGAGAATATTTCGAAAACCGATATAAAAAATTTGCAAAAGCCGTGATCAAATGCCAGCAAAAAGAGGGATATTGGACAAGAAGTATGCTCGACCCAAACCACGCCCCTGGATACGAAACTAGTGGAACAGCATTTTTTACTTACGGATTGCTCTGGGGGATAAATAATGGCTATTTGAAATCTTCGAAATATAAAAAAGCCGCCTTAAATGGGTGGAACTACCTCTCTACCATAGCGCTACAGCCCAACGGAAGAATTGGCTACATACAACCCATAGGTGAAAAAGCGATACCCGGGCAGGTGGTGGATAAAAATTCAACAGCAAATTTCGGAGTTGGAGCATTTTTGTTGGCAAACTGCGAAATGATACGGCACATAAGCAAAAAATAATCTCCAAAAAAACAGAATACAATAGGAGTTTTTCACAAAATCAAATAAAAACTTATATATTCCCAATTTATCCATTACAACTTTAGAGAAAACTTACAGCCGATGGTACAAAAAATAATCAGCACCCTGTTCATTACCCTTTTCTTATGCTTTAAATCCAATGCGCAAGAGCAATTAACCAACGGTACAAAATGGTACGACACGCAAGGAAATACTATCAATGCACATGGCGGCGGTTTTATCGAATGGAACGGGTATTATTATTGGATAGGAGAAAATCGGCGACAAGGAGTTTTAGTCTCCTGCTATCGTTCCAAAGACCTCGTACAATGGGAATTTAGAGGCAATCTGCTAACCAAAGACTCGCACCCTGAACTCGACAAAGCCAACATTGAACGTCCAAAAATCATTTACAACGAAGATACTAAACAGTTTGTAATGTGGATGCACTACGAATACAACGGCAACTATGACTATGCACGCGCAGCGGTGGCATTTTCTTCGGATATAGAAAAACCATTTACCTTTGTTAAAAGTTTCAGACCAATGGGCAACATGTCGAGAGACTGCACGCTATATAAAGATAAAGACGGAACAGCCTACTTCTTGTCTGCCGCCCGCGAAAACTACGATTTGATGCTTTACAAGCTAACCCCCAACTTTTTAGATGTAAAAGAGCAAATTGCCACCCTTTGGTACGGAGGACACAGAGAAGCACCCGCTATTGTCAAACGAGGTAATTATTACTTTATGATAACTTCGGGCTGTACCGGTTGGGTCCCAAATCAGGCAAAATATGCTTACTCAAAATCTATAGCGGGGCCGTGGTCATCATTGATAGATATAGGTAACAACACAACGTTCCATTCTCAATCAACTTTTATACTTTCGGTCGAAAATAACAACGAAACCCAATATATCTATGTGGGAGACCGCTGGGACGGAAGACGCTACTTTGCGTCCACCTATATATTTCTACCGCTGACTTTCCCTACAGAAAATTCGATGGTACTCAAATGGCAAGAGGAGGCGCCTTTTATAAAAAACATATCGGACATAAAATAAAAAAACAATAATAAATTACAATTAAACAATGAAAAACAGACTATCTTTCATCTCTTTTATTCTGATTCTCACATTTTCAATCTCATTTTCTCAAAATTCGGGAACCAACGATTGGGAAAATCCGGAAGTGTTTCAAATAAACAGAGAACCGGCCCGTACGGCATTTGTACCCTATGATAATGTGGCAAATGCAATTATCGATGATTATGCCCAATCGCCTTGGTATATGAGTCTTAACGGAATGTGGAAATTCAACTGGGCAGCAAAACCCGCAGACCGCCCTGTTGATTTTTATAAAACTTCGTATAACGATTCTGGCTGGAAAGAGTTTAAAGTACCCGCCAATTGGGAACTTAACGGATACGGTATCCCCATCTATACCAACATCACTTACCCTCATCCTAAAAACCCACCTTACATAGACCATTCTGACAATCCGGTCGGTTCGTACCGCAAATATTTCGAATTGCCCGAATCGTGGCAAGAGAGACACATTTATCTCTACTTTGAGGCAGGCACATCGGCAATGTACATCTGGATCAACGGACAAAAAGTAGGCTATACCCAAAATACCAAATCTCCTTCGGAATTTGACATTACCCCTTATGTAAAACCGGGCAAAAATTTGGTAGCCATCGAAGCATATCGCTGGAGCGACGGCTCGTATCTGGAAGATCAGGATTTTTGGAGACTTTCGGGCATCGATAGAGACGTATTTTTATACAGCACCGAAAACGTGAGGATATGGGACTTCTTTGCCCGTCCCGACTTGGATGCCCAATACAAAAATGGCATTTTCTCATTGGATGTAACACTGAAAAACAACAGTAAAGAATCTCAGAAATTGACCGTTGAAGCAAGCGTATTAGATAATGCGAACAAATCCATTTTGAACAAAAAACTATCGTTCAACTCTGCTGCCAACAGCAATGTTACCGAATCATTCACACAAAACATAAAAGCACCCAAACTCTGGAGCAACGAAACCCCCTATTTATATACATTATTGCTAACATTAAAAGATAATTCGGGAAAAACGTTGGAAATTGTTTCACACAAAATAGGTTTTCGCAAGGTAGAGATAAAAAACGGAAGTTTACTCGTAAACGGAGTACGCATTTATATACATGGAGTCAATATACACGAACACAATCCTGTAACAGGGCATTACCAAGATGTAGAAACTATGATGCAAGACATCCGCCTGATGAAACAGTTAAATATCAACGCTGTCCGATGCAGCCACTATCCAAACAATATCCGCTGGGTACAACTTTGCAACAAATATGGCATTTATTTGGTGGACGAAGCCAATATCGAATCGCATGGGATGGGATACGGACGTGAAAATCCGGCATTTCACAAAGAGTGGTTTGAAGCTCACTTAGACAGAACATACAGTCTGGTAGAAAGAGATAAAAACCATCCATCAGTTATCATCTGGTCTTTAGGTAACGAAGCCAGCAACGGAGATGCTTTTAAACTCACTTATAAATGGGTAAAAGAACGGGACAAAACCCGTCCTGTACAATTTGAACAAGCCGGAGAGCATGAGAATACAGATATCGTCTGCCCTATGTATCCCTCAATACGCTATATGAAAGAATACGGTGCCCGCGAAAAAGTCGAACGCCCCTTTATTATGTGCGAATACTCTCACGCAATGGGTAATAGCAGCGGTAATTTCAAAGAATATTGGGACATTATCAAAGGAAGTAACAATATGCAGGGAGGTTTCATTTGGGATTGGGTAGATCAAGGTTTCAAAGTAAAAGACGAGGCAGGAAGAGAATATTGGGCTTACGGGGGAGATATGGGAGGACAAAATTATACCAATGATGCCAATTTCTGTATGAACGGACTTGTAACCCCCGATCGCAAACCGCATCCCGGTGCCTACGAAGTGAAAAAATTCTATCAGGACATCAATTTCTCAGGTAGTAACCTGGACAAAGGATTGATTAGCATCGAAAACGGATTTGCATATACCAATCTTTCAAATTATAATTTTAGATATCAACTTTTGGAAAATGGCAAGGTTATAAGCGAAGAGAATTTTGCAGTAGATGCCAAACCGCTTACAAGTAAACAAATAAAACTTTCGCTACCTCAAATTACTCCTAAAGAGGGAGTTGAGTACCTGCTAAATGTATTTGCTTTTACAAAAAAAGGAGACGAAATGATACCTACCGATTTTGAAATCGCGCATGAACAGTTTGAAATAGGAAAATCGCAATATTTCTCAAAAACATACGCATCCGGTTCGAATGTAAAAATAAACGAAACCAACGACAGAATAACCCTCTCTGCCAACGGAGTTTCTGCTACCATCGGCAAACGGAACGGATTGATAACCCATTACTCCTTAAACGATGAAAAAAGCAAATATTTCACCCAATATCCCCGTCCGAATTTTTGGCGCGCCCCTACTGATAATGACTATGGATGCAATTTTCAAGTAACAGCAAATATATGGCGAGAAGCCGGCAAAAACACACAGGTAACAGACATCAAAATAGTCGATAATAAAATAATCGCAACCATCCTATTAAAAGATGTATCTGCCGAAAATATTATCACTTACTCTATGGACAACGAAGGAACTCTGACAGTAAACTCCCTCTTTAAAGGGGGAGAAAACACCTCTGAGCTACCTCGATTTGGGATGATATTTGACTTAGACGAAAAATACTGTAACTTTGAGTATTACGGACGCGGACCTTGGGAAAACTATTCAGATAGAAATAACGCCTCGCAATTGGGTATTTACAAAAGCAAGGTTGCCGACCAGTATTATCCTTACGTGCGTCCTCAAGAAAACGGTTACAAAACAGACTTGAGGTGGTTTTCGCTGACAGACAACAAGGGAAAAGGGCTGTTGTTTGAAGGATTACAACCGATAGGGGTAAGTGCGTTAAATAATTATCCCGAAGATTTTGATGAAGGTAGCACTAAAAAGAACAGACACGCAAGCGACATTACACCGAGACATACAACCGTTGTTTGCTTGGATTATGCCCAACGTGGATTAGGCGGCGACAATAGTTGGGGAGCGCAACCTCATAACAAATATCGACTTTCAGGCAAAAATTATAGCTATAGCTTTACCATTAAACCACTGAAATAAAAATAATCTATCACAACTTGGATAATAAAAAAGGAAAGTTACCCCCAAAGACAACTTTCCTTTTTTATTATCACTTTCTTTTCTCTAATTCTTCTTTTGTCTTTACTCTCAAATCGGGATTTTCTTTTACCATCTCTCTGTTAGTAAAATCGGGATACCCACGACGAATGATACCCGGAGGCAAACCATATTGGTTTTTGAGAAATTTACCGTTTTCTTCTTTCTTCATATTGCCGTCCATGTATTTCACCAATAAAAATTCGCCTAATTTTTTCCACTCTTTTACCGTTGATTCGGAGACGTTGTAACTATAATCCGTCAAATATTTTCTCGCCTTCTTTTCTTTTAGTTTTAAGGCTGCCTTATCTACATTGAGTATCTCGTTTTCAAATCTGGTTTCCAATTCAGCCTGTTTTTTTCTAATATCTACCATCATAGGCTGATATTTGCCATAAGCAAAATTGGCTACATAATTGAAAATCCAAAATGCGGAAGTAGAAGAATAATCAAGTAAACTACCATTGCGTTCGTCGTAGCTCCAAGGCACTTTGTTCATAGAACAATATATAGGCACATAAACCGTACTGGCTGCATCATCAACCCCAAACCAAAGGATACCTCCAATATAGTCGGGCAGCCAACCTCGCATTTGAGCTACAAACGTAAAACCTGTTTGTTGTGTGGCTATGGGACGTTCATGAACATATTCTACGCTATCCACCTTGAAGGTTAGTGGGCTGAAACGTAGCTTGCTCCCGTATGCTCCGGCTCCTACCCCTTTTGTCATATCCAATTCGGTACCCTCGTAAGCATCCCGCATATACTTTTTTAATTTATCCAAATTTAACTTTTGGCTTGGTTTTATCCAAAGTGGCATCCTTTCCTTTGTTTCTCCTTTTACATAAGTAATATACTTTTCCATAGCAGGATTTATCTGACGAAAAAATGACCATACGCGAGCCTCGCAAATACGCAATCCCAAATAGTCAAGTGGTGCGTAAGTATCAGAGAAACTAAACTCTCTGTCTTCGCCTTCAAAATATCCTTTTTCGCGTGCAAACGACACCACATCTGCAGAATAGATACAATTCTCTTTGTCACCAAAAGGGATAGTGGTGATACGGGCTTGATTGGCATGGGCAGAGACACAATCATCGGGAAGACGAAGAGCCACCCACACCGCTCCTCTACGACCAACCCCTTTGCCTATCATCTCCAAAATCCAGACTTCATCAGGGTCTGCTATCGAAAATGATTCCCCACTGCTGTAGTATCCGTATTTTTCTACTAAGTCCGTCATTACTCCGATAGCTTCGCGAGCCGTTTTTGAACGTTGTAGAGTTATGTACATCAAACTGCCGTAATCCATAATACCTGTAGTATCCACCAGTTCTTCACGCCCTCCATAGGTAGTTTCACCGATAGAGACTTGAAACTCATTCATATTTCCGATGACATTGTATGTTTTCTCTACCTGCGGAATCTCTCCTAAATATTTTCCAGTATCCCATTCATATACTTTCAACATAGAGCCGCGAGGATGAAGTGCTGCCGGATAGTGGTAAAGCGCGCCAAAAAGCGAATAAGAATCTGCATTATAAGAAATAAAAGTTGAACCATCGGTAGTAGCATCCTTACCCGCCAGAAAGTTGGTGCAGGCAAATACGGAAGTAGCGATAACTGCGAATAAAATCAATAACTGTTGTCTCATTATCTTTATTTTGTTTATATTTGATTTTTTAAACTTGAACAAAAACAAAGGTAGCAAAATTATTTTTATGAGTAAATACCGGTTTACCAACCTCTTTGTTCCAAATTTTGTGTCGCGCCATTCCAGCAGATAAAAAAAAACCAAAAAAGTGGAGATAAATGTCAGATTAAGACATTTCATCTAACTGACAAATAGGCATATAAATTATTTTCTATATTTTTGAAGAAAATTTTGAAGAATCATGAAAAATATTAAATACTCAATCTTAGTCTTCACCCTCCTTTCGAATACTTTTCTATATTCACAGACTGAGAGTACGAGTAGCCGTTTGATAGCGCAACCTATACCAGACAGAACCATCTATTATAACGTAACCGATGCCGGAGTGCCAAAACCTGTTACTTGGGGGTTGGATTTGGCTTGGTTAAGCGAAACAAACATCCGTAGAGGAATTGCTTTTATGGGTACAGACAGAGTATCCCTGATACGTTCTTCATTTATCCCCACCCAACCCCTCAACAACGGAGAGCTACAAGGCGATGCGCTTAGCAACACTAATCTTCGAATTCAAATAATCAATAAATGGTTGCCCGTTACCACTAAAGTAGTGCTTAACTGCGACCATCCGAGTGTAAACTCTTATTTTTACGGAAATGCGGCAAATTGGGCGGAGCTTATCGATATTACAACCCGTATGCACCAAAATGCGGGCAGAAATGTTGTAACGGTCTCCCCCTTTAATGAACCGGACTATACCGCTACCGGACAGGGAAATATTAGCGATTTTTACAACATTGCAGGCATTCTGAAAAATAATCCCCGCTTTGAGACAATCAGAATATCGGGCGGAAACACATTAAACTGTGATCAGGCATTACCTTGGTACAATTATCTGAAAAGTCGATTGGACGAGGGAAATACACATCAACTTGCCGGCAGCTTTGACAATTATGTCGGGTTTTTTCAAACAGTAAAATCAAATGGGCATTATGCCACCAATGATGAACTACACAATGTAATGGAAGCCATAGTCGGCGCAGAATACGGATTACAAACAGGCATCTGGTGGGGAACGGCAGAATATGCACGCGGAGAATTGGTAAAAGCAAGTAACGGAACCCGACTCGGATATGCCGAACACCGCCCAAATTGGACAGCCGCCGCCGTGTATCGCAATCCCGAAGGGAAAATTCAGGCATTCGGAGGGACTTCGGAAAGACAAGCCACAACAACCACTTACAATTTTATATCAAAAGATAGAGATGTGTTTTACGATGGTTATGGTCCTCAACGGGAGTATTCGCTTACTATGCCCGGCGGTACGGGCTATCAAACCGGACAAACCAATGCCGAACGTGTAATAAGTATCACTTGGGGAGATGATGTGCAACCTGCGATAAATGGTCGCTATGCCCTAATCAACAAAAAAAGCGCCAAAGCTATGGAAGTAGTATTATCTTCCACAGCAGACGGAGCCAATATCATTCAGCGAACCTATAGTGGCAAAACCAATCAACAATGGGATGTAGCCCCGGTAGAGGCACGGGTTGGAGGCGATTTCAGCTATTTTACCTTTTCGAATGTAAATAGCACCAAAACGATTGATGTCGTAAATTTCTCATTGGAAGATGGAGGAAACGTGCAGCAGTGGTCAAAATCTAACAGTTCGAACCAACAGTGGTACTTAGAGTACGTAGCAGATGGATGGTTTTATATCCGCAACCGCGAAAGTGCAAAATGTTTGGAGGTAGCCAATGCATCGGTCAGCGAAGCCGCCAATATTCAACAATGGGAGAAAGATGGAGACGACAACCAACTATGGCGTTTCATACCCGTAAATGCTAATGCCGAATTTGAATCGCCCTCCCCGCCTGCCAATTTAAAAGCTATACCCAATGCGGCATCTGTAAAACTAAGTTGGGATGCAAGCCCGGAAACCGATGTGGAAGGATATATCGTCTATAGATCCGAAATAGCTTCGGGTCCTTACAATATTATAGGAAGAAATATTACAACAACCTCGTTTGTAGATAATACCGCAACTACTAATAGCACACATTATTACGCTATTAAAGCAATAGACAAATCATTAAATCGATCGGCATACTCCAATGAAGTGTCAGCCTCATCAACCGGAGCATACGACATAGTTATGCAGCTTGGATTTGAACAAAACTACCAAGATAGTACGGTTAATCTGAATCATAGCGCAATATATGGCACAACCGAATACGTGTCGGGCAAAATAGGCAATAATGCTATCAATCTAAATGGTAGCACCACTTTTATTCAACTTCCCACCCACGTAGCCAATCAACAAGAAATTACTATTGCCGCTTGGGTTAATTGGAGAGGTGCCGGAGGATGGCAGCGCATTTTTGATTTTGGCAACGATCAAACACAGTATATGTTCTTAACACCAAATAATGGTTCTGGAAAAATGCGGTTTGCCATCAAAAATGGGGCTAATGAGCAAACGTTAGACGCACCCGCTCTCAATATAGGCAAATGGACTCATGTAGCGATAACCCTGTCTGTTTCGGGAGCAAAATTATATGCTGATGGTGTCAAGGTTGCCGAATCAGACGCTATCAACATCAGTCCATTGGATTTCAAACCAATACTAAACTATATTGGAAGAAGTCAATTTCCCGATTTATTGTTTCGTGGCTATATCGATGATTTTAGAATATACAATTATGCCCTCCCACAAGAGACGATATCAACTTTGGCAGGAGTTGCCAATGGCGTTGAAAAAATTGGATATAACAGCGATAATCTCAAATTATCGCCCCTCCCTGCTAAAGATTATATTATTGTTGATTATCTTTCTCGAAACAGCAATCTGCCTTTTTCCGTTGCTGTTTACGATATGAGAGGGCAACAAGTGGCACTCAATAAATATAATATTTCCAAAATTAAAATAGATGTATCTTCTATCCCAGCAGGAATATATACACTTAAATTGACCGATGGAGATAAAATTTTGACAAAAAAACTGATTATCAACCGGTAATAAAAATTTTGAACAGATCAAAAGCGAGAATACTTACTATGCAAAAAATCCCTTACAAATATACTGCAAGGGATTTTTTGTATTTATTTAAGGGAAAAAATCAGTTGGCTGTTTCTGCCGGAACGATAGAAACAAATGATCTGTTGTCCTTTTTCTTTCTAAATTCAACTACTCCATCGGTCAGTGCGAATAAAGTATGGTCTTTACCAATCCCCATATTCAAACCGGGATGGTGCTGTGTGCCGCGCTGGCGTACTATTATGTTACCTGCTTTGGCAAATTGTCCGCCAAAAATTTTAACTCCGAGTCGCTTACTTTCCGATTCGCGACCATTCTTCGAACTACCTACACCTTTTTTATGTGCCATTTTCTGTTTTTTTAATCGGTTAAATTAAGCTACTATCTCTTTAATTGTCAATTCTGTAAAGTCTTGACGATGTCCGTTGCGTTTGCGATATCCTTTACGACGTTTTTTGTGAAATACGATTACTTTTTCGCCCCTTACGTGCGACACCACTTCGCAAACGATTTTCGCACCTTCAACCACCGGCGTTCCCACCGTTACGGCTCCGTTGTTGTCCACCAACAACACTTTGTCAAATTCGATCGTAGAACCGCTTTCTGCCTCGTTCATTCTATGAACAAAGAGTTTTTTTCCGGTTTCCACTTTAAATTGCTGTCCTAAAATTTCAACAATTGCGTACATTTATTTTTATTTTTGTGATTACATCAGGGAGGTGAGATACCTATTGGCAGTGCTACTTTTTACCTGTCCTGAATTGAGCGTGCAAATATACGGATTTTTTTCTAAATATCCAAAATAAATTTACAGATAAGTTTATGAGGATTCTTACAATTTTTGTTCAATAATAAACTCAGATTTGTATTCGCACTACAAATGGTATATTCATCCGATTGCTTTTTTTATTGCTTTGATTTTTCATTTTAAATGAAACGGATACCGTTGTTCCGTTCATTATATCAAAAGCATCGTTGCCGAAACATCCTGAAGAAAAAAACTGCCTCTTTTGAGACAGTTCCTTTTGGAGTATTTTATCTTTTTTCTTACACTTTTTTATATTCTACAAACGCCTCTATCGCTTCGTATGCAGCCAATCCTAAGTTATTATATATTTTTGCGGTAGCTTGATTTCTCTCTTCTGCCCGTTGCCAAAAGAGTCTTTCATCATTTCCCATAAAGGGTGCGCTCTCCATTTGCGATTGGTGCTTTAATATCGATATCCGTTTTTTGCGGAGTTCCTCGGGACTTATCGGAACTGCCATTTCTATATGGTCTATATCCCATTCTGCCCAAGCCCCTCTATACATCCACACGCGGCAGTCTTCCATCCATTTTTCGTTTCTCAATTCGTATATTGCAGCCAAAGCCGCGTCCAGACATACTTTGTGTGTGCCGTGCGGGTCTGCCAAATCGCCGGCGACGAATACTTGATGAGGCTGTACTTCTTGCAGCAGTTCCATTACTATATGTACATCTTTTTCTGTCAAATCACCTTTCTTTATCTTTCCGGTTTCATAAAAAGGTAAATCCAAATGGTGTACTCTGTCTATTGGAACACCGTTGTAGCGACAGGCAGCTCTCGCCTCCTCTCTCCTTATCCATCCTTTCAAATAGAGAACATCGGGAGTATCGACATCTCCCGTTTGTTTTTCTTCTCTCAGAAAGCGGAGCATTATCTCGTATTTTTGTTTTAAAGCGTTGTCTGACGGGTCAAATCTTTCCAGCACATTCTTCATCAACCCCAGATATCGGATGGCTTCATCATCTCCGACCGCTATATTTCCCGAGGTTTGATAGGCTACATGCACAATGTGCCCCTGATCAACAAGCCGTTGAAAGGTACCTCCCATCGAGATTACATCGTCATCGGGATGTGGACTGAAGATGATTGTTCGTTTGGGATAAGGCAACGCTCGCTCGGGACGATTACTGTCATCGGCATTGGGTTTTCCTCCGGGCCAACCTGTAATTGTACGCTGTAAATCGTTGAATATTTTTATATTAACATTATACGCCGAGCCATAAAGGGCAAGCAACTCATCTAAGCCAAACTGGTTATATTCTTTGTTTGTCAGCTTTAAAATCGGTTTTTTTGTCTGGTCGCAAAGCCACACTATAGCACGACGTATCAATTTGTCTGTCCATTCGCAAGAGCCCACCAGCCATGGATGGCTGATACGTGTTAAAAATTGCGCCGCATTCAGATCTATAACAGTCTTTGCATTTTTGTGCAATTGCAGGAAAGATGCCGGGACTTTGTCGTTGGCATTGCCTTCTACTATTTCTTTAATGATTTTCGCTTTGTTTTCTCCCCAAGCTATGAGTATCACGTTTTTTGATGAGAGAATGGTAGAAAGCCCCATAGTGATAGCGCTTACCGGTACTTCTTGTGCCCGTATATAAAATTGGCTCAAATCCGATCGGGATTGGGCGTCTAACAGCATTAGGCGGGTAGTAGAGCTGGTTTGCGATCCTTGTTCGTTGTATGCCAGATTTCCTATCTGACCGATGGTTCCTACCACCAAATCCATTCCTCCCAAGTCTTCTATCTTTTGTTCGTAATTTTGGCAAAATTCGAGTACCTTTTCTCTGGTAATGGATTCGTTGGGGGTAAAAAACCGCTCGTTTGGAAAATTGACCTTATTCAGTAAATATTCGCGCAAAATTCCTGCATTAGAGTGTCTGCCACTTTCTACAGGGTAAAACTCAGACACGTTAAAAATATATACATTGTCGAAGGTAAGCCCTTCCGTGTTGTACAAATTTATCAATTCTGCATATACCGATAGTGGGGAGGAACCTCCGGGGAGTCCTAAAACACACGGTTGTCCTTTCTTTTGTTTTTCGCGAATAAGTTGGGCTATTTCGTTGGCAACCGCTACCGCCCCTTTTTTTTCGGTTTCGTAAATGTCGGTCTTGAGTTTTTCGTAACGCGTTTGACGCATAGCTTCCAAGGCGTCAGCTGGTCGATAATACCTTTTAGATGTTCTTTCTAATGTAATTTTTGAACTTAAATCGAGAATCATAGAGATGTGGTTATTTATTATAAATATGGTATGGCTTGAAATTTACATGGCTGATTATTACCTATATACAATTCAATATTTGCTATTACAGATACGATTGTTTAAAAGATTTGAGTACAAATTTAACTTATTCTTTTGTTCTATACTTAATAAAACGATTAAAAATACGTTAAAAATTCATAGATTTTTTTTAAAAAAATAAGTTTGACCAATCGATTGGTTTCAAACCTTGCTGTCGCTATTTACAGGAAATAATTTTCGTATTTTATTATTGCCAAATCCATAAATCATATTAAATACACTTATTAATTTGAGAAAGTTTATTACTTTTGAATAAAAACATATGTTGCCGTGTTGGTGGTTATATTTTTAGGATAAAAATATATTTTTTTCACATACAATCCGATATACCCCCTGCGCACCACCGCATCAAAAAAAAAAAAAAAATAAGAAACAATGCTTATACAAAATATTATTTGCAATCCGATATCATTCAAAGGAAAGAATATGAAAATTCGACTGGAATCGTCTTTAGACAATAAAAAAGTACACGAATGTTTCGTATTGTCTTCTGAGGAAGATTGTGTAATTCTAAGTCCATCCAACAACGAAATGATAACACAATTATTTGACAACGAGCATCTTCATTTCTTTTTAGAAATCAACAAGAAAGATAAATGCGAAATAAACAGTGCTTTTTTCAGTATTAAAAACTACAATGTTAGGCTGGATCCTTTCAGAATTAACAGAAAGATAGATGTTCAAAAGTCGTTTTTCGTTTCAGAATCTAATTTTGAGAATGCCGGAGCAAACACCCTGCTTTATTTCAACTGGGGGAGAGAAAAAGAGGGTGATTTTGACACCGATATATCAGGCGAAAAAGAATTTTTGCTTGTAAGGGATGCCAACACGGTAACATTTTTGAACGATATCGCAGATATTGATATTCTAAAAGATAAAAAAATAAAAAGAATCACTTGCATTATCAACGAATCGTATAGCCCTGCTTATTTGGACATTGTATGCAAAGATGGGCGAAAGATGGAATATATTCCGGCATCACTATTGCAATTGCCCGATGAGTTCGACATTTTTTTTGACAATATTGAGGTAGATGTTGAAAAATCTCGATTTTTGATACCCACTTTCAACGAAAAAGAGTATCGATATAAAATTACGTTTATGTGGTAAGCAGAAGATTTAATCTATTTCCAAACTGAGATTTTCTCTCAATTTTTCTAAAGATGGATTTATTTCTTTCATCTTTTGGTATAGTTCTTCGGGATTGAGATAGGTTTTTTGTTCATTATCATCAGACACTTCGATACTGAGGGATATTTTACTATTTTTCAGCCCTTTTCGCAAATAATCTACAATATTTAACTGATGTAGCTCACTCTCCTGAAACGGATTACTTACTTTAACTATCAGCTTGTATTCATCTACTATTTTTGGCAGATTATCTATCAACAGATTTTTTATTCCGGTGTTGTCTGGTTGTTGTTGGGCGAATTCCAACCATTGCGCATGGAGTTCACCTTCCGTAAAACTCTCGCTATCAGATAGGTGTGTCTTTTCCTCATTTGAGATAGCTGTTTCTGAGACATCAGCACTTGCAATATTGGAGATGGAGATAGTTCGAGGACGTTGAGACTTTTGTATTTTTTCTGTCTCGCCTTTTTCTGTCACTTGTTGTGGCACGGAATTCGGTTCTAACTTTTGTAGATTTTCCTTTTGTTCTACCGTATCAATATTTTTTTTTTCTTCTGTCTGATTATTTACAGAAATAGTAGCAGAGGGAGTGATTTTATCTTCTTTTGGTACAGCTCCAATGGTTTTTAAGCTTTGGGATTGCTGCTGCCCATCCATTGCTGTAGGACGAATTATTTGACACATTTTTATCAAGGCAAGTTCCACAAGCAAACGTTTGTTTTTGCTGAGGCGATAATTTAAATCGCAATCGTTGCTTATGTTCAACGCATTAAATATAAACGAGACTGGACAAACGGCGGCTTGCTGTTTGTACCTCTCCCCTATTTCGGTACCAACTTCAAGCAGTTGTATGGTGGCGGTATCTTTACTGACTAGCACATCTCGCAGGTGAGAGCTCAATCCTGTAATGAAGTGTTGAGCTTCAAATCCTTTATTCAATATTTCGTTAAATATCAGTAATACTCCCGAAACATCTCCTTTCAAAAAACAATTGACTAAATCAAAATAATACTCATAGTCAAGTACATTCAGGTTTTCGATAGCTTGCTTATAAGCGATTGTATTGCCACAAAAGCTTACCAACTGATCAAAAATAGAAAGGGCGTCACGCATTCCGCCATCACTTTTTTGAGCTACTACATTTAGAGCGTTAGCATCAATAGTAACTCCCTCCTTTTCTGCCACATACTTTAAGTGATTGATGGTGTCGGCAATGGTAATTCGATTGAAATCGTATATTTGACATCTTGATAGTATGGTTGGGATTATTTTGTGCTTTTCTGTGGTTGCCAGTATAAAAATAGCATGCGCCGGAGGTTCTTCCAATGTTTTTAAAAAGGCATTGAAAGCTCCTTGAGAAAGCATATGAACTTCGTCGATAATGTAAACGCTGTACTTCCCCACTTGAGGCGGTATGCGTACCTGCTCCGTAAGTGAGCGAATATCGTCCACTCCGTTGTTGGAAGCTGCATCCAACTCGTGAATACTGTAGGAACGCTGTTCGTTAAACGACTTACACGATTCGCATTCGTTGCAAGCTTCAAAGTCGTCGGTAAGGTTGGCACAGTTGATTGTTTTGGCAAAAATACGCGCGCAAGTGGTTTTGCCCACCCCGCGCGGTCCACAAAAAAGATAAGCATGCGCAAGATGATTGCTTTTTATGGCATTTTTGAGGGTGATTGTGAGCGTAGTTTGTCCTACTACCGATCGAAAAGTGGAAGGACGGTATTTTCGTGCTGAGACAATGAAAGATTCCATAATTGTGTATTATCAACTACAAAAATACAATATTTTTTAGAGTGTTCATTCTTAGTCACGAAAAATATCTACAATCGACAAAGAGGGTTGAGAATTACCGGACAGAAAATAGCAAAAAAAACTGTTTCAAAATTTAATGAAACAGTTTTTTCTTCATTATTGTATCGTTACTGGAATTTATACAACTCCTTGTGCCATCATCGCTTTGGCAACTTTCATAAATCCAGCTATATTGGCACCTTTTACATAGTTTACATAACCATCGGATTCTGTTCCATATTTTACACAGGCAGCATGAATATCGCCCATTATACGTTGTAGTCTTTCATCCACTTCTTCTTTTGTCCAATTTATCCGCATCGAATTTTGGGTCATCTCCAAGCCAGATACTGAAACTCCTCCTGCATTGGCAGCTTTACCGGGTGCATAAAGAATCTTGTTTTTGAGAAATACCTCAATGGCTTCGGGTGTCGATGGCATATTAGCACCTTCCGATACGGCAATACAACCGTTTTTGATAAGGGTATCGGCATCGTCGCCGTTCAGTTCGTTTTGGGTGGCTGATGGAAGGGCTATCGTACACTTTTCGTTCCATGGGCGGCCTCCGGCTACGTATTTGCATCCGTATTTTTCGGCATATTCTTTTATTCTACCTCTATATACATTTTTCAATTCAAAAACGTATTTCAGTTTTTCGCTATCGATACCATCGGGGTCATAAATATAGCCATCACTATCGGAGAGGGTTACTACTTTTCCTCCGAGTTCCAATACTTTTTCGGCAGTATAAGTGGCTACGTTGCCCGATCCGGAAATGGCAACTACTTGCCCTTTGAGGTCGTTGATGCCTTTGCCGTTCAACATATTCATCAAGAAGTAGATATTTCCGTATCCGGTTGCTTCGGGGCGAATGAGCGAGCCTCCAAATTCGAGTCCTTTGCCTGTAAGTACGCCTGTTACTTCATTTTTTAGTTTTTTGTACATGCCGTACATATACCCTATTTCTCTTCCGCCAACTCCTATATCTCCTGCAGGGACATCGGTTTCTGGACCTATTATACGGCTTAGTTCAAGCATAAATGCTTGACAAAAGCGCATGATTTCGGCGTTAGATTTTCCTTTGGGATTAAAGTCCGATCCTCCTTTACCTCCACCCATAGGGAGTGTGGTAAGTGCATTTTTGAACACTTGCTCAAAAGCGAGAAATTTCAGAATAGACGGACATACCGAAGAGTGAAACCGCAATCCTCCCTTGTAGGGACCAATGGCGTTGTTGTGCTGTACGCGGTATCCCATATTAGTATGCACTTCTCCTCTATCGTCCACCCAAGTTACACGAAAGGATAAGACTCTGTCGGCAATGCAAAGTCTTTCTATCAAATTTTGTTTTTCAAACTCGGGATGCTGATTGTAAACATCTTCAATAGATTCTAAAACCTCTTGTACTGCTTGATGATACTCCAACTCATTAGGAAAACGCTTTTTCAAATCATTCAGTATTTGCTCTTTTTTCATTTTAAAATTATTTTGTTATTTGTTTGAGATGTCAAAATTACATTTTTAAATCATTATATCCAAGATTTTATCCATTTTTATTTCAAAATATCACTATTTTATCCATTTTGTAATATTTTATCAATATTTATACCCCAAAAAAGATATTTTTGTAATATTTGATAATTTCGAACAGAATATACCGAACATATATAAAAATCGAGCAAAAAACATTATTTTAATGTATTTTAAGGCAAAAACAACTACTTTTAACACCTTAAATATAAAAAACGAATCAATTAGACAATATTGTACAATTGATTCGTTCTCGGTATAGTATTTTGGGCTACAAAATTTGACAAAGAGGGTTTCTTTATGTAGCTTTTAGTCGGTGTGAGTTCATTCTTCCTATTTTTTGTTCGGCATATTTAAGCGTTACTGTCCATTTTTTTTCGTTTTTCGATGGGAGTTCATACATTTTGTCCATCATAATGGTTTCGGTTATTGAGCGTAATCCTCTTGCTCCCAACTTAAATTCGATGGCTTTATCTACTATATACTCTAACGCCTGCTTTTCAAAAACCAATTCTATATCGTCCATCTTGAATAGCTTGGTGTATTGTTTGACAATGGAGTTTTTGGGTTCAGACAGTATTTTTATCAACGCATCTTTATCTAACGGCTCCAAATAGGTCAGGATAGGAAGTCGTCCAATAATTTCCGGTATCAGCCCAAACGATTTTAAGTCTTGCGGCGCAATGTATTGCAGCAAATTGCTCCTGTCCACATCTTCGTTTTCTTTAGTGGCATTGTATCCTACCACCCGCGTATTGAGTCGCGATGCTATTTTGCGTTCGATACCGTCAAACGCTCCTCCACATACAAACAGGATGTTTTGAGTGTTTACTTGAATGTATTTCTGATCGGGGTGTTTTCGTCCACCCTGCGGAGGTACATTTACAACCGCGCCTTCCAGCAATTTGAGCAAGCCTTGCTGCACACCTTCGCCACTCACATCGCGAGTAATACTTGGATTGTCACCTTTGCGCGCTATTTTATCTATCTCGTCAATAAATACGATGCCTCTCTCTGCTGCTTGCACATCGTAGTCGGCTACTTGCAGCAAGCGGGTGAGTATGCTCTCAATGTCTTCGCCCACGTAACCGGCTTCGGTCAATACGGTGGCATCTACAATAGTAAAGGGTACTTGTAGCTTTTTGGCAATGGTCTTTGCCAGCAATGTTTTACCTGTGCCTGTGTATCCCACCATGATGATATTTGATTTTTCGATCTCCACATCGTCTTTGTCTTTGCTCTGCATCAATCTCTTGTAGTGGTTATAAACGGCAACCGAAAGAAATTTTTTTGCCTCCTCCTGCCCTATCACATACTGATCGAGGTAGTTTTTTATTTCGATAGGTTTTGGGATGTCTCCTTTTTTCAATTTTAATGCGGCGGAATGAGACGGTGATGATTGTGAGTTTTCTTTTACAATCTCAGTGGCTTGCCCTACACACTCGCTACATATACTGGTTCCGCTTAATCCTACAATCAAAAATCCTACTTGGGATTCGGGACGCCCACAAAAATCACAATGCTTTCTTTCGGTCTTTGCCATAATTCTAAAGTTTCTGCTTATTGTAAGTTCTATTTGCCAACATATCGATTTAATATGATTTACAAATGAAACATCCCTTTTTTTATTTGTTTTTTTTCTTTTCGTTTATCAGTACTTTATCAATCATCCCGTATTTTTTAGCTTCTTCCGAGGTCATCCAAAAGTCTCTATCGGAATCTTTTTCTATCTGCTCGTATGTTTTGCCAGAGTGGTCGGCTATGATTTGATACAGTTCTTTTTTCAGTTTCATCATTTCCCGCAAATTTATTTCCATATCTGCCGCCACACCTTGCGCCCCTCCACTCGGTTGGTGAATCATAATACGTGAGTGCTTTAATGCCGAGCGTTTGCCCTCGGCACCCGCTACAAGCAGTACTGCTCCCATAGAGGCTGCTATACCGGTGCAGATAGTTGCCACATCGGACGATATAAACTGCATAGTGTCATAAATACCCAATCCTGCATAAACAGAGCCTCCGGGTGTATTCAAGTAGATAGAGATGTCTTTACCGGGATCTGAGGAGTCTAAGTAGAGTAATTGTGCCTGAATAACATTGGCTGCATAATCATCTACCTGTGTGCCAAGAAAGATAATTCTGTCCATCATCAGGCGTGAAAACACATCCATTTGGGTTACGTTTAGTTGCCGTTCTTCCAAAATGGAAGGAGAAATATAGCTAGCATTGATGTCTGCATACTTATCTAAGGAGAGTCCGCTCATGCCGAGATGCTTGGTGGCGTATTTGCGAAAATCGTTGTTTTTGTTCATACGTAAAAGTTTTTTAATTGTTTATGATATCTACTGCACTACGAATTTCCTGCCAAAGTATTCTACTGCCAAATTGACACTGTTCGAAATCATAATTTACAGGATAACATCATGCACGTTTTACCTTTAAAAATAACAAACCCGCACGTGGGAGGGTTACGGGGTTGTTATTAAACTGCAAATTGATTGCGATTGATTATTTTTCGGTTTCGAAGAGTTTATTAAAATCGTCAATCGTTATATCGGTCGGCTCTGTGGCAATATTTTCTTTCAATGCACCCAACACTTTATCTTCTAACGCTCTTTCGGCAAAGTTTCGCGCATTTTCTTCTTTTTTCATCATCTCCTTGACATAATTATCGATAATCGAATCTTCCAACCCTACCATGCCGTATTGGGCAAACTGAGCTCTGGCTACTTTTTGGGCTTGCTTTTCAACATCTGAGGTTTCAAGTTTTACTTCATATTTCTCCACCATTTTTTCCTTTGCCAAATGCCACGTTACATCCGAAATCATTTTGGGATAATCTTCGGTCATTTTATCTTCGGTCATCCCCTCTTGTGTGAGTAGCCAGCGTTTCAAAAATTTATCCGGAAAAGAGAGTTCTTTGAATTTTTCTTCCACCATCTTTCTGGCGTCGATTGCAAATTTGTAGTCGCTGTCGGCAATTAGTGTTTCCTGAATACCTTCTTTAATTTTTTCACGAAATTGTTCTTCTGAGTTTATCACCCCCTCACCGTAAACTTTGTCAAACAATTCATTATTTATCTCTGCTTCATAATAGCGGGTAATGGATTGGATATCCATTTCAAAATCGGATTCTATCTCTTTTGCCTCCTCTTTTGATATTTTAAGTAGTGAGCTGATTTCAGCCTCATTTCCAAACGCTTTTTGGGGATTAAACACTATTTTATCTCCTTTTCGGGCATTGACAAAAAGTGCTTTCTGGTCGTCATCTTTCATATAGGCAGGCGTAATCACGGCGTCTTCTATCTTCAAGCCCTCTTCTTTATTTATCTTTCCCTCTTTCATTTCAAGCAACTCCCCTTTTACTACATCACCCTCTTGCACAGCATCTTCCTGTTCGTATTTCCCGTATCGTCCGGTATATGATTTTATCTGATTATCGATCATTTCATCAGAAACAGCAATATTATAGCACTTTATTTTGTTGCTTTTTGTAAAGTCAATTTCAAATTCGGGGGCAATTCCCAAATCGAATATAAAATCCATTTTGTCTTGAGTTTCAAAATCGACTTCGGGCTGTTCTTTGCTTGGGAGTGGCTCTCCCAGAATCGAGATATTATTTTCACGGATAAAATCGTACAAACTTTGAGCTACCAAATTGTTAATTTCTTCTGCTGTAACCGATTTTCCATACATTTTGTGCATCAGACCAAGCGGTACGTTTCCGGGACGAAATCCGGGCATATTGGCTTTTTTGCGGTATTCGCGAAGTTTTTTATCTACCTTCTCGGTGTAATCGCCTTTTTCGATGGTGATGCTTATTTGTGCATTATTCTGGTCAAAGTCTTTTCTGACAATATTCATAAATTATTAATTTTTAGCCCGTTTCTTTTGTTATCAACATAAACGGAAGTTAATCAAAATAGGGGTGCAAAGGTACATTTTTTTTGGCGATTATCGTTCATTTATTTTGAAAAATATTAGTCTCGAGCCATACAAATACACCTTAAGCCCGGAGCAAAGGAGCAAAACCGATTTATTTGGTTGTAGATTACAACACTTCACTAAACTTTCATACAATCGTTTGATTATCAATAAAACAAGTATCAAAATGTTTATATAAATTACTGAAAACCAGCATCTTTACAGACAACCTACATCTATTCAGAGATGACTTCCAAGACCTATTTTTCTCATAAAAATTTTTACGCTTAACTTTGTGAGCAATGTTTTTCATCCTTATTTGATAACGGTTGATTTTTATCCTTATCTATCAAATAAGAAGTTGTGAAATTACATACTACAAAGAAGTAACGCTGAATGTATCTCCTTGATTGATATCTCCCGTTTTAAATCCTTTCATAAACCACCTCATTCGCTGTTCCGAACTTCCGTGAGTAAAAGCATCAGGCACCACATATCCCTGGGTTTGTTTCATAATATTATCGTCTCCAACGGCATTGGCAGCTCCTAAAGCAGATTCGATATCCCCCTCTTCCAACTTGATGATGTCCATTTTCTGAGCATAATTTGCCCATATCCCTGCCAGAAAGTCTGCCTGTAATTCCAATCGCACAGAGTATTTATTAAACTCTTTTTCGGATACTCTCCCTCTAAGCTGATCAATCTTATCGGTTATGCCGAGTACTTTCTGCACATGATGTCCTACTTCGTGGGCAATGACGTAAGCCATAGCCAAATCGCCCGATGCGTGAAATTTTGTATTCAGTTCGTGAAAAAAATTCAAGTCGATATACACTTTTTCGTCGGCGGGACAATAAAATGGTCCCATCGCTTCATTTGCCCCTCCGCAATCTGACTGGGTAGCATCTGTAAACACAACAAACTTCGGGTCTCGATATTGTATCTCGGCTTGTGTTGGTAGTAGTTTATCCCACACATCGTTGCAGCTGTTAAATACTCTGACCGAGAACACTTTTAATTCTTCATTTTCACCTGCTTTTGCTTGGTCTATTACTTCTTGTCCTTGTTGCTGTCCGCCACTTTCAGTAAACATATTGATAACGGACGAAAAATCTTGTCCGGTAAAAAAATAGAGCGCTATTGCTATAATAGTACCTATCCCTCCTATTTTTGCACCTCTCGAAACTCTTCCTCTTCTGTCTTCGACATTTGACTGATCGTCGTTACTGTTTATCCATTTCATAATGTTGGTTTTTGTTTTATGGTTAATATATTTGATACAGATAAAAAAGATTATCAGAAAGCTATTGACAAATGGCTATGAATAGTAACAAAAATTTAGGCACAAGGTATATCGCTTATATTCACACTATTACACTCAACAACGTGAAGTTGCTTTTATGCTACCTATTTCATCTTTTCATCAAAAATTACATAAAAAAAAGGATTTGTATAAAAGTAAATAAGCAATTATTTTGACAATAAAGTTTTTACTTTTTCAGATATCAACTTCCCATCGGCTTTCCCTGCCAGTTGTTTGGTGGCCGCTCCCATCACTTTTCCCATATCTTGCGGACCGGTTGCTCCTACTTGTGTGATGATTTCCGAGATTGTTTTCTCCAGTTCATTGTTGCTTATTTGAGCTGGAAGATAATTTTCGATTACGGCAGCTTCAGCCAGTTCATTTTCGGCCAATTCGGGTCTATTTTGTTGGGTATATATTGCTGCGGTTTCTTTGCGTTGTTTTACCATTTTTTGCATAATTTTCAGGGCTTGATCGTCATGTAGCAATCCGTCTCCCCCTTTAGCTGTTTTGGCTTCCAAAAATTCTTTCTTTATTCCACGTAAAGCCTCCAGTGCTGTTTTTTCTCTTGCTAGCATTGCTTTTTTGATATCGGCATTGATTTGTTCAAACATTTTTTCTTCCATTGTTTTTATTTTTCTTTGAGAGATTGATATTTATTGATCGTGTTTGCAGAAATTTTGTATCACATTATTTATTTTTCATAAATCTTTTCCACGCCGGAATTTTTTCGATTTGGTTCAGATTTTCATCGTTATCCAAATCAAAGATATCCAACACAGGAAGTTCGTCTTCGTTTTTTACGCTTTCTTCTTTTTTATTGGCAAATAAGTTTGTTTCTTTTTCGGGGAGTAATTTGCTCTCTGTTTCGGATTGTATAGACTCCCCATACAATTCGCCCATAGCCTTGTTTATTTCTTTCTCTTTGGCTTCGTCCTCTTCTGAAAGTTCTTTGTGTTCTTCTACAGATTCATTGGGCGTATCTTCTTCGTATTCTGTTTTTTTCAAAAAGGAGGCAGGCATTCCCGGTATGTCTTTCACGTCGAAACCTGTGGCTATCAGTGTAACTTTTACTTGGTCGTCGAGGGTGTCGTCAAATGCTGCTCCCCAAATGACTTCTATATCAGAACCTACTTTTGCCATAAATTCATGAATTTGGGTAATTTCTTCCATCCGTATGGCATTTTGGTGCGAGCAATAGAGGCTTAACAACACTTTTTTGGCTCCGCTTACATCGCTTGTGTTGAGCAGCGGCGATGTAAGGGCATCATCAATAGCTTGGGTTATACGGTTTTCTCCGGCAGAAAATCCTGTATTCATTATAGCTACTTTTCCATTTTTCATCGTGGTGTTTACATCGGCAAAGTCTATATTGATATATCCCGGTATGGTTATGATTTCGGCGATGGCTTTGGCTGCGTTTGCAAGTACATCGTCTGCTTTTGCAAACGCATTTGACAGATTCAAATCTGGAAATATTTTTTTCAGTTTTTCATTATTGATAACCAGAATGGCATCTACGTGTTCGCTGAGCGCAACGACCCCTTCCAATGCTTGGCGAATTTTTTTATTACCTTCGAAGGCAAAGGGAATGGTAACAATCCCAACTGTGAGTATTCCGAGTTCATTTGCTGCTTTGGCTACCACCGGCGATGCTCCTGTACCCGTTCCTCCTCCCATCCCGGCGGTAATGAATACCATGCGGGTGTTGTTTGAGAGAATATTTCGAATGTCGTCTATCGATTCTTCGGCAGCGACTCTTGCCACATCGGGTTTTGCTCCTGCTCCCAATCCTTGTGTGGTGCTTTTCCCAAGCTGTATTTTGATGGGTACCGGAGAGCGTTCGAGGTCTTGATTGTCGGTATTGCATACTACAAAAGAGACATCTGTAATCCCTTTGGTGTACATGTGATTGACTGCATTGCCTCCTCCTCCTCCTACACCTATAACTTTGATGTATGAGGTATCTGATATAGGAAGGTCGAGGGGAAGGTTATCATTTAAAATATCCATATTGTCGGGGGGTTGAATTGGGTTTATATATTTTTAAATACTTTTTGGTTGTTATAATGTATGATGCTACTCGTTTCCCATCTCATCATAGTTAAATATGTCTAACACTTTGTTGCCAAGTGATTTTTTCATTTTTCCAAAAAATTTGCGTTTTACTTTTGGTTCTATATTGACGATTTTGTTTAACTCGTTTACCAAGAGCATTGCTCCTACTGCTTGAGAGTACTCCGGTTGGTAAAATATTTCGGGAGTGTCTTCCGACAACCATTCGCCATGTTTGCCGTGATGCACCTGAAGTCCGGTTTTTTCTGATATAAATTCATCCAAATGGTTTAATTTCGCGGCTCCTCCGGTGATGATTATACCATTTGGCAGACGGTAGGTTATTTGATTGATAACATCGAAAACAGGGTCCAGCATTTCGCTTAGACGCGCCTCTATAATGGTTGCCAAGAAAGAGGTTGATATTAAAATATACCCTTTTTCAGTATCTACCGCTGGCGCTTTAATATTTATCGGGACTGTTACCCTACTTTCCAGAGCACATCCTTTGAGGCATTTCAATTTTTCGGCATATTCGTACTTTATCCCCAACTCTTCGATGTCTTTCGTAATATTTAATCCGCCAAGCGGGACTAAAAAAAGTTCTTGAAGTTTTCCTTCGTTGAATACTCCCAAAGTTGTGGTAGTTGCTCCAAAGGAGATAAGTGCGCATCCTTTTTCCTTGTCTTCTTCTTCCAATACGGCTACTGCCAAGGCATCTATACCCAAGAGGATATTTTCCAATTCTATTCCTGTACGTTCAAAGCATCGTTCAATAGATTCTTGTACTTTCAGACTTCCAGTAACTATGCGATAATCGACTCGGAGGGTTGTTCCGCTTTGTCCTACCGGTTTGTTGGTAAAACGCCCGTCGATGAAATATTCCGTCTCTTGAATGTCGAATACGTAAATAGATTCGGTGTTGATATCTGCCTTTAGCTGTGCCTTTATTTTGTTCAGAAATTCCTGTGTAACGGTTTTGGGGATGGCCTGGGTTATGGTTCTGAAAGTTTGTTTTTGCTTTTTGGGAATCACACTAATGCTTACTTGCCGAATTTGGTCTATTCGCAGTGAATTTTGCAGATATTTTGAGAGTTCGTTAATTTTAAATGCAACATCGCTCACTTTTTCGATTACTCCTGCTTTGATTTCATCGTAGTCGTGCCTCTCTTCTCCCAAGATGGTTAGTGTTCCGTCTTCTTCCACCCAACCTGCCAATCCGGAAATTTTTGAGCCTCCGAGATCGAAATGTGTAATTATTTTTTGTGTTAGGCTTTTCTTTCCCATCTTAACGTAGTAATAAGAATTTAGTAATAATCTTTTTAGGCTTATTATCTGAGAATTATCCCAGATAAACATAAAATTAACTTTTTTATGCTACTCATTGGCAATTCGCACGCTATATATTAAAACCAGCAATGGTTATTTTTTTTTAATTTGGCTGTATTGCTTTTTGTAAAAATTGATTTACATCATTTTTGGTACATACTACCTGATTTTCATACTGTAAATCAATGGTTTTGTATTTATTCCATCCGATTCTGTTGAATCCGTAAAGATACAACTTTTTCAATTTTTCCAGTTTTTTTTCGTATCTGTCAAAGTTTCCGAGAGCGATGGTGTGCGATCCTACTCTCGGTATCAAAAATACTTTATTATCTCTATCTACATATATTTGGTCTATTTGATTGTCCCAAAAACTGTCTTTACCAATATAATTGGCAAAGTCATAAACTTGTCCTTTAGCCATAGCACGTGTGATATTGCCCGATGCTACCGGAACATAAGCAGAAAATCGGGTTGAAACAGGTATTATTTTTCGCTGTTGATCTACATAGTAGTTTTCGGTTCCAACTATACGAAGTATTGGAATGCGTTGTTCTATCTCTATTTTTAGTATTCCATTTGACGTTTTATAACATTCTGCATTGCGTACCATCGGGTGTTTATTTACCTCTTCTTCGATAGACTTTGCTTTTATTTTACTGTAAAACTTCCCCGAAGGTATCATTTTTTTTTCATCCAAAAAGTCTGTAATTTCTTCTGCGTTTACAAGACTTTGGTGTTGATTGCCAAGAATAGAGATTTCGATGCCTTTACATATTTTATCATTGTCTAACCTTTTGCCCTGTACAAAACTGTAGCCGGAATAGGCTATACAAAGTATGGAACCCACAATCAGCAGTAAATATTTAAGCCACGTTTTCTTCATCTGTTAAAAAAAAAGAATAAATTTATTCTGTACGATGTTTATTCATTTTTAAGTCTCTCAATTATTATTTTTTATTTTTGTTTTGCAGGTATTTCTGGATGATTGGTACAAGTTTGTCTATGTCGCCGGCTCCAAAGGTAATCAAAATATCTAAGTTTTTACTTCCTAAATTTTCCAACAAATTTTCTTTGGAAACAAGCGTTTTTTTGCTTAGCGTAACTTTATTTAATATTATTTCGGAAGTAATCCCATCGATGGGTTTTTCTCGCGCAGGATAGATGTCTAACAAAATCAGCTCGTCTAATGCTGAAAGTTCTTTTGCAAAATCAGTAGCAAAGTCTCTTGTCCGCGTATAGAGATGCGGTTGAAAGATTCCCGTGATTTTTCGGCTGGGGTATAGCTGCCGAATGGATGATATGCTCGCTCTCAGCTCGCTCGGATGGTGTGCGTAATCGTCTATATATACTGTTTTTTCCGATTTGTAAACGGTATTGAATCTTCTGTAAATTCCCGAATAGGTGGAAATTCCGGTTCTAATTTCTTCTGTATCTACTCCGCTGAGCCATGCCATAGCCATAGCTGCTACGCAGTTTTCCACATTTATCATTATCGGTACGCCCAACCGCGTATCATAGATGGTTTCGGTGGGGGTTACAAAATCAAACGTGATGGTAGCATTTTTTATTCTGATATTTTTGGCATAAAAGTCGGCATCTCCCGACATACCGTAAGTAAAGAGTTTTACTCCGCTTTGCAATCGCGGGTGGATATTTGCTTTGGTGTTTATCAACAGTGCTCCCCCTTTGCTTACAAGGGAAGTAAAATGCTCAAAGCTTTCGTAAAAAGCCTTTTCGGTACCGTAAATATCCAAATGATCGGGATCTGATGAAGTTATAACTGCCATATATGGCTGTAATTGATGAAATGAGCGGTCGTACTCATCGGCTTCTACTACCACAAAATTACTGTCGTTGGAGAGCAAAAGATTGGTGTTGTAATTATTGGAGATTCCTCCCAAAAAGGCGTTGCATCCTACGTGCGACTGATGTAGCAAATGTGCCGTAATAGTAGCGGTGGTGGTTTTCCCGTGTGTTCCTGCTATGCAGATGGCTTTGCTGTGGCGCGTGATTTCGCCCAGCATTTCGGAGCGTTTCATTATTCTGAAGTGGTGATCTTTGAAATATATCCATTGCGGATGGTCTACCGGAATGGCGGGAGTAATAATTATCAACGTTTTTTCAATGTCAAGAAATTTAGACGGAATGCTACTGACGGCTTCGTTGTAGTTGACGCCAATCCCTTCTGATGTAAGGCTTTGAGTCAATGCTGTATCGGTTCTGTCATATCCGGCTACGGCAAATCCTTTGGTATTGAAATATCGTGCAATGGCACTCATTCCGATACCTCCGATTCCGAGAAAATAATATCGGGAGTATGTATTCATATTTTCTATTGTCATACTTCAGTCTTTTCTTTGTTGTGATTTTTTATGATTTGGCATTGCAGTTCTCTTACTCTTTAAATCCGATAATTTCGAACACTTCATCCACTATTCTATTGGCAGAGTTTCGTTCTGCCAGCGTACCTATATTGTTGGAGAGGTCTTCCAACAGGTTATTGTTTTCTATCATTTCCAAGACGCAAGATACCAATTCTCTTTCGGCATCAGTATCTTTGACCATTACAGCGGCATTTCTATTGACCAATGCCAATGCGTTTTGTGTTTGATGGTCTTCTGCCACATTGGGCGATGGTACTAAAACTACCGGTTTTTTGAGCAGGCAGAGTTCAGATATGGAGCTTGCGCCAGCTCGCGACACCACCAAGTCTGCCACAGAATATCCATAGTCCATCCGTGAGACAAAGTCTGTTACTATCAGATTTTTAGAGATATATTTTTCGGCGGCTTTTTTGGCATCGTCTATATAGTGTTTTCCGGTTTGCCAAATGATTTGAATATCTGCTTTCGAAAGCTCTTCCATACCTGCGGTAATGCTTTGGTTAATGGTTCTTGCTCCCAAACTACCTCCTACTATCAACAAAGTTTTTTTATCTATGTCAAAACCGAAAAAACGATATGCCTCCGGGTCTTTGGGTTTTATATTGCACAAATCTTGACGAACGGGATTTCCTGTGAGGACAATTTTTTCTCTCGGAAAAAATCTCTCCATCCTGCCGTAAGCAACACATATTTTTTTGGCTTTGGCTGCCAGCATTTTGTTGGTAACTCCTGCGTATGAATTTTGCTCCTGCAGCAGGGTCGGAATTTTAAATTTGCTTGCCGCCCGTAAAGTAGGAGCGCTCGCATATCCGCCTACGCCTATGGCAATATCGGGATTGAATTGTTTGATTATCTTTCTTGCTTTTCCTATGCTTTTGTTCAAGTCTATCAGCACACCAATGTTTTTCAACATATTTTTACGGTCAAAGCCTCTCACAGGCAGCCCTTCGATGCGGTAACCCGCAGCTGGCACACGCTCCATTTCCATACGCCCAACGGCGCCTACAAAAAGAATATCGGCTTTTTTGTCTCTTACTTTAATGGCATTTGCAATGCTTATGGCAGGAAAGATATGCCCCCCTGTACCTCCTCCGCTGATAATATATTTCATCTGTTTACTATTTATTTTTATCCGGTTTATAATATTTCTTCCAAATTTACCGTAGATATTTCTTCTTGTTTTGGTATTTCACTCTTTTTCGAGTTTTCTTCTTTTATTTGGCGGATAACTCCCAAAATGATACCAAAATAGATACAGGTAATAATAATGGATGTTCCTCCCCTACTGATTAAAGGCAGCGGTTGTCCGGTAACCAATCCAAATCCCGAACCCACAATCATATTGACTGTGGCTTGCAGTGTAATAATCAGTCCCAATCCCGTAACAAGAATGGCAGGGAAAGGAGTTTTGCATACTGTTGAAATTTGCCCCGTCCTAAAGAGCAATACAAGATAAAGAAACATCACAAAAATTCCTCCCAGCAATCCCATTTCTTCGATGATGATGGCATAGATAAAATCGTCGTAGGCATGAGGAAGAAAATCTCGCTCTACGCTGTTGCCGGGGAAAACTCCCAAAAGTCCTCCTCGAGATACGGCTATTCGTCCATGCTGTACTTGCAGGTTTTCATCGTTTATCACATATTTGTCTTTGTCTGCCTCATCCGATTTTCTATCGACACGGTTTACCCAAGTGTAAGCCCGCTTGAATACAGATGGCATTCTTTCGGGGGGCGTTGCCTTTACAACAATGTATCCCAACACCATAATTCCACCGGCGACAGCCAAAATGGCAACTAATCTTTTCCAATGTATTTTACCCACAAACATCATAAAGAATATGGCCGATCCCAATATTGCCGCCGTTGAGAAGTTTTCGACCAAAATCAAACCACATATTAATATTGTAGCACCGATGAGCCAATAAAAATATCTCTTCTCCTTTTCCGGAAAAATCAATGCGCGCGATATAAAATCTGCTGCTACAATAACAAGGGAGAGTTTTGCCAATTCGGAAGGTTGGAATCTAATACCAAAAAAACTAATCCACCGTGCTGCGTCATTTGCCGAATGTCCTTTGAATTGTACGTAAATCAACAGAAAAAACGATAAGAGCAACCCCGGATATGCCAAAATACGGATATATTTGTAAGGAATAAAATGTACAAAATATGCCAGCAAAGCACCCACCAAAAGGAAAGCCACATGCTGCAACATAGGCGCTGTGTGGTTTGCAGCTTTGAACGCCAACGTGCTGGAGGCGCTGTACAATTCTATAACAGAAAATATACAGAGTATGAAAAACACTATCCATATCGTAGTGTCGCCTTTTAAGTATTTTTTAAAGATATTTTCCATAGCTCTTCTCTTCTTTATTTTTGATAACTATTTTTGGCGCTGGTTACAAATTTCTGACACATTCTTTGAATTGTAGCCCACGATCTTCGTAATTTTTGAATAGATCAAAACTTGCACAACAGGGCGACAGCAGCACGGTCTCTCCCGAAACTGCCATTCTATAAGCCGTATCAACAGCCTCTTTCATTGACGAGGCATCTGCGATATTATCTACTTTCCCGTCAAAGAAATCATGCAACGGGCGGTTGTTTAGTCCCATAAAAACCAGTCCGTTTACTTTTTGTTTTACCAATTCTTCTATTTCGGCGTAGTTGTTTCCCTTATCGATGCCGCCAAGGATAAGCACTACCGAAGTTTTTATACTTTGCAACGCATACCAGCAAGAGTTTACGTTTGTCGCCTTGCTATCGTTGATGTAACGGACATTTTTGACCGTTGCAACGTATTCCAAACGGTGCTCCACTCCTTTGAAATCGGACAGCGACTGACGGATAATCTCCTTTTTTACATCTACGAAAGATGCTGCCAAGCCGGCAGCCATTGAATTAAACGTATTGTGCATCCCTTTTAAGGCAAGTTCTTGTTCCGGCATTGTAACGGTATCATTTAGCGTATTAATTATCAGTTGATTACTTTCCAAAAATGCTTTTATCTTTTCATCCTTATCGATGGCAAACGGATAAAATTCCGATTGGATGTTTCGCTTTTTCAGTTCGTTTTGGATTATAGGGTCGTTTGCCCAAAATATAAAGGCATCATCTTTGGTTTGATTTTGTACAATTCTGAATTTGGAATCGACATAGTTTTGAAACTCATACTCATACCTGTCTAAATGGTCGGGAGTAATGTTTAATAATATGGCAATATCGGCTTTAAACTCCGTCATTCCGTCTAGTTGAAAACTACTCAACTCCACCACGTAGTAGTCGTAATCGTTTTCGGCAACCTGTAGTGCCAAGCTGTTTCCCACGTTGCCTGCCAATCCTACGTTGAAACCGGCTGTTTTCAAAATATGAAATACCAGCATAGTGGTGGTGGTTTTCCCGTTGCTGCCTGTGATACAAATCATTTTGGCAGAGGTATGTCTTCCGGCAAATTCTATTTCGGAAATAATCGGGATATTCCTTTCTTTCAGTTTTTTCACAATAGGAGCTTTGTCGGGGATTCCGGGACTTTTTATCACTTCATCGGCACTCAAAATCAATCCTTCGGTGTGTTGCTTTTCTTCCCATTCAACGCTGTGCTTATTCAGCAGTTTTTTATAGGTTTCCGTTATTCCAGACAAATCCGAGAGAAACACGTCAAATCCTTTTTTTTTTGCCAACACAGCTGCTCCCGTACCGCTTTCGCCTCCTCCGAGTATTACTATCCGTTTCATAAATTCGTTGTCCACCTTTTTTTTTGTGAAATATTTACCTGATTTTTAAAGTAATAATTGTAACTGCCGCCAAAATAATACCTATAATCCAGAAACGAACAGTCAGTTTTGATTCTGGCACGGGCAAATATGGTTTATCTATCAATGCCTTTATCCCCGAGACTCCCCCTTTCTGGAAATGGTGATGGAGCGGCGCCATAAGGAATATGCGCTTGCCTTCTCCCTCTCTCTTTTTTGTATATTTGAAATAGAGGCGTTGAACTATAACAGAGAGGCTTTCCACAAAAAATATTCCACAAAGTATTGGCACCAAAAGTTCTTTATGCACTGCAATGGCAAATACGGCAATTATGCCTCCAATGGTTAAGCTACCTGTATCGCCCATAAAAACTTGGGCAGGATAAGTATTGTACCACAAAAAACCAACGGTAGCTCCTATAAAGGCTCCGGCAAAAACCAACAATTCTCCCACACCGGGTATGTACATTATATTTAAGTATCCCGAATAGTTCACATTACCCGAAACGTAAGCAAAAATACCTAATGTGATACCGATAATGGCAGACGATCCGGTAGCCAGCCCATCCATCCCATCGGTAAGATTGGCTCCGTTGGATACAGCTGTAACCACTACTATTGCCATCACTACAAACAGTATCCAACCATATTTTTGGGCATTTTCGCCCGCCCACTTAAAGGCATCAGCATAGTCCAAATTATTATTTTTAAAAAATGGAATGGTTGTTTTTGTCGATTTTATATCTTCTTTTTTGTAATTTACACTGACAACACTATTGAGTTCTCCCCCTTTTTCTTCCACGTTTTCGCGTATGACTGCCTGCGGACTCAAAAAAAGTGTCAGTCCAACGATTAACCCCAATCCAATTTGTCCTACAATTTTGAATTGACCTTTCAATCCCTCTTTATTTCTATATTTAATCTTAAGGTAATCGTCCAAAAAACCGATAAGACCCATCCAAACCGTAGTTATCAATAGCAAAACAGTATATATGTTTGTTAAGTTTGCAAACAGCAGTGTGGGGATGAGTATAGAAATAATAATGATAACTCCTCCCATAGTGGGTGTCCCTTTTTTTGCCATCTGGTCTTGCAGACCCAAATCACGGATGGTCTCTCCAATTTGCCGTTTTTGCAATGCATCAATGATTTTTCGCCCGTATAGTGTCGATATAATTAAGGCAAGGATAAACGCCAATGCCGTACGAAACGAAATATAATTGAATAATCGTCCTCCCGAAATGTGATAAAATTTGTCTAATAATTGAAACAGATGAAAAAACATAATTTCAAAAAAGTTAAAATATTAATATCTCAAAATACACTTACAGTCCTATTCAAAAACAATTTTTGACCTCTTCTCTGTCGTCAAAGTGATGCTTTACCCCTTTGATTATCTGATAATCTTCGTGTCCTTTTCCGGCAACAAGCACCACATCGCCCGGTTGAGCTATGGAACAGGCTGTTTTTATAGCCTCTCTTCTATCTACAATTATCAAACTTTTTTTCTTTTGTTCGCTATCCAATCCATCGAGCATATCGTTGATGATCTCTTGCGGCTCTTCGTTTCGAGGATTGTCTGAGGTAAGAATTGCTTTCCAGCTCCCGTTTACAGCCTCACGAGCCATCATTGGGCGCTTCCCTTTGTCGCGATTTCCGCCGCAGCCCACCACCGTTATCAGCCTTCCTCTGTTTTTTAATATTTCGTTGATGGTAGAAATTACATTTTCCAAAGCATCGGGAGTGTGAGCATAATCTACAATAGCGGTGTAATCGGAGGGAGACCGAAGAGTTTCAAATCGCCCTGAGACCGAAGTTAATGAACTGATGATACGAAGCGCCTCCAATTCGTCTGCTCCGAGCAATACAGCTGCTCCAAATACCGCCGTCAGATTGTAAGCATTAAATTTGCCTATAAATGGGACATGAACATCAAAATTGTTGGTATTCAAAAGCATTCCGTCAAAATCTTCTTCCAATATTTTTGTTTTAAAATCAGCTATTGTGCGCAGTGAGTAAGTATATTTTTTAGCTTTAGTATTTTGCAACATTACCGCCCCGTTTTTGTCGTCGATGTTGGTCAGCGCAAAGGCTTCCGGCTTTAGTTCGTCAAAAAATCGTTTCTTTGCTTTCAGATAATTTCCAAATGTTTGATGATAATCGATATGGTCGCGGGTAAGATTGGTAAAAACAGCTCCATCGAAATCCAATCCTGCAATTCGTCTTTGATCAACCGAATGTGAACTTACCTCTATAAATACAAATTTGCACCCTTCATTTATCATTTGGGCGAGCAGCGAGTTTAGCTCTATGGGGTCGGGAGTAGTATGGGTGGCTTCAACGGCTTTTTGGTCAATATAATTTATTACTGTGGATAGTAGTCCCGATTTATACCCCAGCCCTGCAAATAGTTTATAGAGGAGCGTTGCTGTTGTAGTTTTTCCGTTGGTTCCCGTAACTCCTATCAGTTTTAGCTTTTTTGACGGATAGCCAAACCATGCAGAAGCCACCTCTCCAAGCGCACCGGCACTGCTTTTGACCTGAATATAGGTAACTGTTGCACAGGGCATTTCGGGTACATCTTCGCACAATACGGCAACCGCCCCTTTCCCTATGGCAGTATCGATAAATGTATGTCCGTCGGCAACGGTTCCGCGTGTGGCAAAAAACAGGTAATTTTGTTCAATTTTTCTCGAATCAAATTGAATTCCTGCAATATCTATATTGAGATTACCAATGACTTTTACGGGATGAATATCTTTAATCAGGATTGAAAGTAACATTATTTATCGTTTTTATTTTTATTGCAGATTTAATATGATTTTTTGTTTTTCCCCTATTTTATTTCCTGCTGGAATGCTTTGCGCGTGTACTTCTCCCATCCCGAGGCAGTTTGGTATTAAGCCTAATTTTTCACACAGATATACCGCATCTTTTACCCCCATCCCCGTAAAATCGGGTACAATGCGTGTATTGATTTTCATCGGTGCGGTAGTTATATTTTGTCCATCGCAAGATGTTGTTACCCATTTTGAGGCTGCTCCTATTGATTTTTGTTTTAGCGGGTTCATTGCATTTTGCAGGGCATCGTATCGTCCCGATTTTACGTTGGGTATTTTATAATTCAGATAAGTGCTGTCTATAGCAACGGTCTCTACCGTATTGTAGGCGTTGATTGCGATCACTCTTTCGGCAATTTCTCTTACTACCGGTCCTGCCATTCCACCTCCGGAGGCAATTCCTTTTGGTTTTCTGATAACTACCAAGCAGGTGTATTGGGGATTATCAAAAGGAAAAATGCCACAAAAGGATACTTGGTATTCCGGCTTGCCTGATTTATAACCGCTTGACCCTTGAGATATTAATGCCGTGCCGGTTTTTCCTCCTATCCTTACATAAGGAGAACGCACCAACTTTCCGGTGGCATATTTCGGATCTTCTACCACCCCCAATATTGCCTTTTTAACGTCTTCCAGGGTCGATGGTTTACAAATTTGCTCGTTTATGACCCGTGCCGAAAATGTTTTGATAATCTGTCCATTGTTGCTGATATATTTTACGAGCAATGGTTCCAGGTATTTTCCGTTGTTGGCTATCGAATTGAAGTAGGCGACGGTGTATATCGGAGCTATTTGAGTTTCGTATCCGATAGACATCCAAGCGAGTGTCGTTGCCGACCAGTTGTTCTTATTTGGGTAACGTATGTTGGGCGATGCGCTACCCGGTATATAGAGTTGAAACGGTTCATTTATTTTCATCCGGTATAGTTTCTCTACAAATTCTTTCGGATTGTCTCCATACGCTTTCATTATCACTTTTGAAACTCCTACATTGGACGAGGCATTGATGGCGTGTTGCAACGAGATGGTTCCATAACCGCCTTTGTGTGCGTTGTGGTCGCGCATAGTGGAGTGCGCTATTTTCCAAGTACCGTTGCCTGTCTCTATCATATCGTTCAGGTGGGCTTTCCCTTGGTCGAGTACAGCCATCAGAGACATCACTTTAAATACGGAACCCGGCTCCACCTTGTCTGCCACAACTCCATTTCTGTTTTCGGAATAGGAGCCGTCTCTGTTTTGCTGCATATTGACAATGGCTTTGATTTCACCTGTTTTTGCTTCCATCAAAATAGCGTATCCCGATTCCGCTTCCAACTCTTTGAGCTTATCCACCAGTGATTTTTCCGCAATATCTTGCATATTTACGTCAATGGTGGTGGTAATATCCATCCCATCCACAGGGGGAATTTCAATAATTTCTTCCCAGCGATTGGCTATTTTTTGCCGCGACGAGACTCCAACTGTTCCTCGCAAAATACTATCGAAAGCAAGTTCCAGACCATTTTTCCCCCCTTTAGTTTCGTCGGCATAGATATCTCCTATCGTTCGGGATGCCAATGTTGAGAATGGTTTTACACGCTGAAACATCTCTTTGGTAAGCAATCCGCTTTTGTTTCGTCCCAATTTGAAAAGTGGAAAATTTTTCAGGTCTTTCAATTGAGAGTAGGTTATTCTTTTTTTGTAAAATTGATATTCCGACGCTCCTTTATTGTAGGCGCGCTGCATTTCCTGCTTATATTGGTTTTTACTTTTTTCTCCAAAATAATTTGCCAAGCATTCTGCTAGAGTATCTACGTTTTCGTAAAAGAGTTTTCCTTTTTTTTCGTGCAATGCCGGTACCCGAGTATCCATGTACACATAGTAAGTGGGTATAGAACTTGCCATCAAACGCCCATCGGAAGAATAGATATTCCCTCGATTGGGCAAAACGATCATGTCTTTTTTATCATTTTTTGAACCAAGCGCCAGCCAATTGTCCCGCTCTACAGTTTGTATCACCACAATGTTATAGACAACCAATATCATCAGGAAAACGACCAGCAGATATACAACCGCAAATCTTCCAATTATATTTTTTCCTGTTTCAGCCATTGGTTTATCGATGATTATTTTCTCTCTCAGTCCAAAGCAATGGATACGACAGTATCTTGCTTGGCATATAATATTTTGTTCATACTATCTTTCAATGCTTTTTCGTTTTCTTCTCCAGGCGTGGTTATCACTATGGGAGCTACCGGGCTTTCTTTCAACAGCAATCCGTTTTCCCGAATGTAGTTTAACACATACGAGCGTCTGCTCAAGGTTGTCAGCTCAGCCGAGATTGTCAGAGATTCAAATTTGACATCTTGAAGCTCCTTTTTCAGTTTTACCTCGCGGGCTATTTGTGTTTCGCAGGAGTAACGGTTGTCCACATAAATTACAGTCAATATCGCTATCAATATAAAAAGTCCGTATTGTTTCTGGAGAAAACGTTTTTTCAGGATATTTCCATTCAAAATATCTCTCAGGCTGCTCGATTTTATGTCTGAGAAGTCTTCGCTCCCTTTAATAGTATCCCATATTTTGCTCAACCGGCTCATAATATTTTTTCGGCTATTCTCAGTTTGGCGCTCCGCGAGCGTGGGTTTTTTTGTATCTCGTCATTTGTCGGCACTATTACTTTATTGTTTATCACCTTTAGGGGCGACAGTAGATTTCCGTAAAAATCTTTCACAATTTTTCCATCCACATTTCCACTGCGGATAAAATTTTTCACAATTCTGTCTTCCAACGAATGGTATGTCAGCACCACCAGCCGCCCTTTAGGATTCAATATCTCTACGCTTTGTTCCAGTAGTTCATACAGTACGTCCAATTCGCTGTTTACCTCTATGCGCAATGCCTGAAACACGAGCGACATCTCTTTTTTCTCTTTTTCGCGCGAAAAGAGGGGTTTCAATATTTCTATAAAATCCGCTATCTCTTCAATTGGTTTTGCATTTCTCCTTTTTACTATTATCGAGGCTATTTTTCGAGACTGTCTCAATTCTCCGAAATGATAAAACAGGTCAGCCAATTGGTTTTCGGCATATGTATTCAGAATATCGGCCGCAGTTTTCGAAGCCTTTTTATTCATTCTCATATCCAAAACTCCTTCAAATCGGAAAGAAAATCCCCGCTCCGAATTGTCGAAATGGTGAAACGAAACTCCCAAATCGGCTAGTACCCCATCCACTTTATCGATGGAATGGTATCTCAAAAAATTACGCAAATATCGGAAGTTGCTTTTTGCAAACACAAATCGTTTGTCGTCGATAAGATTGGGCAGCACATCTTCGTCTTGGTCAAAAGCTATTAATCTACCTGTCTCTCCGAGTTTTTCGAGTATGGCTCTCGAATGTCCACCACCGCCAAACGTAGCGTCCACATAGACTCCGCCGGGCTGGATATTGAGTCCTTCGATGGTTTCGGAGAGCAATGCCGGTATGTGATAGTATGTTTCAGACATTATTTTCAATCTTATTGATACTACAAGGATGAGGATTGTTTCATTTTATCCTTCAATTTTTCTGCAAACTGCGCCGAAGATAGCTTATTTTGTTCGTAATACTGTTTTCCCCAAAGGGTAAATCTGTCCATCATTCCTACAAAAAGCACTTCGTTGTTTCCTAAACTTATGAGTTCCAATGTTTTTTTTGGTATCAATATCCGACCTTGAGAGTCGATATCCAGCCATTCTGCATCTGCCACAAATTGTATCAGCAGCATTTGGTCGTCCGGATTCCACTCGTCTAATGTCGATTGGAGCGTTTCCACCTTTTTGTTCCAAACAGGTTCGGGATAGATAACCAGGCAGTCGTTGTCCGGATCTTCACGTAGCACCACCCGCTCGCGACCCCCTTCAGGAAGCAGTTTGCGATAAACCGAAGGGATAAAGATTCTCCCCTTCGTATCGGCTTTTGCCTCGTATTTTCCGATAAATGTGGACATCTGATGTGTTTGCAATATTTTCAACGGTAAAAGTATAATTTTTTTTTCATATTCCCCACATTTCCCCACTAAATATTTATCAACAAGTTATAAACTTAGTTTTCAAAAGATTGATGCGGATTTATCAACAAGTTATGAGTATAATAAATTCTTTCTATATTTGTATATCTTCCTAAATATCAAATATAAAAATTCGTATATATGAAAACATGGCGCTTTACGCATTAAAGTGGGGGGGGGGATTCTACAAAATTTAGAATAAAGAAATTACTTTGCCAAGCAATTGTATTAAATTAAATCAAATCTATTTAAGTTAAACCTAACCAACAATATTAAGACATTCCTCCACATTAAAAAAATTAATCCCCACAACCCTTGTAGTGCGAGCTGTTTTCTTAAAGAGAGAATTAAACCTCCCACACAATACAAGCCCTGCCCTGCCCTTCACATACATCCGCCCTTGAAACAAGCGAACCCTTGCTACCTTCAGGAGCTTTTGTTCATCGCAACTACATCCGCATGTGCCTCAATGTCAGCTGTGTGTATCGCATCAAATACTCGCTCTGCCACAACACCAAACGCAGAAACCACAACACGCCCTCACAGTATTACAAATAACACTTGTCCCAATCCAAATAAAACACACCTCCAACAAAAGAATAAAAAAAACCGAACTATGAAAAAATTATATCCAATCCTTTTATTCAATATATTTCTACACAGCGGGATACGCCAACAGCCGGTCAAGCTAAACACAAACAAACACGCTTACCACTCTGGCGAAAGCACCTACAAATACAGGGTAAAATACAAAGATCCGGGGAGTATAGGTCTATATTTGCGCTGCATATCTATCCAATTAGAAACACCATAACAAAGAAAAAATTAAGGAATTACATTCAATTAAAGAAAAGGTTATTGAAAGACATTAATTAAATGGCCAAGTATTTAGATTTAGAAATTTTAGAGGAAGATGAATTGAAATCCGGTAAATTAAGTGTATCTGATATTCTCGAATTTGAATATAAGAATGTTGAACTTAAAAAAAGTGCTTCCAGTCCATCATTGTACGATATTTTGAATTTTTCCCAAGCATGTAACAATTGGTGGGGAGAAGATATTGAGAATGCAGAAGAATTACTAAAAGACAAGGATATAAAATAATCGGATTTTTCCAATTTTCCCAAGAAGTGGT